>JBELML010000129.1:0-18464 GCA_042095835.1 Saprospiraceae bacterium
CAGCGCATCCTGTCTAGCTTGTGCCTGTGGCACAAAGAGCTTTAACGAAACTGGGTGGCAAAAGAACAAGTAAAGATGTTTAATTTATTATTGACTCATTCCCTAGCCTAGCTAACTCAAGCTTTCTGCGCCGTGTACTTAGTAATCGTGGCCTCACTTGTTCTCCATCAGGAAAAGCTGTAAATTGTCGGACATGTCTATTCAAGGGCATCAGAAAAATGAAAAAATCACTCTACACCTTATTGCATCTCGGCTTCTGGCTCGGCTATTTTTTAATAGTTGCGATTGTGATGTTTGCAGCCCTCCAGGGAGAAACCTTTGAACCTGGCGATACGCAATATTATGCTGTATTTATTTTAGGAATAGGGATTGTGCCTCCTCTGTTTTCCTTTTATGGTCATCATCTCTATATTTTTCCTCAATATTTACAAAAAAGGAAGATTGCGCAGACGGTAGGCCTGAGTGTGGTGGTATCAACTTTGGCTACTTTTCTGGGCTTTTTTGTAATTCAATTGGGTTCCAAAGAGGCTTTGGGATGCGTACAAACGGGTTTTCCTTATGCTTTTAGTTTTACTTTTGGTCTATCTACTTTAATGGGCGTGATTTCTTTGGTACTAAAAGGCTTCTTGACTTGGTTTGAAGAGTTGAAGTTGAAAGAAGAATTATTAGAAAAGACACATCGCATGGAGATGGCATTGGTGAAATCCCAATTAGATCCCCATTTTCTATTTAATACCATCAATAATATCGATGTCCTGATTGAAAAAGATCCAGCACAAGCTTCCCACTACTTGAAAAAGCTCTCCGATATTATGCGTTTCATGCTTTATCAAACCAAAGGCGAAAAAATACTCTTGAAAGAGGAGTTGGCTTACGTTGAGAAATACATAGAACTGCAGAAAATTCGAACTGGCAACGAAAACTATGTGAATTATAAAGTCGAGGGCAAGGTGAATGGGCAGATGATTGCACCGATGGTTTTTATTCCGTATATCGAAAATGCCTTCAAGCATTCGCATAATAAAAAATGGGATAATGCAGTAGATATCTCCATCGAGATTCAGCAAAAAATAATAGATTTTAAATGCTCCAATAAATATGATCCCGACAAGGCACAGCGCAATGGTGCCAATGGATTAGGGAACCAACTCATCGCAAAACGACTTCAACTTTTATACCCTGACCAACATGAACTGAAGGTCAACCGCGGAGATGAGCATTACGAAGTAGCACTAAGTATCCAGCATGAGCCAGTATAATTGTATCATTATTGAAGACGAACCGCTGGCCTTGGAGAGGACTCAGAATTACGTTGGGAAAATTCCCTTTCTACAGTTAATGGGTAGCTTTGATAATGCACTGGAGGGACTTGCTCATTTACAAGCGCACCAGGTAGACGTACTTTTCTTAGATATCAATATGGATGAGTTGTCGGGGATCGAATTATTAGAGAGTACCGATATAGGCGCTCAGGTAATCATCACTACAGCCTATCAGCAATACGCACTGAAGGGATTTGATCTCAATGTGACAGATTATTTACTCAAGCCTTTCACCTTTGCACGTTTTTTACAAGCCGTCAATAAGGCACATGACAATCTCCTGCAAACCAAACCCGAGCAATCGCCCGATTTTATCTTTATAAAAACTGAAAACCGGCTCGAAAAAATAATGCTCTCTGACATTACCTATATTGAAGGGATGCGGGATTATCGCCGTATTCATACCTTGGGTAAAAGCATTATGACCTTGCAAACATTTTCGGAATTAGAGGAACTACTACCTCCTACCAAAGTTTGTAGAGTGCATAAATCTTATATGGTAGCACTGCATAAAATTGAAGCCATTGAACGTGGGCGCGTTTTGGTGGCTGAACAGCGGATACCCATTTCTGCTGGGTATAAAGACCATTTCTATCAGCATATTAGCGGACGGTATTAATGATCGCATTTTTTCTCCGATTATTTCAAGGACGAATTTCATCAATTTGCAGAGGAATGTAGCAAATTGACCAATCCTCTTTGTTCTCCCACTCAAATGCAGAGATATTGGATACCAAGAAATCAAAATCCGAAATATTATGGTATCCGACATTCAACTAAAAGAACAAACCCTCCAACTCCGAAAATCCGCCCGACTACTCCAAAAATCAAAAAATCTTCTATTTGGTATTGGCGTTACTGGCCAATGGTTATTTGTGCTATACATTGTCGCTTTTTATGGCGGCATATGGGTAAGTGGCGCTTATGAGAAAATTAACGAGCAATTGCCTCATGGCCTCATTGAGGGAGATACTATGGGTAACTTCGCGCTAGGCATTCATTTGTTTATGGCGGCTGTCATCACTTTTGGTGGCCCTTTACAGTTTTTTCCTGCTATTCGAAATCGCTTCCCAAGTTTCCACCGATGGTTGGGACGGGTCTATTTTGTTATTGCCTTTTTAGCAGCTGGCTCAGGTCTTTATATGATCATCACCAGAGGTGCTCACGGTGGCTTGATCAATGCACTAGGTAATTGGTTAAATGCTTTGTTGATTATGCTTTTCTCCGTACTTGCTTGGCGTACAGCCATGCAAAGAGATTTTAAGGCGCATCGAAAATGGGCCATCCGCGCTTTTGTGATGGTCAGTGGTGTTTGGTTCTTTCGGATCGGTTATGGCCTTTGGGTATTATTGACGGGGTTCTCAGGAATAGGGATGACCTCAGACCTCACTGGACCATTTGACCGCTTTTTGAGCTTTGGTCATTCCATCGTACCGCTGCTTATTCTAGAATGTTACTTTTGGGCTAAGGAGAATCGGAGTTTTATCCTGCAAAAGCGTGTAGCTTATTTTTTAGGCCTGCTATCCATATTGCTGGCGGCGGGGATAGGTATGGTGAGCTTGATCTTCTGGTGGCCCGTGCTTTCTTAGCGAGTAGAAATAGGACATTTCCCTTTAGTGGCGTTCAACTAAGACTGAAGCAGCAAAAATCAAGGAGTACTTCCGATATCTTGGGAGGACTCCTTGAGATAGGCCAATAAAAAAAAGGAACAGATCAATAAGACTGTTCCCTCACAAATTGGTATGTTAGATAACCTCTCTCTTAATTTGCAGCGGAAGCCGCTGCACTAGCTCTTTTATGGTCTGCCAAGAATTTCTCAAGGCCAATATCTGTCAATGGATGTTTCAACAAACCTAGGATTGCCTTCAATGGGCAGGTAACTACATCTGCACCATACTTAGCAGCATCTACAATATGCTTGGAGTTACGGATAGAGGCTGCCAAGATTTCGGTCTCAAAGCCTTGGATCGCGTAAATCTCAGCTACATTTTCGATGAGCTGCATACCGTCCCAATTGATATCATCAATTCGGCCAACAAAGGGAGATAAATAAGTAGCTCCTGCTTTAGCGGCCAAAATTGCCTGTCCTGGAGAAAATACCAGTGTACAATTGGTACGAATACCACGGTCTGTCAAATAACGAATGGCTTTAATGCCATCTTTAATCATCGGAATCTTAACTACAATATTCGGTGCTAGTTGGGCCAATTTTTCGCCCTCAGCTATCATACCTTCAAAATCGGTAGAAATAACCTCCGCACTTACATCTCCATCGGTGATTTCACAAATCGCCTTGTAATGGGCCATTACATTGTCTTCACCAGAGATACCTTCTTTAGCCATCAAAGAGGGATTGGTAGTAACGCCATCTAAGATGCCAAGATCTTTTGCTTCACGAATCTCTGCCAAACTTGCAGTATCAACAAAAAACTTCATTAATATAGTTTTTGTAAAAATAATAAAATCTAATGCTTTGACAAACTTTGCTGATTAACAAGCACTTGATTTGCTACTTATGGCCATGAAAATATTAGATAAATCGCTCAAAAGTAGTCACTTGTGTATGCTAAAAAAACTAAAACTTGTGAATTGCACCTACCTTTCCTAAGGTATTCTATTACTAAAAATAGATCATACGTTTGGTTTGTTCTATATCTCCAACATTAATTTTATATAAATAAATGCCCCGCCCGGCTAGGTCACTAGGTGATATTTGTATCTGGTGCTCGCCTGATTCAAAGTTCTTTTGCCAAGCATGCAGTACTTTCCCTTCTACGTTCATCACTTGAAATTTAACTAAACCTGCCTGACTTAGCTGTAGTGGAATAGTGGTATGTGTTGTAAATGGATTAGGAAAATTTTGTCCGATAGCTCCAGCTTTATTTGTGGAACTCGATGGGACTAGCTGTACCTCTTGAATAGTTTTGCTGGCGGTGTAGGCTTCAGCGCTGATCCCTTTCTGATCCAAATAGAGTACCTCAGACAGTTTTGCTGCTCGCTCTGCTCTAAAAGCAAGGTAGAATAAAACGGTTTCCGCTGAATGATGAAAACCACTGGCCTCATTCCAACTAAGGTGGATTTGATGATTCTTTTGATGATAAAAAGAGGCGTCGATAATACCGGGCCTTATTTTTTCCAAGCTTACCCAAGCCTGTCTTGTTCCCAAAGTGAGTTGCAAACCTTCTATGTGGGAAAGATTTCCAAGTAGGGGAATTTCATAATACTGCCCTGCCTTTAAATCAATATCCTCATAATGTATTTCAAGGGCATCTTGATGACGGCTGGTGATTACATTTCCACTAACATCACCTACCTTGATCGCCACAAAATGGTTGTCCGATATGCTGTCTTGTAAATTATTGATATTGATAAACTCCGGGAATTGTTCTTGCCAAGGATTGAAACTATTGGGAAATTGATAAGCTAATGGAACAAATCGCCAGCTTGTATTCTCCTCAAAAACCAAATCTACTTTTAGGATTAATTTTCGTAATGCAATCAGGTCCAAAGTGGTAATAGCTCCTGAGCGATTGGCATCGGCAGCGATCATTTGATAGGGCGATTCCAATCGTTCGATACCCAGAATATGCTTCTGAATAATGAGAATATCAAAGGTTGAAATGCCATTTAAATGATCTTGATCTAGCGAGGGCCGGATCGTATAGTCTTGGCCGATGGAGACCTGTTCGAAATGGTAGTTTCCATTGCTTTGTGAGCTAGTAAAGTCTGGAATAGTTCCACTCAAATCAACTTCAACATTGTTTACAGGTCTTTGATCCTCCGTAAAAAGAGCTCCACTCAAAGCACCCGTTCCTGATTGGGGGCAACCTTGACCATTATCCTGTACTTGCAAGAATACAGCGCAAAAGTCATTATTACCCGCTTCATCCCAAGCATGCACCTCTACCATGATTGGATTTCCCAAATCACTGCAACCGACTTCTAAGGCCTGATCCTCCACAGTGACAGGCTCCCCAGCCCGATTAATAGAAAAAGTTCGCACAGTGCTTTTTCCAAATTCATCCTGCTCTGGTCCTTGACCCGTACAATCAAAAATTGGAGATTGGATAAAATCACTTGCCCATACAAAACTGGAATAATTGGTCGAATCATCTGGATGAATCCCTGGACTTAATTCTACAACTATGGCATCTCTACATATCGGAGCTGGCCCTTTACAGTCTCTTACCAGAAAGGAGAAGGTTCGAGTCGCTACATTCCCGCAATTATCATTGGCTTTGAGGATTAAGCGGTGATTGCCTAATGGGAAAGAAGCTTGAAAGACATTATTTCGAACACTATCTGTATAGTCAATTTCATTTTCTCCATTTGCATCTTGATCAAAGAAAACCTCAATTTCTAAATTACTGGAACCTACGCATTGATCATCAACGGATAGTTGGAGCTCGAGCCTACCGCTGCAATTGATAGGATCATCGAGGCAAATGGCATCAGGCCCCTCTACTTGCAACACAGGGAAAATGTCATCCACTACGCTGATGTGCTGCGTATATTGCCAGTACCCATAGCTACCATATCGAACGTCCTTGTCATCTTGGTTGGGGTTATTTAAGTTTTCATTGAGATCAGCACCCCAAACATTGGGTAAAAGATTACCTGCTGTCGCTGGTACTAAACTATCACATACAATCGGATCAGCGAAATAAGAACTTTGTTCAGGACGACCAGGTCCGCTGATGACTTTCCACCAATAGCCTTCCTCTATATTTTTAGTGAGCGTATCATCCGGGAAAGTATTGTAAGGATTGGCATCTGCATCGTAGTAGACCGTATCTGGGATATTATCATTAAAATTACGGTGTACAATGACATAAAGATCCTGATCACCTGGAGCATTGTTACCATCTGGCCGTAGTGGATTCACAAGATAGTTGGAGTCGCATACGACACCATTCCACGTGTCCCAATCTCTGGAAACTACTACTGGGGCAGAGCTGCCATTATATTCGCACCAGTTGATAACGCTAAAAGTCCTGAATATTTTGAAACAGGCACCTGGGGCTTGTGGAGCATAGAAATATTCGTCGGAATGGGCTACAGCTAATAGGTCGCAATTTTCCTGGAAGAGTTCGATGCTTCCAGAATCTACGACTCCTTCGGAGCAATTGGCCTCAATATCTTTTGGAAATTTTATCCAGTATTTATAAGATTCTGTGATTTCAATTTCTTGATTGGTGGTATCTATGACCGTTTGCTTACTATTGGTTTTAGTAGCAATTATGGTCCGAACAATTTTGCCAAAACCGCAGTTGTCTTGTTCATTTGTCAGTCTTTGTTCTACGATAGATTGTCCGCAGGCATCGCTAAATAAAATAGGAGCGCCAAAAGCTTCATTGAGCGATTGGATCAATAAAGAATCAGCGATATTATCTAGTAATCCGAATTTGATTTGAGATAGGATAGGGTGACTGCAATCGATTTGTTGATTTGCTAGTGCTTGAACTTCAGGAGTGGAATTTTCTTCTAGGTCAAGCATCATCCAGCAAATACTCGTGTTTTGTATGCGTTCACCTGTAATGGGGTTGCTGCTCTCATCAGCCGCACGTAATTCTACAATGACCGATTTATCCACATCTTCGCAGAAGAATTCTACAAAAGGTTGCCAGGGGCTATACCAGACGCTGTCGACAAGCTCCCAGAAAAACTCCTCCTCGTCTTTTTGTCCATTTTGATTAGAATCATAATAGTCCTGCTCGTCAATGAGCTGATCTGCATTGCTATCGTAGCCCGCATTCACGAAGGTTTGAATCCTGGATTCCAGATTAGGCACTGCTCTGCGGACAAGCAGAGCGGAAAGATTGCAATTGTCCCAACTGCCTTCGTCTAGATCAGCCGCGAATACCCTGGCATAGGCAGTGCTATTCAGACCTCCACTAACGCCCATGGTGATGTTGAGTTCATCTACACATTTTGCTAGGGGAGGAATATTGTCATTTACTTGGAAAAATACTAGGCCATCATTAGCATTGCCACAAGCATCTCGAGCGGTCAAGAGCATGGCGTGTAAACCATTAGCGAGCCCAGTAACCAGACCTGATTCTAAAGGCAGACTAACATTAAAATCGGCAATTTGCCAACTCGTATCGCCACTAGGTAAACCTCCTACGGACTCGGCTTCATAAGTGAAAAAACGCAGGCTATGCTGGCTAATACCACAATCCTCGATTTCAAAATTGAAATAAGCCTTTAGATCATCAAGATTAGCAGAAAATCCGAGGGTACAATCCATTGGCCCTGTCGAGTGTTGACTAATCAAACCTCGCTCCAGAAGTCGGAGGATGGAATCTCGGTCAACTTCAGTATTCAATCGATTGAGGATGCTATTGGGATTTGTTGGAATGAGGTTCCCCTTCAGTTCTGGTTGTTCGAAATCACCGACTTTGACTAGAAAGGTGTCGATATTCGTACTTTCACCTGTACACCAATCGAATACGCGTACGATATTTTGTTGGGTAAATCCAGTCGCATCGCAGGTCTCTATATTTTCTGTGGAGATATTAATATCCAGATTACAATCTAAGTCATTGACAAAAAGGGTATCCTCAAAAGAATCAATCCAATAGGGATAATTGATGTGGACATTTACAGTATCTGTTTGGCAAGTAGAAATGACGAGGTCCTCTACCAGAGTGAGGGAGTCAAAGGAAGGTCGTACCAAATGAAAGTATTGATTGACTACGGTGCTTTGTCCAAGGCAATCTGTAGCAGTCCATTGGCGCGTTATTTTCGCAAAATAAGGGAGACTGTCGCAAGCAAAAAAGTCTACCTGATCAAAAAACTTGCGATTCATTTCGCAGTTACAACTGTTGCAATTTTCTCTAAAGGTGACTTCTCCTAAATAGTATTTGTTGACCTGACCATCGATGGTAGGTTCAATCGTATTTGGGTTATTTAATATTTGATCGATTTGGGCACATTCTAAAGTGTCTTTTAGAAAGATAGAATCAACAGGAATAGGCCCTTGATTATCTTGCATCTCGATGAATCCCCAACAAATAATCGCATTATTGGCCGTAGTGACATTATAACTAAATATACCCGGGCAATCGACTAGGCCTCGATTGGAGATGTCATTGTCATAGACAAATACCTTCAGGCCATCTAGTTTAGGTTCTCCTTTGAGTACAGTATATGGATCTAATAAATAGGAGCAATTATCGTCGGCAATGACGTTCAATTTGGCAACGCAGGTATAGCCACTAGGAACCTGTCCTAGTGTCGGCAGATGGGAGGCGAGCAGTAGGAGTACAGCTACTACACTGCATTTGATAAATGCCGATCTCATGATTTGCGTTTGCAATAAACAATCGTAAAACTAACTTATCGAATTTGGGATTATTGTGTTCCAACAGTGATAACTGTCGAAGAAGGAGTAGTGTATTACAAAAATACGAAATACTTTGTCAGTTTACCGCTAAATAAACGTTTTAATTCGCTTTCTTTTTTTGTTCCTCCGGATACTCGATCCTTACGTGGTGCACAGATTTCATAATTTGCTGGAATGTTGCTTTACAAACCGCGAGTTCTTGAAAACTAATCGTTGATTCAGATAGTTGATTTGAATTGATTTTTCCACTTACAATTTTATCAATCAGATTGGTCAAATCTTCTTCTGTAGGATTCTTTAGACTTTTGCAAGCCGCTTCTATAGAATCTGCGAGCATCAGGATGGTTTCTTCTTTAGTTGTGGGTTTAGGGCCAGGGTATCGGAAGATTTGTTCATCAACACTCTCATTGGGATGATCTTTTAGATAATTTCGGTAGAAATATTCCACTCTAGTGGTACCATGATGGCTACTGATAAATTGGGTGATTAGTTTAGGTAAACGCGCCTTTTTGGCCATTTCCAATCCATGATTCACGTGGTCAATGATGATTTTGGCCGAGTCTAAATCAGAAATGTGATCATGAGGATTATTCCCACTTTGGTTTTCAATGTAAAATTCGGGTTGCTGCGTTTTGCCCACATCGTGGTAGAGGGCTGCTACTTTTACCAGTAGGGCATCTGCTCCAATGGCGGTAGCTGCTGCTTCAGATAAATTGGCTACCTGGAGGGAGTGTTGTAAAGTTCCTGGTGCATCTAGGGCCAATTTTCTCAATAAAGGCCGATTCATATCCGACAATTCCATTAATGAAATGGAAGAGGTGAAACCAAAAAAACGCTCCAATAAAGGAATGAGTGGATAAGCCAAGAGCGTTAGAATTACGTTGATCACCAACCAGGAATAAGCGGAGAAATCAATTTCATTAAGCTGCCCTTCCTGGATCAGACCTAAACTGAAATACCCAATGCCATAAGTGAGAAAGATGAATAAAATAGCGTAGAAAAAGCGGGACCAATCTCGAGTATTCACATCTGTCAATAGCACCACGATTCCTGCAAGGATGGTGAGAAAGGTGAATTCGTAGCCTTGAGAGGAGATAAAACTCGCAATCAAAACGACTACGATATGCGTAAATAGTGCTAGCCGAGCATTATAAAAAGTCTTTATGACAATAGGAACTATACAAAAGGGAATGAGGTAGGTATTGAGGGTGTCGATAGATTCGACAGCGGTGACCAAGTAGCTATAGATGATTAGCCACATGAACACCGAAATCAGTTTGATGGTACTGTTGAAAATTTCTGGCGCAAAATTGATAAGATACAGGACGAACACGCCAATAATCAGGCTCGTCAATAGAAAATAGCCAATAAAAATCAACAACCTAGACCGATTGGCCATCATATTTTTCTCATACTGATCCTTCAGCGAATTCAGCTTTTGAAAAGTCGATTCATTAATCTCTCCTCCTCTTGGAATGATGAGCTCTCCTTTGTTGACCATCCCCTGCGTAGGCGCAATGCTAGCCGAGATTTCCGCTTTTACAGCTTGGCTGATACTATCATTATAGATAAGATTAGGCTTGATGTGAGTAGCTAATACAGGAATGAGGAAATCGGCATTGGCTAAATTATTTTTAGAAAGAGAATCATTAATATGCCTGTTTACTTCCTGGACAGTCGAGAAATCAAAGAGATTCTCCTGCGATAATTCAATACCGTTGAGGATATTAATGGTATAAGGAGAAGTATGTTGCTGGTGTTCGTTGGCAATGGCAATAATACCGTTTTGATATTGTTCGCTGATCAATGTTTTGCCTAGCATAAGGTACTGCGCAGTGCGATTCCTTAGATCATCAAACTTAGGATTGCCTTGGACCTGATTGAGTTGAGCATTAAAGGTTTGTTCTATTTTATTCAGTTCTTCCTCTTGAATTTGAGACAAGAATTGGTAATAAGGATGGTAGTTTTGCATTTTTTCAGCCTGCTCAGCAGCTAATTGTGCAGCAGGTTTATTGATTGCAAAATCAAAGGGGGCGGTTAGGTTTTCATAACGCCAACTTTGCCCCATCTCATATTCGTACTTGAATTGCACATTACTCGGAAATAGAAAACTGATGAATGCAACAACTCCCAATATAAGTAGGTACCTAAAAAATTTAGGTATCCCTTCCAACGCATTTTTTAATTTACTCATTGTTCAATGTGTCCGTGTGTGAAGACTCATTCGCCCATAACCTTTACAAAGATACAAGAGCCGCTAAGATTATCAAGTCCTCGGTTTCCAAACTACCTCTTTTACTTCAAATACCTGCGCTAAACTCCTTGCTAAAACAAAAAGGAAATCAGAAAGGCGATTGAGATAGCGGATAATGATTTCGTCGACTTTTTCGATTTGAGCTAAGCTGACTACTCTCCGTTCGGCACGGCGACAAACACAACGCGCTATGTGGCAAAAAGAAACAATAGTATGTCCACCAGGAAGAATGAAGTTTTTGAGCGGCGCTAACTGCTCATTCATTTTATCCATTTGTTCCTCAAGTATTTGGATATCTGCTTCAAATATACCAGGCGTGATCAAATCTTTTTCGGGATCACTAGCCAAGTTTGAACCTATCGTGAAGAGTCGATCTTGGACCTGCTTGAGTAGACTCCTTAGAGCATCATTTTGCAAGCTATCTCTGATCAATCCTAGGTAAGAATTCAGCTCATCTACGGTACCGTAGGATTCAATACGTACATGATCTTTGGCCAATCGTTTGCCTCCAAAGATGGAAGTTTCTCCTTTATCTCCTGTTTTGGTATATATCTTAGACATTCATTTGTATTATAAAACCCAAAAAAGAATCCCGTCTAAGGACGGGACTGATAATATAATGCATTAGTAAATTGTATGTTTAAGATTTATGCAGGAAATTCTAACTTTGATTGTAGCGGTGGGTTGGATCATCCACTAAGACAACGTTTTCATTTCTTACATCAGACTCTACCAAACCATCTCGCAAACGTACGATCCGGTGAGCATGCTCTGCAATATCTGGTTCGTGGGTAACAAGGACGATCGTGTTGCCTTCTCTATGGATTTTCTCAAAAATCCCCATAATTTCGATAGATGTTTTGGTATCTAAGTTACCTGTAGGTTCATCCGCTAGAATGATGGAAGGATTATTGACAAGGGCTCTAGCAATGGCTACTCGCTGTCTTTGACCACCAGAGAGCTCATTGGGTTTGTGATCGACCCGATCACCAAGACCAACACTAGTCAGTACCTCTCTTGCTTTCTCTTGGCGCTTTGATTTACTGATTCCTGCATAAACCAAGGGCAAGGCTACATTCTCTAAAGCGGTTAATCGAGGTAGTAAGTTAAAGGTTTGGAAAACAAAGCCAATCTCTTTATTTCTTACTTCGGCCAGTTCTCCATCGGTCATGGTACTCACATTGGTACCACTAAGGATATAGTCACCATCGGTGGGCGTGTCAAGACAACCTAGTAGGTTCATCAAGGTAGATTTACCTGATCCTGAAGGTCCCATTAAAGCAACATAATCGTTTTTGTGAATATCTACGCTTACGTCTTGTAGGGCATGCACTTGGGTGCTACCCATGATATAGGTCTTTTTGAGGTTTTGTACGGTGATGACGTCACTCATTGGAATAAATTTTGTTTTGTTCTCCATTAAATCGGGTGGATTTGTTGGAGTAGGTTTATTTTAGATCAATCACTTTAGGAACTTTGAAGTAGGTGCCATCTTGGTCGGGTGCATTTTTAAGGGCATCCTCGCGTTTGACCTGGTGCTTAACCTCATCTTCTCGCCAAACGTTGACATCTGGATTAAGGTAGACGAGTGGCTCAACACCATCAGTTGGCAGCTCCTGCAATTTCTCGACCATCGTTAAAATCTTATTGAGGTCGACTTGCATTTGGGCACGTTCTGCTTCAGAAAGTTCCAATCGGGCTAAATGCTCTAAGCGTGAAACTAATTCATTATCTATCTGCATAGCAATAAAATCGAAGTTTAACCATTTTTAATCGTCCAAAGATAGGGTATCTATTTATTTGCAGTCTACTAAAAAGAAAAAATTGAATAGAGAATAAGGAGATTATCAAAATCCTTGTATTTTCGTCGAGCGCTAGCAAGCGGATCAACCAATCCTTTATCGAAATAGACACGAATACTATATGACTTTAGAAAATGCACAGGGGCAGCAACTCAAACACGTTGCCATCGCGGGAAACATCGGAGCTGGCAAGACCACGCTTTGTAGCTTATTGGGGAAGCATTTTGATTGGGATGTTCATTTCGAATCTGCCGACGATAATCCTTATTTGAGCGATTTCTATACAGATATGAAGCGTTGGTCCTTCAACTTACAGATTTATTTTCTCAATAGCAGATATAGCCAGATACTGAGCATCCTTAGGGGAGATAGAACCGTAGTGCAGGATCGCACGATCTACGAAGACGCCCACATCTTTGCGCCTAACCTCCATCATATGGGGCTGATGTCGACCAGAGATTTTGAGAACTATCAGGACCTTTTCAGAACGATGTCTTCACAAATACAACCGCCTGATCTGCTTATCTACCTACGTGCTGGCATTCCTACCTTAGTCGATCACATTCAGTCTAGAGGCCGAGAATACGAGGGAAGTATGAGCCTCGATTACCTCAAAAAACTCAACGAGCGCTACGAGAATTGGATAAAAGACTATACCGAGGGTCGCCTATTGATTATCAATGCAGATGATGTAGACTTTGCTAAAGATCCAGAGGATCTTGGTAGAGTTTTAAATATGGTACAGGCCGAGTTGCATGGTTTGTTTTAAAAAAAAGTATAGGCGAAACTACTCCTCCGTTTTTTCAACTATATTTTAAGGAACGGGTTATACCCCTATATTACAAAGTATATGCTGGAAAAAATAAAGCAGCAATTAGCCGATTCGAATGCTCGGTTGGTGGCCGTTTCAAAAACACATCCTTCCTCCAAGATTCTTGACCTTTACGAAAAAGGACAAAGAATTTTCGGCGAAAACAAAGCACAAGAAGTTGTTGAGAAACAAGAAGCGCTTCCCAAGGATATAGAGTGGCACTTTATTGGCCACTTACAGCGCAACAAAGTCAAGTACATTGCTCCTTTTATCCATACTATTCATAGTATCGATAGCCTGCGACTACTCAAAGAAATCAATAAACAAGCTGCCAAGCACCAGCGAGTAGTCCATTGTCTTTTGCAGTTTCATATTGCTCAAGAAGATTCCAAGTTTGGTCTAGATATGGTGGAAGCCAAGGCGATTTTGGATGACCCAGAATACCAGATACTCGAAAATGTAAAGATTACAGGTGTTATGGGTATGGCTACTTATACAGACAAGCTAGATCAGGTTCGGTCAGAGTTTACATCCTTAAAACTCATTTTTGATCAATTAAAAGAAAGCTACTTCCAGGAAGCGGACGATTTTAAAGAAATCTCTATGGGTATGTCTGGCGATTATGAATTGGCAGTAGCGGAGGGAAGTACCCTCGTTCGAATAGGTAGCTTATTGTTTGGGGCACGTCATTATGGATAGGAGAGGGGACTGCCAAAATGTCGTGTCATGCCTTTTAGTTGACGGATTTTTATACCTCTTGTCAGTTTATATTGACCAAAAGCGACCTTCTGACACTCCAAAACCACTCTTTTATAATTGGCACGTGACTTGATCATAGCTAAGTGTTTTACAATTTAGCCAACAAAATAAATAGATAAATATGGGTAAGATTATTGGGATTGACTTAGGAACAACTAACTCCTGCGTCGCCGTTATGGAAGGTAACGAACCCGTGGTTATTCCCAACGAAGAGGGAAGGAGAACTACACCTTCGGTCGTTGCTTTTATGGATAATGGGGAGCGCAAAATTGGTGATCCTGCCAAGCGTCAAGCTATTACCAATCCAACACGTACAATTGCATCCATCAAGCGCTTCATGGGGCTTCGCTACAAAGAAGCTGCCGGAGAGATTGGAAATGCAGCTTATAAGGTAGAGCGTGGAGATAATGATACCGTAAGGGTTAATATCGACGGTCGTCAGTATACACCACAGGAGATTTCTGCAATGGTTTTGCAGAAAATGAAGAAAACTGCCGAAGACTTTTTAGGTGCTGAGGTAACCGAAGCGGTAGTTACGGTACCTGCTTACTTCAATGACTCGCAGCGCCAAGCTACTAAAGAAGCTGGTGAGATCGCTGGTCTCAAGATTAGCCGTATCATCAACGAGCCTACTGCTGCTGCTTTAGCTTATGGTATGGATAAGCGCAATAAAGATATGACCATCGCGGTATATGATCTTGGTGGAGGTACTTTTGATATCTCTATCCTAGAGTTAGGAGATGGTGTCTTCGAAGTAAAATCAACCAATGGTGATACGCACTTAGGTGGTGATGATTTCGACCGGGTTTTGATTAACTTTTTTGCTGATGCATTTAAAGATCAGGAAGGGATCGATTTGCGTAAAGACCCAATGGCATTACAACGCCTAAAAGATGCTGCGGAAAAAGCAAAAATTGAATTATCTGCTTCTAGCGAAACAGAAGTTAATCTTCCATATATCACTGCCGTTGACGGTGTGCCTAAGCACTTGGTATTGAAGGTGACCCGTGCTAAATTTGAGCAACTTGCCGATGATTTGGTAAACCGTACACTGGAGCCTTGTCGCCTAGCCTTAAAAGATGCTGGTATGGATAAAGCCGAGATCGATGAGGTAATTCTTGTTGGTGGTTCTACTCGTATCCCTAGAATTCAAGCAGCCGTTGAAGAGTTTTTTGGTAAAAAACCAAATAAGGGTGTTAACCCTGATGAGGTGGTGGCTGTCGGTGCTTCTATCCAGGGTGGTGTATTGAGTGGAGATGTACAAGATGTTCTTTTATTGGATGTTACGCCATTATCACTTGGTATTGAGACAATGGGTGGTGTATACGATGTAGTTATCGAATCAAATACAACGATTCCTACTACCAAATCGAAGACTTATTCTACCGCAGCCGATAACCAACCTTCTGTAGAAATTCATATTCTACAAGGAGAGCGCCCAATGGCGAAAGATAACCGTACGGTTGGTAAATTCATCTTAGGTGATATTCCTCCTGCACCACGTGGTATGCCACAAATTGAGGTGATCTTCAATATGGATGCCAACGGTATCCTCAATGTTACTGCGAAAGATAAGGGTACCAACAAAGAGCAAAGTATCCGTATCGAGGCTTCTACTGGATTGTCCAAGGATGAGGTAGCTCGTATGAAAGCAGAAGCAGAAGCAAATGCCGATGCTGACCGGGAAGCTAGAGAAAAAGTAGACGCTTTAAATACCGCTGACACCTTGATTTTCCAAACGGAGAAACAATTGAGTGAGTTTGGTGATAAAGTGCCTGATGATAAGAAAGGAGCTATCGAGTCTGCTTTGGCAGAGTTAAAAGAAGTGCACAAAGCGCAGGATATGGATAAATTGGAAGCTGCTACAACTGCTTTAAACAATGCATGGCAAGCAGCTAGCCAGGAGATTTATCAAGCACAGCAAGATGCCTCGGGGGCAACGGCTGGTGCCGGTGCTGATGCCGGTGCTGACGGAGCTTCTGACAATACCAATACTTCAGATGAAGACGTAACAGACGTTGAATTTGAAGAGGTTGATGAGAAATAGTCTTGCTAAAGCAGTAAGCAAATAATAAGCAAAACCTTGTTTTGCAAGTAATAAAGCCGTTCAAAAGTATCTCTTTTGAGCGGCTTTACTTTTGTATCTCCTGTAAATAAGCCCTCCCAATAGGATGCTGATCCAATAACTGTAGTATGGCATTAATGCTTAAATGGCGGGTTTGCTGAGAGCTGGGGTCATAATGTAAAGAGTGAATATAATCCTCATTTTCAAAGCCAACTTGTAGACCAAGTAATTCATTTTTTTGGTTGAATACTGGACTTCCAAGGCGACCAGGATTTTGTAAAAGATTGCTATAGAAAAATGGGCTAGCTTCCGTTTTTATAATTGAGCCATTTTCAATGCGTAATGTTCCATTTCCTTCCCAATATTTTGTTGGATGATTTAGCTTGAGATATGCCTCTAGGTAATTCTTTTTGAGCGAGTATATTTCATTTGTTTTATCTCGGTAGGTTTTAATGATCACCTTGTTTTCTTGATCTCTAATTTTAGAAAAAAACTGAAAGGCGATATCTTTTTCTAATCGATCATAGAGTTCTTGTGGATGGTTTCGAACCAAATGCAAAAGAGTATCTGTATTGGTAAGAATAGATTCTGAATAAAGGATTTCGGCAAGTAAGTTGTAGTCTTTATTCACTGAACGGACTTGCTCGATGATATCTGGATGGATATTCTTTGCTTTGGTATGCTGAAAATATAAGGGTAGGAGGACGCTGGCAATTTTCTGATCTTCCTTGATTGCCCACTCTTGAGTTTGTTGGGCTAGGATTTTTTCTAAGGTTTCTACTTCTTTTGATTGATAAGGCCCAAAGAACAACCTTTTTTTAATAGTGAGCAGTGTTACCAATTTTGCAAGATGCAATTGCACAATTGTCCTTGATGCCTGTAAATGGTTCAATTGGAGCGGCCGCATTTTATCATAAAAGGCATCAAGTGCGAGGTAGGCTTTAGCAAAAGCTGGATCGGATAGGTTTTCTAGTTCTTTTAACTCCTTATAAAGTAGAATAGAATCCACCTCTAGACTAGCTAATACTTGCTGCTTTTTAGCCAAACGCCTCTCTAAGCTATCTATTGACTTGGCCTCTTCTAGTTGACTAAGAATTAAACTATCTACTTGAAGACCTATTTTTTGCTTGAGGATATGTTCAATTTCCAAGCCTTTTTTAGGTAGGTAGAGGTCCGTTTTTACTGGATAACCGTAGCTAAAAACGGAACTATCTTTCTCAATACTTTCCCTATAAAATTGGACAGCTTGGGAGGAAAAAGGAATATTAGAGGTATTATAAGCCGCACTATTACCTTCACTATCTACGTAGATGCGCAATAAAACAAACCCTATATCGTCCACCTTTTGAAAACCGACCAATCTCACATCTTTAAAAATCCTGGATTCCATTCTAAAATATTGAAGCCCATTGTTAAAGGCGAGTAAGTTGACGGTATGGTCTCTTAGCGCTTTGCGTGATCGGCGAATATTTATTCGATTCCGGCTGATGGTCTTTGACTGTTCTTCTTCTGAGGCGTTTTTTTCGATACCCTGATTGATCTGCTTGCTTACCTCTTCTTCACTAGTTTGACGGAAAATAAAATATCGATCTAATGGTATTTCTTGCGACCTTTTCTTAGCAAAAAAGGAAATATCGTTGGCAAGGCTATCAGGCAGCAGTTCTTGTATCTGAGCAAGGCTGGTCAAAACTAATCCTTGTTCTGAAATGAAGACGCCTGTTCCCTGAAAGCTAGTTCGGACAATATGCTTTCTTAGATGGCTATCTTGAGGGCCAGGAAACTGTAGGTACTGACCATGCATCGTGCAAGTCAGTACCGTTAGTATAAATCCGAATATTATTTTCTGAATGACCACAGGTCCTATTTTTTATGCATTAGAATTTCCTCACGACTCATGAACTTTATACCTAAGGAATGAGTCAATAATAAATTAAACATCTTTACTAGTTCTTTTGCCGCCCAGTTTCGTTAAAAAGCCTCGTAGATGCGCTGCATCGCCTGCGTTTTTTGCCTCACTGAACAGCAAAATACCTGCGTAAATCTTGTATACTTTATTAATGCCCCATTCCTAATTCATTTAATCTATTATAAAATTCCAAGTCC
>JBELML010000130.1:0-17913 GCA_042095835.1 Saprospiraceae bacterium
TTTTTTTGCTTCGTTTTTGTATCGAATGATCCCGAAGTAAATTCGGGAAAGATGCCAGAGCGGTTTTGAATTGGAGTTTCAGTAAGAATTATAAAAAATTGCAGGGTGATTTTTTGGTGCGTTTGCCCTATTTTTCCAACCAAAGAACAACAATTCTCTATAAAATATCTTATTAGTTTGTACGTTAAGTAACGGACAAAGAATAAGTATCGCATTTTGATCGAGAAGATTTTGTGCCAAGACAAGGCAAAAAACGTAGCTAATGCAGGGCATTAGCGAGGCTTTTTAACGCAGTATTTGGTGCAAAAGATTCCATCAAAATCGAAAAGTTATTTTTTGACTGTTACTAGGCTATTTTTGCGATCTCAATGCAGACCGCATACTTAAGTTTAAATTCATAAACACAAAACAAAAAAAAATGAAAACTCAACTGAATTTATTGTTCGTCCTAGTTTTAGGACTTAGTCTGGCAGCTTGCCAGAATCAATCGGAAGCTACCGAGGCTGGAGAAGCCGTGGAGGTACCTGCCGAAGCTACTCTTGGATCAGCTACACTGAATGTAGATACCCAATTGAGCGTGATCGACTGGAAAGGGCGTAAAATTGTAGGAGACGATTCTCACACCGGAACATTGAATTTGGCTAGTGGCCAGTTAAATGTTAAAGACGACCAACTGGTAGGTGGTTCTTTCGTTATCGACATGAACTCCTTAACCAATACAGATATGGCGGGTAGCGATGGCCAAGCGAAATTGGAGGGCCACCTGAAAAGTGGAGACTTCTTCGAACTAGGTCAGTATCCAACAGCCAGCTTTGAAATTGCAGGGGTAGCTGCCGTAGACACCGTTAGCGGAGCTTCTCACATGATCACAGGTAACCTGACGATGAAAGATGTTACCAAGAGTGTAAGTTTCCCTGCTAGTGTAATGATGAAAGAAGGTTCCGTTTTAGCAACTACACTTCCATTCACTATTAATCGTACAGATTGGAATGTACAGTACGGTTCTACGCTATTAGGTGTAGTGAAAGACAAAGCGATCTCTGATGATGTCACTTTGACTATTAAAGTAAGAGGTGTGATGCCTGAGGCACAGCTTCAGTAAGAAGCGAATAGCTTGCAATAATATACGATTTCGGAAAGACCAAGTCATGAATAAAACGACACTGCCCATCGGCACTTTTATCAATATGACCACAGTGACGATTGGCTCGCTCATTGGAGTAGGTTTGCAGCAGGTTTTTCCGGCGAATATTCAAGATATTATTTTCCAGGCCATTGGTTTAGCCAGTCTATTGATTGGTATACAGATGGCTTTAAAAGTACCAGAAGGCTACCTTCTGGTACTTATTTTTTCTATGATTCTAGGCGGCGTGATTGGAGAATTGATCCATCTCGATGTATGGCTCAATAACCTGGGAGACCGCCTCAAGAGCCTGCTTTCTATTGGAGATGCTCGGTTCACCGAAGGATTAGTGACGGCTTTTCTGCTTTTCTGTATTGGCTCCATGACCATTGTAGGAGCTATAGATGAAGGATTGCGTGGAAAACGTGAATTGCTGCTTATTAAATCTACGCTTGATGGTATTTCTTCCATCGCTTTTGCCTCTACTTATGGTATCGGCGTGCTGTTTTCAATTATTCCGATGTTGATTGTGCAGGGGGGGATGACCGTACTAGCCAAACAGTTGGAGCGCTTTTTTACGCCCGTCATTATAGGTCAACTCAGCTCGGCTGGAGGTCTTTTGATCATTGCTATTGGTTTCCGTCTGTTGAATATTGGGAATGTCAATATCGAAAACCTGCTTCCCGCTCTCTTGGTGGTGGTACTACTCTCTTATGTCTACGAGCGCTGGTCTCCAAAGCTGGGCTAGAAGCGGCCGATCTTATCTTTTCTGAAAAGGATACAATTTTCTCATCAGCGGAAACGATGTACTTTTATGAAGTATGTTCTCCGTTTCTTGGTCGCGCTAGGCAAGATTGCTGTCCTGACTATTCTTACCCAAGTAGGTGGCCTGGTCTATATTTTGTATTTACCTCTGCGGCGATTCCTTAAAAAACGCTTTACCAAGCAGGCGCCACAATTGCTGTATCGGTGGGCGAGTTTTAGTCTCTTATATATTTTAGTGATTGGTTTTATTGTGCCGCCCATTGCGCGCCAATTTGGTCGGGTACCCTTGCCCTGGTGGTCAAGTACGACTCAGCCCATCAAAGCGCACAATATCCTAGTATCACCACTGTTGAACAGGCACTACGTAAAGCCTGAATTAAAAAATATCGTACTAGAGATAGCGCAGCAAATGCAATCAGAACATGAGCAATTGACACTCACTTATCTTGATGCCAACTTTCCTTTTCACGATGGTTTTCCATTGTTACCGCATCTCAGTCATGATGATGGAGAAAAATTGGATATAGCTTTTATATATAAGTATAACGATACAGGGGGAATAGCGCCTCGAAACTATGGTTTTCTAGGTTATGGTCGCTGTGATGGTCCTCAGGATGGAGAATGGGACTTTCCGGCAAGTTGTAGGAAAAAAGGCAAATGGTTGTACGATGGAATGGCACTTCTACAGCCGCAAAAAACGAATGGAAATCTACAGGCGGATCCGCTATTAAACAAAATGCTGTTGAATTTACTAAGCCGAAAGCGAGGTATTCGTAGGATTTTTCTAGAGCCACATTTAGAGCTGCGTTGGTTAGGTAGAGATATTGATAAAATCCGGCCAGCGGGTTGTCATGCAGTACGTCATGATGATCATATACATGTACAGCTGTAAGGGTTTTTATTAAAAATAGTTAAAATAGAAGACGGGAATTGTTAAACTTTAAAGAGGTTTTGAAAAATAAAGCGACTAAGTACTTGATTATCATATGATTGTGTTTTTGTGCTTAAGTCATCGAGTGTATTGACTTGTATGCTATAGTTTTTAGGTGTAGGTTTGTGGTGTAAAATTAGAGTTCATTTCTCGTCTGTTAAATTCCTTTTCTTCTTAGGAAGTATTTGTTTTTACCTTTCTTTTAATTTCTCTAGTATTTTTTCATTTTTAACTTTTTTTAGTGAATATTTTTGTTGCCAAATTGAATTTTGACACTACGGAGTCAGGATTACGTCACGCTTTTGAAGAATTCGGTCATGTTGATTCTTGTAAGATCATCATGGATAAGTTTACAGGTCGTTCTAAAGGATTCGGTTTTGTAGAAATGCCTAACGATGACGAAGCTCACAACGCTATCGATACCTTAAATGATTCTGACTTAGATGGAAGAACCATCGTTGCTAAAGTGGCTGAACCACGAAAAACTAACTCTAATAACTCGTACAACAATAACCGACGTTATTAGATCGATAGACTATAGTACTTTGCTATAGCAAAAATGAGCCATCCCGATTATTTCGAGATGGCTCATTTTTAATTTCCCTTTAATAGAGGGACTAAACGAGCTGCAAGCGCTCTCCCGTCAAAATTTCGACGGCTGCACTTTCATTAATCGAATCGAGCTGTACAGTTTGTAATTCATTGATCAGCAAAGGATCATAAGGATGCTCCACTTTGATATAGTTGTCAGTGAAGCCACTCATTAAACTATTATTACGGTGGGTTTCGAAAAGTACACTGCGTTGTGTGCCGAGGTGCTGCTCATAGAAGTAGCGACGTTTTTTCTCACTCAATATGGTGAGCATTTGATTACGACGGCGGCGCTCCTGTAGCGGTACCTGATCAGTACGATCATAGGCAGGGGTATTCACTCTCTCAGAATAAGTGAAAACGTGCAGATACGAAATATCAAGTTCATTAATAAAGCGATAGGTCTCCAGAAAGTCTTCTTCGGTTTCTCCTGGGAAACCAACAATCACATCCACACCAATGCAGGCATGGGGCATGAGCTTTTTAATAGTGTCTACCCGATCTGCGTAAAGTTCTCTTTTATAACGCCTGCGCATTTCACGGAGTTGCTTATTATTACCCGATTGTAGGGGCATGTGCAGATGAGGCATGAAGCGTTGAGATTGAGCCACAAACTCGATAATCTCATTAGTGCAGAGGTTGGGTTCGATAGATGAAATCCGAAAACGCTTGATGCCTTCGATGCGGTCCAGTTTTTTGATCAGGTCAATAAAAAGTGCCTCTTTCTTGGGGCGTATACCTTCAATGACCTCAGTTCCGTTGCCAAAGTCACCAATATTGACACCTGTAAGTACAATTTCTTTAACGCCCATCTCCGCAATTTGCTGAGCATTGGCGACTATACTACTAATCTCATTGCTACGACTTTTGCCTCGCGCTAGTGGGATAGTACAAAAGGTACACTTGTAATCACAGCCATCCTGGACTTTCAAAAATGATCGGGTACGATCTCCAAAAGAGAAGGCATTGACAAAGCTATTGGCGGCTTTTACTTCTCCCGCGTGCACCATTCCTTTGCCAGGGGCTTTCGAGAGGTCATCTATAAATTCTAGGATGCGGAATTTTTCAGCAGCGCCCAATACCATGTCAACCCCAGGAATCTCGGCAATCTCTTGGGGCTTGAGCTGGGCATAGCAGCCTACAATCACTACAAAAGCTTGGGGTGAGTGTTTCAGGGCTTGGCGTACGATCTTCTTGCACTTACGATCAGCAAATTCTGTAACAGAACAGGTATTGATGATATAAATATCTGCACCCTGCTGGAAGGGCACTACACCATATCCTGCTTGCTCAAACTGTCGACCAATTGCCGATGTTTCAGAATAGTTGAGTTTACAGCCTAGTGTATAAAAGGCAACCGTACGCGGTGTAGCCATAGTATTTTATTTTGATCTGCAAAGATAGAATAAGATCACATTAATGGCAATGTCATGAACAGCATCGCCTTTCAGGTAGTTCTTATTTATGTACCGATAATCCAGACAATCACCAATAACGTACCATTATATTGACCCGAATCAGACGAGAAATTCTTCCGCAACCTTTTGTCTATAAAAGAATGGAAGAAATTGAGCAGCATAATCCTGCTAAACAAGAAAAGCCGCATCGGCACGATTATTACACCCTGATCTTTGTTAAAGCAGCAAAAGGGGTGCATCATATCGATTTCAAGGATTATCCACTCACTGCTCATACCTTTTATCTCCTCAGCCCAGAGCAGGTGCATCATATGGAGGTAGAAGGGATTCCAAGTGGAGAGGTTTTTCTTTTTACGCCAGACTTTCTTCAGTACTACAGTATGCCTCTCGAGCAACTCGTCCAATTGGATTTATTCTACAATTGCGCGGAAGCTCCACCGATTCAGATTCCTGAAGCTAAACTTGCGGAAGTAAAAACAGTCCTCCAAATCATCGCTCAGGAAGACCAACACAAGGAGTGGAATTATTTGCAGGTGATCGGAGCGCAAGTCAAGCACCTCTTTTATCTACTCAAGCGCATTAAAGCAAAGACACAGTCGCAACAGTCTTTTGTGCCAAGTAGAAAAGCTATGATTGTACAGCAGTTTAAGCGAGATTTGGAGCGGTCTTTCCGAACGAACCATAAAGTGAGCGAATACGCGGGTTTGCAAAGTTTGAGCAGTATCTACCTCAACGAGGTGATCAAGGCAGAAACGGGCAGTACGGCCAAGGAAATGATACAGCAAAGAATTTTATTGGAAGCCAAGCGATTAGCGAAATATACCGATTGGTCTATGAAAGAGGTGGCCTATAGTTTAGGTTTTGAGGACAATGCCCACTTCAGTAAGTTATTCAAAAAGTTAGAAGGATCTAACTTCTCTAGTTTTCGAAATGCCTAGAAAGTCTAAAGTCAAAATTTCCAACAATAAGTACACTGGCCTAAAAAGACAATTATTTCAACTGGAATAACTCGCTAAAAAGAGAGAATATCTGGCTTTGAAATAGGAGGATAGTTGTTTTTTAGCGCCGAAACTAAAATAGAGGGAGCGCAGCCAAATCCTTAGAATATTGAGGCATACCGTAATTGAAACAGCACGTTTAGGGATCTTTGAGTACCATTTAAAAACATTATAAAAAAAAATATTTTTAAAATGGTTGAATAAACAATATCCATTTCTTACTATTGAGGTATGAAAAGGACTGAGAGGATTTTCATTACGCTTTCATTACTCTGTCTTTTACCCTGTACGATCCTCTCGCAAACTAGCTTCTACCGTGTAATTAACGGTAGCGTAGCACTAACTTCTAGTGCTCCACTTGAGCTTATTAAAGCGAGGTCGAGCAGGGTGCAAGCCATTATTGATCCCGACCGGAGATCATTTAGGTTTTCTATTCCTATAAACTCATTTCAGGGATTTAACTCTGACTTGCAGAGGCAGCATTTCAACACGAACTATATGGAAAGCTCTATGTTCCCCGAAGCGACTTTCGTGGGTAACTTCATTGAGGGCATTGATTTACGAACAGATGGCACGTACCAAATACGCGCCAAAGGAAGATTGACGATTCATGGTGTGAGCCGTGAGCGCATTATTACCGGAACAATAAGAGTACGAGGCGGAAAATTGAGTATATCATCAGATTTTTCCGTATTATTAGAAGATCACAATATTGCCATCCCGAAAATCGTATACCAAAAAATTGCAGAAGAAATCAAAATACACATTCAAGCTGAGATGGGACAAAGTTAGGCTACGGACTTTACTTTATCTGGTTTTGATATCCTGCAGTACTCATCTGTTAGGTCAGTCTCCCTATTTTACCAAACCTGCGGCTAACGACTTCCTAGGGGGCGTTACTATCCAAAATATCTACGAATCCAAGCTTGGCTTTTTATGGTTGGGTACCAACCAGGGCGTATTTAGATATGATGGCACAGATTTTAAGCAATATACCTTGCCTACCGATACTATAGCCCAATCTTCTATGGTGAGTACCATTTATCAAACCAAGGATAACCAGATGTTGATCGCCTTTGATGATGGCCGTCTCTATCGCCCTTCTTTCGATGGGCAACTTGTACCTTGGGATAGAAGTAGGGAGCTGCAAATCGCAGTACCCATTACAGGACTTTGGGAAAATCAAGACCAACTCTGGATGGCTACCTATGGACAAGGTTTGATTATTGCTACACCAGACTCTATTTATCGCTATGATCAAGAAAAAGGGCTGCTAGGAAACGACCTCTACGAAATGGTCGTTGATGAGGAGCATCAAAAGATTTATTTAGCAACGGATCGAGGCGTTAATGTTTGTAGCATGAGGGATGGGATCGTTAATATTGAAACCCACACCGCTGAAAGTGGACTGCCAGGCTACGTTATCCAATCGCTTAAAATTGATAAGAATAAGACATTTTGTGTAGGTACTTTCGAGAATGGTGTTTTTTCCTGGGATCCAGAGACAAAAGCCATTATGCCGCTGTTTCAGGATTGGAATTATGGTTCTGTTACCAGCTTAGAGCTTTTCGAAGGGCGAGAACTTTGGGTAGGTACGGAGCGCCGAGGTTTAATTCAATATCAACTTGAAAGTCAAACTTATCGCCTCATTAATGAGGTCGATGGCTTGAGTATAGGGCGTGTTGAAGATTTGCACAAAGATTCGGAAGGCAATCTTTGGGTAGTCTCCAATACCTTAGGTCTGATTAAAGCCAATCGCTATTTCGACTTTCTAGAAAAGAATATAGAAGCCGTTCAAAATATCCAGGCAATAGTTACAGACCAGAATAACCAACTCTGGATTGGTACTCAAGACGGCGTCTTTATCATGGATAAAGAAGAAGAAGAGGGCGAGAATAGATATAAAAAAGCCTTAGAAGATATTGAAACCAACGTATTGTCCTTGTTTGCTGATGAAAGAGGATATATGTGGATCGGCACATTTGGAGACGGTATTTATATCTATGATCCTGATACGGATCAGGTTCGACATTTGACAAAAGAAGATGGGCTCGTCGATGGTTCTGTACTCTCCATTGATGGCTACGACGATAAAATTTGGGTGGGTACTTTTGCGGGGGTTACCCAATTCATTCTGCCAGAGGATGTTTTTTCAGAAGTAGATATGTCCTATAATCTCTATGATGCCGAGAATCAATTGAACGCGGCCTTTATCTATAAGGTCTTTGTAGATAGTAAAAAAAGAACCTGGTTAGGCACCGATAGTGAAGGGGTCAATGCTATTGAGGACGAGGATTTGAGCTACTATGCCGGAGCAGATTCTATACCTTTTAAGTCTGTATATTCTATTACAGAGGATTTGCAAGGCGATATCTGGTTCACGACTACTACAGAAGGTTTATTTAGATATAATGGAGAAGACTTTCTTCGTTTTGGTTTGGAAAATGGATTGAGAAACCTGAATATCACCAGTCTAATCACCGATGATCAAGGCAATATTTTGGTCCTACATACCAATGGAATTGATATCCTTGATCCTCTTACTGGCCAAGTTATCTATTATGATGAGGAAGTAGGTATCAACAATCTAGAGCCGAACCTGAATGTGGTCACTAAAGATAAAAATGGGGACATCTGGATTGGAGGCCAAACCCAGATTCTAAAGTATATTGCACCAACGGAGCCTTTTAGAGTAAGTCCTAGGACAACCCTTGATCAAGTAGATGTAGCAGGTGATGTGATCAACTATAAGCAAAAAACGGTTTTCCCATACAACGAAAATACCTTCCTTTTTAATTACAAAGGGCTTTGGTATACCGACCCCGAAGCCATTCAATATCGCTATCAGCTCGAAGGTCTTGATCGGGATTGGATTACCACCCGAGATCAGGAAGTGAACTACGTCAACCTGCCTCCTGGTACCTATACCTTTAAGATTAGCTCTACTGCAAATAATTCCTTCAGCCAAGAACCCATCGAGGCCTATCGGTTTACCGTGAAAAGACCGTTCTGGCGTCAGGCTTGGTTTATAATATTAGTAGCGGTACTACTTACTTGGTTGATTTGGATTCTACAAAGAACGAGAGAAGGAAGGATTATAAAAGAGTCCAAGCTCAAGCAGGAAAAGATTGAATCGCAGTTGGAGGCCCTAAAAAGTCAGGTGAATCCTCACTTTTTATTCAATAGTTTTAATACGCTAGTAGCGATTATTGAAGAAAGTCCAAGGTCTGCAGTGAATTATGTAGAAAAGCTTTCGGACTTTTATCGCAGTATCCTTCAGTATAGAGATAAAAAGGTAATTCCACTCGCAGAGGAATTGACCGTAGTGCAAAATTATCTCTACCTATTGAAAGAACGCTTTGGTGATAAATTGAAAATTTCTATCAATACCAATGAGAAAGAAAGAGAATCTTTTGTTCCACCTTTGAGTATTCAGATGTTGGTAGAGAATGCCATTAAGCACAATGTGGTATCTTCTCATCGGCCGCTACATATAAAGATTGACCAGCAAAAAGGAGGTCAGTTGATTATCCGGAATACCTTGCAGCCCAAGCGAATTAAACCAAAATCTACCTCCTTTGGCTTGTCAAGTATTATCGCTCGCTTTTCTCTATTGTCTGATAAGCGAGTACAGGTGAACAAAAGTAATGGAGAGTTTGTAGTGGTCTTGCCATTGATTAAATCTGACTTTAGCGAAAAAACATATATTGACCCAGCCATGCTCGAGAAAATCGAAGATGAGCTAGGACAGTAGATTTTAGTATAAACCAGTGGGGGTGATCTTGCGAATACACCGTGTATTTCAAGTTCTTATTGCTAAATTTTTAAATAAATGAAAGTATTAGTGATTGAAGATGAGTTTGCAGCAGCAAGACGAATCAAGAAACTTATTAAAGAAATCCTTCCTGAAGCAGAAATAATTGGCCCAATTGATTCTGTAGAGGAGGCTATAGAGTGGTTTAAAGACGAGAATGAGGCGGACTTTGCCCTGATGGATATTCAGCTCGCTGATGGTCCCTGTTTCGATATTTTTGATCATACCGATGTAAATATTCCAGTCATTTTCACTACTGCCTTCGATCAATATGCTTTTCAAGCGTTTAAAGTCAGTGCAGTGGACTATCTCCTCAAGCCTATCAAGAGAGAAGAGTTGGAGAAAGCGGTAGAGAAATACGCTCATATCACGAAAGGGCAAGCCGTCAATACAGACTACACAGAAATTAAGAAGTTACTCAAGCCAGAGAAGCCTCGTCGCTTCATGGTCAAGCTAGGTACCCAAATCAGGCTGATCAGTATGGAACAGGTAGCCTACTTCTATACCGAAAATAAAATAACTTATCTCACTACTTGGAAAGGCAAGCGACATCCTATTGATCATACGCTAGAGAAAATTGAAGAGATGGTCGATTCAGCTAGTTTCTTTCGAATCAATCGGCAGTTCATCATTCATATCGATGCGATTCAAGGGATGCAAGTCTACTCTAAGTCTCGATTCAAAGTAGATTTAGAACCAGATTGCGCTTTGGATGCTATCGTCAGCGCCGAACGCTCTCCCAGGTTTAGGAAATGGGTATCTGGAACGTAGCAATGCTCATTCAATGGCAAGTTTTCCTTGTTCATCTCCTATTATAGCTAGTTTCGAATTCGAAAAGCCTCTATAAATGTACATTTGTTGAGGCTGTATTGCTTTGTAAGTTCAAGAACTCTTTTGAACAAGCAACTCCCTCTAATATGTGTTGTTCCTGGTCTAACAGCTTGTTAGGTAGAGTGTTTACATATTTTTAAAAACATAAATTGATTGCCGTTTAACCTGGAATCTTCCTGGTTCAGCTAGGAAGGATTCCTGTTCGGAGTAGGAAAAACTGGTCTAGGAGATATATTTCCTGTTCAGGGAGCTTTTTTCCCCGTTCGGTGGGTTTTAATTGCGTAGCCTGGGTCGGTGTATTACATTTACAAGCGTAATGAAGTTACAGGGTATAATAAATTTTCGGTTCTTGGTAGTGATCATTTCTGAATGAATGGTAGTTACGCTACGCCTTCGCTCGGGAAGATCTCTACTAAAACCTTTTGAAAAACAAAAAGAAGAATTTTTATAAAGCTATTAAGGTAATTTTCAATTCTTTAGTATCCATGACAACACCTCTAGGGCTCCTTGCCCATAATCTTCTATCAAAAGGAAATTTCAAATGCAAAAGGTAGTTCTCAAATAATTGGAATTATCTCCCTTCTTCCAATGATCTACCCAAGAGAAATTTAGATAATGTGTTTATTTACTCTGGACTTTAATTATGCCAATTATTGAGTTGGATGTTAGTTTAGCCTCTTTTTTAAAAAAAGAAATAGTACAAAACCAATCACAGTCATCTTGATTGTGAAAATATAGATTTGGACGGATAAAACGAAAAAAGCGGGCACAATTATTTTTTTCGTTTCGGGATTAAATTTTTTTCGATGAAAAAAGGACTACTTATCCTTTTACCCATTTTACTCTTGAGCATCGGTTTCGGATATTATCAATATTCCTTGCCCATGCCCAAAGTAGAAGATTTAACAACCGATTATGAATTTGAAGCAGAGCAATTGTATCAGTTTTATTCTGCAAATGAGCAGGAAGCTAATACGCAATTACTCGACAAACTGATCCTCGTAACAGGAACAGTAAAAGATCTTGTGGCCGATGGCAACCAACTTAGCGTAATTCTTGAGGGAAATGACCTTGGTGGTGTTGTTTGTGAGATCGATCATCGATTAATAGCACAAACAAAACTACCCCAAATAGGTCTAGATGTACAACTCAAGGGTGTTTGTACAGGATTATTACTAGATGTAATACTTGTCGATTGTGTATTAATTGCTTGATTACCAATTGCGAAGTTCATGATTAGAAATGGCCTTTTTATTTTGCTGATTTGCTTGACTATAACCGTGGATGCACAGACTTACATGACACGGAATGGAAGTATTTCGTTCTATTCTGATGCACCAATGGAGAAAATTGAATCGCATAATAATCAAGTGACCTCAAAATTAGATGTGGCCTCTGGCGCACTCGATTTCGCCGTTTTAATCAAAGCTTTCCAATTCGAAAAACAGTTGATGTACCAACACTTCAACGAAGATTATCTAGAGAGTACAAGGTATCCCAAAGCAAATTTTCAAGGACAAATCACCAATTTGAGTAGCGTAGATTTCAGTAAAGCAGGCACCTACCCGGTTACGGTAAGTGGGAATCTGTATCTACATGGAATCAATCGCAAAATAACCCAGAAAGGAACATTAAAGATCAATGAGGCTACCATCAAGGCCAGTGCCCAATTTAGAATCACTTTAGAAGATTTCAATATTAAAGTTCCAGTTATACTGAAAGATAAAATTGCAAAGACGGTACTTGTGGATGTGAGTGTCAATTTTCAGTAAGTAAGGAAGTCTGCTAATAACAAATCATAATCAAGAAAATGTAAGACGACTGATTTTACTTTCTGTAGGATACTTACAAGTATACTCAGAATCCCTAAGTCCATTTCTATGTCCTTCGCCCGCCCAGGCAAGGACATTTTGCGTTCTTATGTTGAAATTTAATTTGTTTATATATAATTAGTTAATATTTACCGATTCGCTCTCAACCCCAAAAGAAAAATTTGTACTTTTATTACAAATCACGTAACTCATATAGGACTAATGGCAGGGGATTAATAATGTCTTGCCGCTAGGAGTTCGACCAGATGTAGGGTTTAGCCTTGCATAGGTTTCCTTAACTTGACAAAGCAACCGATTATAGATTAGCAAATATTTTATATACCCAGCGTTCTTACCGGACGCCTTGATATTCTTGACAAAATGTACAAGACTCTTATTCAAAAAGGAATACTAGGATTTATCCTAGTTGTTTTATTAAGCGCATGCAATGAGAAAACAAGCGCAACAGAAATTGTCGAAGCTGAAGTGCCAGAAAATAAACCTGATTATTTTCTAGAAGACGATGCTATCTTTGGTATCCATTTCGCTTATGACAAAGAGGAAGTCGCCTCCGCAGATACGAGGTCTTTTCTTCGGTATCAATTCTTTCCTGCCTGGAAGGATCTTTTTCCAGGTAGCCAAGCCTACTACCTACGTCCTGATCGCGGACCTAGAGCAGGAGCAGAGATGATGCTTTGGATTTTCCAAAACAAAGCCGCTCGGAACGAATACTTCCCAGAGAAAGATTTTCCTACAGAGAAGTTTGAAAGCATCAGAGGTTCGATCAACTGGCTTTATACCGATACCACCTATTATAAATATTTCGAGGCGGGTTGGAATGGTACAGAATACTCCGCTGATTACGAAGTCTTAGATATCAACCAGGAAGTCAATAAGGAGTGGTTGGTAGATGATGCTATAATGGTCTTCGAACATCTCGACTTGAAGCCAGATGTCGATACCGCGGCCTTCGAGCAATTTGCACGTACAGAATGGGCGAGCAGTAATTCTTCTCCAAATCCAAATGTCCTAAAAGTGCTCTTGAAATGTGTTCGCGGTTACCGGATGACGGGCTACACCCAACTTTATATATTCTCCAATATTCTAGAACGAAACGACTATTTTCCTTATGAAGGTAGGCCAGTAGAAGCGGGCGAAGTCAAAGTTGATCCCGAACAAGTCGCCTTAGATAAATATGCTGAGCCAACAAGTGATGAAGAAGAAGGCCACTATGAGGTCGTTTATTAATGTGAAGTAGTTCGTATTTAATAGAATACGAACTACTTTATCAATTGATGTCTACTCTTGCGTGAGTATTTTATTAGTGATCTCAATCTCCTCCTCAAAGATGGTATGCGGAGCTCCTGGATAAATCCGTTCATTAACTGCTGCTCCCATTTGCTGGAGAATTCGAGTGGTGTCTTGTACGCGATGTAGCGGTACGTGTGCATCAATATCGCTACAACCGATCAAGATAGGTGTGCCTCCAAAATCTCCTTTGTAATTTTCTTCTTCGATTTGCTCTCCAATGAGGCCTCCACTATAGATAAAGGCCCCTCCATATCTGTGGGCATTTCTTGCCAGAAACTCACTGACTAAACAAGCACCCTGGGAGAAACCTAAGAAGTATATGTTTTCTTTAGAGATACCAGCCTCTTCGATCTCTGCTAGAGTAGCAGCTAGTACTGCCAAACCACTGCTCAAGCCAGGTTCGTTTTGAGCTTTTGGTGCTAAAAAACTGAAAGGGTACCAAGTACGATCCTTAGCAGCGGGTGCAAGCAAAGCAAAATCATTAACTTTTAGGTGTGGCGCCAAACCCAAGATACTTTCTGGATTAGCACCTCGCCCGTGTACAAGGATCATGGCTTTCTTGGCAATACCCAAACCCACGCCTTTATAGCTTATATTTTTTTCGTGTTTATGCATGACATCTCTTATTTGTATTGAGGTAAAACACCTTCAATTTGTGCGCGATTGATTTCTTCCCATTCCGGTAGTTTTAAGTCTTCCCCAAGTGCCTCTTTAGCTTCGTCAATCATAAAACCAGGAGGTAAGGTGGCGATTTCGAACAGTACATGGCCGGGCATCCGAAAGTAAATAGAGTGAAAATAATTTCTATCCTTCACATCCGTAACTTTGAAACCCAACTCATCGCTCAATCGGTGACGCATCGCTAAAAGTGCCTCGTCACTTTCTACTCTCCAGGCTACATGGTGTACCGTTCCAATACCGTTTTTGCCGCGATCCAGGTCTGCATCGTCGCGCACATCTACATAATTTCCGGCGGCACTACCTTCTATAGAGGCAAATCGAGTGTATCTGCCTTCCGTTCCTATTTTTGACAGGCCAAACTCTTCCATCAAAAAGTCAAAAGTAGGGCCGGTTTCTTTGATAGAAAGGGTGACAGAATGAATGCCTCGGATAGCGTTTTCATAGCTGATCGCGGTGGTTGCCCAGGGGCTTCGATCATCCTCATCATTCAAAATGATCTCTATTTTCAAGCCAGAGGGATCCTCGAATTGTAAAATGGAGTTGCCAAATCTGGTCGTCTCCGTATAGGACACGTCGTAATCGGCTAGTCTGGTTTTCCAAAATTCAGTAGCTATCGTAGGCGCAGAGAAAGCTGTAACGGCAACTTGTCCACTACCTTCTACGCCTATCCTGACGCCCTGACCTTTATAAGGGAAGGTGGTCATGATTGTACCAGGATCGCCTGTTTCATTTCCATAATAGAAATGATAAACTTGATTATTATCAAAGTTGACCGTTTTCTTTACGAGTCGTTGACCAAGAATCTGCGTGTAAAATTGGTAATCTTCTTTGGCATCATTGACCGTAGCCGTCACATGATGTAAGCCTTTGATAAGATGCTGAGTGTGCATTGTATGATGAATTAAAGATCTACGAATTGTTTATTGTCTCCATACAAAGTTGCGACTTCTACACAAGCAAAGTAATGGCGAAAACGAGGTCTATGTTGTAAAAATTAAAGTTGGGTCACTTATACACAGTGGTTTTAGGGCGCATTTTAAGAGAAAACCGTATTTTCAACCTTTATTATTAAGTTCTTCTTTAGACATTATTCTTTGTCCGTTACTAAAGAAGAAAAAATTTAAAGATGAAGCGCTTTCTTATTGGTTTAGTCATTCTACTTATTGGACTCTATTTTGCGGCTTGTTGGTATTTTTCTAATCTCATTCTGCATCCTCCACAAGGCGATCCTATCAAAAGAGCAGAGGTCATGTCAACTATGGTAGGTACAGGTGCTGAAAGTGTGTACCCTGGCTTGGCAGTACCCGATACCTTCTCTGTGCTTGGAGCAGGTAATAAGAAAATTAGCGGATGGCACTTTAAGGCTACCAATACTCAATGCGGTATAATTCTAGCCCACGGCTGGTCTGGTTATCGGGTAGATATGAACAAATACATGCCTCTCTTTGAGTCATGCGGATGTGATTTTGTAACCTACGATCATCGAGGACACCACCAAAGTGAGGAGGCATTCGCTACCGGTGGACTCCTGGAAGCAGAGGACCTTTTAAGGATTACCGATTGGCTACAACAACAAACCGGACTACCCGATCAGCAGATCGGATGGCTGGGTGTTTCCTGGGGTGGCGCTACGGTTTTGCAGGCAGGAGGAAGTGATGAGAATGTAGCATTTATCGTTTCAGATTCGCCTTTTCAAAATTGGTATTCTGCTGTCTTAGAAAGGGCGATTCGGGATTACGGGAGCTGGATTAACGCTTTTGTGCCAGGTATTAAGACTTTAGTGAAGTGGAGAGCTGGTGTAGATTTTGATGCTGCTAGTGCCCTAGATCAAGCAGCAAATATTGAAGAACCTGTCTTATTGATCCACTCCAAAGCAGATTCGTCTACGGCCTCTACGCAGTCTGTAAATATCGCAGCTGCTTTGAATACTCAAAACAGTACTTTCTACCATACAGACTTTGGCAATGACCACGCTAAAGATATCAGTAATAACCCACTCGAATTCAAAACTTATGTGCAAGATTTTATGGCTAAATACACACCTGGATTTGGTGCTTGTAGCGTGCCACAAGATTCTACCTTGCGCCAATAGCCTCTTAAAAAATTGTTAAAGGAAAATTCTTTTCGTGCATTTCGACTTTTTCTGGTTCTTAAGGGTGTAACAATCAAAAAGTAGTCCACTTGAGTGATCAAGACAACTACTTTGGAGGATTCCGAAAATCCAAAATAGAGTAGGAGATTTTACCCATTAAAAGTTTGAAAACCATGAAAACCGTTAACCAATGGAAGTCCCTTGGGCTTCTAGCCTTATGCCTTTGCCTAAGTTTAGGCCACCTTTTTGCCAAAAAAAGTGAGTTGTTTTTACCGCCACCACAGAAAACTGCATCGATTGCACTCGTATCTTTTGATAATGCTAACAATCCGGTCTTCGATTCAATGCAGGATTTAGTTCAGAACTTTGGAAACGCCTACCATAAAACCTTCGATGGATATGACAAAAGCGTTTTGCTAAAGCGTACCTGGAACAACAGCCGCAGACCGACGGTACACGTTCGCACAGATTTTACCAATGCCTTTTTTAATCAAATCAAGGCTTTGACGAACCAAGGTTATGTAATAGATATTTTCATTTTCACACACGGCTATTCAAGCGGTTCCATTAGTACTGATTTTGGCTCCATCACCGAAAGTGTAATCCGCTCTCGTTTAGGAGATCGCTGCTATCCCATTCGTCTTGTTTATCAAATGAATTGCTATGGCTCCGAATTGAATGATGCGTGGCGGGCAGTAGGAGCTGTTACAGCAGTAGGTTCTGATTTGGTCAATTTCTACCCCAATAATTTCAACAAATTTATTACCGAATGGAATAGTGGGGCCTCTGTACAGACCGCGCTACAACGCTCCAATACGGCTGCCAACAGAACTTTAGCCCAGAGCTATATCGTAGTACACTCTAATACGAAATTCAATTTTAGAAAGTGTATTCCAGGGAGTACGGTGCTTGGGAAACGCCCCTGTGCGGAAAGCTACTTTGATAAAAATTGGGGCCTCGATGGAGCTGATTATAATGCCAGCTTAAGTGGTAAGGACAATATGACCCGATCATCCAGAATGATGGTTGCTGGAAATAGAAACCTCCGTAAAGTGCAGAAAACGCACCCCACTTGTACCGCTGGAACAACGGCTACCAACCCGACCACGCCCCAACCTGTACAGTATAAAGTACTCCTGACGACTAAAGGGATCGTCTACTCCGCTAGAAGAGGGAAAAAGACGAGTGCAACAAGTACCAAGGACAAAGTAAGAGTAACCGTAAAGAAGACCAATGGTAGAGCTAAAACCTCTGTGACAGTCTACGCACTGTCGAATGGACAAGAGTCTTATCTGGCTTCTTACGAGTTTCCAAATGGAAATAGCACAAGTACCAAGACGTTTAATCTGACTGGAGTCCGCAATAAAAAGATTGTTGTTTATCTGAGAAACAACTCTGCGGCTAATACCTTCCAGTATGATTTGAAGGTGCAGGAGCGGCCATAGATGGTCGGAGGGTTTGATATTTAGCGCTTAGAGTTACTCTTTGAGGTTTTACTCTAGGCGCTAAATCTTTTTAGTGTAGCTTATCGCACATTTCTGTACTTT
>JBELML010000131.1:0-17784 GCA_042095835.1 Saprospiraceae bacterium
ATTATGACCACAAGATTAGTTTTGAGGCAGCAGCGGGGTAGGTGGTTTAGGGTTTAGTGGTTAGGTGGTTATGAGTTTATAAGTTTATGAGGTTAAGAGGTAGGTGAGAGCAACAGGTCTCATTAATATAACACATAACACCTAGCACAGCATCCCGACATCCGCTGCGCTACGCCGGGATTAATTCGACCAGATTGTATTGCTGCGCACTACAAAGGTCTCATTAACATAACACATAACACATAATACATCGCACATAGCACCCCGGTATTTCCGTGGCTACTCATTTGATTTCAAAAAAAGCTTAAAGAAAATATATGTCAACAATACTTATTAAAGGCGGTACTTTGATTAATCGGGGAGAGCGAAAGGTGGTAGATGTCCTAGTAAAAGATCAACGAATCGAAAAAATTGATACTCAAATTGATGTCCAGGTAGATCGAGAAATTGATGCTACCAACTTATTTGTTCTACCGGGGATAATCGATGATCAAGTCCATTTTCGAGATCCAGGCTTAACGCATAAAGCTGATTTGTACACCGAGCCGCGTGCCGCGGTGGCAGGTGGTGTCACTTCCTTTATGGAAATGCCGAATACGAAGCCAGCTGCGCTTACTCAGGAGCTATTGCAACAGAAATATGATAGAGCCGCCCAGGTCTCTTTAGGGAACTATTCTTTTTTTATGGGCGCTTCGAATGACAACCTAGAGGAGGTATTAAAAACGGATGCGGAAAACGTCTGCGGCATTAAAGTGTTTATGGGCTCCTCTACTGGAAATATGCTGGTCGACGATGAAACGACCCTCGATGGATTATTTTCTCAAGTACCCATGCTCATTGCTACCCATTGTGAAGATGAGGCGACCATTCGAGCAAACGCCGCTCAATACAAAGCGGAATATGGAGAAGATGTACCGTTGAAATTTCATCCGATTATCCGGTCAATTGAGGGCTGCTACAAGTCCTCTTCTTTAGCTGTAGAGCTAGCTAAAAAGTATAATACGCGTTTGCATATTTTACATATTTCTACCGCTGAAGAACTAGACCTCTTTACCAATAGTATTCCCTTACAAGAGAAGCGGATTACTTCTGAGGTCTGTGTTCATCATCTATATTTCGATGCCGATCAGTATGACACCTTAGGCACTCAGATCAAGTGTAATCCAGCAATCAAAGCACCTCGGCACAAAGCTGAGCTAATGAAGGCATTATTGGATGATCGATTGGATATTATTGCCACCGACCATGCTCCACATACCTGGGCAGAAAAGCAGGGTACTTACTTCAAAGCACCTTCAGGCTTACCTTTAGTGCAGCATAGTTTGAATATTATGTTTGATTTTGTACAGCAGGGAGCACTTTCTATGGAAAAGGTAGTAGAAAAGATGTGTCATGCACCAGCAGATTGTTTTCACGTAAGAGAAAGAGGTTATGCAGATGAAGGCTATTTTGCTGATTTGGTACTCTTTGATCCCAATGCCGCCTGGACGGTAGCCAAAAACAATATTCATTTCAAATGCGAATGGTCTCCTTTGGAAGGCAAAACCTTTGACGGCCAGGTTAAAATGACCATCGTCAGCGGTCATATCGCTTATGAAGATGGTCAGTTTAACGAGCAACAAAAGGGTATGCGTCTACAGTTTAATCACTAGCTGTAGAAATATTGAGGTGTTTATTCAATTGATTTACAATTGATTACGAATATGATTTATTTAATAAAGGTGCTTGGTTTGTGGTAGGAGAGCTGTTTAAATGTCCTTTTTATATTCAAAAAAGAGATATACATTTGAAATGAGTTCGTAAAGCAAAAAAACCATAGAAAAAATTAAGTGTCTATTAAATGAGTATATGATTCAATAAGGGAAGAATGCTTCCCTTATTTTTTTGCTGTTATTTTAAAATTCGAACGCTTAACCCATTTATTTCTTCAAGCGATGTTTACCATTAAAAAAACGGCGCTTCAGTTGCCAATCGAGTAAAAGAAAGAAAGTGCTGCTGATACCTATCAAGAACAGTACGTTCAGTAATTCGCTGGGTATATTAAAGGACCAGGCTGTAAATTGCTCCCATAGCGATTTATAAGGCGATTCGTAGCTAGAAGAGCCTCCCATAAAGGCTGGAAGAAAAGAAAAAACTACTAAACTGCTGAGGACAAATAAACCAATGCGCCGAGCTCGCTTAGAAATATTGGCATCGATCTTTACCTTTTTGTACAGCGTAGGTAGGTGCTCAAAAAGGTTTTTTGAGAAGCGCATAGAGGGCTCATCTGCCTCCATTTGTTTTAATTCCTCATCCAAAGTTTTCGCTTCTTCGTAGGATTGCTGAAGTTCAGGCAGCGTAGCTAGGTCACGTTGGAGCGCTTTCTGCTCCTCGGCAGAAAGTTGCCCATCAAGCATATCCCATATTTTATCTGTCATAATCTTAGTGCTATTTGTTGTCTTAATACAGATCCTCTAATTCTGTACTCAATTCCGAAATCAAATGTTTGCGTAATTGTTCTCTTAATCGATGCAGTTTTGTTTTGATATTCGTTGTTGTCAGTCCTGTGATATCTGCAATCTCCTGGACAGACTTTTCATGTAAATAGAACAAGGTAATAATAGTTGCGTTTAAAGGTTTCAATTTTTGAATGGCTTTTTCAAGCGCTTTGCGTAAATCCTCTTGCTGAACGCCCTCATCAGTACCTCTTCCTAAAGTATCCTCAATTTGTAGGAAACTATCTTCTCCTTCGATAGATTCTGCGTATCGTTTTTTCTTTCTTGCCTCGTCCAAGGCTGCTCGATAGGCAACCGTATAAAGCCAAGTACTAAATTTTGACTTCTGCTGAAAAGAACCCAGCATTTTATAGACTTTTATAAAGACATCCTGTGCTACTTCTTCAGCTAGCTCTCTATTTTTCAGGACTTTAAAGGTGATGGTGAATACGTAATTCTGATAACGCTCCACCAAGGCATGGAATGCCTTTTGGTCTCCTAGTAAAACCTGGCTTATTAAGTGCGTGTCTGAATCCATGCCGGTAGGACGTTGTGAAATAGGATATGGTTACAAAGTGACTATAATATCTAAAAATACAAAAAAAGTTCCCCAAACTGTAACCAGGCTATTAGGTGGCTCGTCCTAGCTGCAAAATTGTAATTAAAAACAAAAAATATAGATATGTTTAATCCAGAATTATTGATTCCCCTGATGGGTGTAATTTGGCCAATGATTGCCTTGATCGTTTTTGTATATCTCCACTACACCACCCGCCTTAAAATCAGGTTGGCTTTAATTGAGTCTGGAAGAGACGCCAGTATTTTCAAATCTAGAACCCCTAAAAAAGTAGATCGTCTGAAGTCCTTGAAGAATGGTATAGTCGCACTAATGGCTGGATCTGGTATTGCAGTTGGTAGTTTTATCACTGCGGTTACAGGCTCCGACGAGGGCCTTACGGTTATTTCTTGCCTTTTAATTTCTATTGGCTTAGGACTGATTAGTTTTTATGCTTACGCTGCTAAGCAACCCATTCCGGAAGAAGCACCCGAACTGCTTTAATTATCCAATACACCCATTTTTTCAAGCAATCCGAATGCAGCTATGCCCGTGGCCATAGCTGCATTCATGCTTGTATTCCGACCCATCATAGGAACATGTGTACTCCGATCACATATCTGTAATACTTCCGGTCGGATACCTCGCTGCTCATTTCCCACTACTAAACCAATGGGCCTTTTGATTTCAAATTGATGATAGGCAATACTCTGGTTGGTGATCTCTAGTGCTACCAATTCCATTTTTTGCTTTAAGTTTTCCAATTCTTCAAGAGAGGAGAGGGTACTCCACGGAACGTATTGCTCAGCGTTTCGAGCTACTTTGGTTAATTTTTTTTCTTTAATTGTGGAGCTATCAGGAAGGATATAGAGGTGGGCAATCCGGCCTGCATCGGCTAATCGAAAAATAGCGCCTAGGTTGCGTACATCTGAAATTTGATCCAAAATAAGGTAGAGCGGATGACGATTTTCTGCTATCTGCTCTAGATAGTTTGGCCAATCCTTCCTTAAATCATTGAATTTGAGCTGCCTTTCCATACCTTTTTCTAAAAAGAATACCCCGATCCTCGAACAAGTATCTACTTATATAAATTGTACTAATATGTCGTCGGTAAAGGTAGTATTTTCGTAGCAATTCCCTATACCCATACCACCATTTGCCTTTATACAATAGCTCGGTCAAGACAAAAGGACCAAGAGATATACGCTACATATTGTAATAATCGTTATGAGTGGTGTGGTTTGAATAAATCCCGAATAGATTTATGGTAGTACAGAAAAGTTGCTGTTTGGTTTTTCTACAGTTGTGTTGCATGATTTGGGTAACGGCCCAATCCAATTTTCCTATTAAGGTGGAGAATAAATGGGGCTTGATGGATCAGAAAGGACGTATTGTGTTGGCTCCTCAATACGATGCCATTTCTAATTTTGACCAATATCAGTACGCCACCGTTCAAGATCAAAATCATGTAGGGCTCATTTCTCAGGAAGGTCAATTGGTCTTGCCCTTAGTTTTTCAAGATATAAAAGTACTGGATAGTTTATCCTTTGCGGTAAAAAATGATCATGGTTGGCAGGTAGTGGATGCAAAGATCAATTTGATGATTCCAGGATACTACTTGCAGGTACAACGGCTACAATCTTTTTTATACCTCAAAAATGAGGCAGGGTGGGGAATGGCTAAAGAAGATGGACAATGGCTAATTCCCCCCAATTATGATAAAATACAATGCCTACCCTCTGGGCATTTTTTAAGTTATGACAATGGATTGAAGGGTGTTCTTGACCCTCAGGGGCGGGTTATACTTGAACCCGTTTATCACGAAATCCTCGTACTCAAGGAGCAGTTGTTTTTAGTGAGAAAAAATAGATTATGGGGCGTGCTGAATGATCAAGGCCAAGAAATAGCGCCACTCAAATTTCAGCGGTTTTCTTTCCTGTCGGACCATTTTATTCAGTTGAGTGATCTCAATCAAGAGCGCCACCTGTTTTCTATCCATTGTAGTAGAGTCATCGCCCAAGCGAATCCCCAACAACGGTTTTTAGCCTTGACGAATAACTATGTTTTATTAAGACAGGGCCAGAAAGCCGGTGTTTTAAACTACTGCGGTAACCAAACACTCCCAATTGGGTATGATGAAATACTATGGTTTGGTAATCAATTGTTTAGGGTCAAAAAAAATAACAAATGGGGCTTGGTGTCAGCCGATGGAGTAGTCGTTTTGGATATGGAATATGACTTTATTTCTCCGCTGAATGGCCCCGTAGCATTGCTCCGTAAAAATGGTAAATACGGACTACTCAGTAAGTTGGGGACAGTCCAGACAAACACTAAGTTTGAGGAAATCGAGTTGTCAATTAATCGTGCCAAAGCCTATCTGACACAGGCAGGTGAGAGCAGCCCCCAAATGGAGTTGATCAAGTACAATGACCAAGGAGAGATCGTCTCGGAGCTTGATTTTAATACCCATTTTAGTATTCGAGTCGGCAATGATGGCAAGAATACCGCCGCTACTGAAGATTACTCTTCCTATATATTCAAGGATTTTGAGTGGTTTTTTGACCCTACTTCAGAGCGCTGGGGGCTGAGAAACAATAAAGATGGGTTACAGACGATAGCTCCCACCTTTAAAGACATAGAAGTGCTCAGAGACCTCGATTGGACCTTAGTAGGTCTGCCTAAAAGTAGGACTTATGAATGGGAGCGTACTTCCATCAGAATGGACAAAGTCTACGGCATAGTAGACAATACCACGGGTTTGTTGCTGGGACAACTTCAATTCAGACATATCTATTTGGAGGATTTTAGAAATGGCCAGGAATTAGCCAGGTGCATATTAGAAGATGGACGCTACAGCCTGATCGATAAATCAGGAACCATTTTACCTTTTTCCTATGCCTATATTGGGCCTTTTGAGGATGGTACGGCTAGAGTAGCTGTACAAGGTTATCTTTCCGCTGCTTTGGAACCTGAACAGCCACTGGAGAAATTGTACGATTATCTATTGAATTGGAAGACCTCCTTCACCCTCACGGATGACACTAAATACGATGAATTATTACTTAATAATGGACTGGTGTATTGTAAGGAGGCTCGGTGGTCATTTATGGATGCTCAAGGACGTTTGATCTCTGATCAACTCTACGACTACGTTACGGATATGACCAATGAAGTAGCGATGGTCAATCAGGACGATAAATGGGGACTACTTGGAAAAAATGGCCGCGTACTTATTCCTTGTGTTTATGATCGCCTTTCTTTTCTTGAAAATACAGAGCATAAAATTGTAAAACTTTATATCCAGAAAAGGCAGTATGGACTGATCGATACCTTAGGTAAATTAGCGATTAGTGCCACTTTTGATCAAATCGGCCGAATTCGAGAAGGACGCCTAGCGGTGATGAGAAACGGGAAATGGGGTTTTGCGGACGAAAATGGCAATTTGCGAATCCCCTGCCAATTTGATGAAGTACAGCCCTTTTTTAATGGCCTCGCTGCGGTATCAACAAACCGAAAATGGGGTTATATCAACCGTCAAGGGCAAATGATCATTCCACTACGATTTAGAGAGGCCGGAGATTTTAATAATGCCTTGGCTTATGTCAAAGAGCAGCAATCATTTGGATATATCGATTCTTCGGGACAGTACAAGATTCCTGCTCAATTTGATAAAGCTCGGACTTTCTCTGAGGGTGTTGCCATTATTCGAAAGGATGGCCTATATGGCTTGATTGATGCGGAGGGGAATTATATTTTAAAGCCCAGCTTCTTAAATATCTCTGACTTCAATTTACACGGCTTGGCTATTTTTAAGACCGAAAGAAATGGGGGGAAGCAAGGTGTCGTTAACCGCTTAGGAAAAATAATTACGACCCAGAATTATGACCAGATTGAAGCGTTTCAAGAAGATTTAGCGGTGGTGAAAAAGAATAATACCTATGGTTATATCAATACTTTAGGAGAACTGGTGATACCCCTTAAATATAGCAAAGCGGCCTCTTTTTCTGAAGGCCGAGCAGCCGTTTATAAAGATGGGCAATGCGGTTTTGTCAATACGCAAGGACAAGCAATTGGGGCATTTGATTTCTCTAGATGTAGAAGTTTTGAAGATGGTCGGGCGGTCGTTTATAAAGGAATGAAAAAGGCAGGCCTCTTGAATCGCGATGGCGATCTAGTAATCGAACCTAGCATCGATCAACTGCTGAATTTTAGCGAGGGTAGGGGTTTGGTTCGGGATAAAGAATACCGCTTCTACTACATCACAGAGGAGGCCAATGTTTACAAAGGTTATTATGAGAAAGCTACGGAGTTTAATAATGGTATTGCGGTGGTCAAAATGGATGATAAATGGGGCATTATTAATCGAAATGGAATCACACTAGTACGGCCCAAGTATAGCAAAATAACTGCCTTTGAAGATGGCTACGCCAAGGTAGAAATTGATGGCTTTAATGGCCTGTCTAGCATCGATGGAAAGATGATTGTTGCTCCTGGTTTCGAGCATATATCTTATGCTGGCGAAGGTTTATTCAGAGTAGAGCAAGGCGATAAGGTGGGCTACTTTGATCAAGGAGGAGAATGGGTCTGGGAATTACAAAACTAAGCACCCAGATATCACCTCAGTGCTTAGTTTTTAGCAATAAAACTTATAATTTTTCTTTCAGCTTTTTGATATTAAGGCTCGACAATCTGCTTACCGTTGATCGATCAAAATTGCCTTCCTTGTCAATGAACACATAACTTGGATAGCCTCGTAGGTCGAAGAAATCCATGATGGAATCGGCGAAAGCTTCCTCCATAAAGATATGATCTCCGGAGCTTTCTAATTCGGCAATTTTCTTACGCCAGAGTTTTGGATTACTGCCACTATTGGTACAGAGATAGATTACTTTTATCGGTAGATCAGTCAATTTGGCCTTGTTTTCTTTGCTGTTTTTCATGTCATCAATACAAGGACCACACCAGGTAGCCCAAATATCTAATATGAAGGCTTGGTCCGGATATTTTTGGTGTAATGCAGCGATAAAGTCCTCAACCGAAGTGTATTTCGAGGTATACAGATCGGCACCAAATTTTAAACTTTCTTGGTAGTTACCGATTTCATCTGAGGCCTCTTTTTTGAAGCTATTGGCTAAGGTTTGCTTGACATTGGCTAGTTTTACATTGTTTTCTACCAAGAACTTCTTTGCTTTATCTTTTGCCCAGTCTAATTGGAGTTCTGGCATTATCTTCTGTAGATAATCTGCTCTGTCGTTGAGATCGTTGGGGACCCCCAGAAGTTGAACAAGGCAGGCTTTTGAAGCTGGAATATGTCGTAGTTTTTCAATCATATTCGAAACACGTGCCTTTTCCATTACCTTCAGCCGCTCTCCTTCATCCAAGTCCAGGCCTTCCAAACTTTTTTTGATTTCTTCACTCTCTTTATCAGATCCTAATTTAAAATAGATACCCAAGTAGTTGTAATAATCATAGCTGGAGTTGGAGACTATGATGGGCTCAAATGCGAGGTATTCTTCCAAAAGGTCTTCGGGCATTTCACTGCGCCAATGGGTGATGGCAATATGTCCATAATGCTCAGATTTTCGCTTGCTTTCTAATAACCAAGCATATTCGTCGCCGTGTTTTGTTAGGAATGCTTTTTCGCGATCTATTTTTTCTTGGTAAAGCGGTAAGTATTTTTTCATTCTCTCTGCGGGTGCTTCTTTCCGATCACTATTAGCTACTCTTATCTTTTTTCCCAATTCTAGGGATTCCTTCCTCTTGAATTGTATGAATTTATTGGCGGTTTCGGTGAGACCTGCATCGGGACCGGAGAACTCAACACCCTTGAGCAGCCAGTTGCCCGACTTTTTCTTGATCTGTTGGAGGTCAGCGGTAATGATCAGTTCTTCGTGGACATTTAACTCGCCGTAATAATAATCACCAATACTAAACCAGATTTGTTGGTACGGCAAATTATTGTCGAGTTCCAACTCAAAGGAACCATCGGCCTGTGGCTTGACTTTTTTTGAAACTTGGAAAGGAGCGTAGGGTAAAACGAGACTGTATTCAATGTTCAATGTAGAATCTTCTTCGACTTTGTAGCCTAAGAGTTGGCCTTTTACCACAGGCGTGGGCTTGTCCGACAGAAAACTAGGATCGCTTATGATGGATTCAAGACTTCTGGGTGCCTGGGCAATCAGGAAAATAGGAAGTAAGATTAAGCTAAGAAGACTTAATTTTTTCATAATGGGTGTTTTAATAAATCAATAATGGAGCTTCGTATATAAGGACTACCTAGATGAGCAATTTGTTGTGTGGGTACTTTTTTTTAAAAGAATTTCTTTAAACAATATCACGGTTTAGGTCTTATATTGGAAAGCATCATAATGAATATCGAACCTTCTTTAAATATTTTTGGTGAAACGCTGGAGCCTTGTAGTACGTCACCTATGACCGGATTCTACCGCGACGGATGTTGCAATACGGGGCCTGATGATCGGGGACTACATATTGTATGTGCTATCATGACCGATGAGTTTTTGCAGTTTAGTTATGAGCAAGGCAATGATTTAAGCACTCCACGACCAGCATATCAATTTCCAGGATTAAAGGCCGGAGATCGATGGTGTCTTTGCGTTTTGCGCTGGAAAGACGCCTTACTAGCTGGAAAGGCTCCACTAGTAGTGCTAGAAGCCACCCACGATAAAGCTTTAAATTATGTAGATAGAGATGATCTGATCGCGCATGCTTTTAAACAGCAGGTAAAATAGGATGCCCTAAAACCTCAAAGTTAAACCCAAAGAAGGTAAGATGGGCAACTGGTTCACCCTATTGTTAGTGAGGCGATCTACATAGAAAATATTCTCTCTATTATAGGCATTCGTGACACTAGCGTTGACTTCTAAACCACTATACGCTCCGATGTCCAAGCTATATTTGAAAGAAAGATCTAATCTATGATAATCGGATAATCTTCCTCCGTTTCGATCATCTGATAGGAGTGTGCCAATGGGGAAATTACCAGTGAGAACATCGGTTTGGAGGAGGTCGACAAAACTATTTTGTTGATAAAATCCCTGGGTTTGTGTAAAAGGAAACCCAGAACCATAATTCCACCGGAAACTCGCCTCAAAGTTTTTATTAGCCCCAAAGGTATAGGTCGCTAAAAAATTAACATTGTGCCTACGGTCAAACACGGTAGGGTAGACCTGCTCTCCATCATCTCGGTTGACTTTGGCCCAGGAGTAAGTGGCCCAGAAATACCATTTGGGTAAGGCATACTTTGCAGAGAGGTCGATGCCATAGGCTTCACCCGTTTCTGTCATAAAGTTGGGATCTCTTTCTTGAAGTTTATTTCTGTTAATGGAGATCAGCTGGACGAAATCTTTATAATAAGGCTCAATATTCACTTGCAGGTTTTTGCGTACGTCTAGTTCTATACCAGCGACTGCATGTAGTGCGGTTTGCAGACGATTGTTGGTTGCTGTCGTTGTGCCGGGTTGGAAAATGGTCTCTTCGGGACCGGCCAAATAACCAGAGAAGAAATTGACAATATCTAAATCATTACGCGTACTGATCAAGTTTTGGGCATAACGTCCGGCACCCAGTTTAACTCTGATGTCATCGGTGACATTATATTTCAGACCGAGACGAGGCTCTACCGAAAGGGTTGCTTGAGAGGCGTAATAGTGTAATCTCAAACCAGGCTCAATAATAAGTCGATTGAATTGGCCTTTATACTTGAAAAAACCTGCTAGCTCACTAGTGAAATCTCTTTGCTGGAAACTTTGATTGAATAAATTGACAAATTCAAAATCCGTATTAAAACCTGTAAACTCAAAACCATAGTGAATCTCCTGCTTATCGGTCAGATAATCGAATTCCAACAGGGCATTAAAGGCATTAATAGCGCTCGATCTAGGTCGACCATCTGCTTCTTCTAAATTGATGAGGTAGTCACTAAAGGAGATCGCACCATTGATGATAATATCAGAATTGGGAGGCACGACTTTAAAATTGGCTCCCAAACCGAAAGCATTCCAATCAAGTGCAGTGAGCCCCACAAAGTTGAATTCATCGCGATGATTAAATCCGAAAATATCTAGGCGACTACCATTGCCCGCATTAAGCGATAGCTTTCCATATAAATCTGTGTAGTTATAAGGTAGACCAATATCTTCGGGTCTCAATTGTGCAGTATCCGATTGAGCAAAGGAAAAGAAGGTCGTATCCACCGCATAGTCATATAGCACTTTAGACGTCTCATTAATATAAGAATGCTTGCCCGTGAGTAATAAAGAGACGCTCGTCCCATTTTCTTTATTAAAAGGAACAATAGGACCTTCCAGGACTGCTTTAGCTTGGAAGGGACTTGCAGAAACCAGGCCGCCCCAACGTTTTTTATTACCTTCTCTAGTTTTGATGTCAACAACAGCAGATATTCTACCACCGTGTTCCGCATTAAAACCACCCGTTAACACCTCTACATTTTGGATAGTCTCGGTCTCAAAAACAGAGAAAAAACCTATGCTATGAAAAGGATTGTATATGGTCATGCCATCTAGGAGGACCTTGTTTTGTACCGGTGATCCACCTCTTATGTAGAGTTGTCCACCTTGGTCACCAGTGGAGATGATTCCTGGTAAAACGGTTAGGTATTGAGCAATATCGGCCTCTCCTCCGGTAGAGGGTAGGGCACGAATTTCTTGTGGTGCAATATTGATGGCGGATAAGCGGACCTGAGTTTTGGCCCGTGTATTTTCTGCTGAAAACTCTATTGTTTCTAGATTGATTGCACTTGGTTGGAGGAGTATTCTGAGGTAGGCAATGCTATTGTCTACAATAGATACGTTTAGACTGGTATCTTCATAACCAAGATAAGAAGCAACAAGGGTATACTCTCCTGCTTCAATATTGCTGATAGAGAAGAAACCATCCAAACCTGTACTAGTACCTTTTGTAGTATTAAGGAGTTGGATAGCGGCAAAACCGATTGGTGCGCCGTTGCTAGCATCGATGAGATTCCCCCGCAGCGTACCACCATTTTGCCCATTCAGGCTAGAAATACTCAAAGTAAGCAAGCAAAAAAGTAGAAAACGACGATATGGGTGACCCATTAGAAAAGTCTATTATGTATACACTAAAACACCGGCACCTTCCCGGATAATTTCTGGTTCACTATCTGTACAGTTTACTACCGTGGAAGGCGTATTCCCGCCAACGCCACTGTCGATAACGCCATCAACCAGTTTTTTGAAATCGTCGTAAATATCTAGAGGATCGGTAAAATATTCTAATATTTCATCGTCGGATTTTAGCGAAGTGGTCATTATAGGTCTGCCTAAAGCTTCTACAATCGCCATTGGAATAGGATGATCCGGCATACGAACACCGATGGTCCTTTTCCTATTTTTAAACATTTTAGGTACGCTAGTAGCTGCAGGAAGTATAAAGGTGAATGGCCCAGGAAGGTTTTTCTTGAGCAATCTAAATATAGTATTGTCAATTTGCTGGGTATACTGCGAAATTTGGCTGATATCTTTACAAATCATGGCAAGATTCGCCTTTTTAGGATCGAGTTTACGAAGTTTACAAATTCTATCAATTGCCTTTTGATTATTGATATCACAACCCAAACCATATACCGTATCTGTAGGGTAAATAATAATACCTCCTTCCTCCAGAGTCTTTACGACTTGGGCAATCTTCCTTCCTTCCGGATTGTCTTGGTTAATGTTCCAGAGCATGTTTCATTCTTGTGTTTACTCTGGCAAGATAAGTCAATTTTTCTTTCTCTGCCTACCAAACAGGTCTTTCCCTTTTCTACCGACCAAGACAGGTGTTTCGCGGGGGGCGTCATCTACAGCTTGGTTATTAAAGAGTTTATCAATGTACTTCATTTGGCCTTGGTCAAGTTTTAGGCCAGCGTAGCTGCCATCGGCTACCTGGATTGGACCAGAACCATCTCTACTTGGGATGGTAATGAGGTGGTCATAGAAAATGGCGTTTTTGGCTTCATCATAGTTCAAGCGTACACTTGCTGTATTATGGTATTGGAGAAGTAGACGGTGTACATAGTTGCCCATTGTATCTACTGGGATGATAGGTGCACCAAATTGAGGCTGATTCTCCTCAAAACTTAAGACTTCCAAGACTTTTCTACGATCTCTTTGGGAATAGGCATCGTAGCCCAGCAGCAGGTAGTAGTCTTTGTCGTTTTGCGTGATATGTTGAATATTGTAATAGAGGGCACCATACCAATTGCGAGGGTTTAAAACGGCCTCTTGTGTCTCGGTGATTTCAAAAGATCGGTCTGACAAAGGGACTAGCTGTATTTCTGGTGTATTCATCTGGATAGCACCAAAGTAGCGATAATCCTCCTCTGTAACTTTTAATTGCCAAGTGAATATGCGGAAGCTATTATCAGGGGCATACTGGATAGATATACTCTTCAATCGCTCAAATGGGTATTGAAAAGAGTTTTTATACTTCAATCCTTCTTTTAGGTGTATGATGAGGTTTTTGGTAGATTCAAACCTCATGAAATCCATTGTATCATTGACTACCAGAAAGGCATCAACAATCATACTATCCTCGTAGGTTTGAATGGATTTTAGATCCTCTTCTGCAATTTGAGAAAAGGCCGGAATGACAAAGAAGGAACACAATAACAGGATGTAATATTTCACAGGTATAATCATTTTCGATTCAATGGCTAAACGAAGCTGAGTTACCAATAATTGTATTTTTATCCTCTTCGGGTCTTATTATTTTTATAATCTCTAAAAATAAATTCTCCTAAACCTTGCAGGCTGCTATAAAAGGCTTTACCATTATTAGCACGGGTGAATTGATCGATAAACTGTACCAGATAAGGATCCTGGGCAATCATAAAAGTGGTAATTGGAATATTCAGTTTACGACAACGTTGCGCTAAATTAAGCGTACGGTTGACGATTTTTCTATCTAATCCAAAACTGTTTTTGATATACTTTTTTCCTTTTTTGATGCAGGTTGGTTTCCCATCTGTGATCATAAAGATTTGTTTGTTGGGGTTCCTTCTTTTGCGCAGGATATCCATGGCCAACTCCAAGCCCGCAACCGTGTTGGTATGATAAGGACCTACCTGCAAATAGGGGAGGTCTTTCACTTCGATTTGCCAAGCATCATTACCAAAAACAAGAATATCTAAGGTGTCTTTTGGAAATCGTGTAGTGATATATTCAGAAAGCGCCATGGCTACTTTTTTAGCAGGCGTGATCCGGTCTTCACCATAGAGAATCATAGAGTGCGAGATATCGATCATGAGTACGGTGCTCATCTGGGCTTGGTAAAAAGTCTCATAGACTTCCAGATCATTATGGGTCAGCTTAAAATCGTCTATACCATGATTGATGTGGGCATTTCTCAGTGATTCAGAGATGGCTAGTTTGTCGAGTTTATCTCCAAACTCATAGGGTCTTCTTTCAGATGCGTACTCGTCGCCACGGCCGCCGTGTTTGGTACTATGGTTACCTCTTTTAGTTTTTTTGATTTGCCCAAAAATATCTTCTAGCGCTTTTTGTCTAAGCGCAATTTCCATCTTAGCAGAGGGTACAAAATTAGGGTTCTGGGCGTCCTGCTGCTTAATGTAGCCATTGTCAATTAGGTCCTGGATAAAGTCTCCCATTGAATATTCATCGTTGGTAAGATTATATTCTTTATCTAGCTCAGTCATCCAAGACAGCGATTCTGATACATCACCTGATGTATAGACCAATAGTTCCTGGAAAATTTTAAGTAAACGCTCAAAGTTAGAACCCGCCTCTTGGCCTGGTACAAAATCGGAAAACCTCCAACCTATCATAACATCGATTTTTCGCTTTCATAGATTAATGAAAGCACTTCAAGATAACAAGAATAACGGAAATATGGTTGTGCCGCAAAGCTGGATTTAGACCCGAGGCACAATTTGGCAGCATTTGGCGAGCTCCATATAATCAGGTCGATCAGAAGCCATTTTATGTATAAAGCGCTCAATAACCTCACCTTTATGGATAACAAAAACCCCAGGCATCTGAAACCCATCTCCAAGTTGAGAACCTACACCATGCCCAGAAACCACACCAGCATTAAAACCGCGAATCCACGATTGTAATCCGAAAAGTTGATTGAAATTCCCTTTAAGAAGACCAAAAGCCTTGTAAGAAGTCTGCTCTGGATCACAAATATGAGTGGCGTCTTCTATTTCATAGCGTGTGAAATATCGCTCTGCTAAAGCGGCATTGGTCATATGGACAAAAACAATTTTGGTGCCCATCTTCTCAATGTTACTCCGTTCTTTTGAAATGTCCGCCAAAGCCTCTCGACAGAAAGTACAACCAAAATGTCTTAAGAAGACTAGCAAAACAGGTTGTACTTCAGAGAGTTCATGGAGGGTCATACCGCGGTTGGTGACCATTTCATTGAGAATCGCTAAATTTATTTTCGCCTCTGGCATTTTATACGTTTAAATTCAAGCTTTTATAAAAGTTTTACGCAAACCTAATAGCTAAACAAAAAGCGATGTAACTGGTTCATGACTAAGCAATCAAAAATCAGTTAAGGAGACCCGATGCTTCAGCAACCTTGGTCGAATTGCTATGTGTCAGGTGTCAAGTGTCAAGTGCCAAGTGTCAAGTGTCAAGTGCCAAGTGCCAAGTGTCAAGTGTCAAGTGCCAAGTGTCAAGTGTCAAGTGCCAAGTGTCAAGTGTCAAGTGTCAAGTGTCAAGTGTCATGTGTCATGTGTCATATGCCATGTGTTATGTTATCTGACACCTGACACATTTTACCTGACATCTGACCCCTACTTAACATCTTTCAGCAACTCTTGGATCGCGCGTTCCAATTGTTGATCGATCCCTTTGACAATGACATCGGGCATGTTTTTTACAGTATAGGTAGGTTCTGTTTGATTGTTCTCCATCCATTCTCCGGACTTGTTTTTGGCGCTGACGGGTACTACTCCCCAACGAGAGCCATCGGGTAGTCCCTCCCAACCTGCGAAGCTACAAGTTCCAGGTACTGGCATACCCACGGTTTTACCAATTCCCAAGTCTGTATAACCCTGTGCGAAACAATGTCCGTCGCTATACATCGATTCGTTGAAAATCGCTAGCGTAGGTTTGGTCCAGCGAGAGGTAGGCTCGCCACCCACCACTTTGGCTTCCGTAGCATACGTGATGAAAGGAATACCTGTGAAAAACATAGCTAAATCTGCTACCAGATCGCCACCACCATTAAATCGGGTATCCACAACCATACCTTTTTTATCAAAATATTTACCTAGCATGTTTTCGTAAATGGTTCTGTAGGGACCATCACTCATACCTGGGATATGGACATAGCCGAGTTGGCCATTACTTTTTTCTTCTACCTCCTTCTCATTTATTTTTACCCAGCGATTGTACAATAAGCGTCGTTCTTGCCCAAGCGAAATGGGTTTTATAGTAAGCTGTTCTCTTTCTTTCGATTGTGGATCAAGGATTTCTAATAAAGTGATTTTACCCGCTTTACGATTTAAATAACTGGCTACATCTCGGTTAGGGCTGATGGTTTCGCCATCAATCTTCTCGATGATCATTCCTGCTTTTACGCTTAGATCTGCTTTGTCTAGTGGTCCTCCTTTGATGACTTCGTCGATCAAGATTCCATTGCCTTCATGATCATAGTTCATGAAAATACCTAAAGAGGCTGTAGCATCTGCGTTGGGAATAGAACGACCATATCTTCCTCCTGCATGGGATACATTGAGCTCTCCTAGCATTTCAGAAATCATCTCTGAGAACTCATAGGAATTGCCGATGTGAGGCACATATTTTTGGTACTCACCACGCATCATTTCCCAGTCGATACCGTGCATGTCTGGTGTGTAGAAGATATTTTTGGTTCTGATCCAAACATGATCAAACATATACTGGCGCTCGGCTGCTGCATCGTACTCCATCTCCCCACGTATCGATACGGATGTACGTTTACCACTTTCTGGATTGATTTTGGCAATGCGTCCGCTACTTAAGAGGTATAGGTTTTTCATGTCCTTGTCCCACATTAAGCGACCCGAGTTGGCGTCTAGTTTGATGGCTTGTTTAGTTGCTTTGGTGCGTAGATTGGTGGTCCATAAGTTCATGCCTTTTTCGAAGCGAGCGAGGTAATACAGTTTTTCTCCGTCTTTCGATAAGACGGCATCGTCTATAGAGGACGAATGAATCGTAAAGCGTGCTGATCGATCTCTTAAGCCATCCCAATCTACTGCCAAATCCTTAGACTCTTTTTTCTTAGCTGTGGAGTCCTTTTTTTCTTCTTTTTTCTCCTTATCTTTTTTGCTCTTTTTGGCTTTTTCCATTTCCTTCATGAGGTCATAGTCCTCTTTTGAAAGACGGTATTTGTCCCAGGCATCTTTTGTGAAAAACATACTGAATACATCGCCTTGAGAACGCCCGCTGGTAGCGTAGCTCTTTAGACCCAATTTATTAGAAAACCAGAGCATTTGTTTACCTCCATTCACAAACTTAGGAAAGTAATCATAGTAGCCACTTTGAGTCAGGTTTTCTCTTCTGCTTCCATCTGCGGCTAGCAACAAAATCTCTCCATTTTGCAGATTAGGATTCCAGGCAAATAAAAGCCATTTGCTGTCGGGACTCCAGGTGAAGTACTTATCACCATCTCTCATATGATAAAGGTCCTCGGGAGTAAGTAGGGTAGTCACTGTTCCTGTAGAGTCCAGGTTTCGAATTTTCAATGTTCTACGTCCTT
>JBELML010000132.1:0-17718 GCA_042095835.1 Saprospiraceae bacterium
CCGTACCGTAGCACCAATCAAAGATGGACCAAGTACGCTCAATTTTAAAGCCACAGTCTTCTTTATCAAAGTTGCTGATATTCTCATAATTGATCGCAAATCCACAGGCACTAGACTCAGTAAGATATACACGATCTCCACCCGCATTGATATAATAAGGAACAGATTCTGGTTGCTCATATTTCCCAATCAAGTCAGCTGGCTCTAATTCGGTATCATCACCAACAACATCGTTATTCAAGAAGATTTCACAATCAGGTAGAATAATTTCAGGACGGTAGAAATTGATCACTTGTCGGCAATTTGCGGTATTATCAGACTCATCTCTAAATAAGAAGGTACGAATAATCCGTGCATAGATGTATCCATTATCTGCACTCTCCTGGCAATCTGAAAGCAGCTCTAGCACATCTGTAGCACCATCGAAGAAGACCTCACTACAGTTATCTATAGCCGTGGCAATACCGGTATAATAAGGATCCGAAGCATCAAGCCAGGTGGCAGGATTATTGAGTACACTATCAATATCAGAGCAAACTAATACTCTACTTCCGCCGATTGGTCGATCGGTATCAGGTATACAGGTCACTGTAGGTGCCATCTTATCTTCAAGGGTAATTCTACCCCAAACAACGGTACAGTGGTCTGCCACGCTTCTCGCTTTAAACACTAATTTTCTATTAATGTATTGGCCAGCATCGAAGGTATCTCTGTCTACTGAAGCCCAAAGCGTTTCTCCTGTATGCTCATCTTGAATAATAACACGGTAGTAACTTCCCTCAGGATATCTATCAAAACCACACTCATCATTATGATTGCTAATGAACATATTAGGGTCCAACTTCGCCTTACAGTTTTCATCCAAGGAGATGATGACATTATCAAAGGCCGAAATATTTTGGGTTTTCTCCCAGCAACCATCATTCTGGATCGTTTTATCATCCTCATCTAGATACTTATCTCTACCAGTCAAACTTGGAGGAATAGGGAATTGTTGGTATTCATCATTCAGGCCACGATCAATAACCGCTCCCTCAAATAAAATACCATCGCCATTCACCGGATAGGGATCTGGACCAGGCCAAGGATCATCGTATTCGTCTGATAAATCAAAGACCTGTATAGGCTTGCCAAAGCGCTCGTTAGCCAAGCTATCTGCCCCTTTAGGCATCCAATCAATCAGTGGCGTTTTCATCTCGCCACCAGCCCAAGGTGAAGCCGCTGCGGTATCATAAGTAAAGCCAACAGCTCTAGCATAAGTACCTCCCTGAGACATCCAAGGATTGGCAGGATCGTAGAAAGAAGGATCAATTTCAAACTCAATACGAATACACACTATAGAATCACCTGGTAGATAGAAACTGGTATTAACATCACCACCAGTCAATAATAGCGTATCTGCATCTCCGTCATAACCAGGATTAATAAATGGTGTCAGATCATTAACAGAACCTGCCATTCCAATTCTATCCTGCTCACATTCTACCGTAGGTGTAGTGGTATATCCAAGCTCCTCTATACTTACTTTTGGTGTACTTAGCGCGTAGAAAGCATCACCATAAGCACGTCTTAGGTTGAGGAAAGGTACAAGACTATCCAATGGTACTTCCTGTGGGTTCTTCAAGCATAGACGCATGATCAGGTTCATATTTCCACAAGTCTCACTATCTGGGAAGTCTACTCCAACTAAATCTAGTGCAGCTTCAATGTTCGGTTCGTCTACCCACCCAAAATCAATCGTCTGATCATATTGATTATCTGGGAAGTAAGGATCATTAAGGTCAAGCATATCTAATTGGCCATCCTCTCCTAATGGCAAATCTCCCACACAAACTTCAGGTTCGTTAGGGTTGATGTCACCAATTGTAAAGATCGCTCCTGGTCCAGCATCACTATCAAGCGAATCTGTAATGGTTTCATTGTTTTTGACCGTTAAAACACGATGTTTTGGCCAATAATTAACAAACTCGGTACTATCCGTAGACAGGTATTTTCTTGGAATTAGGTTGTATGTTCCAGGAATCAAACCTCGGAAGGAATACAGCCCGAAGCTATCTGTTTTAATCGTATCTGGTCCATAGCTCCCAACATCTGGTGGAGCAATACTAAGATTATATTGAATATCGGTTATGCTTCCAGCTGAAGACATACTTGCATCAAAATAACCCACAGAATCAAATACGCCTGTAGAATCATTGACACCACCCCAGATTAATACTAAATGAAGGGTATCTACACCATATTCATCTCTATACAAGTTATACAAGTCGACAATACTACTATCCTGACGACCATTGACATTATGATCGAACCAGGCAAGATTACCTACTTTCGCTAAAGGAACAGCGTAATCTTCTACCTCACCACGTGGATAAGCCAATAATGGATCAGAGACCCAATTAAATGCGGTATCCGCTGGAACCATTATTGGATCAAATACCACATGGGGTGGCATTATCATATGGTATCGGTGATTGTCAGGATCAAGTTGTCCATCGAAGCTCAAACGGAAGCGCATAAATGCTCTACCATTATGGAACTTGGTAATACTGGTATCAGGTACTCTAAAGGCTAAAATAGAGAATAAGTCCTCTCCTCCAGGTAGGACTGGGTTGGTCGTATCTGTAATATCGGTAATGCCATCTATGACTAAACCCTGGTGGGTAAATTCAATTTGCTCCCCTTCGTCAAACCCTTGCGTAGGATCACCGTTCACATAGAAGTCGCCGTCACCATTCCAATCGATAAATGCATTTAAATAGGCATCTAGATTTTCATAGCCTCCTGCCAATAAAGTATCTTGAGCAGTATAATCAACTCTTACATAAGCGTATTCATCTGGAAGCAGTGGAGACAATAAGCGGATACCACTTTCATCATCCATACCCATTCCTTTGACAAAGGCAGAAGTATCAGCATCATCACCTCCAGTCTTGGTACCAGCATCTAAATCTGGCATTCCATCCAATTCTGCATCCACACCAGCACCTAAATATAGCTTTGGTTGGATAGCATGTCTAGGGCCCATCGTATTGGGATCGCCAGGGAACCAATCTCTCACGGTTCGATAGTTAAAGCTATCGATGGCCGCGGATCGCAGACCAGCCATGAGCGTGGAATCGGGTAAGTCACCATAATCAAAGGCTACATAGCCAAAGTCAAGTGTCTCATCAATCTGCATATCAGGCCAGATATTGCTATCTGGCAACATAGCCATGACTAGGCTATCCGTCATATCATTAATACCTAAAGGATGTAGTTCGCCTTGACACAGTCCCATTGGATTGAGAATGGCAAACTCAACAGCCGTCAGGCGATCATCAATATCTGCATCGTCGCCATCACTATTGTAATAGGCACAATTTGAAGTATCACGTGATGGGAAAGTATCTCTATTGACCGTTGCGGTCATTTCTTCTGGATCATCAGCCGTTAATTTATAAGTTGGTTTAGCGATACCAGAGGGATCTACATTCCCGATTAATCCACAGAAATAATAGCGTCCATTTGAATCGGTCACCGTCTCATAGGTCATTTCATAATCATCTCCATTAGGGATGGTATCAATACCATAGAAATCGAGAACAATTCTTACTCCAGCAATCACTGGTTCATCAATATCTTGAATACCGTCGTAGTCGCGATCTTCCCAGACTAGATTACCTACTTTAGATAGTTTCATAAAGTAGTCTTCTACTTCACCAACTGGAACAATGCCGTCCTCAAAAGAGAGATTTCCTGGTAAAATACCTGTTGGCCCCATATTGGGTGTTTTACCAATACGGAATCTGGAGTGCAGGTTACCATCGTTCATTTTCGCATCAGATGGAACATCAAATTTCAGTTGGATCGGGCGATGCTCTTCGAGATAGGCCATCTCCAGTTCTACAGCATTTGTATTCTGCTCTAACAACAGCGTATCTCCATTGATGTATTTGAAAATGATCTGCTCATTGGAGTCAATCCCCATTGTTGGGTCGCCATCGACGTAGAAATCGCCATCGCCATTCCAGTCGAAGTAGGCTTGTAAATAAGCATCAGGTCCATCAAAATTGATGCTCGTATAGTAATCGACATGAATAATAGCAGGGTAACCAGGAATCAAAGGTGTCATGAATTGGACCCCATTTTCATCATCCTCACAGATTTCATCTCCATTTCTATCTATACTATCCCATTCACTATCGTTTGGATCATCACCGAGTGTATCGGCAATTGCTCCGGGCATGGTTGGTGGATGATTTCTGATCGCAAAGTCAGCTCCAGCATCATAATCTGGTGCACCTTCTACTTCAGCATCAGAACAAGCACCTAAGAAGATTTCTGGTGTCACAATATGCTTGGGCCCTTCTAAAGGATTTCCTACCGCTACTGTATCTGTGGGGAATAAACCAGATAGATTGTTACCAATATCAATACTATCTTCTTCCGTGATATAAGTAGTATCTAAGTCACCAAAATCAAAGGCCGTATACCCAAAATCAATACGCTGGTCAATACGATTATCAGGAAATGGTAACAGCTGATTAGGATCCTGTAATAATGGATTCAATTGGTCGCCAATCCCTTCTTCATCTGTACCTATAGAATCTCTATCTACAAAGAAAACTTCCGTTTTCGCTTGTCTGATCTCGCCATCGGCATATTCCCAAGGTAACTTTAATGGATAGCCATCACTATCTAAATCTTCTTCTGTGACAAAGTCGATCCAGTCGACTCTAGTTGGTGTTAAACCAGAAGGATCAATTACAATGAGTTGGTAGAAACCCTCAATCATCCCTAAGAAGGAGAAGAGGCCATTTGCATCTGTCAGGGTATCAGTGACAAAATCCTCTATTAAGTCATCGCCGCCATCTACGGTTAAATTATAAGGATCATCGATGGTTGTTTGTGTGATCCCATCTGGTAATCCAGTAGTAGAATCTACCCCACCAAAGCGTAAAATCACGAGTACACTATCTATACCTAAGTTGATTTCTTCTGGATCTTGGCGACCGTTGTGATTACGGTCTTCCCAAACAATATTCCCTAATTTGAAGATTGGCGTGAAATAATCTTCTACTTCACCATCTTTTGCTAAACCAATAGGTGATGGATTATTGATAAAGGCGGTATCTGTTGTCACCCTAGCTCTAATAAAGGCTCGCCCTTCATCAAATATTGCGTCGGTGGGTACATCAAATGTAATCACTTGATCTTCGGCATCTGTCATAGCAGGTATCGTTACCTGAGCAATAGAATCAAGCGTACCATCAATGTTTTTAAAATCTGCAAATAAGAATAATACTGCATCTAAAGTATCTCTATTTCGTACGGTATAGGCGATACTTGCTGGCTCGCCTGGAACAAATGGCGTCAAGAACTTGATACCATCTTCATCATTAACCAAGTTATCGGTATCATCGCCAAGTGCATCGAGATCAGGTTGAGCATCCAATTCTACATCTACGGTATCTCCTAAGAATACTAAAGGAATATCAGGAACTGCGTGACGAGGTCCGTCAGATTGTAATAAGGTTTGGAAATCATTGGTTCCCATACCCAAGGTAATATCTGGTAAATCACCGAAATCTTTTCCTCTTAGCTCTACAAAGAAATCCTCTACTTCACCGTTTGGTGCCCCGCCGTTGGCATCAAGGGTTTCTAATGTGGAAATTCTAACCCTTACGGCAATGGTATCTGCAAAAGGAATATCAGGTGCGATAATACTGAATTTCGCAGTATCTAATCCGAAGGCTGGAATTACGGCTAAGGAATCGGTAGGTAGGATACCTCCTTGTACATTTTTCTCGCCCTCATCATCAAAATCGCCATCATCGTTGAAGTCAATAAAGACATATACCCAGGCGGGAAGGACTAAGTTATTTCGAACAGGTATTTCTACAAAAATTTCTTCTCCAGCAATTAATGGTGTGGGAGCACCAGCGGCATCAACAAAGATAGACTGGTCTAAATCTTCATCATCCATGATGGAAGCATTCATATCATTCACATCATCTCCAGTTGCATCTGTGTTTTTGAAAGCTACTCTTTCAGCATCAGGAGGAGTTGCACCTAGATATAATGCTGGGGCTAGACGAACGATACTTGTATCTGGCTCAATATCAATAGAATCTACTCGGTGATAAGCCCCTTCTACTCCACCTGCTAGATCTGTGGTGTACTTAGGTTCAGGTAAATCACCAAAGTCTCTTTTGTGATAAGTAATCCTCAATTTATGAGAAGAACCTGGCTCAAAAACAACACCGTGGAATCGATATACTGGCACATCAAAATCTCCACCTGACAAAGTGATACCTACTTGAAATTTACCATCTAAAGCCAGGCGCGCTTGCATATCTCTTACGGCCTGAGGTCCTAAATCGGTCCAAGCACCTTGCTGCTCTCCAGCGATGGTGAAGTCGGCATATTTCTGATTAGCAATATCATCATAAGCGTCTTGATCAAAGCCTAATTGATAGGGTCCATAATTAAAGGAATCAAGACGAGTGACATCAAACTGAATATCACCAGTGGCGCTCTCTAAAGGTACATCACAAAGCAATTTTCCATAATCATCTGCCGCCGTTGCTGCATATTCGATTTTATCGATATAGGCTTCGGGAGGTAGCATGGAAAACAAGTCATAAATAACGTAACCTTTGAATTCTACATCTGACTCCGTATATACAACTGGCTCCGTTGGATCAACTGGAATCAAAGCCTCTGGGTTTCTGACACGGCCTACCACAATACCGTTGGTATCTGTAGGATATGCTGCATCCCAGTGGGTATTTGGCCCTGTACAATCTACCACAGGATCTGCTGATTGGAAATAACCACTCATATCACCGCAGATAGTATCTATTGTAAATACAGGACCATCACGGAAGTTATCTCTTGGCTCAGGAATATTCAATGGAATAAGTGGACAAGATTGTCGAGCCGATTCACAGCCCGTACCATTATCAGAGACGACATACAGGTTATTATAGACCCCGCCGTTTAGGCCTGTAATGGCATGTTCTCCTGCTCCAGTAGCAGTAATTGAAGTACTTACTGCTGTTCCATCTGGAGCAATATAGTTCAATTCATACATTGCCCCAGGATCCAAACCTGTTAAAGTGATTATACCATCACCAGAGTCAAACTCGGCAGGCCGTTGTGTTTTGACCAAAACTATAGGTGGCTTTTCTCCAACTGTGAAGTCAAAAAAGGCAGTATCCTCTGATATACATTTAGTATCAGAATCTCGAATCACCATATAATACTCTACCGTGTCTGACATGGGTGGAGGGGAGGGGGTAAAATCACCTTGCGTATATGCAGGATTGGCCACATTCCCTAAAGTATCGTCGGTATACCATTGGTATCTCAGGGAATCTGGTAAATCAGGTAAATCAATGGTTAATTGAGTTCCGGCACAAGCTTGGATCGTTTGAGGCATGGAAGCATCAAATGGAAAACTTGGTAGCATTGGCCCAGGAACATACACCTCTATAGTATCGGATGTACAATTTGGAGCATCCACTGCACTAATAGAAATCATGATCAAACCGGTATCTACTAAACTTAACCTTACCGAAGTATCTGGTGAAATTGCCGTAAATTGCGTGCTATCTGAGGGTATAGTCGCAGCATTCGTACTAGTGTGGTTAATGATATAGGTTTGACCTGGCACCAATCCTCTCAAAACAATCTCTCCATCACCATCCGTACAGGTACTTGCAGGTACAACTAAAACGGTATCAGGAGTAGCAGGGACAAAACCTAGCTGGACAATATTAGAGTAGGCCACACAACCATTATTGGTAGCTCGCATATAATATCTACACTTCGCATCATCAAAAGTCACTGGATCGATCGTAAGGGAATTCCCTGTTTCACCAGTTCCCATTGTCATAAGTTCACCAAATGAAGCGCCACCAATAGTGGCAACCACAATATTATAGGTTCCTCCACTTTCTACTGCATGTACACCTCGGACACCTAGGGCAGGCCCATATCCGATTCCAGTTTGGCTATCATAATTACTAAAAGCAGTGGCTCCTTCAAATGCAACTCCCATCCCTTCGTTGGTACCTGCAAAAATGAGGTCTCCAGCAGCAAAAACACTAGTCACCAAATCATCTGCTAAACCATCTTTTATTCGTGTCCAATTACGAGCACCAGCTGCAGAATAGGAAACCCCATCATTGGTAGCTACATAAATAATACCATTGGCAATAAAAATATCATTAATGAATTTTTGATCAGAAGAAGAACCGCCATTATCCACATCCATTGGAGGCCCGAATATATTGGTCCCAACCGAAGATTGACTTAGTCCATTTGGGGTACCCGCAAATAAAATTTGGGATGCTGTTCCTATATTTAAACCATAGACCGAAGAAATCTGCCCTGGCAATAAGACTGGAATGAAATTAGTCGGATTATCAAAAAGGCCAAATTGAAAAAAGGATAAGCCTGAGGCCGTCGCTACCCAGACATCATCACCAGAAGCAAAAACATCATTAACATTATCATTGGCAATATCGGAATCATTAATCGTTGAGAATCCGCCACCACTCATAGAGCTGGTATAGGACAACCCTTCGTCGGTCGCTATAAAGAGACGAGGCTCGGTTGGCTCAACGAAAACATCATTAATCACATTGGAAGGCAAACCATTATCATCATCATAAATAGTATAAGTATCCAGCAGTGTATTATACACTACAAGCCCTTCGGAAGTCGCCAAATAAACGAATTCATTGTAGCGATCTACCCCAGTTATTACATCACTAGGTAAAATAGGTAAAGTATCTCTCAAGGTCACAAAGAAGGAGTCTAGGCACATTTTGTACCATTCTGTACTAGAACCTAAAGCAGGTGTTGCAGACCAACTTGCCGCACCACCTGGGCAAACGCCCGTTTGATCGTCATTAGGTTGTGTAAGAATACTAGCTGGTCCACCAATAGATACAGGTGCAGATTCACTACAACTTTCTATCGCAGGGTTAGATGCGATGATCCGAAACTCTAGGTTGTTTCCACCTGTTCCGTTGGGAATCTGTCCAGTAATAATACCAGAAGTAGCGTTACCAGGTAAAAAACCTACATCTATAAATGTTCCAATAGGTAATACCCTTGCTTGTAAAGTATAAACGTTGGCACTATCAATCCCAGAACCCGCTGTAAATCCAAACTGTATTGGGTCTCCTTCACAATAAGGGCCACTAGTAATTTCGTTTGTAATATCGAAACCAATAAGTGAGATCGTTTGGCCAAAAGGAATCAGAGCACCTATATCTGGAGAATTCACTCTAATTTCAGCTGTTGTCTGTACCAAACTATTAGATGGGAGGTTGACTGTAATTGATACAGATGGTGCCACTCCCCCAACCACAGTACCAGTATATGGAGTAGATGTACCAAAATTATCTATACTTAATTCCAAGAAGAAATCATTGATATCATAACCTGCCCCAAAACCAGCAGTATCGAAATCGACAGTAATGGTAGAAGGAATACCGCAATTAAAGGCATCAGCACTGACAGATGTAATTGTTGCTGTCTGGCCCATTGTGGTGGTCCAAGCTAAAACAATTAAAACCATACTCAAAAGAAATGGTTTGGCTCTACCAGCGAAGCTATTAATTTTCTGACGCTCCGCATGGAGTATCCAGTCAAAGATGGATTTTTTTGGCGCTGGCATTAGGTGTCGCTTCATGAGTGTATTTTTATGATTCATGATTTGTCAATTATTAGGATAGGTGTGACTTACTCGTCGCCTATTTTAGTTGGTTTAATCGTTTCTATTATTTGCTGATCTACATACTTCCATTTGTCTTTGAGTATCGGATGATTTCTCAAATTCATAATGGCTTCTGTAGGATTATCTAGGATCTCTCCCCATACAGGTACTTCTCTAAGATTGATTCCTTGTTCCTGCATTTTAATTTCTAGTGTTGTAAAGTAGGTTTCCACTAGCAATCTTTGATCTTCAAGAAGATTTCTAAAGATGTCTTCCAATTCTTTATTGGTGAGTAGTTCCTCAGTTTGGCCCTCTTCCTTCTGCTGATTTGAAGCGTTTACCTTCAAATCAGGGTGCTCTACTTTTCCTTCTAGGTAAGCCAGGATATGATCTACCTTTTTCTCGAGTGACTCCGTCTTTGAGGCAAGTGCATTTTTACTTAATCCGATGGAGGTATTCACTAGGTGTATTTCACCTGCTTCACCATTCACGGCTTCCATAGAGACGCCAATGATTTTTGACATTTGTACCGTCTCTATTTCTTGTGGATGAATAGCAATGGCCAGGCCATCATGATTACCCGATGGAAGGATGTAGTCGCCATAGTTGACCTCACCAGAAACATTTACAAAAGCTTGGCCTAAAAAGGCTACTTTTTCAAATAGTTCCTCTCGCTCAGGAGAGGGCATATTTCCTAGCACCACTGGGCGTCCAGAGATCACCATATAATGGTCAGCCTTATCCGTATCCAAGGTTAATTCTCCATTTAGAATCCCAACTACCTCGCCTGGCTCCATATCTCGCTCTCCTACTGCTCTTTTAATGTATTCAGCGTAATCAGCTCCACCTGAGGTATAGGTCACTCCGGCATTCTTATGAGAAGTAATTAGAAATTCAGCTGCTTCAGCATAGGACTTGATCAAATCAGCAGCTCCTGCTGCTCCCAGTCCAGCAGTGCCACCCGAGGCTACACCATAGCCCGGAGATTTCCAAGCTAAGAAAATCGAAGCGCCAGCGGTTCCAGCAGCAGTAGCAAATCCAACGGACTGTGCAAATTCGGATCCTGTAACGGCAGCTCCTAACACGAAATTAACAGCATTTAAGATGTTGGTGTAGATATAGTCAAAACTACCCATTAGCTGTTTTAAAGTTTGACCTTCTATAGTACCGTGTATATCGTCGATATCGGCAAAAGTGAGATAGTTATTATCTAAAGAGCGCTGGTTGGTGTTGGCCTCAATATAAATCCCATGTTGATTACCCTCAAGAACATAAGCGTAAGTACTAGAATATTCATCATTGCCTTTATTACCTGAATTGTCATCGTAATCAGAATAGATGGTAACTCGACCTGCTGCTTCTATGACAATTCTAGTTTCATCATTGGTTTTTAGGAAAAAATCTCTATCATCTCTTGTCCCTACAAAATGTACATGAGGCACGGTTTTATAGTTTCCAGCGGTATTCCAATGAATACTAAAATTCTCTCTGAGGCCTACATCCTTACCTTTATCTATCCGATTGGTACTACCTGCAACAAAAGCATAAGGCACAGCCATCATTTCGTTTCTACTAATCAGGTATTTTTTGTCTTGACCTGTTATTGAATAAGTCGTTTCTAACCATAGATTCTCCGTAGCCCAAGGTGCTTTTTCCCAGACACCATTGATCACCTCACCACTACCAATGTCTATTGAGAAATATCCTTGTTGATTGGTTTTTACTTGGTGTTTTTCAGTGTAAAAGGACGCTGACACTTCATCTTGAGTAATCAACTTAATTAAGACCTCAATTTGGGTATCAGCCAAGGGCTGACCGCCTTCAGCGCGTAAAACGGCCTGATACGGAAGCTGATAAGCCATCTCTTGTGCTTGCAAAATGGAGCTCATGAATACAAAAAGCATTAATGAACCAATGTAGCTGCTTAGGTATGTATATCTTTTCTTCATTGTCAATGGATTTTAGTCTACTAAACCTGCAGTGATTAATGCTTCGTCAAGACCTGCCATAACCTGACGTAATTTAGGATTCCTTCTGAGTGATTTCATATAGCTAGTTGGATCATCGAACATGGCCTGTAGAAATGGATAAGGTGCCAAGTCGATGCCTTCAGCATCTAGCATCCTTTTTCCCTCAGCGTAAATGGCATTATATTGATCGGCGTGCTTGTCAATGAACGCATCAAATTGGGCATCAGTCAACTGTAGTTGATTCCCATTGGTCTTGCTAGCAGTTGGAGCAAAACCATCTCTTTCTTTTTGCTGAAACTGCTCGGTATTAAGCGCAGTTTTACCTTCCAGATATTGAGTGATATGCTCAATTTTAGCTTCTATATCACTTATTTTCCCCGCTAAATCGTTACTATTAATGCCTACTGCCACATTGATATTACTAATCGGGCCATTAGTACTTTGCGCCCAAGCTACGCCTATAATTTGTGCGTAATCTCCAGATTGCATATCCTGAGGGCCGACCGCTCGAGCGATTCCATCATTTTTCCCAGAGGGCAAAATATAATCTCCAATGTTCACTTGGCCAGCCACTAGTGCATTGACTTGGCCCATCATCGCTATTTTTTCATATAGGCCTTTGTCTTGATCTTCGGGTAAATTCCCTAGGAATGCAGGGTTTTTAGAAACCACAAAAAGCTGATTTGCTAGCTGTGTATTCCTCGTGATTTGCCCATCTTTTAGCGCTACAATTTCACCAGGCATCATGGGTAAATCATTTGGATTACGTTCCAACCATTCGGCATAATCTGCCGCCCCAGATTGGAAGTAAACGCCCATATTTCTTAGGCTTTGTGTTGTGACTTTTACTAAGCTTATAGATTTAAAAGCAGCTTTTTTGATAAAAGTTAAGAGGCGAGACCCTGCGGCGGCAGCGGCTGGGTTGGCGGCAGCAGCAATACCAGCTGTCTCTATCCCACCTGCTACACCTTCGACCCCAGCAAGAATAATATCTACAGTTTGGGTAGCGGCAAACCATATGTACCTAAAACTAGACAGATACTCACTGGCGGTCTCTCCTTCTACTGCACCATGAATATCAGTAAGATCGGCAAAGGTCAAATAATTATTTTTACTATTTGCATTCTCTTTAAGTTGGATATAAATCCCCTGACCTCCCCCAAAAATAGCCATTGGATAGGAGGATGGTTTATCATCTTCGGTAGTTAAATCAGGGCTCGCGTAAAGGGTTAGTTGGCCATTTGATCCAATTACCATTCTTGTTTCGTTTCTCGTCTTGAAAAAGAGCGATTTTTCATCTACTGTACCTAAAAAGTGGGCATCAGGTACTGTTTTCGCATTACCACTGATATTCCATCGAATAGATTGATCGTCTCTCAAACTAATATCCTCACTATTAGGAATAAGCTGCTCCGCATATTCCGCATGGTAAGCGTAGGGCACCGCAGTAAATGTTCCCCTCATTAATTCCTTGAAGGAACCGCTTTTTTCTAATTTTTCAATGACCAACCAAATATCCTCAGTTGACCAAGGCACCCTATTAATGATATCTTGCTTGGTATTATCTTCTCCGATATTTATTTCGAATTGACCATTATCAGCCGTTTCTGCACGGTGATTTTCGGCAAAGTAGACCTTATCTTTTCCATCTTGGACTGCCAAGAGTTTAACTCTTAAATCTACCCACTGATTGGGTAGTGGTTTTCCCAAATCATCTAATAAGACCGCTTGATATTTTATGCCCCTCGGAACCGTTTGAGCTGTTAAATGTACCGAAGCACAGATGAGCAGCAAGAGTGGTATATAATTTAGATGTTTCTTCATGAAGACATTTTTTTCTGAATCTATAAATGTACTAGATACAAGAGATCGGATTTGTTTTTAATTAGTCCTCCCCAAGGATAATCAAGTCTAGATACCCCATTTGAGAGGCGTAATTTTCATCACGACGCAACTGCTTAAAATGTCCTACAGGATCATTTAACCAGTTATTTAGAAAAGGATATTGTTCTAAATCATAGCCTTCCTTGATGAACATATCTTTAGCCATTTGATGCGCCTCCATCAATTGTGGAGCCATTTGATCTATATAGTTATCGAAGGCCTCGTCTGAGATTAATTTCTTAGGTGCGGTGGTATTAGCTTGGTCTGCTTTTGCAATAGTTTGATGAAGCATAGTTTCATCTGTCATGAGTGGTGCCTCACCATTCAGGTAAGCGATGATATTATCTGCCCTATACTCTAGGGTGCTTAATTTCTGGCTTAAATCATTTGTATTGACTCCGATGGCTACGTTCACCAGATGAATTAAGTCTTTTTGGGAGTCGACACTTTCCCAGGCAACCCCGATGATCTGTTGATAATCACCCGTTTGCATATCCTCAGGTGTCACGGCAATCGCTAGACCATCGTTATTACCAGAAGGGAGAATATAATCTCCAGATTGGACGGAGCCTAAAACAGAAACTAAAACCTGACCAAGCATGGCAATCCTTTCATAGTCTGATTCCTTCCCTACAGGTGGTGTATTACCCAGTACAATTGGGTTTGAAGAAACGACCATAAAATCATCTGCCTCGGTGGTATTTAGAGAGACTTTACCACCTTTTACGCCTACTACCTGACCTGGATATAAAAAGAGCGTATTATGCTCTTTGGGTAGCCACTCTGCGTAATCGGCACCTCCTGACTTATAGCGTACTCCAAGGTTGTTGATTTTATCAATCAAATCCCTCCCAAACTGAAATATTTTGGAGGCAAGTTCTACCACATTTGCACCAGCGTTTACATAAGCTCCAATTGAAGCGGCTCCCCCAAATCCATCGGAAAATAGAGTACTTCCCTCGCTGAATTGATCTATTATTTCTTTTCCTGTCTTATAAATATTGAAAGCTTCTTTCCCGGCCTTGAATAGATATTTGAAGCTTATGAAATATTCTGTTTTGGTTTCTCCTTCAACTCTACCTTCTATTTCATCTTCATCTGCAAAAGTGACAAAGTTATTATCGTTGGTTACTCTTTTTTCGTTCAACTCAATATAGATACCATGGTTCCCTCTCTCAATAACCATAGGATAGGAGGCTTTATTTTCTTGAGGACCTTCTGGGCCTTTTTCCTGCCCAAAATAAGTGACTCGTCCATCTCTGCTAATTTCAACTCTTGTTTCATTAAATGTTTTGATATAAAAATTCATGGCATCTCGAGTACCGATATAATGGGAATGAGCAATTGATTTTGTATTCCCACTTGTCTGCCAAGCCTCGTTGCTATCTTCTCTCAAGGATACATTTGTGGTATCGGTTGCTGTGAGTTGAGCAGCAGTTTTTGCATGCATCGCATAGGGAACTGAAAACAATTGGGTCTTGATAATTTCTTGGTAGCTATTCCCTTCGAGCAGGTTAATTTGTAGTAGTATATTTTTCTTTGCCCAGGGTACTTGTTGCAGGCTATTCATCGGAAAACTACCCTCCCCAATACGTATAGTGGCCAGTCCCAAATCATCTGTTTGTACCTTATGGAGTTCTTGAAAGAGTATCTCGGGAATATCTTGATCAGCAATTAAATTCAACTCAAAGGACAAGAGTTGATTAGACAGCACCTCGCCATTAGCATCCTTAAAAACCATCTGAAAGTTAATTCCTTGATCTGATTGCGCAGATAAGGAAAGGGCTAGGAAGACATTTAGCACTAGACTAACAATTGTCTTTTGTTTCATAATAGGTCAATTTTCACGAGTTTGTACAATAGGAACTAAGGGCTTGGTAAAACCAAAGTATTATAAGTAAGGTAGGCCAATACTGGAAAGTAACAGAAGTGAACGCTTATTAGGTGTTCGTACTTAGATGTTTAGTGTTTAAGGCCTTTAGGTATAGTCAGTTCTTGTTCTCATACAAATGTAAAAAAAATATACACAATATCTATAAAATGACAGCGCTTTTACAATTACTTGTAAAAGCGCTACTCTCTATATAACTATATGTAAAATACTTTTTACTCTCCCACAAGAATCATCTTGCGTGAAGCTTTAAAGTCTCCTGCTTCTAATGTGTAGTAGTAAATGCCTGATGCTGGCAAGTCGCTGTTCTTCAATCTTACCTCGTGCAAGCCTGCACCAAAGTCTCCTCTGATCACCTTCACCGTACGGCCCATCATGTCTTGGATGCTAATCACCGTCGAGCTTGCTTCGCCCAAGTCAAACCTGATCTGCGTCTCACTCTCAAATGGGTTGGGCTGGTTCTGGTAGAGCTTCGTCGTAGTGCTCAATGCGCTACCCTCTATACTCAGGCTCACTGCCATCTTCTCTGCATTGGCATTGTAGGCTTCAGCTTCTGTCATTATGGAGCTGATACTCAAGACATCAGATAATGCCATTGTGGTAGTTGGCCTCACCACTATGCGTAGCAACTCTTCATTTGATGCTGCCTCTTGCGCATCCCAAGAGGTGGTAATCACCCCTCTTTCTTGGAAAACACCAAGATTAGATGCCGTCAATTGCCCATAGTTGATATCTACTAGCTCTACACTCGAAGTCAATTCCAAACTAAATTGGAAGCCTTGAATCTTAGCTAAATCTCTACCTCTCAATACAATCTCGTGGTCCTGACCAGCTGCCAAAAGACGATCTTCGCTACTCGCTACTACCTGGAATACCTCATTGCTTCTGGCTTGTAAATCCAAGGTAGCTGATCCATTCACATCGCCTATCTTCATCCCGACAAAGTTGGCTAGTACATCATCTTCCAAGTTGTTGATGTTCTTGATCTCAGGGAAGAATTCTGTCCAAGGATTACTTATATCAGGGAAGCTGTACTCTGCATCTACAAAACGCCAGCTCGTATTATTCGGCAGCTCCGTCTCTATATTCAAGATCAATTTGCGTAACTGAATTAAATCCGCTACACTCACATTTCTTGAGTTATTCACATCTGCTGCTATGATCTTGTAGGGACTTTCTAACAAGGCCACACCTAGAATATGCTTCTGGATTAAGACCAAGTCAAAGGTCGACACTCCATTTCTATGGTTTTGATCATAACCTGGTCTTACCGTGAAGTCTCCTCCATCTAATAGAGAGCTAAACTGGTATTGACCATTGGTCTGCGTTTGGTACATCATCGATTGAGAACCCGATAGCTGTACTTCTACTCCTCGAATTGGTTCTACATTCTCTGAGGCCACCAATCCGGCTATCGATCCCGTCAAGTTGTCTGGATTACAGGCTTCATTATTATCTTGAACTAAGATGGAGGTTACACAGAAATCATTATTCCCTGCTGCATCCCATGCGTGAACCTCTACTTCTACCGCGTTGTCTGCATCATCACAAGTTACCGTTAAACCAGTCACGGTCTCATCTACCGTAGAATCTACTCTATTGATCGAGAACTGAGTCACTAATGGTTGAGTAATTCCGTTTCCTACATTCACCTCAGCATCTTCTTGACCACTGCAGTCTCCTATTGGAGAGGCTATGAAATCGCTCGCCCAAACCGTCATCGCAGCTCCTCCTCCTTCTTGAGGCATCAGTTCTACGACTAAGTCTTCTCTACAAATTGGTGCAGGAGCCTTATCATCAAATACATCAAATTCGGCTTCTTCTTCAATAGTGTTGCCACAGCCATCGTTCACCACTACTTTCACTTTGTAGTTGTCAATTCCTCTGCGCTCACTTACGGTCACGACTAGTGTATCTCCGTTGACGGTAGTAGTAGCATTCGCATCTTCGTTCGCACCATTCACGTATACGGTGGTGGTGATATCTTCTATCGAACAAGCATCCGTAATGGTGATCGTGAAGTTGGTATTAGCCGAACAATCGAAGTTGTTCTCTGAACCCGTATCTGGTGCATCAATCACCGCTACAGGATCTGAATCATCATACACTACGATGTGCTGAGTATACTGCCAGAATCCGTGACTTCCATAACGGTTGTCATCATCATCTTGGGCAGGACTACCCTGGCTTACATCATCTAAACCATCTTCCCAAGTAGACTCATCCACACAGTCAAGTTCTCTTGTAACTGCCCACCA
>JBELML010000133.1:0-17685 GCA_042095835.1 Saprospiraceae bacterium
GTATTGGGACAAAAGATTCCGCCACAAATCGATAAGTTATTTTTTGATCGTTACTAAACATAATAGGTATGGATGTCCAAAATATAGATCGGTTACTCAATACCATTGAAGAAAATGCTGAAGACGAATTATCCTTCCTGCTCTCCACAGGTCCAGCTTATTTTTCGACCGCTCAGTTGCTTAGATTAAAAGGGCAATGGGAAGCCAAAAATGCTATTTTTCATAAAACCTATACTGCTTGCTTACGCATAGGTGCCTCTGCTCCGGTTTGGCCCCTTTTATGGATGTTGTGCAAAAATATTGGCCTTCCTTTTCTAGGATTAGTCTTCTTATTTTTATTCCTATTTTCTCTTTGTTTCTTCTTAGGTGGTATGCTGTTGATGCGTTACCTTTTCCATGGCAATGGCCATTTAGACATGGTCGGTGCCATTATTAATGAAGAGTTGCAAAAAAGAGAATTAGCGCTCTATTAGATCGAAGATCATTTTTTGCCTTGTTCCTTGCGAGGTAGTAATGAGCGGACCAAACCATTCAGTAAAAAAGCGATAGTTGCAAATAAAGCCAAGCGGCCAATCAGCTGAGGATTTTTGCTGTAGTAAGTCAATTCTTCATTAAAATGAATATCGCCTTTGATCGCAGTAGTCTCATTATATCGGCTTGCTTGTAGAACCTTCCCTTTCTGATCAATAAAAGTAGAAATCCCGGTATTAGCGGCCCTAGTGACAGCTCGCCTATTTTCAATAGCACGCAAACGGGCATAGTGAAAGTGCTGCCGATGACCAGCAGTTTGATCCCACCAAGCATCATTGGTCAGTACAAAAATGGCAGCACCGCCATTCCGGACATGAGCTGCAATATGCTCCCCAAAAACAGATTCATAACAGATCGCAGGTATAGCATTACCAGCCTCCGAGCTGAATACACTCCGCTCCTTTTGAGCCCCTCGTCCAGCCATTGTACCGCCCAAACTTTCTACTAAGGGTTTTAAAAAGGTAAATAGACCCGGATAGGGAAACAACTCCGCCCCTGGGACCAGTTTTGATTTTTTATAAAATTCTATTGGTGTACCAGCTTGACCGACATTGACTGCGGCATTATACACTTCAAATCGTTGTGTACCTGTGCCAGTACTACGTGTCCTAGTGTAACGCCCTCCTGGTTCTGATTGACTCAATATACGGAAGGCATCAATCCCAGCGAGGAGTCTCAAATTGGGATAATCATTTAATAGTTTTGCTTGCAACTGCTGAATCTGTCTGGCAGAGGCCAATTCTTTTTGGTTAGCAAAATCTAAAGTCGCTTCTGGAAAGGCCAGGAAACGCGTAGTAGAATCCACTTGAGCAAGCGATAGCTCCAGCAGTCGATCCATTAAAGCTTGGTCTGCCACCTGTGCTCTACCATAAAATGGCTCTACATTCGGTTGTACTGCCACGACTCCTTGAGCTGGTCCCTGCTCTGTGTAATTGAAATATCGAACAAGAGAAAACAAACTAGGAAGGAGCAAAAAAATACCCAACTGTACCCAGCGTACCTGAGCATATCCTTCGGTGCGAACACGCTTGAGTGCTGCAAAAACTAAAATATTGACCACCCATATCCACAAAGAACCGCCCATCGCTCCAGTAAATTCGTACCATTGGATCATAGCAGGAGCATTTGCCCAGACGTTCCCCAGGGTCAGCCACGGCCAGTTCAACTCCCAATGAAAGTGCATATACTCAAAACAAAGCCAAAAGGCTAATAAGGGCACCCACTTCAGACGAGGAAGTAAAGGATAAGTTTTATACCATCCTAATACCGGCAAGGTCATCAACAAACTATTGACTACTATAGCAAACAATCCTGCTGGTAATGAAGAGTTCGCCACCCAATAGGTGGCTACAATATTCCATATCAAGAAGGCTTGAAAACTATAATAAAAGACACTTTTTCCCGGTCGATTAGCTGCCCGTAATTTTTCTATTACCTCCAGCAAAGGTATAAAAGCCAGCAAGGCCAAAATACCCGTCGGAAGATTAGAAAAAGGAAAGGCAAGACCTATCAATGCTCCCGTCAACCAAGCCTTCAGCAAATAAGTTTGTTCGCTAGGTTCATTTACGGTTTTCTTACTTAACAATAAGGTTATACCTATTGTACTGGAAAGAAAAAGGAGGAGCGTCCAGTATCCCCAAAGTTCCTGTGCTCGGTTGTTCAGCACCATCATCACAATAGCTAAAGCTCCAAGACCAATGGCTGCGCCACCGATTAATACACGGTATTTCTGTAAGGTGCTCTGCATCATCTGTTATTTTAAAGGAACCATTCTAATGCTAGGTAGCAGATGGTCGAATCGATCTCGGCAAAATGGTTTTGCCGAGATGATTCCTATTATTTCACAATAAACCCGTTGCCAAATCCATCTTCTGGACTGACAAAGACCAGTTCACCTTCCGTATTTTCAGCCATGAGAATCATACCTTGAGATTCTATACCTCGCAATTTCCGTGGAGCTAGATTCGCGACTACGACGATCTGTTTGCCGATAATTTTTTCGGGGTCGTAGTATTCTGCAATACCCGACACCACAGTTCTAGTTTCAAAGCCAAGGTCGATACTGAGCTTAAGCAATTTTTTTGTTTTTTTGACTTTTTCAGCTGCTAGAATAGTAGCGGTGCGCAGGTCAATTTTAACAAAATCATCAAAGCTAATTTCTTCCTTTAAAGGAGCGTACTCCGTTGCTTTTTCGGCTGCTAATATTTCTTCGAGTTTTGCCTTTTGGCGATCTAATATCTGCATTCGAGAATCGTCTCGGCGATCGTTAATTTTAGGAAAAAGAACCACGGGTTTACCAATCTGATGACCGCCCTCTACCAAAGGTTTTCCTGAGCGCAAATCCTCCAAGGCTTTGGCCAAATCGCCATTTGCAGATGGAGACAAACCAAGTAGTCCTCGAATTTTAGGCGCAATAAAAGGCACAAAAGGCTCTAGCAACAGACTCAATATCCCTACAATCTGTAGACTTGTGACCATTACCTCTTTGATCTTAGGATCTTCTGGATTGTCCTTGTATAGTGCCCAGGGCGCAGCATCCTGCAAATAAGAATTCCCAAAACTTGATATTTCAAGCACCAATTGGATAGCGGCTTTAAAGCTGAAGTCCTCGATTCGTTGTTGGAAATCATAAATAATCCCAAGCACCACTTCTAAAGCTTTTTTGTAATCTAGATCGACCTCTGGAACTACGCCATCAAAGTATTTATTGGAAAGTACAACCACCCGATTGATAAAATTCCCCAGATTATCGGCTAGTTCTTTATCATGGAAGTCGATATAGTCATCCCATTTGAAGTCACTATCCCTATTCTCAGGCATAATGCGGATCAATGCATAGCGCAGCGCATCTTCCTTGTTCGGAAAATCTTTAAATTCTTCTAAATAGGTATGCTGCTCGATTCCCCAACCTCTACTTTTAGAAAACTTTTGACCTTCGAAGTTAAGAAATTGGTTGGCTGGCACATTGACCGGTAGGTTGTAGTCTCCATGTGCTTTCAGCATTGCAGGGAAGACGATACAGTGGAATACGATATTATCCTTTCCGATAAAGTGGACCAGCTTGGTATCTTCTCCTTTCCAGTAACTTTCCCAATCTTCTCCATTTTCCTTGGCCCATTGTCGGGTGGAGGAGATATAGCCGATCGGCGCATCAAACCAAACGTAGAGCACTTTTCCCTCAGCATCTTCCAAGGGGACCTTTATCCCCCAATCCAAATCTCTGGTAATTGCCCGTGGCTTCAGGCCATCATCCAACCAGGAAAGGCACTGCCCCAAAACATGCTTCTTCCACTTGCTAGCATCGTGGTGGCTAGTACCATCTAGGATGCCATCTTTGATCCAATCACGCAGCCAGTCTTGATGCTTATCTAATTTGAAATACCAATGCTTGGTCTTTTTCAAAGTAGGTTGCTCTCCACTCAAGGTAGATTTAGGATTGATAAGCTCAGTAGGAGAAAGATCGGCACCGCAGTTCTCACACTGGTCGCCAAAGGCCGCTTCAAAACTACAGCGTGGGCAAGTACCCGTGATGTAGCGATCGGCTAGAAACTGATTAAAGGTAGCGTCATAATATTGCTCCTCTTCTTTTACTTCAAATTCACCGCCTTTCTCAATCAACTTGAGGAAAAAATCCTGAGAAGTTTCATGGTGAAGCTCTGCGCTAGTGCGATGGTAGTAATCAAATGAAACACCCAATCTTTCGAAGGAAGACTTGTTTAAAGTATGGTACTTGTCAATGATATCCCTTGGGCTGATCCCTTCTTTTTTTGCGCGAATAGTAATTGCTGCCCCGTGCTCGTCCGAGCCACAAACCCAAACGACATTTTTCCCGAGCAGGCGTTGATACCTTACATATATATCAGCAGGTAGATAAGCCCCCGCTAAGTGTCCTAAATGAAGAGGACCGTTAGCATAAGGCAGTGCCGATGTAACTAATATTTTATCAGACATGATTGCTTATTTAATGGATGCGAATATAATGGACTTTATCGTAACCAGTCCTTGATTATATCGCTTTGACCAACTTAATTTTATCTATTTCGATAGGAAGACCTGTCTCTAGTAGAATCAGCTTGCGCCCTTTCTGGAAGAATAGGTCCTTTATAAAACCACGTTCCTGCCACATTCGACCCGATGTGCCTTGGTAGGTAATCTCTACCCGCTGCTTGTAGAGAATATAATGCTCGATATTTTTGATGATATCGCCAAATGGAGTCATGGTAAAGCAATGGTATTTATTGATGACAAAAAAATTGATCTGATCTTTGAAATTCGACGGTAATTGCGAAATAAATTTTCTGCCTGCTTTTTAGTTTTATTGTAATTTTGATGAGGAAAATTTTTCAAATCGTCCGTAAGAAAACAGAATTGGTATAAAAAGATAACTAGTGTCTAAGTATTCGAAAAAAGGAATTGAATTTTACACTTAGTTAACCTATATTTACACTCAGTAAAAACAATTACTTTGAAAAAAGGATGCTTTTATTTGCAAATCATCGTAAAGTAATTTATTTTTGCTACCATAATAGTTTAGAAAAATTCTATTTTAAGATATATAACTGGGGTTTAGTTTATCCGAAAGGTGTGGAAAGAGTCATTCTTCCACCCTTTCATTTTTAGGACCTTTCATTCTTCTAAATCACAAAAGCCCTCCAAAAGTTCCTTTCTTAGAATAATACTCCTAAATTTCGCGGCAAAAGAAAGATATGCAATTGCTACCCTTTCGTGCTACACTTCCAAGACTCGAATTTGTCACCTCACCACAAGCCTTTTTTGATAGCGTCAAAGAAGACTATATCGAGTTGGCTGAAAGTGGTTTTTTTGCAACGGAAGCTCAGGATGGCTTTTTTATTTACCAAATTGAGAAAAATGCTAAGCTCTACACGGGAATTATTGCAATGATTGATATGGCAAAGCACAATAGTGAAGAGGTCATACCACATGAAAAAACCTTAGCTAAAAAAGAGCAGCGGCAAATCACACTTCTATTAAAACGTAAAGCCACCGTCAAACCTATCTTACTGACCTATCCTCCCGTAGATCAAATTAGCTTTCTCCAACACCAGCTTAGTCAGGACCAACCTCATGTATCGGTCTATTTTCAGGATCAACAAGAAAAGCATTCGCTATGGGCTATATACGATACCCCATCTCAACAGCAAATCCATGATTTATTTGAGCGCCTAGTTCCCAAAACGTTTATAGCCGATGGTCACCATCGCTGTGCTACTGCCAAAAGGCTATCTAATGGAAAACAAAATTCGCCCTTCAGCAAGGTCCTATGCGGACTATTTCCATCTACCGAATTGGAAATTCACGATTTCAACCGAGTCATAGATGCCTTTACGGATTGTAGTCCTACTTATTTCATGGCGCGCCTTTCTCAATATTGTGATATCAAGCCATTAGAGGCCGCTTATAAACCTAGTCAAAAACACGAATTGGTTCTTTTGGTCCAAAAAGAGTGGTATCAGCTCCGATGGAAGCCTTTCATTCTGGATCAAGTCGGTTACCAAGGTGATGTCTTGGACACTCAGTTAATTAATGACATTATCCTGCATCAAATACTTGGCATACGCAACGTAAGCTCCAACCCTCGCGTTAGATATATTGAAGGTCCAAAAGGATTGCAAGGTATCTATCAAGCTACGCAAGAAAAACCCTATCGGATTGGCTTGGCCATGTACCCTATTCAGGCGGAGGAGCTCTTCAGACTCACCTCAGGTAAAACTATTTTACCTGCTAAATCCACCTGGTTTGAACCGCGGCTGAAAAATGGAATCGTGAATTTCAAGTATGAAAGCCCGGTAAATAAGCACAATCATTAATCCAAGACCTGCCAAATAATGTTAGCATAACAATTGATCCTCCGGGATTTAAAACGAATTATAGCATATCCATGGAAAAGCGATTCATCCATCAATTGTACAAAGCCCATCGGCAAGCACCTCATATGCCCGAGCCCTCGCTCGTTTGTAACTGGCTAGGAGAGCTATTGGGTCTACTTTTCCCTGAGTTTTCTGATCACAGATACCAATCCGAACGAGAGTTTGATCAAAAATTCAAAGCTATTGAGCTAGAATTGTATCGCATCTTGAAACGGATGGAAAACCAGGTCGAGGCATCTATTGAGGATATAGAAAAGGCGTTTATGGATAAGCTTCCTCTACTTCATCGACTCATCAACGAAGATGCCGAAGCTATTCTAAGTGGCGACCCTGCGGCAGTAAGCAAAACGGAGGTCATACGGACTTATCCCGGTTTTTTTGCGATGGCCGTCTATCGTCTTGCTCATGAGTTCTACTTAATGGAGGTCCCTCTTATTCCTAGGATTCTTACGGAGAATGCTCATAGTAAAACCGGAATAGACATTCATCCTGGTGCCCAAATCGGCCCGGGTTTGTGCATTGATCATGGTACGGGTGTGGTCATTGGAGAGACCACAGAGATTGGAGCTGGAGTAAAAATTTACCAGGGTGTCACCTTAGGCGCCTTAAGTGTACAAAAAGAGATGGCCAAGATCAAGCGCCATCCTACTATTCAAGATGGCGTCATCATCTATTCTGGGGCAACCATTTTAGGAGGAGAGACCATTATTGGTCACGACAGTATCATTGGTGGCAATGTCTGGATTACAAAAAGTGTTCCTCCAAATTCTAGAATTTATTACAACGGCTACGCAGCTCAAGACAATAGAGCGCCAGTGGTTTAAGCAATCGCACATGCAACATATAGAACAACTCATCGGTAATACACCGCTCGTAGAGATTAGAAAAGTTATTCAAAAACCAGGTATTCAAGTATATGGCAAGCTCGAAGGTCAAAACCCTGGTGGCAGTGTCAAGGATCGAGCAGCCTACAATATGATCAAGAGTGCCATTGATCGTGGAGAATTGAATACCAATATGGAGCTGGTAGAAGCAACCAGCGGTAATACAGGTATCGCTTTAGCAATGATTGCCAGTATCTTTGGCATCAAAATCACCTTGGTTATGCCAGAAAATGCTACTGCGGAGCGGGTACAAACTATGCGTGCTTACGGGGCTACGGTCATCCTGACACCCCAAGAAAAAACGATAGAGTACTCTAGAGCCTACGCTGAGGAGCTAGGCCAACAAGATGATTTTTTGATGCTCAATCAATTTGCCAATCCAGATAATTGGAAAATACATTACCAGACAACAGGGCCAGAAATTTGGCGTGATACAGAAGGGAAAATCACCCATTTTGTTTCCTCAATGGGTACAACCGGCACAATCATGGGCGTATCGAGGTATCTCAAAGAACAAAATCCTGACATTCAGATTGTTGGGGTACAACCTACTGATGGCTCCCGTATACCAGGCATTCGACGTTGGTCTCCAGCCTTCTTGCCCAAGATTTATGATGCCCATAGAGTAGATCAAAAGATTGATGTTTCGAGAGAGGAGGCCATTTCGATGATGCGAACAATGGCCCAGCAAGAAGGTATCTTCGCGGGTATGAGTAGTGGTGGAGCAATGGCCGCTGCCAAAAAATTATCTGAACAGGTCTCCGAAGCAGTGATTGTAAGTATAGTCTGTGATCGAGGTGATCGGTATTTGTCCTCGGGAATCTACGAATGATCCCATCATTGAATTTACTTCAAATAATGAATTTTTCAATGTATAAGCATCGTAATTTATAAACTCTACTTCGTTTAGTTTCTAACAGAACATACACATAGATCTATAATCCCCACAGATTATTTCGTATTTGGCAAAAAAAAGTCAAAAAACCCGCTTAATAATTGAAATTAGCTCAAAAATAAGCTATTATGGTTTGGCTTATTGGCAAGAAAGACTACTTTTGTATTAGTAGTTGCGACTCCACTAGTGTAAAAAAAGGAGAAATGACACAACAAATAGTAAACCCTTTAGTTTAAAGATTGATTTTGCATTTAAATTTCCCCTAGGCTGTCCCGTACTGATTGTTTCAGTTACGGGGCACTTTTTTTGTATATGGTCTCAAACCTTAAAGCATCTCGGTAGGGAAATACTGTATATATTTCGCCATTCCTCAAGCCTTTCTGTACCTGCCTCCAATACTTCGCCTCGAATAAGTCTTGATGATGCTTGAGAAATAAAGCTTTCACTTCTTTTCGTCCAATGAGGAATTTAGAAAACTCTTCTGGAAAAATATCAAAGGGACCAACAGAGTAATAAGGCTCAGAGGACCACTCGTCTTCGAAGTCTCTTGGCTCCGGAATAGTCCGAAATTGATAATCTGTCAGGAAACCAATTTCATCATAATCATAAAAAACGACGCGCTTTAATCGTGTGACTCCAAAGTTTTTGAGGAGCATATCTCCTGGAAAAATATTCACCGCTGCCAAATCCTTGATAGCTTTCCCATATTCATCAATAACAACCTCCGCCTCCTCCAAGCTGGCATCTTCAAGATAGAGATTCAATGGTACCATCTTCTTCTCGATATAAAGATGTTTAATGGTCAATTGATCGCCATCGATTTCTATTTTTGATGGCACTTCTTGCTGAAGTTCTTCAATCAGTTCTTTTGAAAACCGTTTGATATCAAATACAAAATTCTCAAACATATGAGAATCGGCCATCCGCCCCACCCGATCATGTAATGAAACTAACTGGTATTTCTCTTTTACTTCTTGCTCCGTCACATTCTTGGGTGCAGCAAAGCGGTCCTTGATCAGTTTAAAAACCATATTGTAGGAGGGCAAAGTGAATACTACCATTACCATCCCTTTTATACCTGGAGCGACTACAAACTTATCCATTGTACCATTGATATGCCGCAAAAAGTTGCGGTACAAAACCGTCTTTCCATGTTTTTCAAAACCAATAGAATTATAGAGCTCTCCTAGACTTTTGGTAGGTAAAATCGTGCGCAGAAAGTCCACCATCTCACTAGCAATATCCGTATCGACTAAAAAATAAGAGCGATTATAACTAAAAATAGAGCTCACATCATTCATCTCCAATAAAACGGTATCTACTACTATACCATGCTCTCCATTAAATAGCGGCAAGACAAAAGGATGGACTTTCTCATCCAGAAAAAGCTTGCCAACCAAATAAGCCGCCTTGTTTCGATAGAAAATCGATTTTAGAATTTCAATGCGCGCTATGCGGTAGGTTCGTATATCTTTGAGCAAAGAACGCTCAATCGTATCGACGATATATGCAATATCTCTATCCAAATCTTCATACTCCACATCAAACTGATAGCAATTGAATATTTGCCGAATGGTCGTCTCTATTGGTAGGTGGATATAAAAGGTATAATAAATAGGTAAAGCCGATCGAAACTCTCGATAGCTCCCTGTAGCGTGCACAAACATTTGATTCTCCTCTACACTTAGACCTCGATGCGTATGCCGATAAATCGAATTATAATAGGTTTCGGCAATGTTTCGGGTATTGAAATTCAGAATTTCCTCTAGATACATTTCTTTGATCTGCTGCCAGATTTCTGGATCATTAGCTTGCTCTCCCAGAAAAGCCGTAATCTTATCGGCGGTCTCCCCTACCGAATCTCGATATAGGGTACTCCTGCTACGCGCATCGGCCTGTATCCCAATCCAGTCTTGCTGCTCAAATCTAAACTTTGCCCGCTTGGTAATTCTTTTAAACAAATGGTAATACTGTATATAGGCGTCCAGAATGATATAAGCAGCATCGTAAGGAATGAGTTTTTTAAACATGGATTCAATTTAGAACGCGATAAATAGGTAGCTGTAGAATCAAAACTAAAAAAAGGAAGGGAAATCTTTGAATTTACCTTAATTTTATCATAACCAAGAAGATATCTGATTACTATGCAAAAAATGCTATTCCTTTTGATTTTTTCCTTTCTATTAATCAGCTGCTCCCCGCGCTTAGAAAAGCATTTTATCACCAGCGAGGAAATCATTTATCAGGAACAAAAAGCTGCTACTGATAGCAGAAAAATCCAGCTGGGTTCTAGAACTAATTCCAATTGTAGTACCGTCGATTATTACATTCCGGACCTTGATCATCTAAATCATTATCCGACTTATAATTTGAGGGTTAACTTTCATTTTATAGATACGAAAGATAGACAGTACAACTACCAAGAAGCAGAAGCCCAAAAAATGGTCAGTAGCTTGATCGGGTCTGCTAATAAAGACCTCAGAGAAAATAATGCCGTGTGGCTGCCCTATGGAAACGACTTCCCTGTACTCCCAATTGGCTACCAAATGAAGCTTTGGCCAGACCCCAATACTCCTGGAGACGATGGCATCTACTTTCACCAAGATAATGAACTAGCTTTTTATGTCCACAAAGGAAGAAATCGAAACCTACATAAAAGAGAAGTCATCAACAAATACAAAATCGGAGCCGATTCTATTATGAATATTTTCATACTACCTCATCACCCAGATAGTGTCCTGTCTCCTACTTATCATGTCGGATCGGTGGGCATCTACCTCGGGAGTAGTATAAAAATGGCGGGCATGTTCGAACTGCAAAAAGCCGGCTGGGCCTATCGAGGTGTACTTAATCACGAAATGTGTCACGGATTGGGCTTGCAACATGCTTGGCGCGGTGATGGCTGTGTGGATACGCCCACCCACAACAACGAATGTTGGAACAGGAGTAAATCTGCCCCTTGTGATACCGCAGCCTCTAATAACATCATGGACTACAACGCCTATCAGAATGCCTGGTCGCCTTGTCAAGTGGGACGAGTACGCAGGCATCTTGCAGATTTATATGGTCGCAAACGGTCTTATTTGGTACCGCATTGGAACCAACTCGACACCACCAAAAATATCGTCATTCAAGACTCTATCTATTGGGGAGGAGCCAAGGATTTAAAAGGGAACCTAAAAATTGCCAGCAATGCCACTTTAGTAATTTCCTGCCGCTTGGGTATGCCTATCGACAGTAAGATCACCATCGAGCCAGGAGGCACCTTGAGATTGGAAGATGCACTCCTACATCACCCTGGCGGAAAAAGCTGGCAAGGCATTGAAATCGAAGAGCAGGGAAAGCAAAAAGGACGCTTAATTGTGGCAGGCCAGTCTAAGATTGAAAATATTGTCCATGATCTGGCCCTAAAATAAGGCAAAATGACTCCCAATACTATATCCATATAAAAAACGGGTCTTCGTCGACAAGACCTTGTTTTTGATACATTTATAAGCAACTACTACAACAATCGCCCTATTCTTTTATTTAGTCATTGTATAATTTTGCGGCTGGTACTCAGCCTTGTCCTATGCTAAGACCTGACAAAATAATCTAACAATGACAAAACACTTACTAGTTTTCACACTGCTTTTTAGTTTATCCTTTGCGGCTACTGCTCAATCTTGGGGCGGGCAACGAGGTGGAGGGCGCCCTAGCGGACCAACAACAGTCGGCAATATTACGGGCTCGGTTATTGATTCTGTGAATAAAAATGCTGTTGAATTCGCCACTATTGTCTTGCTCGATGCCAAGACTCAAAAACAAGTAAACGGTATTGTCACAGATATGGACGGTTCTTTCAAATTGGGGCCTGTCAAAACGGGAACTTATGATGTACAGTTAACTTTCATTGGTTACCAAGCGAAAACCATCAAAGGAATTGAACTCACTCCCAAAACGCCTGACTTCGATATGGGGTCAATCTCATTGGTAAGCGAGTCCATCGATTTAGATGCTGTAGAAGTCACTGGAGAAGCGGCTACTTTCGAAAATAAAATTGATAAACTCGTTTATAATCCTGAGAAAGATGTAACGGTTGCTGGTGGCGACGCTTCAGAAGTACTAGCCAGAGTACCGCTGCTATCTGTAGATGCTGATGGGAATGTTTCTCTAAGGGGTTCTTCCAATATCCAGATATTGGTGAATGGCCGCCCATCTACTTTATTCCAAAGTAATCCAGGAGACGCTTTGAAGACGATCCCTGCTGAGATGATTAAATCAGTAGAAGTCATCACTGTACCTACTGCCAAATACGATGGAGAAGGTACCGGTGGTATCATCAACCTCATCATGAAAAAGAAAACGATCGAGGGATTCACAGGGTCTATCAATACCACTGTAGGGACTCGGTCGAACAGTGGAAGTGTGAACCTAAATCTAGTCCGTGGCCGTTTTGGTTTAAACCTTAATGGTGGTGGCTGGTCAGGTTGGCCTCGCCCTTCTTCTGCTGAATTCTTGCGTGTAGATACGCTCGCCGATAATCAGCTTAGGGTTTTGGACCAAACTACAGAAGGGGAAGGTAACTACTACGGCCCAAGGTTATCGCTTGGAGCTTATTACGACTTTAATGCCTTCAACAGCATCAACACCAGTATCACCTATCGTGGTTTTGGTCGCACCTCTGATGATGAGACCTTCGCTACTTTCACGGATCCTAGCAATGATATCTTACAGGAATATTCGCGTCAAAACGAGACCCGTAGTTTACGCGGTGGATTTGATTGGACTACAGACTACCGTCGTACATTCGATAAGCCTGGACAAGAATTTGTTTTAGCTTTCCAAATCAGTGGCAACAATAGCAATACCTCCAATAGCATTTTCCAGGATGGTAATGATCCTATCCTTTTCCAAAATGAGGAGAATGAAAATGATGGTTTAAATTTAGAAACTACCGCTCAGTTGGATTATACGCATCCATTCTCTGAAGGACTAAAATTGGAGACAGGTGCTAAAGCCATCTTAAGAAATATTGGTAGTGACTTTGAGTACCGCACCTTCAATACCACGACCGAGCAATTTGAAGTAGATTTTGCCAGAACAGATAATTTCGACTACTTCCAGGATGTATTTGCGGCTTATGCCAGCTTTAATGTACAGCTGAGTGAAAAATTCGGAATGGTAGCAGGTACGCGCTACGAATACACAGACATCAGAGGGAGCTTCGACTCCAATGAAAATGAGTTCTCTAATGATTATAGCAACTGGTTGCCTTCTATTATTTTCAGCTATACGCTCAATCAGTTTTCAGCGGTAAGACTTAGCTACACCAAACGTATCCAACGTCCTAGCTTGTTTTATATCAACCCATTTGTTCAGAATCAAGATCCTAGAAACTTAACAGAGGGGAACCCTGATATTTTACCAGAAAATACGGATCAATACGAGCTAGCTTATAATACCTATATCAAAGGAGTCGTATTGAATGCTTCGGTTTTCTTTCGTCAGACCAATGATGTTATCGAGCAATTTGCACGTATCCAGGAAGATGGCACCTCTATCGCTACCTTTGAAAACGTAGGTTTAAATAGGACTTATGGTGGTAATTTCTTTGCTTCAGCGACCATTAAGAAAAAGCTTACGGTACGTGGTGGAGCCAATGTTTACAACTATATTTCTGAAGGATTCTTTGGTGGTAGAGATTTGAGAAACCAAGGTATTGTTTGGGGTGGTAATATGAATTTCTCTTACAAGTTCCCTAAAAAATGGACGGGAGAAATTTCTGGATTCTACCGCTCACCACAACAAAGCTTGCAAGGAACGAGAGCCTCTTACCGCAGAGTTCAATTCGGGGTGAGAAAAGAAATTTGGAATAAAAAAGGAGCGATTGGTTTTGTAGTCGCACAACCATTCTCAAGAGACTTAGAGTTTCCAAATGAGATCAACGGTATAGGTTTTTATATCAATAGTAATCGTGCATTTGCTTCTAGATCATTTGGTTTGAGCTTTAACTACCGCTTCGGACAGTTAGACTTTAATCAACGCCGGAGCAATCGCCGCTCGAAAATCAATAATTCAGATCAAAAGTCTGGTGGCGACGGCGGAGCTTACTAGATCAACCTAGCTCCTACTGCTGATCCCTAAGAATAGCCACCTAGCAAAGCTTTGCTAGGTGGCTATTTTTGTGAAGTATCTACGACCGAACTTTTAAAAAGTGGCCAAAAACTAGTATCAATCTCCAGTACTCTGTATATTTCCTATCAAAAACTATGAGCGCTTGGCTAAAACGAACCCTTTTTCCTCTTTGCTTTTTATTGGCTTTTTCTTTGAGTGCACAAGTCGTGTTTACCAGCGAAGACCTGCCGCAAGTTGGCGACACCTTCCCATTTGCAATTGATGATCAACTCCTTTTGTTTGATATAGGTATGCCCGGCTCCAATCAAACCTGGGACTTTAGCGCCTTAAAACCAAGTAGTTTATTCTTGAATTCCTACGTCTCGCCAGACAGTACACCATTCGCCAGTGACTTTCCGGATGCGGATTTGGCCTTAGTCGTTGGTTTGGAAGAACCCTCTTATACCTACTATAAAACAGAGGGCAACAACTTTATCATTGAAGGGATCACTTTGGATTTGGAAGAATTTGGTGGACGCCAACTGATCACTTTTGCGGACCCTCAATTATTTACCGCGATCCCTACCCAACTAGGCACGACCTACGAAGATACCGCTCAATTCGAATTGGCATTTGAGGAACCTCTTACGCGTAGTGATCTTGTCTATAAATCCTTCCAAACCACTAAGGTTGTCACCGATGCCGAAGGCGAGCTTTTATTACCCGGAGGTAGCTATCCTGCCCTAAGACAAATGATCGTTGTAGAACGAGTAGATAGCCTCTTCGTAGTCCTTTTTGAAGAAGAAAACTTCTTTGACAAAATTGAAAGCACCGACACCTTATATTCCTGGTTATCACCTGATACCAAAGGAATCATCTTGAATATCGACCCAGGCAGTGGAAATTGGATTTATTATGCCCCTGAGCTCCTTGATTTCCAAGCGCCTAATGCTGGCTTTGTTTATACTACCGCAGATAATCAAAGCATTGCTTTCCAAGACAGCTCCAGTTTTGCTACCGGTTGGCTCTGGGACTTTGGTGATGGCAACACTAGTCAAGAGCAAAATCCGATTCACCAGTATGACAGTAATGGCACCTACCAGGTGTGTCTGGAAGTGACCAACTTTTTAGGAAAAGATACGACCTGTCAAGAGCTGAATTTACTAGTCTCTAGTATAAATGAGTTTGAAGCCCTTCGCAATCTTATAAAGTTATATCCTAATCCTGCTATAGATCAAATACGGATACAAGCTGAGGGCATCGAAAAAATGAATGGTCAGCTCTATATCTTCAATGCCTATGGTCAATTGATAAAACAAAGTACTTTTCTACAACACGCAGATATAGATTTACAAAATTGGGATTCGGGGGCCTACTCTTATCTCTTAATTACCGATCAAGGGTTTAGAAGTAGTGGTCGTTTTATCATTATTCAATAAGCGATTTATGAACGAGGAACGTCCAAAGCTGCACATTAATTGGCAACCCATCGATTGGTTATTTGAAGTGATGGGCGCAATTGCGCTGGTCCTAATGGTCATCTTGCCTATTTTATATTTTAATGTACTCCCTGATGAAGTGCCCCGGCATTTCAATACAGCCGGGCAACCAGATGCTATGGGCAGTAAGACCACCATCCTACTTCTTGCTGGTATTGGAGTGGTGATGTATCTGGGTTTATGGAAACTTAACCAGTACCCGCACACCTTCAACTATCCCGTAAGAATCACTAAGGAAAATGCTTATTATCAGTATGAGGTTGCCACCAGAATGATGCGGCTCATGAATGTTCTCATAGCTACTTCTTTTGCCTATATCATCCATAGAATTATCCAAAATGCGCTGGGCAATACGCACGGCTTAGGCCCCTACTTTTTACCTGTTTTTTTGGGTACAATGGGCCTAGTCATCTTCTACGGTATTTACCAGTCTACAAGAAAAAACTAGCTTTACACCAATGGTCAAAAAACACCACCACTATCATATCACCAATGAATGGACAGGCAACTTGGGTCAGGGAACTGCCTCGTACAAATCCTATAGCAGGGATCACGTCCTTGAGGTAAAAGGTAAACAACATCCCATTCTTGCCGCCTCTGATCCTTCCTTTCTAGGAGACCCTACAAGATATAATCCGGAGGAGCTTTTTGTCGCCTCTATTTCTGCTTGCCATATGCTTTGGTTCTTGCATTTATGTAGTACTAATAAGATCACTGTCACGAGTTATATCGACTATGCAGAAGGTACTATGGAAGAAAATAAAGACGGTAGCGGTCAATTTTCTAAAGTCACCTTAAAGCCTAAGGTCATCATCAGGGAGGCAGAAAAAATGGAACTTTGTCCTATTTTACATCACCAAGCCAACCAGATGTGTTTTATTGCCAATTCCTGCAATTTTCCAATTGACCATAAGCCAAGTATTTTGCTGGAAAATAGCTAAATTTGCAGCCCTTAGAAATATGTTATCATGATAAGACAAGTATTATTCTTCCTATCTCTAGCATTTATCCTGTCTTCCTGTGGCGGACTGGACATGCAGGCTATTCAATCTTTAAATGATCAGGATCGCCAACTACTGAGAGCTAATGATTATGCTACTATGCAGTATGGGCAGTTTTATGTCCACTACCCAAAAGGCAGTTATGCTGATCGCAAATCTTCTGGCTACGCCAAAGAATTAGATGAAGCGCTACAACGCTCTCTCATCACGGTAGGCGTTTCGGAGTATACCGAAACGGTACACTTTATCATGTTCGAGAGTCGAAAAGATTTAGAAGAGCACCTAGGTAGAAACCGGCGCTACTTGATTAGTTCAAAAGATAAAGTGGGCTACATTGTTCAGAATGAGCAATACCAGCGCCCCTATTTCACGCATACCCTCTTTTTGATCTCTGCTTATGAAATTTGGGGCCCACCTGTTGACCTTATGCTGTCGGTAGGAGGTGCTTTTTTTGCAGACGGTAGATGTGGAGACTATACTTATCCATTTGAAGATATTGGTACTTATCTGCTCAATAGTCAAAAATATATCCCATTACGCACCTTATTAGATAACTTCCGTCCCTGGCTGCAAGCGAAAGAACCCATTGCGGAAGTGGAGGCGACACTGCTCTTTCAATTCGTCCATGACAACTTCAAAAAAGGACGTATTAAGCAGCTTTGGCGACGTGGTATACGCAATATCGAAGGGATCACTGGCCTTCAAGAAGGCGAGATCGCCGGAGAAATTGAAGCCCGCCTACGTATGAATACCAGTGCTCAGAATATTGATTGGGACATGGTAGCTGGCGGTGGGTGTTAATTAGGGCAAACGCATTAAAATAAAAACTTAAGAAGAAATGCTTATTTCTCGAAATTAAGTGCAAAAAGGTCATAAGTGAAGTGCGGGAGG
>JBELML010000134.1:0-14790 GCA_042095835.1 Saprospiraceae bacterium
CGCTCCGCTCAGACAATGCCTAGGCGGCATCCCGCACTTCACTTATGATCTTTTTGACACTTAATTTCGAGAAATAAGCATTTCTTTTTAAGTTTTTATTTTAATGTGGTTGCCCTAGTAACGGACAAAGATTTCATCAAAATCAAAAAGTTATTTTTTGATCATTATTAGAATCAGACATTAGTTGGTATCGACTCTACTTGTAGTTTTTGGGCATCTTCTTTTTTACCTACCAAAACCAATAAGGCTGGGAGCAATAAAAAGTCAATAATCAGAGCTGCCAAAATAATAATCGTAGTGATCCTTGCCATGTAGCTATTCATAGCAAAAGAGGAAGTAGAAAGAATAGCAAAACCTGCGACCAAAACGATGGTTGTGGTGACCAAGGCTTTACCAACTGTTTCGAAAGCGTACACCACTGCTTTTTTCGAATCGTATCCCAACTCCCTTTGTGCGCGGAGGAATTTGCTCATAAAGTGGACCGTGTCATCAACGATAATACCTAGCGTCATACCAAAGACAATGACCATACCTGTGTTGATTTCTCCTTTATATAAGGCCCAGACGCCAAAACCCACTAGTACGGGAGCTATATTTGGGATCAAGCTCAATAGACCTAGTTTGAGGTTTCTCAAGGCAAAAATAAGGATTAGTGAAATCAAGATGATGGCAAATACATTGCCTCTAAACATACTATCGGCCTGACGAAAACCTAGTGTAGAAAACATCAGCGTCGGACTCACACCGATAGAGTGCATTGCTTCTGGTGTGTTTTCTTGTAGCCACTGCTCTCCTCTTTTGGCGAAGGCAATCATCTCGGGACTACTCACATTTTCTATGGTTACAATCACCCGACTTTCCGATTTATCGACGTTGATCTGATTGTTTAGGTCAAGGCCAAAAGGTAGAGACAGCTCGTATAAAAGCAAGTATTGGGCTGCTTCCTCTCGATTATCGGGAATGCGATAATAACTTTCGTCATCACCATGCATCGATTTGTTAACCCTTCGGGCTACTTCACTAAAGGCATTAACATGGATAACCTCCGGCTGTTGGTAAAGCCAATTTTCAAAAGCATCTAGTTTTTGCAGGTATTTGGGCTCGTTGATTCCTCCACTCTCCCCACTACCAATAGAGTACTCTACATTATAAATACCAGTCAAGTTTTCGCTGATATAATCGGTATCGTTTCGAAAATCTACAGATTGATCAAAGTAGTTGATGAATTCATCGCTAAAGATGTTTTTGGTAGCCAAGAAAGTGAGTCCACCAATCACTACTAAAGAACCTATGGCTAATTGGACTGGCCTTTGGACGACGTAATTGCCCAAAGCGGTATACCAATTTGATTTTGTAGCTTTTTGTACCTCTTTCTGTTTGGCTTTCACTGGGAAAATAGCCATCAGCGCGGGTAAGGTAGTGGTAGAGTAAAGAAAGGCCATAGTCATACCAAAAGCAGTCACATTACCTAAATCCCAAAACGGGGGAACCTCCCCAAAGTTCAAGGTCAAAAATCCAATGACGGTAGTCAAGCTGGTAATCAATACCGGCATATAATTTAATCTTACTGCTTCTACAAGTGCTTCCTTTTTAGCGTATCCATCTCTACGCATTTTTTGGAGCATAGTGACCAAAATATGGATACTGTCGGCTACAGCTAAGGTTAGAATCATGGTCGGAAACACTGCCGATGGCGGTGTCAGCTTAATGCCCATAATCCCTACAAAACCAAAGCTACTCATGATAGAAAAAAGGACGACTACTAATGTGGCCAGCATGGCCCAGATATTTCTAGTCAAGATTAAAGTAGTCAGGATAACAACTAGGAGCATAGCCATTGTCAACATCAAATCTCGCTGGGATGCTTCAAAGAAAGCGGTATTGAGCGGTACCAAGCCCGAGCTGTGTATCGTGAATTCTGGGTGATCTGTCAAGAATTCACCAATCATATTGCGCACAAAGGTCGTGACTTCCGGAATTTCAGCCGCGCTATCTTCACCAGGTAATTTGACCGTAATATTGATGGCTGTAACGGTGCCTTCTTCATTAACTAGCCGATTAACGAGTAATGGTTCCTGAAGAGCTACTTCTCTAATCTTGGCAATTTCTGCTGCAGTTTTACTAGCTGATTCGTAGGACAAATCGTCTACATACAGGTCATCTTCAACGGCCCGGGTGTACTGGAAGTTGGTGATGGCGTCTACTCTGGAAGAGTAGGGCGTATTCCAGGATTCAGTGGTCAGTTCTTCGATGGCTACTAGGTTTTCTCTAGTGAAAACATTGCCATTTTCGGGAGTCAATACTAGGATGATATTATCATCTTTAGTGTATTTTTCTTGGATAGCATCAAAAGCTTCGAGTTCTGGATTTGACTTGCTGAAAAATACATGATAATCACCGTCGAATTGCATTTTGGTTTGGGACGCAAGCCCCATCGCTAATAAAATACTCAAGCCAAGCACGGGCCATTTGAAGCGAATTACCCATTCCGCCCAGTTTTTGGCAAACTGGTTGATGCGGTCTTTTTGTGTGCTGAATTTCGTCATGATTTTAAGGTTATGGCAATAGTGGACTAGCCAACTATCACTCCTGTATTAGTTGATTAAAATGAAAATTCCATTATGGTTGAGCCTGGATGTTTAAGCTATAACCAAGGCAAATCGATGTTTAGGCCCGTCTTCAACCCTGCTCTGGGCTGTATTATATTCTGAGAACCCGCAGGAAAGTCAAAAGTTTTACGGAAATGGAAAAATACGAAAAAAATATAGTACGAAATGCGAAATAAATTCTAGTGGATAGAATTTTAACCTAATAGAGCAGTCAGATCATTGATTACAATGATCCATATTGGACAAGTGCTTTCCTGAGTAACCATTTAAATTTCCTGCGTAGGCTATTGGGTGATATGACCTCTATCGACGGACCAAAACCGAGTAGTAATCGCTCGATCTCAAAATTGTGGTGTACTTTGATCTGTACGATGATACTGCCATCTTCATTTCGCTCTATAAATTCTTGAGAGTGGTGGAAAGGCTTGGTCAATACGTAGGGCGCATTCTGGCGATCAACCTTCAAGATGATATCAAGTAACTCTTTATCTGTTTTGACTGTCACGCCGTAGGTATCTTTGTAGTAGCTTTGTGCATCGAAACCTCCATTCGTATACTCGGTAGCAAGGTCAAAACCTATTTTTTCAATTCGATCTAATGCTAAAGTAATGATCGAAGACTGTTGATCTCTACGCCCCACCACAAACCAACGATTATTAAATTCTTTGAGGATGTAAGGATGAAAGATAAACGAATTGGCCTGCCTAGCAGTAAAAGATCGATAGGTCATTTTTAAAACGATCCTCTTCAAAATAGCCTGATAAATCGAATCCAGGTGCTCTAACCCTTTGAGGTTTTCATTTTTATCTAAATGAATAATAGCGGACTGTTGGGTCTTTTCAGTATGCACCTTGTCCTCTAGTCGCTGGATGATACCACCCAAATCAGCAAAGAGAGAGAAATCTTTAAACTGCCGAAGCATTTCTACTGACTCAGAAAGAATCTGCATATCCGACTCATTCAATGGCACATCGGTGATCGAAAAGTCTGGATCTGCATAGCGGTAGTATTTCCTTTCGTAGACCTCAATGGGCGCATTATAGCCCAGCTTGTCACTCCGCATCATCTGTAAATCTAGTTGTACGGTTCGTTTAGATACGGACACATCACGGCCCTCGTATTCGTATAAAGCATCTGAGCAGGCCTCGATCAAGTCAACCAGGCTCCACTTGCGGTAGTGGTTTTGGAGGCATTTATCAATCGTCCGGTATCTGATGAGCGCGTTTTTATTTAGAGCCATGATTTATGGAATGTGTTAATGTGTCAGTGCGTCAATTAGCTAGCTTAAGAGCATAAAATATAGATTTATTTCTTAGTGCGCAAAATGATTGCGTAGTATATCCTGAGATTTGTATCATCATCAAAAGCATTCACCCATTATTCATTCACTATTTAATCATTAAATAATCATGCAAATCACAGGAAAGACATTAATCGGGATGGGGTATGAGCCAGGGCCTTGGTTCTCAGAAGCAATTGAATTTGCTAATGAAAATCAGCTCCAGGGAGAAGCATTAAGCCAGTATTTAGAAAGCCAAAAACCTGGACCCCAATTGAAACTGCACGACGAATTACCACCTTTAGCCATCAATATTAAAGCCGAGAACGAGCTAGAACAGGAAAACGTCGATAAGGTCCTACAAACTATGAAGATCTTGATGCGTACCCCTACAATCGTAGAAGGCGCATTGATGCCTGACGCCTGTCCTGCCGGACCGATGGGAACGATCCCAGTAGGTGGTGTGGCGGTTGCCAAGAATGCGATCCACCCAGGGATGCACTCGGCAGATATCTGCTGTTCGGTGATGCTGACGGATTTTGGTCAAGTTGACCCTAAGCAAGTCCTTGACCAGGCCCAGCAAGTGACGCACTTCGGATGGGGCGGTAGAGCTAGAGCGGAGCAATTCCGCTTCCCAATGGATTTATTGGAAGAGATGAGCAAGAACAAATTCTTGAAATCGAAAGATATGGCTAAGATCGCTCGATCTCATTTAGGAACTCAAGGCGATGGTAACCACTTCTTGTTCATCGGTCGCTCTAAGAAAACGGGTAATACCATGATGGTGACGCACCACGGATCAAGAGGGTTCGGAGCGATGTTGTATAAAAGAGGGATGAAGTTAGCAGAACGCTACCGTAAGCAATTGTCTCGGGATACGCTCAAGTATAATGCCTGGATACCTTTCGATACAGAGGATGGTCAAGCGTATTGGGATGCTTTACAGATTATCAGAAAGTGGACGAAGGTCAATCATACTGTATTGCACGATGCCACTGTTGAGGGTATTGGCGCTAAAGTAGAAGATCGCTACTGGAATGAACATAACTTTGTATTCCGTGATGGAGACCTCTTCTATCATGCAAAAGGTGCTACGCCTTTGGATGCACGGTTTATGCCAGACATCACGGGACCACGCTTAATTCCATTGAATATGTCAGAGCCTGTATTGATTGTCGAAGGCGCAACGACAGCTACTAATCTTGGTTTTGCACCACACGGAGCAGGCCGAAACTTAAGCCGTTCTCAACATAGAAAATCAAAGGAAGGACAAACCATTGATTCGGTTTTTGCTGAAGAAACAGCAGGTTTAGATGTGCGATTCTTTAATAAAGTAGATATCACCGAGTTGCCTTCTGCGTATAAGAATGCTGAAAATGTGCGTACCCAAATGCAAGAATTTGGCCTTGGCCAGGTCTTGGATGAGGTGATGCCTTATGGCTGTATCATGGCTGGCGATGCGGGGAAACCTTGGAAGAGGTAGGAGAGTGCTGGTGAGGGATTAATTCGACCAAAGCTGCTGAAGCATCAGGTCTCATTAACATAGCGCATAGCACATAATACATAGCACATAAGAATTACCATATAAGGGATTATAAGAGCATTTAAGACCTTTTGAACCACATAGGACATATAGGAATCATAGAAATCCTGGACCACATAAGACATAGCACATAAGAATTACCATATAAGGGTTATAAGAGCATTTAAGACCCTTTTTGAACCACATAGGACATATAGGAATCCTGAACCACATAAGACATAGCACATATTACATAGCACATAAGAATTACCATATAAGGGATTATAAGAGCATTTAAGACCCTTTGAACCACATAGGACATATAGGAATCATAGGAATCCTGAACCACATAAGACATAACACATATTACATAACACATAGCAAAGCAACGAGCCTCATTAGCCTGACTATTGTTTTTGGTAAATAAACATGGTGCCATCTGCAAAGGTCCGATTATAGAACATATAATCTTCGCAAAAATTACTCAAATTGAGTGCGTTATGAAAGGGTTTTGTCTCCATATAATAGTAGGCGTCACCTTGGGAGGTGGTATCAACTTGGATTTTCCAGGAGAAATCTAGTCTGGTAGTCTCCCAATCATCCTCATAGCTAAGTAGGCCAGTAGTACCGGTAAAGGTGACAGTTGCGACTGGAGGGTCATGTGGGGCACAGAAGCCACAGGCGTAGCCAACCAAGCACCACTCACCGACTACATTGATGGCTATCTCGTCTATGGAACTCAAGGCATTATCTATGCAATCGTTCATGATGTCAGCTTCTTTTTCGGAGGTAGAAATGTCGTCTTCGAGTTTGAGCTTTTCATCGTTGCAGGCGGTAAAACATAGGATCGTTAAAACTAAGGCCAATAGCTTTCCAAAAGGGTACATATCTTTGGTATGTTTAGAGAGATAGACGGTTATCTGCTGGTGAGGGTTGGAAAATAGCAGGTATTATGGAATGCTCGGATTCATCAGGTTCTGAAATTCTTCTACATATTGTCCTACATGCCATCCATCCATGAGAGCATGATGCACATGGATAGAAACAGGCATGGTTTTTCGACCGGCTATTTCGCTCATCTTACCAAAGGAAATTTTAGGACAGGTATCCTTGAAGGCATAGTGTCTAGCGTGGGATAAACCCGTAAATTTTATCCAAGGTAAGGAAGAATAGTGGATGACATTTTCGCCTGAGGTAGCGGGTAGTAGCCCCTCACTTTGTTGGACCCGCTCGATCTCCTTTTTGGCATGAAAGACAAAATCATCGAATGCTTCATAAAAAGGGATATAGGAGAAGCCAAAAGTACCATTGGGCCGGTTGATGGTAGCTGATGCATGGACTTGATCATAAACCAGCACTTGGCCATCAATAATTCTGTACGTAAAGCCTTCTACCCGATTAGCTGCCAAGGTAGAGCAATGCAAATAAAATAGGAAAAAGGAGTGACCATTTTCTTTACAAAAGGAATAGGCATTGGTACAATCAATTTCTACAGTGACCCCAAAAAAAGGCTCGTCAAAATCTTTGAAGAAATGGTAGATGTGTTTTCTATCCCAAGCGTTGATGTCTAGTTGTTGTGGCATTAGTCCGCTGTTTCAATGTTATAGCCCCCAAATATAATGTCTGAACAGGTCATATTATTTTACTCCAAAACACTTCCGTATGTAACCAATTAGAAAAGGTCAGTTTTCTGGCTATAACCCAAACTTACTTAAATGAAACTTTTCAGGTACTTTGCCTTATTATCTTTTTTATGTGCTACTTTCTTTGCCCAAGCTCAAATTTATCACACCAACCCGACTGTTAAAAAGCTTCGAAGGCCAATTCAATCGGCTAATGTTTTTAAGAATATTTGTAAGAATGACTTTCCATTGAACCTGAGTACTGCCGTAGTGCGGAACGGAGCACACCAACCCACAAATCTGGCTAGTTTAGCGATATCTGGAAATCGCCTAGTCGTCAGAAATATTTCAAACCGCTCAATTACGGAACAAGATCATATTTGGGTAAATATACCTTTTAAGCCAGGTTACCCTTCATCATATATTACTGGCTTAGAGTTTAAATATGTCAACCGTACCTATCCCAATCGAGATCCAAGGCATACCTTCATTTCACAGCATCGAGTGGTACAAGGTACAAACCCTTTCCAAGGTGCAGTCCGATTAGATAATGCTAAAAATTTACATAATTCAGGTATGCAGATGAGCCGTCCGTTTAATGGAAAATTTGCTTGTGGGAATGACTATAAGACGGTCTCTTTCAAAGTAATTATGAATGCAGGAGATGTTATTGAAATCAGTAATATCAGTGTCATCTTTGACTGCTCAATTCGGCCTCAGGAATTTCAGTGTCCACCACATACGACACCTGATCCACAGATTAGTTTAGACAAAATAACGCCTGAAAGCCAATTTAAACGCTACCACATTAAGGTTAATAACTACGCATCGTTTCCAAACTATCTGTTTGAGCTTGCGCCTACCTTGCCTTCCTGTGGCCTGAATAACCATGCTTCTAGGTCTTGGGTAGAAATTGTTGATGAGAATTATAAAAAGCTTTATGGATATTGCGCTATGCAAAAATCAGCAGACCTAGCAAAGGTGTCTTTCATCGTTGAATACGGGAAACCGCTACCCAAGCGCGTACGTGTTATCATCCGAGATCGGGCTTGTAACGGCTCTTATCGCTCCAATTGGATTAATCTTCCATAGCTCATGCTCTATAAAGAAAATGGAGTACACTTCAGGATTACTAGACCTCAGTGGTTTAGTAATCCTTGTTTTGAAATCAACTTTCAACAACCTTCACACCTTTCCAAAAAGCAACATAACCTTCAATATTTTTAGCCGCATCTTTAGGTGCGGGATAATACCAAGCGGCATCCACATTTTCTTTACCATTAACCGCTAGCGTATAATAAGAGGCTTCCCCTTTCCAAGGACAGGTGCTGTTCTTTTCCGAGGATTTGAAGTAAGCCTGCTTGATGGCACTTGGAGGGAAATAATGGTTCCCTTCTACGACGATGGTGTCGTTACTTTCTGCTATCACTTGATCGTTCCAAATGGCTTGCATGTTGTGTTTTTCTTTTAGTAACAAACAAGCTCACCTTTTGATCAGTACCTATCTGTTTTTCTTAAACCATAAGTTCCGAACTCTTCCATTAGATACTCTGATCCCATTGATAGCACCATTCGCGGCGCGTACGACTTGGACATCATTGAAGAAATACGCCGTACCCATTAATTTGCTTTTCGAGACAGGTACTAGCTGAAACTCATCGTGGCGCTGGTGTTGTACTTTGTACTGATCACCATCTTTAGAAATATGGTATTCGGTATCTAATTCAGGACTGTAGTAGGTGCCTTCAAGCCCTTGCAATTGATCAGTAGCGACCAATTGTACACCTCGATAATTATCTGGCCCAAATTTGATCCTAGTGCGAATGGGTGTGCCTTCTAGAAATTGTATTTTGATAGGTGCGTCATCGCTCACAAATGTGGTAGGAGACAGGGGGTAAACCGGTAGGGCTTGTGGGAGTTCCTCTTCGGCATAAATATACAGTTGATTCCCTTTTTTACTCAACTCTACGACGACGCCATCTACAAAATATTTTCCTACAAAGGGCGTAATCTCTGCTTCTGTGAGTTCAATCTTTTTCTCCTCTTTATCGACTACTATAGTCGGTTGTTTAGGTTCTTTCGGAATGGGAAACTTGTTTTCTAATATTAGATCTGCTATAGCAAAAACCTTGGATTGTGGCCCCGCTGAGGAAAAATTACTCAAAACAATAATGCCCATCTCCTCATCGGGAAAGTAGACCATATTCGAACGGTAGCCTCCTACAGAACCACCATGAGAAAAACGTCGAAGACCTCTATATTTCCCGACACCAATACCTAGGGCATAGCTTAATATTTCGTCATTATTTAAAATGCCGGGAGTAGTGAGTGTTTTAATACCTTCTTTTCCTCCTAGTGTCGGCTCTCTAAAGTTATTCAACCATTTGCCTAGGTCTTCTATAGTGGTATATACGTTGCCATTGCCCATATAAGTCCAATACTTTAGAGGTTGGCGAAAACCAGTAGCCGCACTTCCATCGTAGCTGGTAGCAGAGTTCTTGTGGATGATTTCCAGGTCTTCGCGGTAGGTGGTATTTTTCATACCTAGTGGCTCAAAGATATTCTCCTGCGTCCAATCTTGAAAGGTCTGTCCGCTTATGCGCTCCACGATAGCGGTCGCTAGGTTGAAACCAGAATTGCAGTAGAGGTACTCTGCTCCGGGATCGAAGTTGAGTTCTTTTTGCATACTGATAAAGCGTAGGAGATCGTCGTTGGTCATAGATTCTCCTTCGCGCCAGCCAGCCATCGCAAGAATATTCTGGAAGTTTCGTAAACCACTGGTATGCGTCATCAGATGACGGAGCGTAATTTTTTTGCCAAAATCGGGGACTTCTGGTAGATGCTTTTGTACCTCATCATCGAGCGAAAGTTTGCCTTGCTGCTCCAATAGCACCAAGGAGTAAGCAGTGATTTGTTTAGAAACGGAGGCAATATTAAAGATGGTATTGGTTGTATTGGGAATGTCGTACTCCAAACTAGCCATACCAAAAGCTTTAGAATAGATGATTTTTCCATCTTTAAAAATGCCTACTGCACCACCTGGTGTATGGGTGCTGTTCCAAGCCTCGAATTGCGCATTGATCTCTTGTATTTGAGCATTGTCCAGTTGTTGGGCGGAGAGGGTAGTTTGTACAAGTAAGAAGCCAAGTAAGAAGAGTTTGCCGAGTTGCTGCATGGTAGATGGTAGATTATTGTAGCATTTAAAATAAGGAATATATGCTTACAAAAGAGAGATCCTCGCTTTTAAAATTAGAGGATGAAAATCGGCAGGCGGATTTTCATCCTCTAATGCGATAGATTTCACAGCTGATGGCCTATGCATCTAGTTAGGGCAAACGCATCAAATTACCCTGTAATTTTTTATAATTCCTGCTGAAACTCCAATTCAAAACCGCTCTAGCATCTTTCCCGAATTTACTTCGGGATCATTCGATACAAAAACGAAGCAAAAAAATCTTGCCTAGCCAAACTCGTTCCACTCGAACAGTGCCTAGGCGGCATCCCGCACCTCGCTTATCACCTTTTTCACACTTAATTTCGAGTAACAAGTATTTCTTTTTAATGTGTTTGCCCTAGCATCTAGTGGGCTTTAAAGAAGGCTATTGATGGATTTTGTATAGCTAATCCTTTCTCTATTCAACAATAAATAGAGATTCTCCATTGGGTCTATTATTCTGGTTTTTATATTATCCTAGGAAGTCGACTTCAAAGATTGTACTGGATTCGCCAAGGCCGCACGGATCACTTGCAGACTAATCGTCAGCAGGGTGAGTAGGATAGCGAGGATGAACGCAATAACAAATATCTGAATCGTAAGATCGATATGGTATTCAAAAGTATTTAACCATTTTGTCATATAGTGATAAGCAATTGGTATCGCTATAATGCCTGCAATACTTACCAGCACAAGAAACTCTCTAGTCAACAACTGCCAAAGTGAAAAGACGGAGGCGCCCAATACTTTGCGAATACCAATCTCTTTGGTCCGCCGCTCTGCTACGAAGGCGATCATACCAAATAAGCCAAGACAGCTAATCAAGACCGCTAAAGCGGTAAAGAAACCTGCGAGCTTTCCTACGCGTTCTGCCCCTTGGAACTTTCGAGCATAATCTTCATCCATAAAACGGTAGGAGAAAGGCGTTACTGGATCATACTTCTTAAACACCGTTTCGATTTTAGCAATATCTGAGGAAGCAAAACTGGGTTTCAACTTGAGGGTGGCCACGTTTGAACGATCATAGTCGATAAAAAAGAACATCTGTCGAGTTGGCCTATAAGGAGATTGAGTGATCATGTTTTTTACTACACCGATTATGGTGACGTACTCATCATCGCCCCATTTTAGCTGCTGACCAATCGGATTTTCAAAGCCTAAATAGTCTATCGCAGCTTCGTTGATGACAATGGCCGAAGAATCCGTTACAAACTCTTTGTCGAAATCGCGCCCTTTAATGATCTCCCAGCCGATGGTTTTACCAAATTCATGGCTCACCCGCATCGTCACAAACTCTTCTTGCATAGAAGGATCTTTGCCTTCCCAATCAAAGCCGCTATTCGTAGTGAAGGTGCGCGTGATAAAAGATTCTGACTTGGCCACCTCTTCTACGATGCCTGTTTGTAAAAGCTCATTGCGGAAAGCATCAAAGCGCTCATTTATTTCATCGCTAGCAATGAAACTACTCAACAAGCGAGATTGGTCATAACCGATTGGCCGGTTTTTAGCAAATTGTATTTGCTGGTACACCACTATAGTTCCATTGATCAGAACGATAGAAACCACAAACTGAATGGTCACCATAATCCTTCTTGGTAGCACCGCACTTCGACCCGAACTGATACTTCCTTTCAGTACCTTCACAGGGATAAAAGAAGATAAGAATAAAGCCGGATAACACCCTGCCAGTAGTCCCGTCATTAAAGTAACTCCAAGACCAAATAACCAGAAGTAAGGATTTGCCCACCAACCCGTAATGGCTTTGCCAGCTACCTCATTAAAAAACGGCATCAGTAGGAAGACCAGTAATATAGAGCACACAAAAGCGATGAAAGCAATGAGGATGGACTCTACAAAAAATTGATTGGTGATCTGTGAACGTTGAGAGCCCAGGGTTTTTCGGACGCCAATCTCCATTGCTCTTTTTTCGGATCGAGCAGTACTTAAATTCATAAAATTGATACAGGCCAGTAGGAGTACAAATGCCCCAACAATACCGTACAGCCATACGTATTCAATCCTTCCGCCTGCTTCCTTACCTTCGACGAAGCGAGACCTCAGGTGCCAATTCGACATTGGATGTAAAAATAAGGCAGGTTGCAGCCGCTCGGCGCTACTTGGCTCAATATTATCCCGTTTTACATCCTTGATAGCTGTAGCGGCTTGTTCTAGTTCTACCTGATCTGCTAGTTGTACGAAGGTTTGAAACCAACTATTACCCCAGCCTACCCATTCTGGTAGTCCCTTCTCATACAAGTCCCAAGAACCAAAAAAATGAACACCATCAAAAGTAGAATTATCCGGGATGGTTTCGTAGACACCAGCAACTTTTACGAGGTGCTTATTATTTAGTTTGAGGGTTTCGTTCATGGGATCTTTGTCCCCAAAGATGGCGGTAGCCGCCCTTTCAGAAATTAGAATAGAATAAGGATCTTCTAAGGCGGATCGATCCCCACTCACCATTTTCAAGGAGAGCATTTCTGGTGCGACGGCTTCCATAAAGATACCTTGCTGATTTAGACTATTATTCTCGTAGGTGAAAGTATGCTCATTGATGAAGTTTGCACGACTGACGTATTTGAAGTAGTCGCCGTATTTCTCTCTTAGTTCAGGAGCCAGTTGTTTGGCTTGGTTGGTCCAGGTTTGGATTTTACCATCAAAATTCTGGTTTTGCATGACGCGGGCGATGCGATCATAGTTGTCGTGGTATTTATTATAAGAAAGCTCATCAGATAGCCATAAACTGATGAGGACCACCACCGCCATACCAATAGCTAGGCCACTGATATTTAGGATGGAGTAGGTTTTGTTTTTAATCAGATGTCGCCAGCTGATTTTAAAATACTGTTTTACCATTGTCGGATGATTTAAAAAAGATCGATTAAATAATGGTCTGATAATACCTGGCCTAAAAAGGAGGAGTACATCGAGCCAAAAAAGGAGACGTGCTTGCTTCAGTCCCTTTTCTTCGATGTTGGATTCAAAATGCTCTAGAAGATCTCCTTCGATATCTCCATGATAGTCAGGTTTACAGAACCAGCTAAATATCTTTAAGGCGAGTGTTGGTGGGTGATTTTTTGTTGTTGAGGCCATTAGCTTAGTTTGAGATTCAAGTCGATCTGAGGCATAGCATCCCAAAGGTTGTTGCGGGTCTCTCTGGAGTAGTTCAAGGCTTGATAGCCATGAGCTGTAAGACGAAAATAGAGCTTAGGTCGGCCTCCTCTTTTGCTGTTCGTTTCGCCTTGTTGTGATTTGAGATAGCCCTTTTTTTCCATTCGGCGGAGGCTGGTTTGCAGCGCTCCAACGCTCACTTTTCGGTTGAGTCGAGTTTTGATATCCTCTTTGATAGAGACCCCATAGGCATTATCTCCTAGGATACCTACGGTCAATAAAACGACTTCTTCAAATTCTCCAATTCTGTATTTCATGGGTTAATTCTTGTTTGTAGTATTGTAAAGTAACATAATTTTTGAGTTAATTCCTAATTGTAGTATTGATTGAGGTAGATTTGCCCTGTCTCATTTGGCTTTTTATAGAAATAATAACTCAAGGCTTCCTAGAAATAATCATTAAGCCAACAACTTCCTTTATATTTAAATTTTACCACCCTATACACCCGATAGAATGATCATCCACTACTTTAAACTCGCTCAAAAAGCTTTAAGGAAAAGTGCTTACTACACCTTAATCAATATTTTTGGTTTGGTGTGCGGAACACTCACCGCTTTGATTATTGCTAATCATATCGGGAGTACCTTGCAGCAGGATAAATTCCACGAGCACAAAGAGCTGATCTATTCAGTTACTCAAGAAGAGACTATCAATAGTCAAGCACAGAAATTGGGAAAGACGGTCTATTATGGATTAGGAGAAAAATTGAAGCAGTACCCAGAAGTCAAAATGGTCACTAGGACTAGTTTTCACGTAGCTTCATTGGTCAAGGTAGAAGGGCAGGAGGCCGCTCATGTTGAAAATGAAATATCCATTGTGGACTCCAATTTTCTGAAAGTCTTCACCTTTCCCCTTATTCTTGGAGACCTTAATACTGCCCTGTCCCAAACGAATGCAATGGTGATCTCAAAAGGGGCGTCCAAAAAATATTTTGGTGATTCGAATCCACTAGGACAAGCTATGATGATCAGGCTGCCTTGGGGCCCGGAGCAAATCTATAAGGTGACCGGTGTCCTGGATGACGGACCTGATAACACCCAGTTTAAGTTTGAATTTTTATTGACTCCAGCTTCCTCCCTTGAGGCGGCTAATTATTGGGATTATCCTAATTTCTCCACATTTGCACTATTGGATGCGCAAGCTGCCGATCAGCCACTAATCGATAAGGTCAATGCTGCCTTGAATGAGGAGCCTGCTCTAAAGGTAGCAGAAAAACAGGTAGAAGTAGCACTGCAACCAATAGCCTCAGCTCAACTATCCGATACTCAATATTTATTGATCATGGTGGGTATTTTTATACTGCTGACCTCCTGGGTGAATTATTTTAACCAAGTGATCGCGCAGTCCTACGCTAGGAGCAAGCAAATCGGTGT
>JBELML010000134.1:14890-16120 GCA_042095835.1 Saprospiraceae bacterium
TTTTTGTTATCTCCAACCAGTTGAACTATTTGGAAAGCCAAGATAAGGGTATGAATATGGAGGATGTGCTGGTCGTCAAAGCACCGATATTAAAACCGGGGAATTGGTTTGAAAAAAGAAAAGCACTCGAACTTTTTAAAGAAAAATGTAGCCGTTTACCTTTCGTGTTAGAGGCTACTTCTTCGACAACCGTTGCTAGTGAAGAATATCGGAATGAGACTTACATCGGCTTTCAAAATACTAAGGATAAAGTGCTGGTCCATCAGAATGGTATTGATGAATACTTTTTCGATCTCTACGATGTGGAATTTATCGCTGGCAATAATTTTATAGCAGATGCAAGATTTAAGAATAGGAAAAGTATCATTCTCAATGAAACGGCTGCTCGTAATTTGGGCGTCAATGACTTCAATGAAATCATAAGTACCCAGATCGTAGATGAGGAATCAGATGAAGCTTTTGAATTGGTGGGTATTGTAAAAGATTTTCATAAGACCTCTTTGAAATACCAAATGGCACCCACTGCTTTCAAATACAACGATACTAGAGGACATTTTTCTCTGAAAATTGCAGATGCAGGAGGGCAGCCGAATCAGCTTGAGCAGCAAGTAAGTGCGATTCAGGAAATCTGGGAGCAGGTTTATCGAGGTACGGCCTTCAACTATTTTTTCTTAGACCAGCGCTATGCCGAACAAGATGCTGAGGACCGAAATTTTGGTATTTTATTCAAATATTTCACTATACTTTCGATCGTTATTTCTTGTTTAGGTCTATTCAGTCTGTCCTTATTTATATCGATCAAGCGGCAAAAGGAAATTGGCGTGAGAAAGGTTTTTGGAGCATCTGTTGCTGATATATTATTGACTTTTTACAAAAGTTATATCAGCCCCTTGCTGGTCTCTATTATAATTGGAGCGCCCTTGGCTTATTTCTTAATGAATAAGTGGCTACAGAATTATGCTTATCGAATAGAAATAGGTTTTGCCACTATCGGACTGGCTTTACTAAGCCTGTGTTTGGTTTTCTTATTGACTATTTCCTATCATATTATTAAATCCTCTTTAACGGAGCCCGTAAACGTGTTAAAAGGCGAGTAAGAAATGATGCCTGAAATATCAATGGCTTGTGCTTGTTAAGTAACAGCCAAAAAATAACTTACCGATTTTGATGGAATCTTCCCGACCTATAAATCGGGACAGGCTTGCTCCAATACAGCGTTAAAAAGCCTCG
>JBELML010000134.1:16220-17618 GCA_042095835.1 Saprospiraceae bacterium
AATCTTCTAGATCAAAATACGGGACTTATTCTCTGTCCGTTACTAAAAATGTATCTTTGTGGGATGTCAACACCAAAAAAAGATCAAGCAGCGATGCTCCAGAAATTGGGGATCGACCAACTCAACCCTATGCAACTCGCAGCACATGAGGCGATTAGCACTGAACGCGAAGTTGTACTCCTCTCACCTACTGGAACGGGAAAGACCCTAGCTTTTTTGCTACCGCTACTCGATCGACTGGATCGAACCCTCGAGCAGGTGCAACTTTTGGTTTTGGTCCCTTCTCGCGAACTGGCGATACAGATCGAGCAGGTAGCCCGCGAACTTGGTAGTGGACACAAGATCAATGCGGTCTATGGAGGTCGCGCAAATGCCAAAGACAAAATTGATCTACGCCATGCGCCAGCTATCTTGATTGGTACACCAGGTCGTCTTGCAGATCATTTTAGGCGGGAGACCATTTCTACCGAAGGCATCCAGCACCTAGTATTGGATGAATTTGACAAATCACTGGAAGTTGGTTTTGAAAAGGAGATGAAGGAAATTTTAGCTGCTCTCCCAGACTTGGAGCGAGTCGTTTTGACCTCGGCTACTCAAAAAGTAGGGATTCCACCATTCATGGAAATACATGCACCTATTCGACTCAATTTTCTGACGGAAGCTTATCCAAAGCTACAACTCAGAACGATTGCCACCCAGCAAGCAGATAAGCTGGCAGAACTCGCACAATTACTACAGCAATTGGGGGATCAGCGCGGTATCCTTTTCTGCAATTTTAAAGATACCATCCAGTTTGTGAGTGACTTTTTAGAAAGCCAGGACATTCCGCACACTTGTTTTTACGGCGGCCTGGACCAGCGCGAACGCGAGCGGGCACTCATTCGTTTTAGGAATGGCACGCACCGCTTATTAGTTGCTACCGATCTAGCCGCTCGTGGTATAGATGTTCCTCAATTGGATTTTATCATCCACTATCAATTTCCCTTTAGCGAAGCAGAATTCACCCATCGCAACGGTCGAACAGCTCGGATGCAGGCAGACGGTGTAGCCTATCTGATGAAGCATAAAGACCGCGATTTACCAGACTTTATCTCAGATGCTCCAGAAGAAAAGCTCCAGGCCGGCCCACCATCTTTGAGTCCAAATAAATGGGAAACTTTATTCATTTCAGGTGGTCGCAAAGACAAAATTTCTAAAGGAGATATTGCAGGTTTATTCCTCAAACAAGGTGGATTGAAGAAAGAGGCCTTAGGACTGATCGAACTTAAGCAGGATTGTGCTTTTGTAGCGGTACCTAAGAATAAGGTTAAAAATTTGGTCAAACAACTAGATAATACGCGATTAAAAAAGAAGAAAGTACGAATCAAAGTGCTGGATTGACCAATGTTACTTTTACTC
>JBELML010000135.1:0-17488 GCA_042095835.1 Saprospiraceae bacterium
AGTGACGGTGACAGATGAACAAGGTTGTATTGGAGTAGATTCCTTTATGGTGACGGTAAGCGATGAATTAATGCCTCAGATTAGTGGCACGGCCAGTTTATGTTCGGGTGATTCTACGGAACTATCGGTTGGTGATTTTTCCAGTTATGTATGGTCGACTAATGAAACAAGTGCTACCATCACAGTGAGTGAAAGTGGCACCTATTCAGTGACAGTGACAGATGAACAAGGTTGTATTGGAGCGGACTCCTTTATGGTGACGGTAAGCAATGAATTAATGCCCCAGATTAGTGGTACGGCTAGTTTGTGTTCGGGCGATTCTACGGAGTTGTCAGTTGGCGATTTTGCGAGTTACGAATGGTCAACGGCAGAGACGAGTGCTACGATTACGGTGAGTGAAAGTGGTACTTATTCAGTGACGGTTACGGATGAACAAGGTTGTATTGGAGTAGACTCCTTTATGGTGACGGTAAGCGATGAATTAATGCCTCAGATCAGTGGTACGGCCAGTTTATGTGCAGGTGATTCTACGGAGCTGTCGGTTGGAGATTTTGCTAGTTATGCATGGTCGACTAATGAGACAAGTGCTACCATCACAGTGAGTGAAAGCGGTACCTATTCAGTAACGGTTACGGATGAACAAGGTTGTGTTGGCGTTGACACCTTTATGGTGAAGGTAAGCGATGAATTAATGCCTCAGATTAGTGGCACGGCCAATTTATGTGCAGGAGATTCTACGGAGCTGTCGGTTGGAGATTTTGCGAGTTATGCATGGTCGATCAATGAGACGAGTGCTACAATTACTGTAGGTACAAGTGGCACCTATTCAGTGACAGTTACGGATGAACAAGGTTGTATTGGCATAGACACCTTTATGGTGAAGGTAAGCGATGAATTAATGCCTCAGATTAGTGGCACGGCCAGTTTATGTGCAGGCGATTCTACGGAGTTATCGGTTGGCGATTTTTCCAGTTATGCATGGTCAACAAATGAAACGAGTGCTACCATCACAGTGAGTGAAAGCGGTACCTACTCGGTAACGGTAACGGATGGCCAAGGTTGTATTGGAGTAGACACCTTTATGGTGACGATAAGTGATGAATTAATGCCCCAGATTAGTGGCACCGCCAGTTTGTGTGCAGGTGATTCTACGGAACTGTCGGTTGGCGATTTTGCCAGTTATGCATGGTCAACAGCAGAGACGAGTGCTGCAATCATGGCGAATACAAGTGGCACCTATTCAGTGACAGTTACGGATGAACAAGGTTGTATTGGCATAGACTCCTTTATGGTGACAGTTAGCGATGAATTAATGTCTCAGATTAGTGGCACGGCCAGTTTGTGTGCAGGAGATTCTACGGAGCTGTCGGTTGGTGATTTTGCCAGCTATCAATGGTCAACAGCTGCTACGAGTGCTACCATTATAGTGAATACAAGTGGCACCTATTCAGTGACGGTTACAGATGATCAAGGTTGTATTGGCATAGACTCCTTTATGGTGATGGTAAGCGATGAACTAATGCCTCAGATTAGTGGCACGGCCAATTTATGTGCAGGAGATTCTACGGAGCTATCGGTCGGTGATTTTGCCAGCTATCAATGGTCAACAGCTGCTACGAGTGCTACGATTACGGTGAGTGAAAGTGGCACCTATTCAGTGACAGTGACAGATGAACAAGGTTGTATTGGAGTAGACTCCTTTATGGTGACGGTAAGTGATGAACTAATGCCTCAGATTAGTGGCATGGCTAGTTTGTGTGCAGGTGATTCTACGGACCTGTCGGTTGGAGATTTTGCGAGTTATGCATGGTCAACAGCAGAGACGAGTGCTACAATCATGGTGAGTGCAAGTGGTACTTATTCAGTGACGGTGACAGATGGGCAAGGCTGTGTTGGAGTGGACACCTTTATGGTGACGGTAAGTGATGAACTAATGCCTCAGATTAGTGGCACGGCCAGTTTGTGTGCGGGTGATTCTACAGAGTTGTCGGTTGGTGATTTTGCGAGTTATGCATGGTCAACAGCAGAGACGAGTGCTACAATCATGGTGAGTGCAAGTGGTACTTATTCAGTGACGGTGACAGATGGGCAAGGCTGTGTTGGAGTGGACACCTTTATGGTGACGGTAAGTGATGAACTAATGCCTCAGATTAGTGGCACGGCCAGTTTGTGTGCGGGTGATTCTACAGAGTTGTCGGTTGGTGATTTTGCGAGTTATGCATGGTCAACAGCAGAGACGAGTGCTACAATCATGGTGAGTGCAAGTGGTACTTATTCAGTAACGGTAACGGATGGCCAAGGTTGTGTTGGAGTAGACACCTTTATGGTGACGGTAAGTGATCCCTTAATGCCGGAAATTAGTGGAGCATCGAGTATCTGCGCTAGAGAATCTACCGTTTTATCAGTAGGTGATTTTGCTGCTTATGCCTGGTCTACTGGAGATAATAGCCCAAGTATCAACGTTACTCAAAGTGGTACTTATCAAGTTACAGTAACAAATTCCGAAGGTTGCTCAGCAGTAGATGCCTTTGAGCTTTCTGTTTTGGCCAGCCCCTCGCCCTCTATTTTCGGAGACTTTAGTATTTGTTTGGGCGATACGACAGTGCTTTCTACCTCTAATTTTGAAACCTACCTTTGGTCAACGGGCGAAACAAGCCAATCTATTGCTGTGATAGAACCTGGTAATTACAGCATTACCGTGACCAATATCAATGGATGTGAAGGTACTGCCCAGTTTACGGTTAGTAATAGCAATAGCATCAATGTGAATATCCAAGCAGATACTTCTTTTTGCGAGGGAGAAACAACAGCGCTCACGGTAGGAAACTTTGATCAATACGTCTGGTCTACTGGCGAAACAAGCCCAACTATCACGATCGCTGAATCTGGTCTTATTAGTGTCACCGTCACCGATGTAGCAGGCTGTAGAGGTACTGCTCAAATCAATATCGAGGTGTTACCAGCTCCTGATCCAATGATTAGTGCAGATAGCATCGATTGTATAGGTGGAACTACTGTACTCCATTTGAATTCGGACTTCCCCAATTTAGCCTGGGACTTTCCAATGAACACCAGCCAAATTAACTTCATCTCTCGAACAGAAATAGAGGTTGGTGGCGGTGGTATTTATTCCGTATTTGTAGTAGGAGAGAATGGCTGTGAAGCTACCGATAGCTTCTTAGTCTATGAGCCAGATCAGATCATGATTGAACCCGTTTTGATTATTGATCAGCTTGACGATACCTTGGGCGCAATCGAAATTGAAGTGCGAGGTGGAACGCCGCCCTACAAATATTCTTGGTTTAATGAACTGGGGAATACGATTTCATCAGATTCGAATCTTTATGAAATCCCACAAGGAATATATGGCCTGCTGGTTGAGGATGCCAATGCTTGTACCCAGGCTATAGAAAATATTGCAGTTGGGTTTGTGACGAACACTGAAGATTTGTTGCAAGAGATTGGATTCGAAATTTATCCCAATCCAAGTTTAGATATCTTTAATTTAAGATGGAATAATCAACTCCAGCACCAACTCCAATTAAAAGTCTTGAACTTAATGGGGGAGGTGGTTTACGATCAAAAAATAGCTCAAGGAGATAATAAAATGGAATTAGATTTAAGTACTATGCCTAAAGGTACCTACTTTCTACTCCTACAAGATGAGCAACGTGTGTATACAAGAAAAATAATTTTACAATAGATGAATTTAAACTGGAAAGACGATGGTTTCTTATGCTTCCTTTTATTAGGATTGCTTTCCATCGGCGGTATAATACAATCTTGCGAAGATCCTTTTGAGGAGTTGATTTTTGCAGAAGCCTTTACGGAAAGTGCCCAGAGGATCGGTATTGATTCGGTCATCGTCAATATCCGTATAGATGGTATCGGAGAAAAGTCTTTTTCACGAGACCAATCTATTTCGTATGGAGTAGCTTGGAGTGAAACGAATACGCTACCGACTATCAATGATGAGACCACTAATGCACCTCAAGAGGAACTGGCAGACAATGTTTTTTCAATACTTTTGCCTAATCTTTCAGTAACAACAGATTATTACTACCGAGCCTATATACAGATTGATGATCGAATTAATTATGGAGAAGTAAGAAATTTCAACCTTAGTAAAGAAGACTTGACCATACAAGTAGGAAATAATTCCTTTGAAAATGATAGAATCACCATTTCTGCTATTCTAGGCTTCACTTTTGGGCCCATCGAAGATCATGGCTTTGTTTATGCTACTCAGCAAACTTTCCCTGGGCTGATTGATTCTACCCTTGTTTATTCCTTAGGCCAAAGATCAATTGTTGGAGAGTATACCTCTATTATTACCGTACCAGAGTTTAATACGGATTATTATGTATGGCCTTATGCTGTACTCAATGGAGAGGTCATTCTAGGAGAAAGGCAAAAGTATGAAATCAAAGGTGGCTGGCGAATTTATGCACAGGATGAAAACTTTGAGCTCATCGATCCTAAGGCTGTAGTTATTGGTGATCAAGCTTTAATTGGTTTTGGTTGTTTGGGCGAATGCTCCGATGCTGATGCCAATGCCACTAATAATTATCTAGAGTTTGACCCCGCTACAGATTTTGGAAAATCAAGTTTGGAAAGATTAAGAATCCCTACTGCTCGCCGACCACGTGGCCGAAGGGAAGGGGCTTTTTTCCAAAGTGGGGATACCCTTTATTATGGTCTTGGCAGTGTCAATTCAGTATATCAGAATGATTTTTGGGTGTTTGATCTTGCAAGCCTGACTTGGTCCTTGATCAATACGGTTGAAGATGATCTTTTGAGAGAAAACGCCATTGGCTTCAAGGTCAAGGAGTCCGTTTATCTTGGTTCAGGAGCTAATGTGAATCGACCAAATTCCGATTTTTTAAATGACTATCAGAAGTTCAATTTGACTACCGGAATGTGGTCCATATTACCTGATGCCGATTTGCCACTTTTTCGTAATGGAAACGTTTTCAATAATAGCGGTAGGAATAATACTGCGCTTATAGAAGTAGACGGTAGAATATTTGCTGGCTTTGGTACACTAAATGATGACCTCTGGGAATTTGATAAAACAAACGAAACTTGGGAATATGCAGGCACCTACTCTATCCCTACCAGTAGTTCCATCCATTCGATGGTGATCGGAGGTCGAGTCTTTCTAGGTTTAGATCGTGAAGCAAGCTTCAGGTTAACCAGGGTCTTGAGTACACCGGCCTCTAATCGTACCTGGTTTGAATTTATTCCACCCGATCCAGGGATGACCAATGGACAACTCATCGAGGTTCAGACTTTCCCAGATTATGGAGATCCATTTAATGTAATGAACGCCACTTTTTCTATTGGAGATGCCGGCTACTTAATTGCTACCGACAATGATGACGTCAGTACAGACATCTGGCAATATGTCCCCAACCAAAACTAAACAATGATGCGCATTTTACTATATCTATGCTTTCTTTGCTTGGGCACATCGCTACAAGCACAACTGCAAAATCCCTTTTTCAGAGACTTAGCAGCCATTGATTTTCAACTCAAAAATGAAAACCTAGCCTTCCAGATTGACCAACTGTCAACTCGGTTTTCCCAAGATGGGTATCAACCGTACGCTATTAGTAGTTTGGTGGTAGAAAAAGGAGATTTGAAAATTCAATTTCAAGCCAATTTGGTGGCTGACGAAGTACTCGATTACCAGGTGAGTCTGGCCTTACAAGACCATTTGGGCCGCTTGGTTTTGGGAAGCCCTAAAACTTTGCGATTAGAGGATAATGCTACCATCGCCTGGAAAGATTTTATAGAAGCTGATTATCCTTTGGATAAAGACCTAAAGCTACTTGTAAAAATGGAACTGGCAGGCAATATCTGTGACGAAGTACCAGCATTTACCTTTGGGGAAAAACTGCCTTACGTTGGTGCTTTGGCCGTCGGGTCGGGCCTAATCCTCGCAGGGCTATTATCGCGTGATCGAGCCCAACGAGATAATGATAACTACGTTTTTGACTGGCAGAATAATAACGGAATTGAGGACGGTCAGGTCTTTGCTAATATTTCTAACCAATGGGACGATTACCAAACTTTTACCATTATTGGGGCTTCGGTTTTAGCACTAGATGCGGTGATTTATTGGTTGGTCCCTCGAAAGAAGTATAAAAAAGAGCTAGCACTTTATGAAAATTATTGCCAGCCCAGAACTCAAATACGGGTGCATCCTACCCTTGACCTCAACTCCGGTGTCGGTTACAAAATCCAATTAAAGTTTTAAGCATGCACAGAATCATCTCAACCATATGTTTACTCGCTGCTTTGAGCTGGCCGAATTTGTCCAATGCACAAACGAGCTACCGGGTCTTCCTGGAAAATGGCAAAGCAGCCTACAATACCCTCAATTTTGAAGCGGCGATCAATCAATTTGAGGCCGCCAAAATTAGTTCGCCTCCTGCCGACTCTATCCCAGTGATCGATGATTGGATCCAAAAAAGCCAAAGAGGCTATATCGATGCGATTACTGCCGCTAGAGATGCCGCAATGCGAGAGGAGCGCGCTAAAGATTCCGCCCTGGTTATCGCCCAAACCAATGAGCTATTACTTATCTCTGGAAATGAGCGGGAAGCCGAGCGATACGAAGTGGCTATGATACTTGCTTATGCAGGTAGAAAAAATGCAGATGAGCGAAGTATCAACAACCTGGAAACGACCTTTGGTCAAGCCGTATATCAGTATTTTTCCAAAACCATTTCCCTAGGCCAAAATGCACCCATCTACAGTTTTGCGCCCGAATCCTTTAGAGAACAAGTCCTCTTTGAAGCTAGCCAAGGGCTTATTCTAGGTGTCAATGCAAATGCTCTTTTGCAGGAAGCCGAACTCACGATTAGTACACTCGATGGCCACAAAGATTATATAGAGCATTTGGCCACCAATACCCAAGGGGCAGCACTAGTTTCCAGTGGTATGGATAGTACGGCTTTTGTCTGGGATATCGAACGAGGAAGTGCAAAAGCACTAAGCAATCATCGTGGGCGAGTGCTTTTTTCTACGATCAGTAATGACGCGCAACAAATTCTCACTTGTTCGGCCGACGGTACTGCTAATGTTTGGAGTAAAAATGGAGAATTATTACAGACCTTATCCGGGCATCAAGGGCCCATTTACCAAGGGAGTTTTCTGCCAAACGGCAAAATAGCAACGCGCTCTTTCGATCACTCTGTTATGATTTGGAAGTCGAACGGACAAATAGATGCCAAGATTCAATCTGCTGAGGGAGCCTATCTGAGTGATTATGCTTATTTGCCAAATAGCCAATTATTCTTAACCCTGAATAAAAAGGGCAGCATTGAGGTATTTAATAAAAAGGGGGAACTTAGTCAAACGTATAAAAACGTGGCGTCACCAATCCTTCGATTCACGGTTAGTGCAGAAGATAATGTACTCTTACTGACCGAGCAAAACCAATTGCTAAGTTATAATCCAATCAGTGGCATAGTCAATAAAGATTTCTTATTGCCTTTTGATAACACCTCCTTTCTCAAGTATGAGCAGGATGTTGAAATATTGATTGCCGCTTCTTCTTCGGGAAATATTCTACTCCGATGGCCAAACGATCAAGAATTAACTATCGCCGGAGATGGCCCAGTTTTGGATGTGAAAATCAACAAGGCTAGCGATCACTTTTTGGTGACCACTACGGATGGCAAAAGTCGTCTTTATGATCAAAAGGGGACTTTTTTATACGAAGTTGATCTCAATTCCGACAATCCTATACCAAGCGTTTTCTCCGCAGATGGGCATTTTTTGGTGGCGGCGATCGATGACAATTCAAGTATCCGAGTAAGCCCTATTCCGGAGGTGGCTTGGTCCTATCTGAATAATGTGGAGCCTACTTGGCAGTCCACCTTGGTTGAGCTTACCAAAAAGCTAAAAGAGGATCAAAATATTGACCTTGAAAGGATTCTAAAGGAATAAGTAGGCGCTTAAGCTCTAATTTTTTAAATTTAGCCTGCTACAACACAAATCCACCAACAGAAATCCTATTCGATGCTGCCAAGTGATTGGAAAAAGATAGAACGACGATTTAAAAACGAGCGAGGCTTTGTTTTTTTGGGGCCGCGTTTGGCGAGTATTCAGAAAAAGGACCAGTGGTTTGTCTTAGAGGATGAATTGTCCGCTTATTTTATACAGACCTTAGAAGAGCTTTCTGTGCCCTTTGATGAGAAATCATCCAAGGATATGGCTTATCTATCCCAAAAGCTCTATTCTTCTAATCGAGTGAATACGAGGGTAGACATTGGTGATCTGGTCGATATTTTTTTCGAAGAGCTAGATGATGATCATCCACAAGGTTCGCCAGCATCTATTTATCACCAAGTTGCAAAGCTACCCGTTCGGGCTTTTGTCAATACCACTTTTGATAGCTCGATTGTAAAAGCGCTGCGCGCCGCAGGTAAAAGGCCACAATTTTACTATTACAATTTTGCGCTGCTAGATGGGAGTTGGCGTCAAATTGGTAAACATAATGCTCCAAAGATTAATATCGATGAGATCAGCATCGAGTCACCTTTGGTCTTTAATCTTTTTGGCGTACGTGAAGAAGTAGAATCTCTAGTGGTTACCCAAATGGACCAAGTAGATTATATCAAGAATGTTCTTGGAGGCGAACCGCCATTACCGGATGCCCTGCTCAGTTTTTTTCATACCCAAAATAAATCTTGCCTCTTTTTGGGCTATGATTTCAACAATTGGCAGTACCGCATGATCCTCAATAGCCTTAATTTGAGAGAGAGTGGTATCCATTTTGCGAGTACTGGAAAAGATCAAGTACCGAGCCAAGTCAATCAAGATTTTTATCAGGATATCAACTCCTTTGGCTTTGTTTTTTCTGATAAAGAAGCACCAGAATTTGTCAAGGATTTGAGTAGTAGAGTGGTGGAAGAAAAAGAAGTGCAGCAGGCCAAAATTCATGTCATTTATACAGTAGAAGATCAAGCCTATTGGAAAGAATTGGAGAAACATCTCTCTCCCATTAAGGAGTTCAAGATAACCGATTCAGGTATGATTGCGGCTACGGCCAAAAGATCAGAAGCCATTCAAAAATGGATTGCGGAGGCGGATCATATCTTGTTTTTGGTCAGTCCCGATTTCCTGGTCAACGAAGATATTCGAGCCATCGAAATGGAACAGGTCATTGCGAAAAGCAAAGCCAATCCAAACGTAAAAGTGATGCCTGTGCTTTTGAAACCGTCTCTGTGGAGAGAAGAGGAAGCTTACTGGCCGCTTATTCCACTCCCCGAAAACGAAGAGCCGGTAACCAATGCTAGTCATTGGGGAGATGAAGACAAAGCGTATTTTGAAATTGTGCAAACCCTTAAAAATCGAATACTATAATGGGAGCGCGCAATAGGTATCCAGGAATCCGGGCTTTTGAGCCCACCGAAACTAATCTCTTTTTTGGGAGGTCTGACGATTCGCGCGAGCTATTCACGCAGGTGAAAGCACAGCCACTAGTGGTGCTTTTTGCCAAATCAGGTATTGGTAAAAGTTCTTTACTGAATGCAGGATTGCGCCCCAGATTAGAGGATGATTTTTTCCTGCCCATTAAAATCAGGCTTCAGGAAAAATCGATCTTGCCCATTGATCATGTCAAAAAAGAACTTCAGGCCTTTCTCAAGCAGGATCGTTTGCAGCAATTTACCGGACAAGGGGCGGAGGAAGCGCCCTTGTGGGAATTTTTGCGCGCCTGTGATTTCGGTACACAAGTGATTGAAGAAGGAGAGGAACCCATGCAAACCATCCCCACCTTGATCTTCGACCAGTTTGAGGAGTTTTTTGATCATGATGTAGAAAATAGAGCATCGCTGGTAGAGGGCTTGGCAGATTTGCTCAGCGATCGCTTGCCCAAGCGGATTCATAAAGAGCTGCGAGCCATCAAGTTCAAAGATCGAACCGATGAGATCATGGATTGGTATAGTCCAATAAAACTCAAAATTGTGCTGGCTATCCGCTCAGATCGTTTGAGCTTTCTGGATGATCTGGCGCAAGAAATACCAATTATTTTAAGAAGTAGGTATCACCTCAAACCCTTCCAGGAATATCAGGCAAGAGAGGCGATTGTCGAGCCAGCCAAGCTAGAAGGGGCAGGTTTTCTGACACCTCCTTTTTCTTATGATGAACCTACCCTGGATGGGATTCTGGATTATTTGAGTAATAAAGATGGAGAGATCGAAGCTTTCCAAATGCAGCTGGTCTGCCAATACGTAGAACGGGAAGTGTATAAAAGAAATCAAGGATCATGATAAAAGTAACCAAAGACTATATCATCGATCTGGACAAGGTCCAAGCTTATATCGACTCCGATGCCTGGGAGAGCGACAGTGGACCCCGTCGTGCCAAAGATTTCAAAGAAGAAGATCAACTTCGCTATAGCCTCGATGGCCTACTCAACGACTATTACGAAGACGAAATCAAGGAACTACCCGAAGGAAAAAGAGACCAGGCGCGCTTGTTTATCGAAGATGGTTTACTGGTAGCAGGTCGACGAGTGGGCATGCTAGAAGGCGTAGAAAAAGAGCTGTTTAAGGTTGATGATCAACTATTGGCCGCACTACTAGACAGCCGTTTGATTAGAGTAGAGAATACCCACTTAGGGCGCAGCTTTGAGGTGAGTCACGATGCCTTGGTCGATCCTATCCTCAAGTCGAAGCGGGAGCGAAATGCTCTGGAAGAGTTGGAAGAAAATCGTCAGCGGATTCGGGCTGTACGGCGGCGGCTGGCAGTATCAAGTATTGTGGCTGTTGTGAGTTTGGCTCTATTAGGTTTGGCAATATTTTTCTATTTGGATGCAGTTGATTCCGAAGAAGCAGAGCGAGTGGCTAAATTAGAGTCAGAGTCAAGATATATTGATTTGCAAAAAGCCCAGCTCGAAGGAGCCCGAGCTCGATACCAAAGCTTCATAAGCAGCGGCCAGCAATTCATGAGTGAAGGAACCTACGACCAAGCAATCGCATCTTTTAACAGAGCCATCGAAACCATCGATTATTTTGAGAGTGATACCGATTTACCTACGCCAAGAGATTCGATCGATAATAATGGGCAGGAGGCACAAAAACTACTAGCAGAGTCTATAGAGAAGAGTGGAGTAGGGGCCCAGTTTAATGCATTAATCAATAGAGGAGATGCCTTCGAGCGAAGAGGTAACGAATACCTGGTCAATGCCAGAACGGAGTTTAACAAAGCCCTAGCCTTAGGATACAATAATAAACTTGCCAACAGCCGCTTGGTCGGGCTACAAGGAAAATTAAGCAACGCCTTCGAAAAATTTATAAAAGAAGGGAATACCTTTTACGATGCGCCTTCCTGTTCCGACGCGCTAAGACAATACAACCAGGCTCAGCGCATCAAGCCAATAACAGACACAAAAGTTCTGGAGAGAATACAAGAATGCAAAGCCAAGCTTTAAAAGATTATTACAACTTCACCACATCACAAATCACAACATGAACCGTCGCAACTTCCTCACACAATCTAGCCTACTAGGCGCCTCAATGATCCTACCACTTGCAAGCTGTGCGCCAGCCAAAGAAGAGGCCGTCTTTCAACCCAAATACAAACTGGGTTACCAACTCTACAGTGTCAACGACGATATGAATAAAGATCCACTCGGCACGCTCACCTCGTTGAAAGCGATGGGTTACCAAGATTTTGAAATTTATGGGTTCGATCCAGAGAAAGGAACTTATTATGGAATTCCGGCTGCGGATTTAAAGAAGCAATTGGACGATATGGACTTGTCCGCAACTAGCGGCCACTATGGGTTCTCTGATTTTATGACCAAGTCAGAAGATGACTTGAAATACTACGTCGATCAAGTCATTATTGGGGCAAAAGCTTTACATACGCCCTATATCACCTGGCCTTGGCTTGCTCCTGAGTTTCGCAATTTAGAAGGGTTTAAGGCGATGACTGAAAAACTCAATTTGATAGCCGAGCAAGTCACAGCGGCTGGATTGGGCTTTGCCTACCACAATCATGGATATGAATTCCAAGATAGAGGAGGAGATAGTGGTTATGCTATCGTACTCCGCTCAACCGATCCCGACAAAGTGAAACTACAAATGGATATGTATTGGGTCATGCACGAAGGTATTTCTACACCTAAAAAAATGGTGTCTGAGCAGCCTGGCCGCTACGTAATGTGGCATATCAAAGATATGGACAAAGTCACTAGAGACTATACCGAATTGGGCAACGGCTCTATCAATTACCTAGAGGTATTACCAGATCCAGAAGTTTCAGGATTGGAGTATTTTTACATTGAGCAAGGTGGGAATTTTACCCACAGTGCTATGCAAAGTGCCGCTGATAGCGCTATTTATTTTAAGAAAAATTTACAACAATTTCTATAAAAAATATCTTCCCCTAACCCACAGATCCCCAACTCCCCCTCAAGGTTTCCCCCAGCGGATTGGCATCCAATAGGCGCATAAAGTCTGCTCTAGGAATCGCCTCCGCTCCCAGTGAAGCTAGATGGGCTGTCTCTTGTTGGCAATCGATCAGATTGAAGTCCCACTCTTGTAATTTTCGCACTAAGGTGATGAAGCCAAACTTGGAAGCATTGCTCACTTTGGCAAACATGGACTCGCCGAAGAATATCTTTCCCAAGGCAATGCCATAAAGTCCACCGACCAACTCCTCTTTCTGCCAAACCTCTACGGAATGGGCAAAACCTAGCTCATGCAAGCTGCAATAAGCCTCCAACATATCTTCTGTGATCCAGGTACCACCCTGTCCTGGGCGATACATCTCTTGGCAATTGGTGATGACGGTCCTGAACTCCTGATCAAAAGTCACCTGCATTTTCTTTTGATTAAACAATGGGCGCATACTTTTGGAAATCTTCAGGTTTTCTGGAAAAAGGACAAAGCGTGGATCGGGCGTCCACCAAAGAATAGGATCATCGTCATTAAACCAAGGGAATATACCTTGGCTATAGGCTTCTAATAAACGCTCTGGGCTTAGGTCACCACCAATAGCGAGAATCCCCTCTTCGCTTGCTAGCTCTGGAGGCGGAAAATGTACGGAGTCTTCACTAAGCCAATAAATGGGCATCTCGATGAGTTTTGTAACACCTGCTGTGCAGGGCATCAAAGAAGTGTACGCAATTTAATTCACTTCTAACAAATACAACAATAGAATTTAAGAAAAGTATACTGGTCAATGATAGGGCAAACGCATTAAAATAAAAACTTAAAAAAAATGCTTATTTCTCGAAATTAAGTTTTTAAAAGGCCATAAGTGAAGTGCGGGAGGCCGCCTAGGCACTGTTCGAGTGGAACGAGTTTGGCTAGGCAAGATTTTTTTGCTTCGTTTTTGTATCGAATGACAAAAATGAAGATGCTAGAGCGGTTTTGAATTGGAGTTTCAGTAGGGATTATAAAAAATTGCAGGGTAATTTTTTATGTGCTACGTGTTACTTGTTATAAATCCTTACATCACTACATCACTATTTATCTACCGAAGTTTTAGCGTAGGTAGACATCACTATTTACCCATTTTATCATTCAACCATTGACACATTGCCCCAAATGTCCCGATTTCGATACTTTTAAGGTCTTTATAACAAACCATTTGCACTGGTCTACGGTTGATTTTGTATATTTAAGCAGTAAGGAGTTGTTTATGCAGCTTCTATTTTACAATTAGTAGATTGGAGCAGGAAATGAAAAATAAAAGCACCAGGCTATCTGAAGCTATGGTAAAGATGATTGTTATGATGCAGGAGGTAGATGATACCTGCGTGCAACTAACCGAAGATATCAGCAAAAAAGATATGGCCATCATTATGTTTGTTGGTGACAATGAGCAAGTGATTATGAAGCAGATTGCAGACCACATGAGTATTCCCGTGAGTACCACCACTGGGCTAGTCGATAAACTAGTAAAGAAAAAATACCTGCGTCGCATTTACTCGGAAGAGGATCGCAGATCCATTAATATTGGACTCGATAGCTTGGGAGATCAGGCGCATGAATTAATGATGCGACTACGTAATGATATGTCCGGTAAAATTCTAGATGATCTCAGCGACCAAGAGTCCACTCAATTGATTTTATTGCTGGAAAAAGTTACCAAAAATCTCCACCAATACGTTCTTATTAACGAATTGGGCGAAGAAAAATAAGCTTATAAGTCATTGCCTATAAGCTTATCAATTCAAAATTTATTCTTGTTTCAAATACTCCACCGGATTGGTTTTGGTACTCCAGAATGTCTGGAAACTAATGATAATGAGCAAAATCGCTAGGATGATGCCGATGGTTATCAAATAAATCAGTGGTGAAATACCAATACGATAAGCAAAATTTTCCAACCAGATATTGGCTCCGTAGTAGGAGAGGGGTATGGCGATAATGCCACTAATGATAATCATCCACACATAATGCCTACTGATCATTTTAACTAAGTTGGGCAGTTTAGCACCCAGCACCTGTCTGATGGCTATTTCTTTTACTCTAGTTCGTAGACTGAAAGCCACTAAGCTGAAAAGTCCCATGGCTGCAATAAAAATGGATAGCATGCTGAACCAACCAAGGAGTTTAATTTCTACCTGCTCCTGCTTGTATAATTGCTCAAACATATCATCTAAGAAGTGGTATTCTAAAGCTTGTTTAGGAAAGGCCGCGGTCCAAGCTGTATTGAGCTCGGGTAGGATAGCACCTAGTTGATTCGGGTCCACTTTTAATAAAAATGTCCTCAAAAACATTGGCTCGAACATCATCAATAAGGGGTCTACCTTATTTTTTAAAGTCTCTTGATGAAAGTCTTTAACTACCGCGGCGATTGGCCCCATAGCAAAATCAAGCCCACCGATTGTCCAACTTACGTTTTGTCCGACTGCTTCCTCGGGGCTACTAAAGCCCAGCTGCTGCATAGCCGTTTTATTGATTAAATAACTTCTATTCTGCTCGGAGATATATTGCTGGAAGGTGAATTCCTCTGAAAATTCTGGAATAGGGCGTGGCACATACTCATGTACCGGAGGGTTGCCTGCAAGGGTTTCGACTTTCATGATATCCAGAAAGTCATTATCGATGACTTGCATATCCAGCATGGGGGCTTCTGCCGTTTCTTCTTCTTGTCCCTCAAGCAGTGCGGGCCCTGAATCGCGAATCTCTTCAGAAGGGACCTGCATACAAGCTGCTACTTGTGTGACGCCAGGGATCGCTTTCAATTGTTCCTTGAAGGTACTATAGCGCGCCGTCACGGCATCGGGGACACTAGGAATAGCAATAATCTGTTCAGTACTGAAACCAAGGTCTTTTTTATGTAGGTAATTCAACTGCTGGTAGGCGACCAATGCGCCTGCAATCAAGATGATGGCTGTACTAAATTGTAGCCCTACTAAGAGATTCTTGACATTAATAGAATAGTTCGAAAAGCGAATCTTCTTGGTAGCTTTCAAAGCAGTATTCAGTTGTAGGGAGTTGAGGATAGTAGCCGGATAAATTCCAGAAAGTAGTCCACCAGTAATCGTGATTAAAAGTAGAAATAAACTGAAGGATAGTAGAGGGAGCGTCCATTCTACACCGGTCAATTCTTGAAACCGTGGATAAATGAAAAAGGCAATCCCAATACCTAGAATTAAGCCAAGAAATTGATAGCTGATCGACTCCGTAAAAGCGTAGATCAAGTGGTGTGTTTTACTGGCACCTAATACCTTGCGCACACCCATTTCCTTAGTTCTTCCCATCGATAGTGCGCTGTTGAGATTGATAAAGTTGATAAAGGCAATGATCAGTATGATAAAGGCGACAAAGTAGAAAATCTTGATATAAGTGGCGTTGCCATTGGGTATAATCTCTCTCGCTAAATTGGACTCGAGGTGGATGGCCGGTAATTGCTGAAAATGTATGCCATTGAAGTCAAGTTGTTCCTCAGCCACATTAGCTAGTATAAAATCTCTTTTTTTGCTTTCTACTTGTGCGATATTGCTTCCTTCAGCAAGTAGGCAATAAACATAAGCCCAGCCCCGCCGACTCTCTTCACTCGGGAAAGAGTAAAGCACATCTACGGGCAAATGCGTATTGGAGGGTAGATCAGCCATGATGCCCGTCACCTTATAGCTTTGCTCTTCAGGAGAAAGGCCTGTTGTAATAAAAACTTCCTCGCCAATCACGGAGCTTTTACCAAAATATTGCTTGGCTTTAGAGGCTGTCAAGATGATAGACTTGGGCTCTGCTAAAGCAGTACTTGGATTGCCTTCCAACAACTGGAAATCGAATACTTCAAAAACAGAAGCATCGGTTACCCAGGCGTGTTTGGGTTTGAATTTATCCTGCCCGATGCGAATGGTTTTTTTGTCATTATTCTGAAAGCGGATTAATTCTTCGATTTCGGGAATCTGCTCGGGAAGCTGATTGATATAGTTAAGTGGTGTCCTTGCAAAATGTTGATTAAAGTCGGTTCCATTTGTGTAGAGATAGCTTGCGCGATAAATACGATCTGCTTTGCTATGGAAATTTTCATAATTCGTCTGATGATGTAAGTAGATGGAAATCAGTATAAAAGCGGCAAAACCAATAGCTAATCCAAGAAGGTTAAGACTAGCGTACCATTTATATTTTATAAAGTTCCTGCGTACTGTTTTTAGATAATTTTGGATCATGGCTCGGGTGAATAATGATGGTGAAATAGATTTTTTTCCAAAAAAATAAGGCCTGATATAAGAAAGTCCCTGCCGGAAAAATGCGCGATTAGCTTTAGCTTTTCCGGATTGTTCGACGGCTAAGTTGTACCATTCGGTGAGGTCGCCCTCTACCTCCTCCCAAAAGCGGCTATCACAAAACCACTCTAGGAAGCGCATCCACCTTTGAGGCGGTTCGTGAAATTCTGGCTCATCTATCATTAGCCTAGATTGATTTGAAAAGTCCCAGGAGTAATATTATCCCATAAGCGCTGCCTTAAATCCCGAGAGGATATTAAAGCTTGCTGCCCCTGCATAGTGACATTGTACATTTTCTTGCGCCGCCCTCCGCGTTTATTACTTTTTTCTCCCAAAGTCGCTTCCAGGAACCCCTTGTCTTGTAGCCGATTACAGGCAGCATGTACAGCACCTAAATTGATTTCTCGGCCCGTTTGTTGGTCTAGCTCTAGCTTGATGGATAAACCATAAGCCTCTGGATGTAAGCTTGCTATAGTGAGTAGGACAACCTCCTCAAATTCTCCTAAATAGGTACCTTTCATTTATGTAGGGATGTAATGACGTAATGATCTGATTTATTTTATAAATGTATATTAAATAAAATTCGCCTGCAAATTTTTTATACATTTATAGAATAAATAAATGATTTTTACCTTTAGGTTGGTAGTATAGGCAGGAAAGTAGGGCAAACACATTAAAATAAAAACGTAAAAAGGAATGGTTATTTCTCGAAATTAAGTGCAAAAAAGATCATAAGTGAAGTGCGGGATGCCGCCTAGGCATTGTCTGAGCGGAGCG
>JBELML010000136.1:0-17290 GCA_042095835.1 Saprospiraceae bacterium
AAATGGTAGAAAAAGTTGTAGAAGCCGCCTGATTGTGCATTTCGTTATACACACGTTAGCGGTTTCATTTAAATGGAAAAGGTTATTTTGTCCACAATTCATACTTTCTTAGGATGTCCAGCTTTTACCTTCAACATCGTGGTCTGATTATCAATCTGTCTTCATTGGGCGTCTTTTTTCTTATGCAAAAGTTTAGTGGGGGTGCTGATATGGTAGCTTTACTAGGTTCTCCTTTGATTGCGACGATCTTCTTGTTGGCTTTATTTTTTGAGCCTTGGGCGATTTATTATAGCATGGGCGTTTATAATGAGAAAAGAAAAGTAGAAGGGATTCCCCAGCATCCACTCCAGCGTTATTTAGGAGGTGGTACGCTTGCTCTGCTGATTTGGGCTGGAAGAATATCCTTGTTTGGCGCTTTATTTGTAGGAGCTATCAATCTAAAAATCTCTAAAGATGATCCCTATTACGACTATATATTAATACCATTGGTGCTTATACTGATGGTGAGAGAAGGATTCAATGTGTACTATATGACCTCTAAAAAGTCTATTAAAAACTACGATCTACGCTATGATTATCTCTCGGATCTCACCTTGATGATCACTCTTGTATTTGGAGAGATACTCATTCGAGAGTTGATGGGGAATTTCCAAATTCGGCAACCAGACGATTTCGAAAGCTTGATGAGTGTCGTTTTGCCTACGCTATTGGTGGTTTTTGTTTTTTACCTTCCCATTCGGTATACGCAGACTTTAGAGGATTTTACTTTTGCGCGTACTTGGGGACAAAAGATAGAAGTATGGATCAGTATCTTGGCTTTGGTTATAGGTTTGGTGATTGTGGCGCTGAATCAAATCTAGACCATCAAGATCGATCAGATTTTAATCCAAATCTTTAAATTGCCAGAGGTAGATGGAGGCATAAGTTCTATAGGGCGCCCAAGCTGCTGCAATAGCCTGCATCTGTTGATGTAAAAGGCGTTTTTTTTGACTTAAATCCAGTTTGTATAATTTCTCAAAAGCCTGTTGTATGCCCAGATCATCTACGGGTAAAATATCAGGCCGCTGCAAGGTGAACATCAAGACCATTTCTACTGTCCATTTGCCAACACCTTTGATTTGTACCAGCTTTTTAATTATTTCTTCATCTGTCCAGTCTTCATAGGTCTCAGTCATTAAGTTTTCTTCTACAAAAAACTCAGCTACGTTGTGGACATAACCTGCTTTTTGACGAGATAGACCTACTGTTCGTAAATCTTCTATACTCAATTGCATAAGGCGATCGGCAGTAGGTTCCAGTTCGGGGAATAATTCCAAAAATCGCCCATGAATGGTAGCTGCTGCTTTGACCGACAATTGCTGAGAGATAATAGAACTTAATAAACTGGAGAAAACTTGGCGATGGGGATCAAAGACTGGAAATGGAAATTGCTCAATCAGAGGTGCTAGTTGAGTATCTTTTTTGAGATGTGCTTGTATTTCGGGTGCAGTAGCCATAAAATTCAATTTATGGCGGAAAACTAGGGAATTATTTTTAAATCGCCCTAGTGGCAGCGGCCCCAACTTTTGCAGGTAGGCGAAGTTCTAGATATTGTTCTTGAAAGCCCATAGATTTGAAAATCGGAAGCGCAGGGTTATCTGGCCTCAAATGCAAGGCTATTTCGCCTTTACAATGCCGCATCGCTCTTTGGATCAATTCTTTTAAAATCTTAGGTTTGTGCTGGAAAGATTGTTCCAAACAAGCATAGACCATCAAATGGCCAGGATTAAATCCGCCCATTCCAGTTTTATTCACCAATACCAATCCAAGGAGTTGCTTTTCCTCCCAGGAGGTAAAGATATAGCCACCAAAAGAGGGTTTTATCTTTAATGCATAATCAATTGCATCTTCGATTACTGAAACATCCTTTTCTTCGCTATTTTTGTGCAGAAATTTGATCAATCTGGCTTTGTCACCTGAGTTGATTCCTGAGAAGGCATCATATAAGTGTATATACCGCTTCATCTGTACTAAGTTTTTGAGCCAATTCTAGGCAAAACAAAACTTGTTTTACCCGATGTGGGATGGTCTTCCCCTTTGGTTAATAATTCAAAAAGTCAGATATGTTACACAGGAGGGGAAACTTTGGTAAAACTTAAAGAATAAGTATTGTATTTTGATCGAGCAGATTCCCGACGCAAGACCGGGATAAATTTGTACCAAGATGAGGCAAAAAACGTAGATAATGCAGCGCATTAGCGAGGCTTTTTAACGAAATATTGGGGCAAAAGATGCCATCAAAATCGATAAGTTATTTTTTTAGTTTTACTTAACAAGGAATATTTTAGATATGCCAATTATATGATGGCTTTAATATATTGCATTTTTGACAATTAGTAAAACTTTTCTAATGTTTTTTTCTTTTTTGGCAAATCTTACGATACTCTTCTTGCCTTTTTTCAGTTCAAATAATTGGCTGCAAAAAGTAGATCACCACTTATTGTCGGAGCTTAATCAAAGCCAAGAGACGGATTTTATTGTCTTTATGGAGGAGCAGGCAAGCCTCGACTTCGCTTATCAACTATCCGCTAAGCTTGATAAGGGGCGATTTGTATTCGAACGTTTATACCACACTGCCCAGCGTTCTCAAGCAGACCTTCAAACTTTTCTTCATTTACAAGCAGCGCCTTTTCAATCGATCTATATCTATAATGCCGTTTATACCAAAGGAGATATCCACCTTGTAGAAAAAATTGCCAAGAGAAAGGATGTAGCTTATATTTTTGCTAATGCCGACCTTGAGATTCAATTGCCTCAAAAACAGGAAGAAGCTAGTCAGCTCCGGAGCGCAATTGAGTGGAATATTCAAAATATCCATGCACCCGAGGTTTGGGAGATGGGGTATACCGGACAAGGCGTAGTTATAGGAGGCCAAGACACCGGCTACGAATGGGATCATCCAGCCATCGCCAGGCAATATCGGGGCAACCAAACGGATACCGTTATTCATGACTATAGTTGGCACGATGCGATCCGCTCTTTTAGTCCGCTGAATCCCGACACCATCAATCCTTGTGGTCTCAACCTCGATATTCCTTGTGATGATAACAGCCATGGTACACATACTATGGGGATCATGGTCGGCGATGATGGGGCAGGTAATCAGATAGGAGTAGCGCCTGATGCACAATGGATCGGGGTGCGCAATATGGAGAGAGGCAAAGGTAATCCAATGAGCTACACCGAAGCCTTTCAATGGTTTTTGGCACCTACTGATGGGAGCGGTCTAAATCCCGACCCTGGGATGGCGCCAGATGCGATCACCAACTCTTGGTATTGCCCAGATTTTGAAGGCTGTAATGCAGATAACCGGCCATTGATGGAGCTTGCTGTCGACAATTTGAAAGCAGCTGGGATCGTAGTCGTTGTTTCTGCCGGTAATGCTGGCAACGCCTGTGCAACGATCAATGAAATCCCATCGGCATTTCCCAATACTTTCGCAGTTGGTGCAACCGATGCCAACAATAATATTGCTAGTTTCTCTTCTAGGGGCCCCGTTTATTTAGTAGACAGTTCCCTATTGATCAAGCCAGATATTAGTGCACCTGGTGTCAATATACGTTCCGCTTTTAGTGGTGGTAATTACGTGAGGTACAGCGGTACGAGTATGTCGGGTCCTCACGTTACTGGGACCATCGCCTTGATGATCTCTGCTAACCCGGCTATTGCAGGACAAGTGGATAGTATCGAGCAGATTCTGCGCAGAACTGCACGGCCTACTTTTACTACGCAAGATTGTGATTCCTTATTGGGTAATCAAGTGCCTAATGCTGTTTTCGGATATGGTATTCTGGATGCTAAAGCGGCCGTTGAGGAGGCGCTAAAATTTCAAATAACGAGCACCTATCAATTGGAAGCAGGTACAAACCTCAAAATATTTCCCAATCCGAGTTCTGAGCAGATTTGGATCAAATCAGAGCAAGGTTTACAACAAGCTTATATTCAATTGTTTGATCTACAGGGACGCTTGATCTTGCGGGAGAAGTTGGCAGATGGTCTATCTATTCATGCGCTTGATATCTCTACTTTGGCGGCTGGGCAATATTTTTATCAACTGCACACTGCTGGCCAATCCTGGACTGGTAAGGTGCAAAAGATAAACTAAAACAAGCTTCCTTGGCGCGCAAAACTCCTAGGGTTTTCGAGTTCAAGGAGGGCGCGTTTCATATCTAAGCCATAGAAATAACCTTGCAGGTCACCGCTCTTGGCAATGACGCGATGACAAGGCACAATGATGGCAATTGGATTGTATTTATTGGCTAATCCTACGGCGCGTACTGCTTTAGGGTTGTTGAGCGTCTCGGCAATAGCGGAGTAGGTAGTGGTATGGCCATAAGGGATTTTTAGCAGCTCTCCCCAAACTTGTTGATTGAATTTGGTAGCCCCAGACCAATCGATTTTTAAATCAAAATTTTGGCGCTCCCCAGCAAAATATTCTGATAATTGTTGGTAGGCATTTTTCAAGCTATCCGGTACTTTCTCTGGCGGCATTCCCGTCGCGCCGTCTTTCAACTTCACAGATTGTAAGCCTAAGGAGGTTCCTATCAATTCAAAACAGCCGAAAGAGGTAGAAAGGTGCGCTTTATCCATATAATTAGAGATATACAATCAACGATGCCGATCTTCTAAGATACGGATTACATCCTGTAATTCATAACCTTTTGCGGTAAGCAATACGATGTAGTGATACATCAGGTCGGCTGCTTCGTTGAGAAACAATTCCTCGTTATCGTCTTTTGCTTCAATGACGAGTTCTACGGCTTCTTCGCCTACTTTTTGGGCGACTTTATTGATGCCTTTTTGGAAAAGTTTGCTCGTATAGGATTTTTCAGAGGGCTGGTCTTTCCGTTTTTGAATGACGGTTTGCAGATACTGTAGAAAATCTCCTTTATTCGTCTCGTCGAAACAAGTATCGGCCCCTGTATGACAGACTGGGCCAACAGGGTTGACCTTGATCAATAGGGTGTCTTGGTCACAATCGAGGCGTATTTCTACCAATTTGAGAAAATTACCTGATGTTTCTCCTTTGGTCCAAAGGCGATTTTTAGTCCTACTAAAAAAAGTGACCACCTGCTCCTCTATTGTTTTATCTATAGCTTCCTTATTCATATAGCCCAGCATCAATACTTTATTAGTGGTATTGTCTTGGATAACGGCAGGAATAAGGCCATCTACTTTTTCAAAATTGATCAACTCTGCGAATGATTCCATGTTATGGCGATTATTTCGCGCAAAGGTAAGTGTTTAGCCTCAAGGCTCAAACCTATATGTTCCGATACGCTGTTGGAGCGCTTCCAAAATGCTTTTGGAAGGTTTTAGAAAAGTGGGCTAAGTCATTGAAGCCGCAATCATAAGCAATATCCGAAACACGTACCTCTGTAGACTTGAGCATCTGAGCTGCCTTCTCTAATTTTTTGATTCGGATATATTTTGCAGGAGAGGCGCCATACTGTTTGACAAATTCCCTTTTAAACGAGGAGAGGCTGAGCCCGGCTAAGTGAGCAAGCTCTTCGGACTTGAGGTTGTTATATAAATTAGACTCAATGATGGTTCGGAAATCAATCTTAAGTGGATTGAATAGACTGGCTAGTAGTACCTTGATGACTCGGAGGTTATCCGTTTTTGCGAGCAATAGCAGCAATTCTCGCATTTTGAGTTTCAATAGCTCCTCACTCACTAAAGCTGGATTGTCAAAATAAAACTGTAGGCTATCGATATAATTCTTTAACAAGATCGAAGAAGGTACCTTTTTATGAGGAAGGGCTTCCACATTTTCTACTTCACCTATGCTAGTTAATAGGTCCTCGTCATAAATCATCCTTAGGACTTCAGGATAAAAATGGACCGCCACTACCTCGCAAATCCCCGTAGATTCGTTCGCTAAAAAATCATTGATATAAGCACCACAGCGCATCACGACACCCTCTTTTGCAGTACCTTCAATAAATCCAGCAGGACTGTGGATGCCTACGCAACCTTGTACCGTGTAATAAAAACAGGCTTCATCTGGCAGTTCTGTTGCAAAACGAAAAGGGGGCTTGACAATGGCTTTCTCAAATGTCTTCTTCCCTTGTAGTTCAAATTGAAGATGCTGTTGGATCATTTTGGTGATGTGTGACTGAGGGAATGATTTAATGTTGTAATGATGGAATGTTATCTACCTACACTAAGGACTCGGTAGATGAATAATTGGTGAATATACGGGCTTGATAAACGAGTTTAAAATTAGGGGAAAAAGAAATTTTTCTTTTGTGAATTTAGCTCAATTGTTTGCTTATTGAGGTCATAAAAATGAATCATTGTGCTAAGTAATTACTTTTTATGGGGAACTTGCTTCATCTTAATGCACGAACTGGACGCAATTAGATGTAAGGAGTGGACTATTTTTCCTGGTCTATCATTTCTACCGGATCGTGCTGGAATGACGGTATTTATCCTTTTACACCTTCCACTATTTTATTGGGTGTTATTTGAAATCCAAACTGGAGATGAAGTCTTCAGGTGGAGGTTTGATCTATTTTTGATCATTCATTTGATTTTACACCTACTTTTTCTGTTGCATCCTAAAAATCAATTTAAAGACTATTTATCTTGGATCATTATAATTGCAGCGGCGGTATTTGGAGCAATCGATTTTGTGAATTTAAACCAATAACATGAGCAACTTTACGCATCTTGACAAACAGGGCAATCCTTCGATGGTCAATGTCGGTCTTAAACAAGCTAGCCATAGATTGGCAAAAGCTAGAGCTATCATCAGTTTGCCTGCTGAGGTTTTAGCTGCTTTAGATAATAAGGATATTCAAACCAAGAAAGGCCCAGTATTTCAGACCGCTATTATCGCTGGGGTAATGGCCGCAAAAAAAACGGGCGAACTCATCCCACTTTGCCATCCTATTGGTATGGACAACTGCCAAGTCGATATTCATATTAATGAAGAAAACGATATCATAGTAGATTGCACAGCATCTGTCTTTGCTAAAACTGGTATTGAAATGGAGGCGATGACAGGAGCTTCAGTAGCCGCATTGACCATCTATGATATGTGCAAAGCTTTTACTCATGACATCATCATCAAGGAGATTAAACTCATGGAGAAAAGCGGTGGCAAGCGAGATTTTAGGAGAGAGTAGTATGATAAATGCCATTTTGGCATTTAATTTTTAATAAAAATAGGAAAATATGTCATTTTGACATTTACCTCCTGACGTTTTGATCAGGTTTGGGTGATTTGGTCCACTGGCACAGCAATTGATCTATACTGAGTGAATTTGAAATTTAAAGTTTAAAACTAAAACTTAATCAATATGAACTTAGTAGTAAGAAAGCCAGGATTCCGTACCGTAAGAAACCACAACAGTGTTGATCATTTTATCGACAACTTCTTCAATCGCGGTCTAGGCGATTTCTTTGGCAATGACTTTGCCAACTCTACACCTTCCGTAAATGTAAAAGAGTACGATGATCGTTTTGAGCTTGCCTTAGCAGCTCCAGGTCTGAACAAGGGAGACTTCGATGTCAAAGTCGAAAATGATCATTTGACGATCTCTGCAAAACACGAAAGTAAAAACGAAGAGACGAAGGAAGATGGCAAATTCGTAAGACGCGAATTTAGCTACAGCTCCTTTGAGCGCAACTTCCGCTTGAGTGAAAGCGTGAACAGCGAAGCCATCGCTGCCAACTACGAAAACGGCGTTTTGAAAGTGACTTTACCAAAGGCAGCGCCTGTTGACACTTCAAGAGTTATTGAGATTCACTAATAAGTAGTGCGACCAAATTGGTCCAACTACTTGAATCCAACAAAAGCATAACATAGGGTTTTTAGGTTTATAGTGTGTGTTTACGGCCAATCCGCAATGGGTTGGCCTTTTTTTAGCAATTTTTTTCTTGAAAATGCAATCTTTTCAAATTTAGCGTGTCTATACAAACATCAACCGACTGTTATTTTAAAACACACACAACACAGTATGAAATTTTCACCCGCCGTATGCACACTATTGCTGTGCCTACTCTCAATTGGCCTTTTTGGGCAAAATGCAGAAATCAGCCCAGAACGCTTAGCAGAATTACAAAAAAAGAAATCTTATCGTACAGATCGTATCCTCTCCAAAGCACCAGCTATTGATGGCTTACTCGACGAAGAAGTTTGGGATAAAGTGGAATGGGGAAGCGACTTTGTACAAATCTCTCCAGAAGAAGGAAAGCCACCTTCACAAGAAACCTCTTTCAAAATCTTATACGATGACAAATACCTCTATGTAGGTTTTCGTTGTCACGATGACGAGCCAGAAAAAATCGTAAAGCGGATGTCGCGCCGCGACGGTTTTGAGGGAGACTGGGTAGAAATCAATATTGATTCCTACAATGACAAGCGGACCGCCTTCTCTTTCACTATCTCCGCCTCTGGTGTGAAAGGCGATGAGTTTATCTCCGACAATGGCTTTAATTGGGACGACAGCTGGAACCCCATTTGGTTTGCCGCTACCAATGTCGATAGCCTTGGGTGGACTGCGGAGATCAAAATTCCTTTTAGTCAAATTCGTTATGGCCTGAAAGACGAGCACACCTGGGGAATCCAGTTTACCAGGAGAGACTTCAGAGCAGGGACGCGTAATATCTGGCAATATATCTCCAGAACCAACTCCAACTGGGTAAGTGAGTTTGGTAGCCTAGAAGGTCTTAATGGGATAAAACCCCAAAAGCAAATCGAAGTACAACCCTACCTAGTAGCTCAAACTGAAAGCTTCGAACGGCAGGAAAATAATCCATTCGCTACCGGAAGTTCCAATGGCTTTAATGCTGGTCTGGATGGCAAAATTGGGGTGACTGGAGACCTCACCCTCGACTTCACCATCAATCCGGATTTTGGTCAAGTCGAGGCAGATCCTGCGGCCATTAACCTCGATGGTTTTCGGATATTCTTTGCTGAGCAAAGGCCCTTTTTTATTGAGAATAGGAATCTATTTGACTATCAGGTCACTTCGTCTGAAGCTGGAGGGAATTTCACCTCCGACAATGTTTTCTATTCTCGTAGGATTGGTAGAGCACCTTCGGCTTATCCGAGTCTCAACGATGGCGAGTACGCCGATGTACCTACCAACACCACCATTTTAGGAGCAGCCAAATTTAGTGGAAAAACAAAGAAAGGAACAGGCATCGCGATCCTGGAATCTGTAACCGCCAAAGAGTATGCTACCATAGAAAATAGTCTAGGACAGCAACGCGAAGAAGTAGTAGAGCCTTTAAGTAATTATTTTGTCAGCCGCGTCACTCAGGATTTCAATGAGGGGCAAACGGTGATAGGTGGTATTTTTACTGCTACTCAGCGCGATTTGAATGGTACAGGTTTAGATTTTCTTAGAAAAAGTGCTTACACCAGTGGCTTGGATGTGATGCACTTCTGGAAGGACCGTACTTACTACATTCAGGCCAATACCATCATGAGTAAAGTGAATGGTAGCCAAGAATCCATCCTGAATACACAGACGGCCTTTGAGCATTATTTCCAAAGACCAGATGCGGACTATATTTCGGTAGATTCTTCCGCTACTTCATTGATGGGTACAGGCGGCACCGTCAACTTTGGTAAGCGAAATGGTAACTTTATTTTTGAGACAGGGGCCACTTGGCGCTCTCCGGAGCTAGAATTGAATGATGTAGGTTTCTTATTGAATACCGATGAGATCAACCACTACTTGTGGGCAGGGTACCGGATCAATGAGCCGTTTTCTATCTTCCAAATACTTTCTCTAAATGTCAACCACTACTACCGTTGGGATTTTGGTGGAGAAAACTTATACCAAGCCTGGAATACCAATGCGCATACTCAGTTCAAAAACTTCTGGGGTATGGGTATGGGTCTTACTTACGAAGGAAGAGATATATCCAATACTGACCTCCGTGGCGGGCCAGCTTTGCGTAGAAGCCAAGGTCTAGCGCTTTGGGGCTACTTCTATACCGACAATCGGAAAAAAGTGCAGGGTTTTATCAATTATAATATTGCCCGAGGTTTTGAAAAAGACAATCCTCGTACGGTAGAATCATCTGGTATTTTTACTAGGATTAGCTATCAGCCTACCAATGCTATGAGTGTCTCTCTCGCTCCCAATTTTAACAGCTTCAAACGGAAGGCACAGTTTGTCAGTAACCTTGGCGAGATCGATGGTCGACGTAGATATGTAGTAGGTAATATTGATCAGAAAACCTGGAGCATGACGATCCGTTTGAATTACAATATCACTCCCAACCTTACGGTACAATACTACGGCCAACCCTTTATTTCAAGGGGTAGATATGCCAACTTTAAGGATGTGGCCAATTCTATGGCAACCGACTTTAATGAGCGATTTGTGAAATTTTCTGATGATCAAATTACCTTCAATGAGGGAGATTTCAGTGTAGATGAGGACCTCGACGGCCTAGTAGATTTTAGTTTTAGCGATCCAGATTTCAACTTTATGCAATGGCGATCCAACATGGTTGCCCGTTGGGAGTATGTACCAGGGTCTGAGTTGTTTTTAGTATGGACGCAGGGCAACAATGCCTCTGGTGATCCATCAGAGCGCCTATTTCCAAGTCTACAAGACAATCTATTTTCCAGAAAAGCCCATAATATCTTTTTGATCAAGTGGACCTATAGGTTCTTGCTATAATCATATAGGGCAAACGCATTAAAATAAAAACTTAAAAAGGAATTGTTATTTCTCGAAATTAAGTGCAAAAAAGGTCATAAGTGAAGTGCGGGAAGCCGCCTAGGCATTGTCTGAGCGGAGCGAGTTTGGCTAGGCAAGATTTTTTTGCTTCGTTTTTGTATCGAATGACAAAAATGAAGATGCTAGAGCGGTTTTGAATTGGAGTTTTAGTAGGAATTATAAAAAAATGTAGTGTAATTTTTTTGGTGCGTTTGCCCTAATAATCATATAGCAGTAAAGGAAACTATAAAAAGAGTTCATCCCGAAAAATTCGAGGTGAGCTCTTTTTATTTTTAGCACTATTCTAATAGTAGTCAAACCACCGAAATAGATACAACATCACGGCTATTGGATAAGAACAATTTGTAAATCCATTAGATTTTATGGATATTCTGGAGGAGTTGGCCATTCTAAGCAGATGCCAGAAATCACAAATTTGGCAGGAGCATTGAATGGAGCGATCCAAGTTTTATGGCCAAAAACGGAAGTACATTATGGATGGAAGCACCTAAACATGATACGCTATAAAATCATAGCAAGCATTGAGCGCTTCGCTTCATATACCAAGCGTTCGATCAAGTATTAGATCCCATAATTTTCATTGAAGTTGTCTAAGGTTTTCTGTTGCAGGCGAGAAAACAGTATTTTGAGGCTAATCGAGGCAAAAAACGTAAGCTATGCATCGCATAGATGAGGCTTTTTAACGAAGAGTAGCCTTAAAAGATGTTTTTGATAGCCCAACAAGGAAACTTTAAACAGCTTCATTACTTAAAAGACGCATCATAAATGTCCAATAAAAGAAATTTAGGCTCAGAATTACAAGGGATTACCAGTTTGATTGCTCATGCTACAATTGGTGTGACAGACCTGGTCGAAGCTATGCACAAACGAGTTGTTCATCCTCCTTTTTTGCCCTCAACTCCCATTCAGCATCTGGTTTCTAATATTGCGGGTATCACCTATAGCAGTATCAGATGGAGCACCAAACTTATCGGTGGCGGTCTAGATAAAATGTTAGGGCACTTAGCTCCTGTGCTTGGAGAAATACAGACTACCGATGGAAAGGAAGCGGTACGTTCCGTCTTAAATGGAATTGTGGGAGATTATTTTGAAGAAACAGAGAACCCCTTAAGTATTCCGATGCAATTCAGGTATCAATCAAAAACGATAGCACTTGATCGTAAAAGCCTTGATGAGGCGTATCCGACCATCAATGGCAAAATTCTTTTGATGGTACATGGTTTATGTATGAATGATATTCAATGGACTCGAAAAGACCATAACCACGGGGAAGCACTAGCAAAAGAATTAGGGAAAACACCCATTTATCTGAAGTACAATAGCGGCCGCCATATTTCCACAAATGGCCAAAGTTTGAATGAATTATTAGAAAAGTTAGTACTGCATTGGCCAGTACCTATTGAAGAGTTGGTCATTATTACGCATAGCATGGGCGGCTTAGTTACTCGAAGTGCACTCCATTATGGTCGTCAAACACAGAAAAAGTGGACAAAACACCTCAAGAAGATTGTTTTTTTGGGAACTCCCCACCACGGGGCACCTTTAGAGCGCATAGGTAATCACCTGGATGTTATTCTTGAGTCTATTCCCTATGCAAAACCTTTTGCTCAATTGGGCAAAGTTAGAAGTGCTGGAGTAACAGATTTAAGATATGGAGCGCTAATTGATGAAGACTGGCAGGGGAAGGACCGGTTTGAAATACAAGGAGACCAAAGGCAAATTATTCCATTACCTAAAGGGATCGATTGTTACAGTATAGCGGCCATTAGTAGTAAAGCAAGCAGTCCTGTATTCTTAAAAAAAATGGGAGATCATTTGGTAGATGTAAAGAGTGCTTTAGGGCAAAATAAGAACCCTGCTAAAAATTTGCACTTTAAGAAAAATAATACTTGGATTGTTTATGAGCATACTCATTTGGATTTGTTGAATAATCCTGAAGTCTACACTAAAATAAAGACATGGTTAGTACTGTGTAACATAAGTTAATTGGTATTTTGAAACCTTAGATTTTTGACCAAGACAAGGCGCAACGCAGTCTCGATTCATATCGAGACGAGTATGCAACGCAGTATTGGTTAAAAAGATGACTTTCAAAATGCTTAGAAATTTATGTTACACAGTATTAGTCTAGCTGGGATGAAATTCCTATGCCTAACACGGCAATTGGGTAAAAGAAGCTCGTAATTCTATTGAAGCGTAGATTGGATTTAATTGTTGTGCTAGGTAGGAAAAAGAAAGCGAGGTGTTGCGTTTATTTTGATTTTTCGTTTATTTTCAAGTTAGCCTTCACCAAAAAAGAAAACAAAGAGCAATGTTGAGCAAAGAAGAAGCAAAGAAGTTTATAGAAAATACTTGTGGAAAAGGTTGGCTTACACTCGTTGATATTTTGTACGATAATTGCCCTGAAAATATTGTAATAACTGAAGTATTCCAAAAATACAGCGGACTTGAAGTTAGATTTGAAGGGAGAGATGAAAATTTTGAATATTTAAAAGAAAGCCTAAATACTGTAAGTCAAAAAATGTGTGAAATTTGTGGCCAAAGTGGAGAATATACCATAATCAATGGTTGGGAAACAACTCTTTGTGAGTTACATTTTGATGAATCTGATGCAAAAGAGAAATATAGAAAAGAGGATTGATTATAACGATTTTGGGTAAATATGTTTGAGTTTAGAGAAAGGTTCTTTTAGATATTTTGCGGCGAAAAATTAACTGCTCGTTTTGTTGATGAGGTTTTCGCGGATGCGGAGTTTGGGGCAAAAGGAGTTTGATTAATTTCTCGGTAAAAAAGTAATTTTAGTTCTTTTGCGGGCAATAAAAAATAAAGGCGAAAGGCTAACAATGCATCTATGTCCATGTCGGGCAAAAGCCCGAACAGGGCACAGATACGGGGACCATTACAACCACCCATCAACAAGCCACCCTTCATGTACCAACCATGAAGACTTCCCCAAAAAAAACGGAACCGTTTTCGCTAGTTGAAGAAAAACCATATTAAACCTTATAACTTCAATCAAGAGCCGGGGCTTAATCATTGGGCTGGTGGAAATACATTGTATAGCAATTGGTCATGCGCTCGAAATCAATATCTCGCTGTTCGATCCGGCTGGCCTCACCGATACGGAGTCCAGCCGAATAGATGAGGGCAAAAAGGATGCGATGCTTTTTCCATTTAGGCGTAGCAATGATGTTTTTAACCTCCGATCTGCTTAATACCGTGGGCAAGGAGTGTACCCTTTTAATGGAAGGCAATCGTATGGCACGGTCTTCTCTTCCGATGAGTCTAAAAGCGAGCCTTAAGCCATAAACGGTATGTTTGAAATAAGAAAAGGGAGGCGCTTGGGTATCGCGAAGTAATAAGAGGTATTGATTGATCTGCTCATCGGGCAGTGTAGTAGGACAAGCGTGAAAATAGAGTGCTAATTTAGCGAGGCAACGCCCATAATTGTTGAGCGTACTTTCGGAGCGTCCATTGAGACGAATATTGGTTAGAAATTGTTGATAGGTAGCACCAAAGGCAGGAATTTGCTGGCATGCTCTTTCAATTATCGTTTTTTTTCATCATCTTGATTTTAAGATTATTAAATAAGCCTAAAGATAAGAATCGGATCGCTTTGGTAGACGCTTAAGTTACCTTTAGGTTTTGTACAACAATGTGTATAAATAATAGCGGTTTAAGGAATTATTGTCCTATCGGGACTTTCGTTCCGACAATTTGTAATGTTAGGAGGAAACTCGTGATAGTACGGAAAAAGAGCTATTTGCAATACGAATAAGACGGAAAATCCATCTATATAAATTTTCCGTCTTTTATATTATTATAAATATTTACTTATTCGATATGCGCAATGCACGCTTAGTTTCGATATGATTTTCACCGATTAATTGAATGATATATAATCCATCTTCACTGGCTTTATCTTCGAATTTTAACGCTATTAACTCCTGGAACTTGATTATTGGCTCCTTAAGAACTAGCTTTCCATTTAAATCAAAAACCTGTATTTCATCGAACATATTCTTTTCTATTGCAATATGTAGGCTACGATTAAACGGATTTGGATAGATATTAATATCTGCCATCTCAGATGGGGAATTGAACTTAAAATCAATCTTTTCTGCATCATTAGATTTATCATCTGGACTCTCTTCGTTTTTATTCGCAGCCCCTGAACCAACTTGACAGCCCGTTATCGATACGTCATCTATATAAACAAAATCCCAGTCTCCCGATGCATCAGACCTAAAGCGTAATTGAGTATTTGAGGTAAATGGTCCTTGTATTACCACCTGATCTGTATATAACTGATCATTTACAAATTCATCGCTTTCATTCCATTCTTCTACTGTAGTAAACGTAGTACCATCATCTGAAGAAATTTGCAACCAAAAATCTTCATTAGAATTATCCATACTTCTTGGATAATAACCGAAGTCAACCGTAATTTCAGTAAAGTTGGATAGATCTAAGGTACCAGTTGTCATTGTTGAGGTGCTGGTATTATCTCTTAATTCGACAGAATAATTACCCGTGGAGGCATAACTCGTGTTATTTAATCGTTGGCAATCAGTACCACCATCATTCCAGTTTCCAAAACCAGACTCAAAATCGTCTGAAATGATAGTAATATTACAGGTAAGGGGTGTGCCTTCACAAACACAGTTATTGTTATATATGTCGTTAACCGTGTTTGCATCTCCATCGTCACAAGGGGTTCCCACCATTGCGCAAGAAGCTGATACCGCTAGGTAAGCCACTTGCTCCGTAGTATGACTTCGTTCGCTATCCACAAACTGGTCTTCGTCGAAAGCCAATGTAATATTTGAATTAGTAAAAGGCGCATTTGTGAATAGCACAGGCCAACCCGCATCTCCGCCATCAAAAGCAGCAACACTTAATACCGCATTACTTACATTGGATAAATTGGTGGTATAATCATAACCACTGGCACTATTTTGTGTGCCTCTAACATCATCCGCTCCTAGCCCTGCGTCTATTTGAAGACCGCTAACTTGATAGTTTCCAGCTTCAACAACAATTACACCCAGTGTTTCATTAGCCCTTGTTTTATCGGTATCTTCGGCCACTTGTTTCCCGGCGGCAAAGCCTGAAGCATTTGGAGGATTAACTCGGCTATTATTTGCAGAGGCCCAGAATGTCGACCAATCCGCATCATTATAGGTCATAACTTGGCCTAATACAACGGGATTAGTATAGGTATTTAGATAAGTGCGATTTTCAAATACCCATGCATTCTTTCCAGCGGTTTGCGTAGAATTTAACGTACGTACCTCCATAGTAACACCATCATTCGTGGCAGTGTAGGTGCCTTCTTCCGCAACAAGATATTGAACATTATAATTGCCAGAAACCGAGCCGCCAGGATTTTGTAAACGAACTTCGAACAATGATCCGGTGGCGTTGCGTATTCTCGTAACAACCGGTGCGTCTGAAATGGACTCTATTTGTGGTGTTGCAACAACAACCATAGAACAGTATGCATTATCTAACGTAACGGTTGACCAGTTATCTCCACTAACAACGACCATACCTTCTTCTAATAACAACCCATTATTAATTGGTGTTCCGGCACAATTGCAGTTCGAATCATATACATCATTTATAGTACAAACATCACCATCATCACAAGCCGTGGGGGAACACGAAGAACAACTCGTATCAACTAATGGCAGGGCAAAATCTAGCAAGAATTGGAATTTATCTGAGTTGCCAGAGCTACTAATACTATGGATTAATGTATCACGATCACCTATACCTAAAGAATTGTATCTATCTATTATAATAAAGCCATTATTTGGGTCATGCGAATCAGTGGTAGTGCCCGGTGGTGGACCATAAACAAGGAATATTGGGGGAGATGAAACGTTTACCTCATTTGGTGGATACCAAAGTGTAGGATCAGCCCATATTCCATCTGGCAAGGCATTGTACATATATATGCCTTTTATGTTCGGGTCTGGTCGATGTGCAAATTTCCAACTTAAAATAGAACCACGCGATGATGCTCCTACGATAAATTGAGTTGTATCAAAATTATAAGTATCTGCATTTGCTTTTACCCAAGCCAACATGAGCTCTGCATCAGTCCAGCCATTATTAACTTCTGTAAAATTCTTTAAATCTGGAACGGATTCCCAAGAGACAATAGATATGCCATTAGATGTTAATGAATTGACCATTGAATTGGGCAGACTCGTATTTCCTCCATTTTGGTGCGCATAAATAAATACCGGAGTTGGACAATTGGAGGGAGCTGTATGTATGTCTAAAAATTGCAAAGGTCCCGAACCATATGCTACTTTTAGCGGGCTGCAATTAGCAGCTTGGTCTAGCACCGTTATCGTGGTAGTAATCGAATCACAACCTTGTGCTGTGGTGTTAACAACCACAACGGTATCTAGTAAGGTATAATCACAGGTGAAATTATATAAGGTGTCATTCGCGCAAATTTGAGCCTGTAAAGGGCGCAGTTGCGGTTTGTCCCCATTCAGTGAAGTTGAAAAGTAGTGAGGAAA
>JBELML010000137.1:0-17260 GCA_042095835.1 Saprospiraceae bacterium
ATTTAGTATTTTTCGATACAGCTGTGTGTTATGTATTATGTGCCAAGTACCAAGTGCCATGTACCATGTGTCAGGTTAATGAGACCCGATGCTTTAGCAACGTTGGTCGAATTAATCCCGGCGCAGCTCAGCGGATGTCGGGATACTTTGCTATTTATTATGTGCCACGTGTCAAGTGTCAAGTGTCAAGTACCAGGTTAATGAGACCTTTGTAGTGCGCAGCAATACAATCTGGTCGAATTAATCCCGAAGTAACGATAGTGGATTTCGGGATGCCAGGGGAAAAAGTACCGAACTCCCAGTTCCACAGTTACTTCTGACGAAAGCCTCCTCTTTCCGCACCTCTTAACCTCATAAACTTATAAACTCATAACCCCCTTAATCCTTAACCCCATACCCCTCCTAAACAATATCCTCATATTCCCCAAAAAACTAAACCCCTAAACCTCCTAAACTCTTAAACCCTCTAAACTTTCTAAACCAAAAAACTTATCAGTCCCTCAACATATAATCTTTTAACAAAAAAACCTAACTTCGCGCCTGCTTTCAAAAATAAGAGAATTATGGGTTTAAAGTGTGGTATTGTAGGCTTGCCTAATGTTGGAAAATCAACACTATTCAATGCGTTAACGTCTGCTAAAGCATTAGCTGCAAACTATCCATTTGCTACCAAAGAGCCAAATGTGGGTATGATTACCGTTCCGGATGCACGCCTAGACAAACTGGCAGAATTGGTCAATCCCCAAAAGATCATCCCTACTACGGTGGAGATTGTAGATATTGCTGGTTTGATCAAAGGAGCAAGCAAAGGAGAAGGTCTGGGAAACCAGTTCCTTGGAAACATTAGAGAAGTAGATGCCATCATTCATGTAGTCCGCTGTTTTGAAGATGGGAATGTCGTACACGTGGATGGTGATGTCAACCCCGTACGTGATAAAGACACCATTGATACGGAGTTGATCTTGAAGGACATGGACACGGTAGAAAAGCGTCTAGAGAAGCTGAAGAAAAATGCCAAAAGTGGTGATAAAGAAGCCGTAAAAGCGGTAGGTATAGGAGAAGCTATTTTGGCTCACCTGGAGAGCGAAAGACCCGTTCGTTCCTTCGATATAGGTGATGATGAAATGACCAAGTCGCTCCTCAAAGAGATGATGCTCTTGACGGGCAAACCTATTTTATACGTTTGTAATGTAGATGAGGAGTCTGTGCACGAGGGAAATGCCTATACCAAAGCTTTCAAAGAGGCAGTTGCTGATGAAAAAGCGGAAATCATTCTTATTAGTGCTGGCATAGAGGCCGATATCGCCGAGCTAGAATCCAAAGAAGAACGCATGGAATTCCTGGCAGATATGGGACTGAATGAACCAGGCGTAAATAAGCTTATCAATGCCTCCTACAAGCTTTTAAAACTCATTACCTACTTCACCGCAGGTGAGAAAGAAGTACGTGCATGGACGATCCACACTGGTGACATGGCACCTCAAGCAGCCGGAGTTATCCACACTGATTTTGAGAAAGGATTTATCCGTGCTGAAGTCATCAAGTATCAGGACTATGTAGAATATGGCTCAGAAGCCGCCGTAAAAGATGCAGGGAAGCTTTCTATTGAAGGAAAAGAGTATGTAGTGGGAGATGGAGATGTAATGCATTTCCGATTTAATGTTTAGTTTTTAAGTGCTGGAGTTGTGGGGTTTTGGGATTTAGTAACAGCCAGTTTTGGGTTTCTGCTGCTTCAGTTTCAGAGTCACTTAGTTTTGCAATAAAGTGCTTTTGATACCTCCTTTTTCGAAATGATTCGGTGAGGTTGACTACCACTACTCATAGAAGTATTTTTGCATAAATTCCTCAATCTTCAATCACAATACAATGCACACCAACTCTCCAAAACACTCATCCACACCAGCACACTCCTTCTCCAAAACACCAGCACTCCCCAACATCCCCACTCGAAAACTCCAGAACATCAAAAGCCAACGTCACCTCTTCGACCTAGACGACACCGTCGCCTATATCAACTGCGCCTATATGTCTCCTCAATTGAAGGCCATAAAAGCGATTGGAGAAGAGATGCTTCAAATGAAAGCCCAACCCTGGAAAATCGGTATAACGGACTTCTACGGGCCTGTAAAGGCCCTGAAACAGGAATTTGCAACATTAATTGGAGCTAGCAACTATCAAAGTATAGCCATTGTACCTTCAGCTTCCTATGGAATAGCTACTGCGGTTAAAAATATTTCGATAAAAAAGGATCAGGAAATCCTATTGATTGATGAACAATTCCCGAGCAACTACTACTCTTGGGAACGATTGAGTCAAAGCTCCGGCTGTGCCATCCGGCTAGTAGCACCTCCAGCCAGCAATAAAAGAAGTGAAGATTGGACTAATCAGATTATCGAATCAATCAATAGTGCTACAAAAGTGGTGGCTATGGGCCATGTGCATTGGGCAGATGGAACCCTCTTTGACTTGGTAGCGATTCGTCAGGCTTGTGATGCCGTTGGTGCTTTGTTGATTATTGATGGTACGCAATCGGTCGGAGCACTGCCTTTTGATGTACAATCTATCCGTCCAGATATGCTCGTTTGTGGTGGTTACAAATGGCTACTTGGCCCCTATTCTTGTGGAGTAGCTTATTTCGGACCCTACTTTGACGAAGGTATTCCACTGGAAGAAAACTGGATCAACCGCCACAATAGTGAAGATTTCGCGGGACTCGTTAATTACGAACCTCAATACCAAGCAGGAGCTGGGCGCTATTCCGTAGGCGAACACAGCAACTTTCAACTTGTGCCTCAATTAACAGCGGCCATCAAACAACTAAATCTTTGGGGCCCTGAAAATATCCAAGCCTATTGCGATCAATTAAGCCAACCCGCGATTGCCGCTTTGCTAGAACTAGGTTGTCAAATCGATGAGAGTCCTCAGAGAGCATTTCACCTTTTTGGGATACGCCTACCGAATAGTATCAATCCAAAAGCATTAAATGCCATTCTTCGTGAAGAAAAAGTGATGGTTTCTCAAAGAGGCGATGCTATTCGCATTGGACCTCATCTGTACAATACCCCAGAGGAAATGGACCGCTTAGTTGCTTGTTTTAGAAAGGCTAAAGAAAACTTATTTAATCCTATAGTTTAAACCCAGAATCAATCGATTGCGTTGCCATTCAAAACGATCTCCTACTATCAAATTACTTTGACCTAATTGGTATTGCAGGTCTGTAGAGAATCGATGATTCCATTGGTGACGAATACCTAGCCCCCAATCTATTACTGTTTTCGATTCGAAAAGATCTTCTAATTCACTAGGTGCCTGTACTTCCTGAGTACCATTTCTATTTGTACCCAAATCTAGTAGCTGATTATCCTCAATTTGATTTTGAGCAGTGATACCCAATAATTGTCCTGCCTCTACAAAAAGTACTGAGGACCATCTGGGATGCCAACGATAAGTCAAACTCCCGCTTAGCTTAAGCGATTGAAATCGAAATGCCTGCGGTGTGCTAAAATTCTGGTCGATATTATAGTCTTCTACGGGGTCTGCAAAACTACCCAGCGGGTCTGCTTCCTCCGCATTGGATACAAAGTCAGCCTTATCGGAGGTGGCTGTTTCTATTACGCCCCTACCCGATTGAGCTTTGAGGCCAAAACCTATTTGCATTCGCTGAACAGGATAAATATAAATGATGCCTAAACCCAGACTATTTTGTTGGTTCGCATCCAAAGAGGTGGCCAGATGGCCATTGACCCAAAGCTGATATTGATTGGACTTTTGAGCAAAAGATGGCCAATTCAATTCTTTGTGAACAGGCATATCTAAGTTCACCAAAATGCTCGGTAAAGGCTCAAAAAGAGGCAAGAGGGATCGAGGAAGTGGTCGTACTTCCCGCTCCGACTCTTGCTGGCTAGACATGGGATTATTGTTCAATTCTGGTCTTGTGGTGTTCGAGGCTATGGGCGCTACTGTAGGCTCCGTTATTAACTGTTGCTCAAGACCTTGGTTTGTTGCAGATGGATTTCTGGGACCATTCGTATTTCTATTGGTTTGGGATTCCATAGAGGGTGGCTGATCAGGAGTAGCCAGCTCAGGGTGATTGATTTTCGGAGATGCTTCCTTCTTCTGGGCAGATTCTTCTACCGCAGAATTACTTGTATTTTGAGGGTTCCTTTCTTCTTTGCTTGTTGCAATATCGATGCTTGCAATAGGCGTTTCGGCTGAAATTTCAAGCGGTTCCTTATTCAAGCGGTCTTTTTGCCAAGCATAAGCACTTAGTCCTATAACCAGCAATAGTGCAGGCAATAGCCACCACCAGAGGAAGAGTCGCTTTTTGCGACGTTCTGGCATCTCCTGGTCTAAGGTCATTTTCATTTGCCCCCAGGCCTGATCCATAAATTGTTCATCAAATGGATTATCCTGCATAATTCTTCTGGTTGTTATGTAATTGCACTAATTGCTTTAAGGTCCTGCGTGCTTCAGAAAGGTACCATTTGGAAGTACCTTCCTTGATGTTTAAAATGTCTGCGATTTCTTTATGGGTATACCCTTCAATGGCATACAGCTGAAATACCTGCCTGATCATTTCTGGAAGAGATTCGATTAGATGAAATAAATCTTCGAGGTATAAATCATCAAGCGCATTCCGGTCTTTTTCTTTATCTCTCTCGTCTAATGCTAAAAATCGAATCTTTTGTTTTTGGCCTCTAAAATGATCTGCCATACAACGGTAAACAATCCTTCTAATCCAACCTTCTAAACTGCCCGTCTGCTGAAAACTGTCGATCTTCTGAAAGACTTTTAGCATACCGGTATTGACAATTTCTAAGGCCGTATGCTCATCGCTAGTATGCCGATAGCACATACGTAGCATTTTAGGCGCAAACCTACGGTATAGAGCTTCCTGGGCCTGCCGATGATTATCTCGACAGCCTTTGATGAGTTGCTGATCATTGTATGTTTTTTTAAATGTCATTTAGAATATAAACCCTATTCTTAATTGGTATCTTTTAAATCGGATGTCTCGGGCAATGGAATCTCCAGTAGGGGCCCACCAGCCCCAGCCTCCATTAAAAAAGGCATCACCTTCAAAAGTAACCCTTTGGTGCAGATATGCCAACTCAAAACTGAGTCTCGCATTTGACCGAGTGGTCCAGATCTTTCCTAACCCGAGCTTGAACCTTTCACCAGCCTCTCCACCCAACACATTTCTATCCTCATTCTTGATTGGAAAACCAAGGCCCACATCTCCAGATAAGAAAAATGGAGAACGGTTATTTCCCTTGATTTTAAAATCCAAAAATACGGGTACCACTCGCCAAGCATAATCACTAGAGTATTGTATAATGCCCGTACCCACGCCCACACCAAAAGTTTCATCTATCCAATAGCCAGAAAGCGCCTCAAATCCTAAACCCCAATCTGATTCATCAAGGAAATTGCTGCCTACATTGCTAGATAATTGGATCGAGTGGTATATCGATTGAGGAGCCAATGGATTCTTACTGGGAGCGCGTACTTTTTCTTGAACGATCCGATCAATATCTGTATCCTTTAAAGTGATGGTTTCTCCACTTTTTAAGGTCAATTCCAATGCTTCCCCTTGCTCATAAGATCGAATGGCCCCTTTGAAGATGCTCCCATCTTTAAGGTGAATAACGTCAATAGTAGCGTTTTGTGCATTTAAGCCAAATGTAAAAAAGAAGACTATGACCGTGACTAAAAAATTTCTCATAAAAAAAGTATAATGACGAAATAATTCTTCCTACAAATCCCTCTACCTATCCACATTAATCTTAGACAAGAAAATTGGATTCCGTGGATCATCGATATCGTATTGATAAAAGCCATCTGGCCCGATGACCAAAGCCACCCGTTCTTCTTTGAGTGTGATTACATCGAAGGCATCAAAATCATTGATGCGTTTCACCAGTTCATCGCCTACGGTATTAGGGTCGGTAGCGTCGAATATCTTTAAACCTTCATCATTGTCACAAAGAAAAAGATGCTCTTCGAAGACGGAAATCCCCATTGGATTGTGCATCTCAAAACTTTTCACCAGTAATGGATTTTGTAAATCTCTGATATCAACCACGTCTAATTGATTGGTAAAGGTTTCGCATTCTGTCCCGTCTCTCAGGGTGACATAGGCATAATCTCCATCAACGTAGACAGGATCACAAGCATTACTATGCCAAAAAACACCTTGCATAAATGGGCGTCCTGGCTCTTCTATACTCATGATAAACATTCCATTTCTACTCCCAATGAAGAGATTATCCTGGTAGGGAAATATAGTCTCAATACCCCAACCAATATTATTGACGGTGATAAAACGCGGATCATCTGGCACTTCTAAATCAAAGACCTTAAGGTCGTACTCTGACACCATGTATAGGTGATCTTTAGCTATAGTAAAACGAGCCAAAGAACCTCCAGTTCCCACGGTTGATCCACTTGGTGTACTCGAGTTGCTAGTACGTACTGCATCAAAATTGGCCTCAGCGGTAGCAAACAAAACCGGCCCATCCCAGAACATATCTCCAAAATTTTCTTGGCAGCTGATGGTCCTAGTCTCCGAGGTGGGCTCATAACCTACAATATACCCTTTGTCTTCTTCGAAACCGTAATAGAAAAATTCTTCTTCAATTCGATCAACCAGTACTGGATTTAGTGGGTCGCTAATGTCAAAAGTCAATAAGTCGACATAATTGTCGGCGTACAGGTGATCATTTCGGATGGCCACATCTACATTCCCATCAATGGGCAAGAAAGCCAATGATTGGGGACTAGCAGGGTTGCTATTGTCATAAAAATGGATACCCTTTTCAAACTCATTGATGAGCAGATAATTTTTGTAATAATAAATCTTGCCAGGGTTCTCAAGGGTCACTGATTCCTGGATCGCAATATCTTGGCGAATATCTGTAGGAGCTACGTAGATGGGATCATATCGAGTATACGTTTGCTCTGCATCACACTCATCTTGTAGACATCCATTCAAAGTCGTTAGAGCGAGTGCCAGGATAAGGATTGGAAATTTACTTAGATAGTTCATGTTGTATTAGGATGGTGATCAATTCAATTTACAAGCTGCTAGACGGCAGGGTGACAAGAGTCGTTGGAAATTATTAGCATTTTTTTGGAAAAAGGTTTAGATTGAAAGGTGATAGCTCAGGGTTAGGAGTGTTTGGGAGTGAAAATGGTAAGGAGTATTTCATGCTGACAAAGCGACGCGGGAGTTTTCGTCAGTAAATCTTGATTAAAATTGGGTTTATGACGATAAGCAATACAACGATTGACCAAATTCGAAAACGAGGCGCGATTAAGAGTAAGGAGATCACTCAATTTGCTATACAATGCTACGAAGGCGGTATTATCTCTAAATCTAAAGCCGAAATGGCCTTCCAGATCAACGAGCTCATTCCGGAGGATAAAAACACAGCTGCCTGGTCTACTCTATTTGTAAAAATCATTTCCGATTATCTTCTTCAAGATCTCTCCTCGCCAGGAGAAGTTGATTGCAGTGAATGCAACTGGCTACTCAAAGAAATACAAGAGCATAAAGCTCCCAATGCCAATCAGAAAAAACTGGTACACTATCTGAAAATACATACCTCGCCATTTCCGGTGGAATTGGAGGAATTGTTGAAGTAATAAAGTGCTAGTGTATTAGGATACATTTCAACACCAATACACCAGCACTCCGGAACTCAGTTAAACCTAGAGTCCCGGCAACAACATCACTGCATTTTGCATCATGCGTGATGGTCCTCTCCAGAACATACGATACTGCGTATTATCTACTAAAAAGACGACTTTCCCGCGACCTACATTGGCCACGCCTGCGAAGGCTGTACCTGCTAGATGCTCTAAATTATCGGGTGATGCATAGCCAGCAGCCAATAAATCATCGGCAGATTTGGCATAATGCCCCACGGTCTGAAAGCTTGAAGAAGGCATGATACCATCGCTGCCAAATTTTAAGGCAAACAAAGTAGGATCCATTCCGAAAGCTAGTGGGTTGGTCACATCAATATGCGCATTCAATGCTGTACCCGGAATTCGTTTTTTACCAAAATAATCCGTCCGATCTTTATAGTCTAAATACTTCGCCTGCTCAGAAGTATCCGGCTTAGATTTTTTGAACTCAACATTGGTTATGCCAGACTTTTTTGTAAAAAAGCGAGCGGCACTTTCTGTAGCTACAATGACTCCACCAGCTTGCACCCAAGCTTTGATTTCAGTCAACTGCTCTTTTTTGAACATTTGGTTTAAGCCATTTCCGCCTCCTGGCAAAATAAGGACATCGTAATCTCGTAAATTCGCCCCTCCATAACGTGATCCAAAACTAGGAACTGCACTTGGCTGGAAGATTGAGGTACGGATACGCTCGACAGGTAACTCTGTTTCTTGATCAAAAAGAAAGTAGATTTGTCCGCAAGTATAGGTGCTGAATGGCGGCTCCACCAACATAGCCACCTTAGGCTGCTTGATGGGTCTATTTTTAGAAGAAGCTAAGTCCATTCCTTTCTTCATACGACCACTTCCATAGGCTTCGATCTCTACACCAACCTCTTCAGCTAAAGCTTTCATGTCTGAAGCTATCTGATCTTTCTTTTCTAAGTTTCTTCCTACCAAGACGACGAGTGATCCTTGAGGATAAGTCTTTCCATTTTGGTCTGTAAATGGCCCGTCTGCTGAGCGCACTTTATACTTTTTTGCCCACAACTTCGCCAATGCTTTTGGAGCGTATCGTTGTGACCAGTCAATCACATAGGCATAAGCATCATCAGCTGTAGCCAAACCTTTTTTAGCCATTAGTGGCCCCGCTACTTTTTCCGTTTGCATTTTAGGAAGAGCTTCGCTAGAATAGGCTTCTAAATTGTAAGCCAGAGGAGCTGCCCAGGTTGCCATATCATACATGACGGAATCCTCGATCTCCATTTGTCGCTCCATCACACCTGTAATGAATAAATGACGCGGCTGATCTGTTTTCACAACGAAACTGCCCGCAGCTAAGCTACGATTTGCAGTCTTGCCTGTAATATAATCTTTGGCGCTAATGGAGGTACTATTGGTCAATCGTTCAACTTCAACTCCATTTCTTAGCAGAATATTGACCACATCATTGGCGTATACCGTTTGATCAGTGAAAAAGTAGGCCTTAGTTTTGACCTTACTATTTTTTGGGTGCCAAGATTCGTAGCTGTATTTTAGTAAGTCTTGTTTTCGTTCTCTAGACTTTTTAATCGTAGCAATAGAGGTGGTATAATGATCAAAAACTCTTTGACGCAAGGTTAACACGTAGCCATCATTGGTTTCAATAGCGCGACCACCACCGATACCTCCTTGCTCAGTAAGCATTCCTATCGCTCCCATTACAGATGGATAAGAAGACCCATAAGATGGATAAAAGAAATCAAAGGAAGTTCGAGTAAAGTAATTCAATTTGTGTTGGTCAAATTGATTAACATTCGCCATGCCAAAGGTATCAGTCCATGCCTCATAGCGATCAGGCAATTGCATATTCCTAGGGGTCGTACCGGGCATGGTGAAATAATTGGAATTGTAGCCCTGCTCATGGTAATCAACGTGTACCTGCGGCATCCAGTTTTGATATTCCTCAATCTGGCCTCTCGACTCTGGGTGTACTCCCCAAATCCAATCTCTATTCAAATCAAACCAATAATGGTTGGTCCGGCCATTAGGCCAGGGAGCATAATGCTCTAGGTCACGTGGCTCATATCCTGGTGTTTTTACTCTAGCCATTGAATTGTACCAATAAGCATAGCGATTACGACCATCAGGATTGATACAGATAAACATGACAATAACAGAGTTTTCTAAAACATCTAATGTTTCGATATCGTTGGCTGCGGCCATTCGGTAAGCAACCTGCATTGCCGCCTCTGTACTAGAAAACTCATTGCCATGAATATTATAGCTAAACGAGGTAACAACAGGTTCATCTTCTATAATCGCTCTAGCCTCTGATTCACTGGCATCAAGGAGCTCTAAATGTTTAGCCTGAATATCGTCTATATTTTCTATGTTTTCAGCAGATGAAATGACGAGATTGATTAAAGGCCTTCCTTCGTAGGTGCGACCATATTCATTGATCTGTACTCTGGGAGATAAGTCTGCCAAATATTCGAAATATTGGGTTACTCGCTCGTATTCGGTCATATGACTTCCCAGCTCGTAGCCCAAAAAATCTGCTGGCGAATTGACTTCCGGAATGTAGCGCAAATTAGGCTCAAAGGCAAATCGCTCGGTATCTACGACTTTCACTTGTGCAAAAGTGAAAATAGTAGCTACCAAGAGTAAGAATGTTGTAGTGAATAATTTTTTCATACTTTGGAATTCGATGATGTAGTGATATTTCCTTCTATAAAAAGTTATCTTCTTCTGATCAGGGTCTTAGGATAGACGACTACACTTTCGTGGCCATCTTTGCTAACGGAGACGACTCCAAAAAGGAAGTTGTCAATGACAATACCTTCTAGCGTAAAGTCCGTGATATCCTTTGATACAAACCTTGAATATTGCCATTGCGGAGCAGTGGTTTCTCTCCAGTAGATTTTATAGCCTACCAGGTCATCATCCTCTACTGCATCCCATTTCAAGCGGGTAGAAGGGCGTACAGCACCTCCAATTTGTACATTTTGAGGCTGTGGCGGAGCCCAACCTAAAGAAGCTAGAGCCAGCATGTTTACCCCCGTGAGTTTGGCAGCATATTCAAAATTAACTTTCTCAATGACATCTCCATATTTTATACCATCCTCAGTTCTTAAATCTTGGTGCTGACGTTCATAATGCTCGTGGGTTTCCATAATACGTACTCCCGGAAAACCCAAATCATTAAATGGGCGATGGTGTCCTCCCCTACCAAAGCGATCTAAACGGTAAATCATCATGGCATTCAGGTTGGTACAATATTGGTTGGTCAAGCGATCCACGTAGCGAGCTAATTGCCTGGAAGGTCCATCTACTTCTCCACCATAAAATCTACGCCAGGTACGATCACGCTCGTTCTCTCCTACTGGTGTGGGTTCAGAAAAAACTCTGAAAGTGGTATTGTCAATGACTCCGTCAATACCTTCAATATTACCGATCATATCGTTGTTGAGAATACCCATGACTTCCCAGCCTTCTTCTTTGGCTACTTCTGCCATTTTCTTGCCTCCAAACAGACCTTGCTCTTCCCCTGAAAGGCCCGCATAGACAATGGTAGATGGGAATTTGTATTGACTCAAAATCCGAGCTGCTTCTATCGTACCAGCCATGCCCGAAGCATTATCATTGGCACCTGGAGAAGCATCTGTAAAATTGCTTGCATTACTGATTCTGGAATCAATATCACCTGACATAATGATGTATCGATTAGGATAGCGGTAACCTTTTTGGATGGCGATCACATTCACGACGTCGACATCTTTAACAATTCTTCGATTGGTCCCTTCTTCTACCAAATAATGCTGAAAATCAACCTCCAAACAACCTCCGCATTCTTCAGAAATCCGCTCGAATTCAGATTTAATCCATCGTCTAGCTGCTCCTATACCTTGAGTAGCGGATGTGGTATCAGAAAGGGTATTCCTTGTACCAAAGTCCACCAATTTCTGGATGTACTCCTCGATCTTCTCAGGAGATGCTCCATTGGCAATGGTATATAGGCGCTCATCGGATTGTGGTGGTGCCTGTTGGGCAATTAATACGGTGGTGAAAAGTAGTAGTAATAATGTGTTTAGTGATTTCATGTTATGTGTTGTTTTGCTATATTTTATGTGCTATGTTAATGAGACCTTTTCGGTGCATCGCAACGAAATCTGGTCGAATTAATCTCGGCGCAGCGCAGCGGATGTCGGGATGCTTTGCTATGTGCTATGTGCTATGTCTTATGTATATGACACTTGACACATTTTACCTGACACCTTAAATTATTCAGGTCTTTGAACTTCACTGACTTGAAGAACTGGTTGAATATTGGTGTAGTTCGGAACATCAGCTCTAAGTTTTTCTCCATTGGCTCCCATTTGCTCTTGCATAGTAGCGATATCCGCAAAAAAGAAATAGCCAATTGCAACATAACTTGCTGGTAAATCAGCGGTAGCTCCGGTTAGCCCTTTATCAATAGACATAGCTTTCAAATGATCTCCAAAAAGACTAGCAGCCATAGGCATATGCTTGTCAGCATAATAATCCATGTCAAAAGTTTTTCCCTCTTCATTTGGATAGAAGATAGCGACCTTAATCATACCTTTCTCTACTTTCCCAGCATCGCTTGTAGTGCTGGTTTGGCAGGAAGCAAAAAGGACTAAAACAAACAGCAGTAAACTGTATTTAAAATTCATCATCATTAATTTGGGTGATATAAATTCTTGCTAATCTTTAGGGTTCAGGCTGAGCTTTTCAACGGTGACACTTTCAATCTTTTTTCTACTAAAGAATAAAGGAAAATATTGATCTTTTGCCCAGCTAGAAAAAAGGTTTTTATAATGTTTATCCTTAGGATCTCCAGATTGACCCGGCGTATTGGTAGCAAGACAGGCATCCCAATCACCAGTATCGGTTATGATTCTGAAAGAAGCACCACTTGATTGATTGTAATTGCCTCCTGTGCTGTTGACGGTATAGCTATTTCCACCTCTTGGTGCCGGACCTACTTCTAGGATTTGCCTAAGACTGTCGTTCACAGCATTGCTGAGTGGATGTTTGTAGACAATATGTTTCATTTTAGGCTGCCCATACTGCCACTTCGCGTGATCCTCTCCTAGTCTTTCTTTTAAGAAGCGAATCGCCAAAATAAAGGTATGCTGTAAAAAATCATCACGGCCTTGCAAAGCATCATCACCAAAACGACCATCAGGCATCATTAATAAATCAATCACTGGTTTCAATTGAGGACTGATATAGGATTGCAGGTTGTCAGGCACCAGGAATGATTTCATGGATTGCCTAATCTGGTTCTCCCAAGCTACATAGATCGATGCCTCAATCGATTGGGGGTTTAATTCGTAATTCCAAGTTTTTAGTACTTGTAAATAGGGCTTGATATCTGCTTGTTGTATATCTACTTTTAGAAGCATCGGCACGAGCGTCCGCGCTGGAATAGATAGATAGTCGGTCTGTATAGCTGCCATATCTGCTAAGGAGAATTGTCGGCCCGAACTCAATAATTCAGTGGCACGATCTCCTCTATAAGGATCAGACCAGCTGTAACCCACCGCGTCCCAGTGGATATAATCTTTAGGAGTGACGTTTTCATTGGCCGTTACAAAAAGTCCATTAGCAGGATTGTAGACATTAGGCTTGGCAGTGATAGGAAGATAACCATCCCATTCGTATCGTCCATCACCGGGTACTGGCACCATACCACTCCAATTCCTTCTGATGGGTGCTATACCTACCGCTTGCCATCCAATGTTACCTTTTTTATCTGCCCAAATCATATTTTCCCCAGGAATGTTGCTGTAATTACAGGCCGCTCGGAAGCTTTCAAAATCGGTAGCTTGATCCATTCTCAAGCTAGCTAGATAGGGAGATCCCCCATATTCTGCCCAGCCGCATCTAACCGCAAATGCTCCATTCTTTTCCTCATTTTGGTAGACGAGTGGCCCGTGTCGGGTGTATTTATGCTCTACAATGTAGGGAGACTGCCCTTTTACGGGAATAGTATCTTTAATGATACGCATGTCTTCCCAGGTACCCTTGTACCAGTATTGATTGGAATTGTTTGGGTTTATTTTATAATAATATAAATCTTCAGCATCTGTTCTAAATACGGTTAGTCCCCAAGCACCATCTTCATTGTGACCAATGGATACTCCCGGAATTTCAGGTTCTCCACCACCAATGACATTCCAGCCAGGCCCTACTAAATGGACCATATATCGGAGCGAAGGTACTGCCTGGGTGCGGTGCGGATCATTAGCCATTATAGGATATCCACTAGAAGTATGCTGGCCACTAACTACCCAATTATTGCTACCGATCGCATTGATACCATCACGCTCGTCTTCTTGCCACCTCGATTCATCCTTTTGAGCTAAGGAACGAAAATATTGCAAATCAGAGTTGGCAGCATCACCAATTATATCATCTGGCTGAAAGCGAACTGGACGGCGGTAGGCATTATACAAGTTCAAAACATCTTCTTGTAACAAGGATTGATCCAGTGCAGGATCCAATGCCAATTGAGGCTTTTGAGGATGAAACCAGGAGAGTTCCTGTACTTTCTCCGGGCCGGCAATAGCCACCGCTCTACCTATGTTGAGTTCTTGGCCAATGTTTCCAAGTAAACCTTGGTGCCTGGAGATCACCACCTCTGGCGTCCATTTTTGCGGAAGAATGTCCAATAAACCAAATTCTAAAGGAAGTAGATCAGGGTTTTTACGAGTTTCTTCAATATAAGCGTTCACGCCGGCCACGAAGGATTCGATGATTAATTTTCCTTGTGGATGATAGTGGTTCATTTCTGCATCAATATCTCCTCTAAATTTAAATAACCTGGTGCCAATATCTCTGTCCAGTTCTTTGGGACCTAAAATTTCGGCTACTGTACCTAAAGCTTGTCTCCGCCATATTTCGAATTGAAAAAGGCGATCACTAGCAGCATAGTATCCTTGAGCAAAGAATAGATCAGCTTCGGTTTCAGCGTAAATGTGAGCAATTCCCCATTGATCGACCAGAATTTCTACTGGTTGCTCAATACCCTTGATTTGAAGGGGTGCCTGGGCTTGGGTAAAAGACCATACAGAAAAACAGATCAGTATCCATAAATTACATTTCTTTAATTGATGGAATCGATTCTTGCGGCTTGTATAGAGAGGATTGTTAAATGTGTAAAGCATGAGTCAGACAATTTAGGTAGATAAAATATTCGTTAAGAGCGCACTATTCAATCTCTACGATCATTTCAATTTCCACGCAAATATTCCTGGGTAGTGATCCCATTCCTACCGCAGCTCTAGCATGTTTTCCTTTATCTCCAAACACTTCTACCATAAAGTCTGAAAAACCATTGACAACCTCGGGCTGATTAGCGAAATCAGGCGTGGCGTTAACCATACCTAATACTTTTACGATACGTTTCACGCGATCCAAATCACCTATTTCTGCTTTAAGTGCTGCGAGTTGATTGAGTCCTACCAGTCGAGCAGCCTGATAGCCTTCTTCTTCTGTAAGATCTCTGCCAACTTTTCCCGTTATATAGGTGCCATCCTCTTTTTTAGGGCCTTTTCCAGCCAGGAATACTAAATTTCCGGTTGTGACGGCATTGACATAATTGGCAACAGGCGTGGAGGCTTCTGGTAGGGTCACTCCTAATTCTTTAAGTTTGGCTTCAATCTTGCCTTCGGATGCAGATACTTGTGCTTTGGTGGTTTCTGCCGGAGCAGTTGTTGACTCACATGAGCTAATCAGGATTATGCCACAGCATAAAAGGATGGTATAGATTTTTGACATAATGAACTATGTTGAGAAGTATTTCAAATCCTCAAAATAGTTAAAATTCCTAAGTAGCTTACTTAGTGGAGATCAACGGAGTTTTTTTAGGACAAAAAAACCATAAAACAGGTACGAATTGCACTAAACCTTTTCCTCTGTGACGGGCGTATGCGTATTAGCCAATTGAGCGACTCGCTGTTCGTCAAAGAAATAGAGCAAATCACTTAAGCGCTCTTTTAAATCTGCACGATCAACAATGAAATCAAGAAAACCATGCTCCAGTAAGAACTCCGACGTTTGGAAACCTTCAGGAAGGTCTTTTTTGATGGTCTCTTTGATTACTCTTGGTCCTGCAAATCCAATCAATGCCTCGGGTTCGGCGAAATTAATATCACCAAGCATGGCAAAGGATGCTGTAACGCCACCAGTTGTCGGATCGGTTAGAAAAGAAAAAAACGGTACACCTGCTTTTGCGAGTTGAGATAGTTTAGCTGATGTTTTAGCCATTTGCATCAAAGAAAAAGCCGACTCCATCATACGAGCACCACCAGATTTGGAAATGATCATAAATGGGATGCGGTTTTCTCTGGCATGATCGATCGCATTGGCAATACGTTGGCCTACAACTACACCCATTGATCCTCCAATAAAAGTAAAGTCCATCGCAGCGATAATCATGGGTCGCTTATTGATCTTTCCTTTACCTACCGTAATGGCATCGGTAGCATCATTCTTTTTATAGGCGGTTTCTAGACGCTCTTTATAAGGTTTGAGGTCAGTAAATACTAGAGTATCTTTCGCTCGTAGTTCCTCGAATAAAAGTTCATAAGAGCCGTCGAATAGCATATCGAAATAGTCGTGAGAACCAATCCTAACGTGGTAATTACACTTAGGGCATTTGTAGAAATTTTCTCGGAGTTCTTTGGTTGTGCTCGTTTCTTTACAAGATCTACACTTGTACCACAAACCTTCAGGCGCTTCCTTTTTATTGCGGGTAGCCGTCTGAATGCCATCTTTTAACCTTTTAAACCAACCCATACTAAGTCTATTTACGATTTTGAATCCTGAATAACACAAAAACGATTATACAATACAAGTACAAAAGAAGAAGTAAATGCTCAAACTACCAAATTTTGCCAGACTATTTATTTACGATTACTAAGCGGTGAGTAGGTGGCAACTTATAGCTCCAAGTCCATTATTTACCACTTCGCATCCATTAGCTCCTCTGGTCCATATTGGTAATTCTTCACCGTCTGCACAAATGTTTTTACACCTTCTAGTGGTGTATCTGGATATACCCCATGTCCCAGGTTGACGATATGCTTATGCTGAAATGCTTTAATCATATTTTCGGTCGCCTGCTTTATGCGTGCTGGTGTATCATAAAGGTAGCAGGGATCGAGATTCCCTTGAAAAACTTTTCCAGATTTAACCAGACTTCTTGCAAAAACAGGGTCTGTATTCCAGTCCAAACCAAGGGTATTACAATCCAACTGATCCAAGCCTTTCAATGCGAACCAAGCGCCCTTGGCAAAAACCGTTGTTGGCACTTGTTCAATCGAAGAAACGATTTTTGAAATATAAGGCAAGGCAAAGGTATGGTACTGCTGTGGGGTCAAAATACCGGCCCAAGAGTCAAAAACTTGAATTAAGTCTGCTCCATGAGCTATTTTTTGATGCAGATAGCTAATTGTGGTATTCGTTATTTTTTCGAGGAGACGGTGAGATAATTCAGGCTCTCGATACAACATCTTTTTTGCTTTAGAAAAGGTCTTACTCCCCTGCCCTTCAATCATATAACAGAAGATGGTCCAAG
>JBELML010000138.1:0-2146 GCA_042095835.1 Saprospiraceae bacterium
TTGCTCGAAGAGGCTTTTGCCGTTCATAAAGAAGCTATGGCTCACTCTAAAGAAGTAGAAGCATTAATTAGTAAACTGCCAGCGGGTGATCCAAGTGTAGAAAGCCTTAAAACTCGTCTCGACAATTGGAGTCATGACCTAATCGAAGTACCAGGCTTTGAGCATGACCACCAAGACCATGACCATGACCACGACCCAAAACTGGAGTTGACGCCCGAAGATATGCTGCTCGTGCAAAAAGAAATGCGCGATAGTATTTTGATGATTAAGCAAGCTGTGGAGACTATGAAGTAGTCTATCTTTCACCATGCTTATTTCATAGCTTTGGCTATAATACTGGCCAAAGCTATGTTCTTTACAAAAAAGTAAGCCTACTTTATCCTATTTTGTATCTTCAATAGATATTCCTTAAGCTGACTCATAGCATAATACGGGATATTGATCAATTGATAAGATGTACCTCCTACTGTTTGCCCCTGCTCTACAGAAAAGGTATTCCTCAAAAATCGCACCGCTATTTTATGAGAAGATCTTTCCACAAATTGATGGAGCGACCTTAATCTTCCTTGTTTTCCAGATTTTATTTCGATAGGAATCACTTCGCCCTGAAAGTTAAATACTAAGTCAACTTCTGCATTGGCGTTACTTTTCTCACGTACCCAAAAGTTTGCCTTGTAGTTTGTATGGGTATGCTTGGCAATTAATTCCTGGGTTAGTATATGTTGAAGTATAAAACCTCTATAAAACGAATGCAGATCATCTAAACCAATAAACTGTGGATGTATCTGCAAGCTATGATTGAGTAATCCTGTATCAATGAATTGTAATCGAGGTCGTTTCTTCAGGTCACTTACAATCGGGGGTTGAGTCCGAACCGTAGGATAAACGAGTTGTAATACCCTCGCGAGTTCTAAATTCCGTAACGCTTCGCCTACATCTCTCGATCGATAATTTGATCGACCGAAACCAGCAAAAGTTATTCGATCTTGCTCAAGTGGAGCAGTACGAATCACGTGTCGCAAGATCACTTTTTGGTTCCTAGTAGTAGTATATTTCTCAACATCATCAATGTATGCTTGCCACAAGTCATCATACAAATGATCGAAGCCAAGGAGTGTACCATTTTCTACGTAGCGCGCTACAATTTCAGGCATACCTCCAACCATAGTATATTCATGAAAGAGAGACATAAGCTTTTGGTGAGCAAAATCAGGTGCGGGAATCTTTCGAAGCATTTCAAGAGCAGCGGCTTCTCCTTTCCAATCTAAAAACTCCTCAAAATTCAGTGGGTGTAAGTAGTAATAAGAAACTCTACCTACCGGAAAACTACGCACATCACTCAGAGAAAAATCAAGCAAAGAGCCCGCTGCAATAACGTGGATCGATTGAACATCTTCATAAAAATACCGTAGTAAACGAATAGCCTCAGGTGACTCTTGAATTTCATCAATAAAAAGGAGAATACTTCCTTTCGGTTCAGACCTATTATACCTAAAATACAGTGCTTGTAAAAACACTTCTACATCTGTATGTTCTTGGAATAAACGCTGTATTTCAGGCTTCTCTACATTTAGCTCAAAATAATGATCGAATGATTTGGCAAATAGCCTTACTAAAGTAGATTTCCCAACTTGGCGTGCACCCCTAATTACTAAAGGCTTTCTATACTCATCCTCTTTCCACTGTTGCAAATCATTTAATGCAATCCGTTTAAACATATATCTATTGTTGTATTTAACCCCTTATTTATTACAATCTATGTAACAAATATACCCTTATTTATTAAAAATAAACTAATAGATATTCTAAGAATATTGCAGTTATTGATGTATTTCTTTATTTTTTTTATCACCATCTTCCTGATTTCTGGATGTCAAAAGGACAGTCCCCTTGTTCCAAGTGACGTTGAAAATCCTGATCAAATGGAAGAAGGATTTGAACCATACAATTGTCAATTACACGAAGTTCATTGGTTTCTTGGTAGGAATCAATTTGAAGAAGTTGGTAACCCGATATATGGTTTTTATTATCATTTAGAATTCAAGCGTGATTCATTTGGTAGAATCCTTGGCTGGTCTCAATACATAGATAGTCAGAGAATTACTTACCAAGATTACAGCACTGCAAGGGTTACACATAGTAGAAT
>JBELML010000138.1:2246-17229 GCA_042095835.1 Saprospiraceae bacterium
CAGCATGGTGGATAACCACTGTGATTGGTTCACCCCAAATCGCAATGGATACCCCTCAAACTCAGCGTATATTATTTATAGCAACTGTAACTAATACCCAGCCGCTTGCCCATCTTTCCTAGACTCTGATGCACCAGAGTAGACGCCTTTTTCCAGGTCGACCATGATGGCTTGGTAGCCGCCGTAGATACCTACGGCAAAGGAGATGGTATGCCCTTTTTTCTTAAGCTCTCGTATCTGTTCATAGCCGAAACCAGACTCTAGATTGAGGGTACCGCCGTTGGTCATCCGCGAGCCAGTTGGTTGAGAAGAACCTCGGTGACGCATCCGTGGTGCATCGCCCGCCTCTTGGATATTCATCCCAAAATCAATCAGGTTGATAACAATTTGAGCGTGACCTTGTGGCTGTACTGCACCGCCCATTAGTCCAAAACTTACCCAGGGCTTACCGTCTTTGGTAATAAATGCTGGAATGATGGTGTGGAATGGTCTTTTGCCGGGTTCCAAGGCATTGGCATGATCACCATCTTGTACATTGAACATCTGCCCGCGATTTTGTAGTACAAAACCTAAACCATCGGGTACCATGCCCGAAGCGAACTCTGCGTAGATACTTTGGATCAAGGAGACCATATTACCATCTTTATCAGCTACGGTTAGATAAGTGGTGTTTCCCGTTTCGATTTCCAAATCTCCTGCTGGATAGGTTCTCGCCGCTCGGTCAGCATTAATCAAAGCGCGTCGTTTTTTAGCATATTCCTTGGAGATCAGTTCCTCGATAGGAATTTTATTAAAGTCGGGATCAGCGTAGAATTTTGCCCGATCTTCGTAGGCTAGTTTCTTGGCCTCCGTCAGTAGGTGGAGGTATTCAGCACTACCAAATCCCATAGATTTTATATCATAATCCTCTAAGATATTGAGCATCTGCAAAGCGGCAGTTCCTTGTCCATTCGGTGGCAACTCCCAAACATCATAACCACGATAGTTGGTACTCAGCGGCTCTATCCAATTGGAGGTATGCGCCGCCATATCCTCATAGCTGAGAAAGCCACCATGTTTTTTCATATAGCTATCGATGGTACGCGCGATATCCCCTTTGTAGAAAGCATCTCTACCCTTTTTAGCTATTATCTCATAAGTATTTGAAAGGTCTGGATTTTTGAAGACCTCCCCTTTTTGAGGTGTCGTTTCACCATTAGGCATATAGGTCTCTCGGAAGCCAGGTAGGTCTTTTTTACGCTCATAATTGGTGGCCATTTCGTAAGCGATGACTTCTGATACCGGGAAGCCTTCTCTACCATAGCTTATCGCCGGTTGGAGGATATCTTCCATACTCAGTTTGCCAAACTTTTTATGCATCTCAAACCAACCATCTACACAACCTGGCACAGAAACGGGCAGTGGCCCAAGGAAAGGGACATACTTCATATCACGATCAGCAAAGTATTTGCGAGTCAGCTTTTGGGGCGCACGGCCACTCCCATTAAAGCCATATAATTTTTCGGTTTTAGCATCCCATACGATAGCGAAAACATCACCACCAATACCGCAACTGGCAGGTTCTACTAAGCCTAATACGGCATTAGCAGCGATGGCAGCATCCATTGCGGAGCCGCCTTTTTTCAAGATATCCAAGGCTGCTTGTGTAGCTAAAGGTTGACTGGTGGCAGCCATACCATTTCGCGCCAAGACTTCAGAGCGCGTAGTAAAGGTTTTGCCGGTAAGGCGATCTTGGGCTTGCAGATGTATACTGATAGTAATAAAAAGCGAAAGGAATAAAATGCGGTTCATTGGTCCCAGTTTAATTTGACACTAAAATAGTCTAAATACGCTAGACTTTATTCGAGTAGTAGTTTTATGAGATAAAAATGAAGAGTTTTGTTTCCAATCAAGGCGCGCCCGGAGCCTAATAGCCTTAGCTATTAAGGTGAGGACGCAACGCAGAGTGGGAGCAAAAGACGATTTTTTAGCCATACAAAATTATTTCGAATAAAGTCTACTAGAGCCCAAATATGTTCATGCTGCGCTGGCTCCTCAATCACTGTCTTTGATGAATTAACATCTACTACAATCTTCATCTTCCATTGAAAAATTAGGTGATCTTCCTTAAGTTTAAGTATATTCAAGTTTGTTTACAATATTCGGGTCAGATGAAACTTTACAAATCGGTATTAACCTCCTGCTGTCTAGCGATTGTACTCTCCTCCTGTGGTCCCAAATGGACCGAATCTCCAAAAGATGGTTTTAATATAGTGACCAATGATGGCGGTGCTACCCTTGGGTACACAGCAAGTTCAGGTGTACAACTTCTGGAGGCAGATGGCTTTGCTTTCAAAGATTTAAATAAAGATGGCCAAGTCAATCCCTATGAAGATTGGCGCTTGCCTATCGATGACAGAGCAAGAGATCTCGCTGGTAGAATGTCCGTCGAGCAAATAGCTGGCTTGATGCTCTATAGTAGTCATCAGGACATACCCTCGTCCGGCCCAAGGGGTTCTACCTATAATGGACAAACCTTTGCCGAAAGTGGGGCAAAAGCAAGTGATTTATCCGACAGTCAAAAACAATTCTTGACCGAAGATAACCTCCGGCATGTACTGATCACCCAAATAGAAACACCAGCAGTAGCTGCCCAATGGAATAATAATACCCAGGTATTGGTAGAAGGTTTAGCCCTAGGCATACCCATCAATATCAGCTCTGATCCACGACATGGTAGCGAAGCTTTTGCAGAGTTTATCCTGAGTGCAAATGGGAAAATTTCACAATGGCCAAGTACGCTTGGTCTGGCTGCTACTTTTGATCCAGAATCGATGCAACAGTTTGGAGCAATTGCCTCTAAAGAATACCGCGCCCTGGGCATTGCTACGGCTTTATCTCCACAAATTGACCTAGCAACGGACCCCAGGTGGAGTCGCTTCAGTGGTACGATGGGCGAAGACCCTAAATTGGCGACTGATTTAGCAAGGGCTTATGTGGACGGTTTCCAATCTACTGCAGGTAAAGGTTGGGGCAATGAAAGTGTAAACACAATGGTCAAACACTGGCCTGGTGGTGGGCCAGAAGAAGGTGGTCGCGATGGCCACTTTGGGTATGGTGCTTATGCTGTATATCCGGGCGGGCAACAAGAAACGCACCTGCTTCCTTTTACTGAAGGAGCCTTTAAACTAGCTGGACAGACTCAAAAAGCCTCTGCGGTAATGCCCTACTATACCATTTCTGATGGCCAGGGCGAAGCAGTAGGTAACTCGTATAATAAGTATCTGATCACCGATGTATTACGCGAAAAATATGGCTACGAGGGTGTACTTTGTACGGACTGGGGAATCACCAAAGACGTTGCCGCAATCGATCGCTTTTCGGGCATGCCCTGGGGTGTAGAAAACTTGACGGTAGCTCAGCGTCACTATAAAGCAATAGAAGCTGGTATGGATCAGTTTGTAGGAAATAATGAGAAGGGTCCCGTTTTAGCAGCCTATCAAATGGGGGTACAAGAGCACGGCGAGACGTATATGAGAAAGCGCATGGAGCAATCTGCAGTACGTCTACTAAAAAATATTTTTCAGGTTGGCCTTTTTGAGAATCCTTACCTAGACATTGAAAATACCAGCGCTACTGTTGGTAATCCTGAGTTCATGAAAGCGGGTTACGAGGCTCAACTCCGCTCCATCGTAATGCTTAAAAATCAAGGATCCGTTTTACCGATCAAAGGCAAGCAAAAGGTATTCGTGCCGCAGCGCTACGAGCCAGCATCTACGAACTGGTGGAGACAGGTAACACCAGCAAAAACGGATTATCCTTTTAACTTGAATATTATAGCTAAATACTTCGAGATTGTTGACACTCCACAGGAAGCAGATTTTGCTTTAGTTGCTGTGAAAAATCCATTTAGTGGTGTAGGTTATGATCGCGCCGATTTACAAAATGGAGGCAATGGTTATATGCCGATTAGTCTCCAATATAGTCCTTATACTGCAAGCATGGCTAGGGCGGTCAGCCTTGCTGGCGGCAGTCCCCTGGAAGGTTTCACCAATCGTAGTTATCAGGGAAAATCCACCACAACCGATAATGCTACAGATATGGCGCTGGTACAAGATACCAGGTACCAAATGGGCAGCAAACCCATAATAGTTGTTGCTTACTGTGCCAACCCAATGGTTTTTTCTGAAATCGAAGGCAATTCTGACGCAATCCTAGTACATATGGGTGTACAAGATCAAGCCCTCATGGAGATCATTGCTGGCGATGTAGAACCTTCGGGTTTATTACCTTTCCAAATGCCCACCAATATGGCTACCGTAGAACAGCAGTTTGAAGATACACCACGAGATATGATTCCTTATCAAGATAGGGAGGGCAATACCTACGACTTCGCCTTTGGTATGAATTGGAAAGGAGTGATTAATGACGGTAGAGTAGCCAAGTACAAGTAGCTATCGGTTATAGGAGAATAAAAACTTGGTCGTTTACCTATTGAAATAGGTCGTTTATGGATTAAGTCATCAAGCATCCATGATTTACTTAGCCCAAGAGAAGTTCTCCCTCTATAAATTGTTAGTTTTGGGGATCATTTATAAGTCAATCAAATGAAAGTTTATCAATCAATCTTAATATTCTGTTGTTTAGCTATGGCACTCACCTCCTGTGGTCCCAAATGGACTGAATCTTCAGCAGATGGATTTAATATTATAACCAATGAAGGTGGTGCAACTCTAGGTTACGCCCCTGATTCCGGAGTAAAAATCATTGAAGTAGATGGCTACGCCTTCAAAGATTTAAACCAAGATGGTAAATTAAATAAATACGAAGATTGGCGCTTAACGGTAGAGGAAAGAGCTCAAGATTTAGCTAGTAAAATGTCTATCGAACAAATTGCTGGATTAATGCTCTATAGTAGTCACCAATCTATACCATCTGCCGGTCGCAGAGGGTCTAACTACAATGGCAAACCCTTTTCCGAAAGTGGGGCTAAAGCAAGCGATCTATCTGATGATCAAAAGAAATTCCTGACGGAAGATAATCTCCGACATGTACTAATTACCAGAGTCGAAACCCCAGCCGTGGCAGCGCAGTGGAATAATAATGCTCAGGCATTAGTAGAAGGCATGGGATTAGGCATTCCTATCAATATAAGTTCGGATCCCAGACATGGCAGCGACTCTTACGCTGAATACAACGAAGGAGCAGGTGGAAGTATCTCTCAATGGCCAAGCACACTTGGATTAGCAGCAACCTTTGATCCAATACTTATGAAAAAGTTTGGAGAAATTGCCTCTAAAGAATACCGTGCCCTAGGAATTGCTACTGCCCTGAGCCCGCAAATTGACCTAGCTACTGAGCCACGTTGGAGCCGCTTTGATGGTACAATGGGAGAAGACCCCAAACTCGCTACTGATCTAGCCAGAGCCTACGTTGATGGTTTCCAGTCGACCAATGATAAAGGTTGGGGGAACGAAAGTGTAAATGCCATGGTCAAGCACTGGCCTGGGGGCGGCCCTGAAGAAGGTGGTCGTGATGGTCATTTTGGGTATGGCGCCTACGCCGTCTACCCTGGCGGTAAATTGGAGAACCATACTCGACCTTTCACAGAAGGTGTCTTTAAGCTCGATGGCAAGACGGGTAAAGCCTCTGCAGTTATGCCATACTATACCATCTCAACTGGCGAAGGCGAAGCAGTAGCTAATGGATACAACAAGTATTTGATTACCGAAGTGTTGCGCGACAAATATGGCTATGACGGCGTACTTTGTACCGATTGGGGCATCACCAAAGATGTTTCAGCTATCGATCGATTTGAAGGAAAACCCTGGGGTGTAGAAAGTTTGACAGAAGCACAACGTCACTTTAAAGCCATCGATGCTGGTATGGATCAATTTGGAGGCAATAATGACAAAGGACCTGTATTAGAAGCCTATCAAATTGGGGTCGAAGCGCAGGGCGAAGCAGTTATGAGAAAACGTTTCGAGGTCTCTGCAGTACGCCTATTAAAAAATATATTCCAAACAGGACTTTTTGAAAACCCTTATTTAAAAATTGAGAAAACAAAAGCGACTGTTGGGAATCCTGACTTTATGAAAGCTGGTTTTGAGGCCCAACTTCGGTCAATTGTTCTCCTCAAAAATGGAGCCGCTACTTTGCCTATCAAAGACAAACAAAAGGTCTATATTCCGCAACGCTATGTACCGGCAACTACCAACTGGTGGGGACAAACTCGACCTGCCAAAACAGAACATCCATTCAATTTAGAAATCGTAGATAATTACTTTGAGCTTGTAAACAACCCACAAGAAGCAGACTTTGCATTGGTGGGCATCAAGAGTCCAAATGGTGGCGTAGGTTATGATCGCGCAGACTTGGAAAATGGGGGGAATGGCTATATGCCAATCAGCTTGCAGTATGCTCCCTATACCGCTTCCGAAGCCAGAGCCGTGAGTTTAGCTGGTGGTAGCTCTCTAGAAAACTTCACCAATCGGACTTATAAAGGCAAAACGGTAACCACCAGTAATGCCACAGATATGAATCTTGTAAACAATACTAAATCACAAATGGGAGATAAACCTGTAATTGTGGTTGTACATTGCTCAAAACCTATGGTTTTTTCTGAAATCGAAGGCAATTCTGACGCAATCCTAGTACATATGGGTGTACAAGATCAAGCCCTCATGGAGATCATTGCTGGCGATGTAGAACCTTCGGGTTTATTACCTTTCCAAATGCCCACCAATATGGCTACCGTAGAACAGCAGTTTGAAGATACACCACGAGATATGATTCCTTATAAGGATAGCCAAGGTAATACCTACGACTTCGCCTTTGGTATGAACTGGAAAGGTGTAATTAATGATGCAAGAGTGAATAAATATAAATAACCAATAGCCTTGACCTTGAAAAAACCTATCCTATCCCAAGCTGTCTTTGATCTATACGATGATTATGTACATAGCAAAATTGATCGTCGTTCGTTTATGGATCAGTTGAGCTTTTATGCAGTTGGTGGCTTGACTGTGCCTGCTATTTTGAGCTACCTAATGCCCAACTACACCGACAAAATACAGGTCCCTAAAATAGATGAGCGCCTGAAAACGGAAACAATTGAATATGCCTCGCCTAAAGGAGGTGGAACCATCAAAGCGCAACTCTCAAGACCTACTAGTGCTACCAAAAAACTACCTGGCATCATCGTCGTGCACGAAAATCGAGGATTAAACCCTCATATTGCCGATGTAGGCCGTAGAGCAGCATTGGCAAACTTCATTTCAATAGCCCCTGATGCCTTGAGTCCACTCGGTGGTTATCCGGGTAATGACGACGATGGTCGTACACTACAAAGGAAAAGAGATCGCAATGAAATGCTCGAAGATTTTATCGCTGCTTTTGAATACCTAAAAGCTCATCCTGATTGTACCGGCCATATTGGTGTAGTTGGGTTTTGCTTTGGAGGTTGGATCAGTAATATGATGGCGGTCAAAGTAGCAGATTTGAAAGCCGCTGTACCTTTTTATGGATCACAGCCCGCTGCAGAAGAAGTACCGAATATCAAAGCCCCCTTATTACTCCAATTTGCGGCCTTCGATAAGCGCGTCAATGCAGGATGGCCAGACTATGCCAAAGCTTTACAGGACAATAACAAAGAATATACTGCGCACCTTTATCCGGATGTCAATCACGGTTTTCATAACGATACTACTCCTAGGTACAACTACGAGGCGGCCACTCTTGCTTGGCAGCGGACGATTGAGTTTTTTAATCGAACTCTTCGGTAAGGCTATTTTTCGACAGCTAGAAAAAATTTGTGAAACCTCATTTCTATTGCTGAAGCTGTTTAAAGTTTCCTTGTTGGGCTATCAAAAACATCTTTTAAGGCTACTCTTCGTTAAAAAGCCTCATCTATGCGATGCATAGCTTGCGTTTTTTGCCTCGATTAGCCTCAAAATACCGTTTTCTCGCCTGCAACAGAAAACCTTAGACAACTTCACTACCTTTAAAAAACTGTGAGAACTGTTCACTACATGATTATTCTACACCTAAAGCTTTACACACATGACAGTCGCACCTGTATATGCTACTACTATCTTAGGTCCTAAGATACCTTTACTTCCTTTTTGTTTATGCCTATTGCTTATGATCGCTGGCACTTCTTGCCAGCAAGAGCAGCCTCAAGACCCTGAGGCAGCAGAACACTTGTTTGGTATAGGTACCGGCATCCAAAACATTGAAGTTGCTGTCGAGGATTTAGACAGTGCTTTGGTCTATTACAAAGAGGTGCTTGGTTTCTATTTTAGGCAATCAAGCGACAACTACGAGGAGGGAATATACGATGGATCGATTACGGCTTCTACTAGTTTTCCAGATCTATCCTCTTTAACGCTGGTCTCCTTGGTAGATTCCGTAAAAGCACTGGACGAAGCTTCTTCACTTGCCAATTTTATAAAAACACAGCAAGGCGGCTACTCCTATGAATTGTCCACCTCTTCAGTCGATTCTACCAGAAAATGGTTAAAAAGTCAGGGTTTCCCACTTGACTCCATCCGGTCAATACGAGGCCAATCCGAAGCTCCAGAAGGTTGGTCTTGGGACAATGGTGAGGCCGATATTAAGCGACTAAGTTTTGACACTTCTGCCTCCAATTATCTTCCCACCTTTGAGGAGCAAAATTTTAATTACGCTCAATTTAAAGACTTTAAAAAAACTTATTTTGCTTATAATAGAAGCTTCTCCAGACAGTCTAACGGTGCAGTAGCTTTACGACACCTTAAGGTAGCTGTCTACGATCTACCGGCTACTCGGTCATTGCTGCGACAAATGGGTATCCAAGAGGATAGAACACAGCGCTCCAAAAGGAAAGCCGTTTTTAACATCAAAGACAGGCAGGAATTACACCTCTTAAGTGCTTTGGAGCCTGGCGATGAAATCGACCAAATCCTAGAACAAAAAGGCGAAGGCCTCTTTGGTGTCACTATTGAAGTCGCTAATTTAGAGGAGACCTATTGCTTTCTAAGTGAGCGTTTATCAACTTCCGTTTTACCTACAGATACTCCAAATGACCGGATTTTAATTCCCGCAGCCTATGCTTTTGGACTACAAATCGAATTCCTCCAAGAACCCAAAGAACAAGGTCTTCTTGCACAACAACTGAAGGTTGGACAGCAATTGGACAGTGCGACCAGTCAAAATATGGCAGGTATTTACCTCAAATATTGCGCTCTTTGTCATGGCGAAAATCGAGAGGGTTATGCTGCTGATTTTGCGCCATCGCTTCGCTCTCGCTCTTTGTTAGCATCTTCAAAGGATAATAATTTTATGCGTTATACTATTCAGTATGGTCGCGAAGGGACTGCCATGGCAGGATATCTCAATCGATTGGGAGGCCCTTTAGAATATATTGAAATCGAATTATTGCTGCAATGGCTATACGAGGAAGCTGAAGTAGAAGAAGCCGTCGAAATCTCTCGAGAGCCCGTACTTGGTGACCTTGCATTAGGTGCTGAGGTCTACGCAGACAACTGTAGCACCTGTCACGGAGCTAAGGGGGAAGGTATTTCAGCTCCTGCTCTCGGCAAGCCTATGCTACTAGCTACTGCAACGGATGGTTTCTTACGCTATGCCATATCCGAAGGAAGAGATAGTACTTTGATGCCTTCTTTTAAGGATAGCCTCAGTGTCAAAGAAATAGATGCCGTTACTGCCTTTTTGCGATCAAGAGCCTCGGGCTGGGATAAGCCCCAAGGCGATAGTATCACCTTTCCCACACCAGACGAGTACGTTTTAAACCCTGATCAGGAAAGCCCTGAATTTGAACTACGGGAAGGGTTGTATTTACCCGCAGAACAATTGAATACCGCCCTACAAGATAGTGCTCGGATTATCATCCTGGATGCGCGCTCAAAGGTTGCTTGGCGGCAAACCCACATTCCAGGTGCTGTACCTGTTCCTTATTACGAAGAGCCTGATGCTTTTATAGAAGACATCCCTAATGACGATACCTGGGTAGTTGTATACTGTGCTTGTCCGCATGCTGCTTCTCAGCGAGTAGTTAACACACTCAGGCGCTACGGTTATCAAAAGACGGCCATCATGGATGAGGGGATTCTAGTCTGGGCGCAGATGGGTTTCCCAGTGAGAAGTGGGCAATAAAAAAGTGGTTGCTCTAAACCCTTGTTTAGAGCAACCACTTTTATTTATGGTAGCTGTGTAATCCTAGACTAAACTAGGGCTTAATCACCTTCGGCTCTCCTTTCTCATCCAAATCGACGATCTCATACCCTAGCTTCTCCAACTTAGGTTTGATGGAGGCGGCATCACCTACTAAGACGATATTCATTTTATCATATTGTAGGTATTTTTTAGCGAGTTTATTCAACTCCTCTGCGGTAATCGTCTCGACAATCTTAGCTTGCTCATCCACATAAGAAGGATCTAAATCATACGTTAGCATACGTCTAAGGAATCCTGCTTTTTGACCTGGCGTTTCGTAGCTACGAGCATCGCGCTGACCAACTGCATTGCGCATAAAAGACAATTCATCTTCTGTAATGCCCTTTTTCGCATAGTCGGTAATTTCCTTCATAAACTCGATGACACTACTATCAGAAGCCACCGCTTTCACTCCAGCGCTGGCAACAAAGACAGCAGGCTCTGTATCTGTGGCACCACTAAAACCGGCACGTGCCCCATAGGTCCATCCCTTATCTTCTCTCAAGTTTAAGTTGATACGGCTATTGAAAGCCCCACCAAGTGGAAAATTCATTAAATAAGATTTGAAATAGTCACCGGTCACATCGTAGGTTAAATCGGTGACATAACCAATACGAATTTGTGATTGTGGTGCCTGTGCTTTATCCACCAAAAAGATTCTGGTTTTATCTACATCCTTACCTATTGGCATCTCTGGCACCTCTGCTTTTTCTCCATTCCATTCCTTCAAAAAGTCAAGCTGAGGGAGAATCTCTTCTTCAGAAACATCACCCACAATCACCAACTCTGTCAAAGCTGGGGTGTAATATTCCTTGTAAAACGCTTTGACATCGTCTAGCGTGATATTGGCTACGGTGGCATCCGTACCAGAAGCAGGTACAGAGTAGATATGCTCTTTACCGTACAACAGCTTATTGAATACCTGTGAAGCAATGGTAGCAGGATTTTTCTGATTGGCTTTGATACCTTCTAGCTGCTGTTTTTGGAGTCGCTCAAAGTCCTCCTCTTTAAAAGCTGGCCGTTGGAGAATTTCCTGAGCGAGTTCCAAGGTTCTACTCAGGTTTTTCTTCAAGGAATTGATAGACAAAAAGGTAGAAGAGTTGCCCGACCCAACACTGATACTACTTCCTAGTTTTCTCAACTCTTCTTGTATGGCAGCTGGAGAATAATTCTCCGTTGCTTCGTTCATCATCGATGCTGTCAGACTAGCCAAGCCCGACTTAGCAGGGGCGTAGGTATCCATTTTGTGACCGCCCTTGATTGTCAACTGTAGATTGACGGTGGGGATTTCATCATTGTCGGTACCAATAATCTTCAAACCATTATCGAATTCTGTTTTCCAAAACTCTGGTACATTGGCTAATGGATTGGGGCCGACCTCTGGGCGTTTGCTGCGATCGACAACATCTCCATCTGGGCGAGTATATTCCAAGCCACTATAGTCTGTAGTAGAGAAAGGACTATCTCCTTCCATCGGAATCTCGTAGTTGTCTGGCTGAGCTGCTGGCGTCTCCTCATTAGGGAGTACACTCAAGACTACAGATGATTGCCCCTTGATATATTTATTAAACACTCTGATCACATCTTCTTTGGTGACTTTACTGTAGCGATCTAGATCAAATTCGATGGCATTAGGGTCACCGTAGAAAGTCTCGTAGCTAGCCAATTGGCTTACTTTCCCAGATACACTAGCCAAGCCATTGATAAAACTAGATTCCTGACCTGCTTTAAATTTTTCGATATCTGCATCCGAGACACCGTTCTCCTCAAACTCTACCAGGATATTGCTAACCTCTTTCTCAAAATCAGCTAATGCCTGACCAGGAAATGGAATAATAATAAACTGAAACTCTCCAGCAAGCTCAGAAGCTGGGTGGAAACTCACTACCTGAATAGCTTTCTGAGTCGCTACGAATTTCTTGTAGAGATAGGAACTTTTACCTGTTCCTAGAATTTCTGCAAGGCAGTCTAAAGGTGCTTCATCTGGATGAAAACGAGGAACTGTTGGAAAAGTGATAAACATGCCTGGAAAGCGAATATTTTTATCTACATAAGAGACATATCTATTCTCCTCCAATACGGGCGCATCAAGTTTCATGGGTTCTACAGCTGGGCCTTTGGGAATATTACCAAAGTACCTCTCTACAAGCTGCACTACTTCGGCAGGCTTTACATCGCCTCCAATGGTCAAGGTTGCATTATTAGGACCATACCAACGTAGGAAGAAACGCTTGAGGTCATCCACGTCGACACGATCTAAATCTTCTAGGCGACCGATGGTCAACCAAGAATAAGGGTGCCCATAAGGATATAAAGCACCTGCATTCAATTCGCTCCACTTTCCGTAGGGACGGTTATCATAGTTTTGTCCCTTTTCATTTTTCACAGTAGAACGCTGTACTTCGAATTTTTTCTGCGTCACTGCCGGTAGGAGAAAGCCCATACGATCGGCTTCTAACCAAAGCATCGTCTCCAACTGATTGACAGGTACCGTCTCAAAATAGTTGGTCCGATCTCGATTGGTGGTACCATTCAGGGTACCTCCCGCATCAGTGATGATTTTAAAGTGCTCTTCGTCGGCTACATTTTCTGAACCCTGGAACATCATATGCTCAAAGAAATGAGCAAAGCCTGATTTTTGTAATTCTTCGCGGGCAGATCCTACATGGTAGGTCACATCTACGTGTACCATTGGATCGGAGTGATCTTCGTGGATAATCAGCGTCAAGCCATTGTCCAGGACGTATTTCTCATAAGGAATTACGATTTCGTCTCCTTTCTTCTCGACCTTCTCGATGAGTTTGGTTTGTGCGATCGAAGGGAGCGTGAAGAGTAAGAGGAAAAAAAAGAGTGTAAATCTCATATTGCATTTGAGGTTGATTAAAAAAACTGGTGTACAATTCAAGGTAAGAAGATTATCGCGGTTCATCGCTAGTTTTCAACGTACTATGACTTCTAATCGACATAGATCACAATCTGAGCAACGTATTACATCTCCTCTAGCATCTCCTGCAATTCGCGATGAATAATCGGCGCCACCTCCCAGAACGAAAAACTGGTATTTCCCATCTCAATTTTATCACTCGCTGTGGAATCTGTAAAAGCGGATAATGCTTATAGCGCCACTCCTCCAAGACCTGCTTTGATATCTAGATCAACCGTATAACCTGGGAAGCGATCTCTGATTCGCCAGAAGAACAGTGCAGCTATTCCAAATAAGACTATCAAGAGTAGGAGTCCAATACGTTTGAGCCATTTCATATTTGCAAGGTTTTGGATTCATCTAAGATATTCATTTTAGATGGAGTCGGCAAAACATGCTCAAACTCAGCGAAAAACGATCGTTTTCTGTCTAATAATTCAGCCTCTTTTAGAAGAATGATCTAAATTGAAGAACAAAACAAAACCATGCACGAAGAACTCAGAGAAAAAGCCGAAAAGAAAGTCAAAGCGAAAACAACTATTTACATCCTTGCTACCGTTTTTACCTTTGCTTCCTCCATCCTTGTGGTTCTTGGTCAAATTTTACCGGACGTCGCCATCTGGTTTTGGCTGGCTATTGCGTGTATGATGCTGACCTTGGGTTTCCTTTATTTTTTCTTAATCCTCCTACCCTACAACATGCTGTCTAAAGAATGGCAGGAATACGAAATCGAAAAGGAGTTGGCAAGTATGCAGCGACCGAGAACCTCTATTCTTCCTGACGCTGATGACTTATCAGAAGAGGACCGTTTAGAACTGAAAGAGCTGGATCGGCTGAAACGAAAGTGGGGACAGGAATAATGCTGTGTATTACATGTAGATGGAATAAATTTTAACAAATGAAGATCATTCTGACGTCTATAGGAACAAGAGGAGATATGGAACCTAGCCATTGGTGAAATCTTAAAAGAAAAAGGGCACAGGGTTCTATGCTTGTTTCCGGAGCAGTTTAGAAGTCTTGCAGAAGATGCGGAGTTTGAATTTGCTTCCTTGGGTGGTGATCTATACCATTTCTCCCTCGCTTTTTCAGCGGCCAGCTTACTGGAGTGATCAGCTGCAAGTTTTAGAGTATCATGAAAGAAAAAAGGCGAATAATTGGAAAGCATCCACAGCCTTAGATGCATTTTTGAAAAAACACTCAAAGGTAGTTCTCGTAACCTTCGGTAGTATGATTAATAATGACCCTACCGAAAAGACGAAAATCATCCTTAATATCCTACAACGGAATGGTATTCCCGCCATCATTAACACAGCTTCCGGTGGTCTGGTGGAGCCCGAAAATTATGATAAAGAGCAGTTCTATTTTGTAAATCGTATTCCTTACGATTGGGTATTTCCAAAATTGTATGCAGTAATTCATCATGGTGGTTCAGGTACCACACACACTGCCATTAAATACGGATGTGCTTCGCTGATTATCCCTCATATCATTGATCAATACGTTTGGAATAAGATCGTTTTTGAAAAGGCTTAGGCCCTTTAGGATTAGATGTAAGTCGAATAAATACAAAAAACCTAGAACCAAAAATTATAGATTTATATACCAACCCCTCCTATAAAAAGACTGCTGAAATAACAGGAAAAAAAATGCACAATGAGGCTTATAGGGAAGCTATTTATAAAATGATCCTCGACTAGGCGTCCCCTCGTTTGCAGAAATTGTCTGGCAAATGGCTTAGGTATTTTCCACAATTCCCCGAAACTTTTTATTAAAACAGGAAAGATTGGTGTAGTAGCCACGGTAAGCAACATCGTGTGTATAACGAAATGCACAATCAGGCGGCTTCTACAACTTTTTCTACCATTT
>JBELML010000139.1:0-16801 GCA_042095835.1 Saprospiraceae bacterium
TTAGCCTCAAAATACTGTTTTCTCGCCTGCAACAGAAAACCTTAGACAACTTCATAAAATATGGAAAATTAATTTACTTAAGTGAAACAATAAGCCCTTAACTTTTTGGAAGTTTGCGTTTGACACCGACGACCTTTTTGGCCTCGATCATTTCATTGAAAGTTTTGACTTTTGCATCCATTTCTTTTTCGATCTCTACTTTCAAGTCCAACCAAGTCTGCTCGAGGTCATTCCATCGGCTATAAGCGGCCTGATTAGGTCGACCTTCTCTACCTCCTGAAATATAACCGTCTTGGCCAGTGACGTAGTTATAAGTCTCCACTAATTGATTATCTAATTTTGGAGCGAAACGAATAGGATCTTGTCCACTCTTATTTTTGGTTTGCATCAATTGCTCCTCGTAAGCCGTCAAGTCTTTCAATATTTTTTTACTTTCTTCTTTGATGGTTTCATCTTCAGATTGCTCTGACAACCATTTAATCTGTCCTTTAATGGACCGCAGTTCTCCTATAGTCTCATGCACATCCGTAATGGCATTTCTAATGGAAAGTCCTATACGGAGCTGTTCTTCATAGTCCTCCATACTTATAGCTTCCTCTATACGTGGATCTTCTTTGACCACAATTTCTTGTGACATAGTATCACCTGCATAGATCATATCTAGTTGATAGGTTCCAGGAGGCGCTTTCACACCACCAGTATATCCCCAAATAATGGTGCCATCTACAAAAGTTGGTCCTTCGTAGGTTAAATCCCAAGTAATTCTGTGCATACCATCTTTGGCTTTCAAGATTGGTGTCTTATGCTCCTTGGCTGTAGCGGTATCACTAGAAAAACGCTTAACCAGTCGTTGATCTTTGTCTTTGATTTCCAAAGTCAAGGCTTCCTCCTCTTTCTCATCTATGGCGTAATAAATAATCGCCCCGCTAGGCTTAGCTTCCGGGTTGAACTCCGTAAGGCCCCAAGCTCCTTTATCGTTGACTTTGTAAGCGGGCCTGGAAGGAAAGACATGGCTGCTAATTTTTCCTTGCAAATCCATGTACTCGTGTAGCGGTGAAATATCATCCATAATCCAGAACGAACGTCCTTGAGTACTCATGATGATATCTTTCTGATGGATGCGCATATCCGTTATGGGCGTAATGGGCATATTGCTTTGGATAGATTGCCAGCTCGCGCCTTCATCAAAAGAAGCAAAAATACCGAACTCTGTACCAGCGTAGAACAAGCCTTTGCGGTCAGGATCTTCTCTCGCTACCCTGACTGGATAATCGGCAGGAATACCATTTTTACCATCGGTAAGCAATGTCCAATTCTTTCCATAATTATTGGTCAGGAAGATATAAGGCCGAAAATCATCGAAGCGAAATTTTTGTACTGCCATCAGGGCTCTTCCAGGTACGGTTGCTGATACGTCGATTTTATTGACGGTACCATATTGAGGCATATTCTTTGGTGTAATTTCTGTCCAAGTGGCGCCATCATCTTTGGTGATATGCACTCTACCATCGTCTGTACCCGCCCAAATAATCTGATCGTTAATTGGGTCAGGAACAATTTCAAAGACCACATTATATATCTCGACACCAGTAATATCGTGATTGATAGGTCCACCTGAATAATCTTGATGTTCTGCTGTATTGGTGGTTAAATCTGGGCTAATGACCTCAAACGTTTTGCCAGCATCTTTGGAGCGGTGGATGTATTGAGAACCGTGGTAGATCACCTGACGATTATGAGGCGAAACAGCCATCGGAGAAACCCATTGAAAACGATATTTTAGATTCTTAGCCGCCTCTCCGAGCTGCAATTGAGGATAGGCCATAATATTTTCTACCTGATCTTTAGCCAAATCATATTTATCCATAACACCACCGTAGCAACCAGCATAAACCAATTCGGGATAATCTGGATGTAGAGCCACTGGGCCAGTTTCACAACCACCGATGGAGTACCAGTGCTGCTTGGCGTAGAGCGTATTATTAGAGGTCCAAGAAGGAATGCTGATGGTGGTGTTATCTTGTTGTGCGCCATACAAGCGGTATGGAAAACCATTGTCTACTACCACTCCATATAATTCGGCGGTGGGTTGGTTGTAATAGCTTGACCAGGTCTTACCTCCATTGAGACTCACCTGGGCTCCACCATCATTGGCAACAATCATAATATTAGGATCATTTGGATTGATCCAAAGATCGTGTACATCTCCATGAGGTACGGGGATATTGGTATAGGTTTTGCCAGCATCTACAGATCGGTACAAGCTGGTATTCAAAGCGTAGACCGTATTGGCATCTTTGGGATCAGCAACTACATGGGTGTAATACCAAGCTCTTTGACGCAGCTTGTTTTCATTATTGACTTTAGTCCAGGTTTTGCCGGCATTATCGGAGCGATAGACACCACCTGCTGGTTCTGCTTCAATGATCGCCCAAACACGATCTGGATTCGCAGGAGAAACAGTGATCCCAATTTTGCCGGTAAGGCCCTGAGGAAGACCTCCTGCTAGTTTTTTCCAAGTATCGCCCCCGTCAGTACTTTTATAAATCCCTCCATCTTTTGATCCAGAAATCATGGACCAAGGTTTGCGTTCTGCACGCCACATTGCAGCGTATAGCTCTCTGGGGTTTTGAGGATTCAATGCTATGGTCATTGCTCCGGTGGAATCTGAAACCTGTAGGATAGCTTCCCAGTTTTGCCCACCATCTTTTGAGCGATAGACACCTCTTTCAGGATTAGATCCGAATATATGTCCAAGCGCAGCAACGTAGACCAAATTGGGGTCTTGTGGATGTACTCGAATCCTGCCGATTTGTCCAGCTTCGGGTAAACCCGAAAATGCCCAGGTTTTTCCTGCATCGAGTGATTTATAAATCCCTTTTCCACCTGAGGTATTTCCTCGAGGATCAGCAGACCCTGTACCAACATAAATTACATTAGGATCAGCATCGGCAATAGCGATTGATCCGATCGAACCTCCGAAGAAGCCATCTGTGATATTATTCCAGTAGGTTCCAGCATCGGTAGTTTTCCAAACGCCGCCACCAGTGGTGCCCATCAGAAACTGGTAGGGTTTGTCAACAAAGCCAGCAACTGCGGTGGATCTTCCGCCACGGTAAGGCCCAACCATACGATATTTCAGACCTTGGACAATCTGGCTGTCTAACTTGATAGAGGATTGAGCGTATAAAGGTTGGTCGATCTGAACCAAACTCAACAAAGCGAAAAGGAGCAAAAGTGTTTTCTTCATTTTAATCCGAATTCAATACGGTGACTTAATAAAATGGGCATTAATTGTCATAAAAAGTCTCATCAAAAGCTAATCACTCACCAAAAACAAGCTTTGGACAGAACACAATTAATCACCATAACTATTTATTTTACAACTATTTATAATCCTAATTCAAGCCTTGGATTAAACACAAGTTACAAACTTTAACTTCAGCAATAACAAGACTCCCCCTACATTTGGTTAAGAAGTACAAATTATAAAATATTTTCCAAAATAATTAAACACACCACTATGGCCTTTTCTTCAATGAATAGACGTAATTGGATTCGCTCCGCAGGGTTAGTAACTGCAGGACTTGCCACGACTCCAAGCTTATTTGCAAATAAAGCTGCCAAGCAGCAAAGTTGGTACGCAGGTGTCCGCAGCTGGGAAAAGTCACTGGCTTTTACTCCCAAAATGGACGTATTGAAAGCTAGATTATTGGCTAATGAGAATCCATTCGGACCTTCTCCAATGGCAAAATTAGCGATCATGGAATCCGTTGGTTTAGGCAACAGGTATGGCCACGGCGATGCTGCCAAGTTGGTCGATATGCTAGCAGAAAAAGAGGGTGTGTCTAAGGAAAATATTCTTCTAGGCCCAGGTTCTACCGACATCCTAGAAAAGACAGCGATTGTATTATTCCACAAAGGAGGTAATATCGTATCTGCCGATCCGGCCTATATGTCGCTTATAAAAACAGCACAAGCTTTTGATGCAGAATGGAGAAGTGTAGCATGTACCTCGGATTGGGCGCATGACCTTGAGGGAATGAAAAAAGCAATTGATGCAGATACTAAACTGGTCTATATCTGCAACCCTAACAATCCAACAGGCTCTATTACTGATGCCAAGAAATTATATGATTTCTGTAGCGAGGTTTCTGAAAAAGTGCCCATCTTTGTTGATGAAGCTTACTTAGAGTTTTTACCACCTTCAGAGCAAAAGTCTATGGTAGACCTTGTACAGAAAGGTAAAAACATCATCGTAGCCAGAACCTTCTCCAAAATCCACGGTATGGCTGGCTTAAGAATGGGTTATGGTGTTGGAAATCCAGAATTGCTAGAAAAAATCAGCAATATGGTCCGTACTACAATGGGACTCAATGTGACTACCCTACGTGGAGCTATGGCCAGTTTAAAAGATACTGCCTTCCAGGAAAATTCTAGAAAATGGACTACGGAAGCAAGAGAATATACATTTGAAGCACTCACTAGTTTAGGCTACGATCCTATTCCTTCTTATACGAGTTTCATGCTCTTCCCTCTAGCGGATCAGACGGATGGCAAGGCATTTCTAGAGCAAATGTTTGATCACGGTATTGGCGTAAGATTCTTTGAAATACATGACAAACCCTATTGTCGAGTAAGTATGGGCACCTTAGACGAAATGTCCATGTTTATCGAAGGTTTCAAGAAAGTCGTTGGTTAAGAACCACCAAAAAAAGATCAAAAATTTTTAATTAATTATTTGGGAAATTAATGGTAGATCATGGGGCAGTTTCTGACTGCCCTATGCTTTTTTAATTTCCTGTTCGATAACAGATCCCATTCATGAATCCGGCTATCCAGAAAACCATATCAATCTTTGTTTTGATTCTCATTGGCTTTCTACTGAAGAGTAAAATCAAAGGGAAGGACCAAATGAAAGGGATCAAAATATTGATTCTATCCATTGCCTTACCAGCGACCATCTTTGTGGCCTTGCTGAAGATTGAATTTGACTTAACGCTGGTATATTTGCCTTTGGTTGCCCTAGCCCTGAATGGTATATTATTTCTAATTACTCGAGTAAGCCTCCCACTATTTGGTATAAAAAGAGATGGCCCAGAAGGAAAGACCATCACTTTACTGTTCCCTTCGCTTGCTCCTGGCTTATCTTGTTTTCCATTTTTAATTGAATATACACCAGATGATGCTTTAGCTTTTGCCGCATTAGCTGATGTGGGTAATAAAATCTTTGTACTGGTTATCCTTTACCTGATAGCCATGCGCTGGTATTTTAGCACCCAAAATATGAGCAAGCAATCGACAGGTGGCAAAGTCAAATCACTCGTGATTTCGCTATGCAAAGAGCCCGTCAACCTGGCTATTATTGTGGCTTTGACCATGCTCTATTTTGGTTGGAATTTAAAATCTTTACCTCTATTCCTACAAGATCCTATCACTAAAATGAGTTTACTCATGACGCCGATGGTCTTGCTATTTATAGGAATGGCTGTAAAAGTAAATTGGCGACAAATCAAAACGATAGGCAGCCTTTTGATTTATAGATCTGCTTGTGCCTTTCTTTTGAGCGGGCTTTTACTTTATCTCCTACCCTCCTCTATTTCTTTTGCCATGTTGATTGTCATTGTGGCTTTCCCACAAAGTGCTGTTAGCTTTTGGCCCTATGCCCATATATCACTAGTCAATGATTTAGAGGTAGAAAAAGATAAAAAGACATTCAGTCCTGAATTGGCCTTAAATTTTCTGGCCATATCATTGCCTTTATCTAGTGTCATCATTTTGAGCATCTGTATTTTTCCTAGTTTTTTCATCAATGCGACCAATCTACTGGGCTTCGGCAGTTTATTCTTGTTGATTTTTATTCTACCTCGCTTAATGAATCTTTTTAGGATCAGTGCCCCGAGAATTACCAACTCTACTAACCATCTGAAGAAGATGCAGAAGGAGGTTGGATCAAGGTAGCTTCAAGCCTTTTTTTGTCTCCAACAATTGGGGCCCTTTACTAGTCTTTATCGAATAGGTACCTGACTTGGAGAATACGAATGGCTCGAAAGTTCCTTTTGGAGGTTTAAGTGCATAAAGCAATTCATTCCTTTCTTCCTGGTAGACCGCAACCAAGGTTTCTCCATCCACTTCAATAGGATCTAGATAGCCCACTCGTGTCCGGCCATAATTTTCTGTTTGTGAAATGGAGATTGGCCAGCCAGGGTATGGTTGGTTATCAGTGGTTTGACCAGGTGCCGCCCAACGCGGCCAAACGGCTACCTTCATTGACCGATTGGACAGGTCAAATTCGATGATAGAATATCCAGGTGCTTTATCGAAAATACGGCTAGGTTCTCGGTCGATATCGTGTGGGTTAGCAATAGCTTTTACGGTGATTTTGTTTCCAAAGCCATCTTCATATTTTCCCGTATAGCGAGGAGCATTCTCAGGTGGACCATCCAAGCCGTAGGTAGCGGGGTACCATCTTCGCGGCCAAAGATTAGATACAGCAGGCGAGGAGATCCAATAGCCACCATCATCGTGTGTATCTACTCCATAGCGGCCGGTAGACCCCAAATGCTGATCACCTGTAAAATGTAAGGCAAAGGCTTTACGTATGGTCTTTATGGCTTTATTTCTTTTGTTTTGTGGCCAGCCGTTAGAATCAAAGTCTGCTACGGGGCGATCATCTTCTGGGTACTCCCCTACTTTATATTTTGGAAGACTTGGAACAAATTTATCATGATAAATATCTGCCGGTAGCGTAGCCACATTACAAAAAGGTGACTGAGAAATAAGGGCTTTTAAATAAACCGATTCGGACCAGTTATTTACCCAATTTTCTAAAAATTGCTCTTGTCGAGGCCCCAGCAATTCAGCATCTGGATGGTAGGCATCTGTCTTGGCATTCCAAGCTTTATTTTGGGGCCAACCGTTTTCAATTTCTGCTTCCGGAAGATATTGCTTTGGTGCTGATTTCCACTGTCGATCACCCAGGATTGCAAAGGAGACCCCCTTATAATCCATATTGGTATAATAAACGCTAATATCATTCTTGACTGGTGTAGGATCGTAGGGATCAGGTAAATGACCGGTTTGGGTACGATGCACCATATTGACAAAATCAGGTCGTTCTTTATAACCACCATCATCTTGGCTATCATAGCCATATCCTAGTTCAATATTGGCTAATTTGCCTCCTTCTCCCCACAGGTTGCCGTGAAAGACGTCATGGTCATCTGGAATGATCACGGCAGGGCGGTCCTTCAAAAGCTGTCCAAAGGACCAGCCAAATACGTACCATTTTCTCAGATAATCCAATTTACTTTTTCGCTCGACGCCGTAACCTCCTACCCGCTCATACAGCTGGTCGCCGTGAAAAACATATAGATCGACATCGTGGGCTTTGACATTATCAACCAGATCTTGGTGGGGAAAACCGACATCATCTACACAAGACATAGAGGCTACTTTCAGGCGCTCATTAGCCACATTTGCTGGAATGATGCCGCTAATTTCGTGTAAGGCTCCCTGCTCATCTGTATAGGTCACTTTATAATTATGCTCCCGGCTTTCATCCCATGCACTAATTTTAAAAAGCGCATTATTGCCTACTTCTGCAATGGTGGCTTCCTGTGCTACTGCTCCATCTACCCATAAAGTGGCTTTTCTATTTCCATTTCCAAGCGGCATAAACTGCGCACTCATTTTAAGTTGGCCATTAGATTGGGTGTGTTGTGCCCATAGCAAGGGTCCGTAGGTACGCTCAGGAAAAGAAGTCCATTTCTCTCCTTGGATTTGCCAATTAGAAAATTGAAAAAAAGTATTACCTCCGCGCTTTTTTCCTAATTCGGGAATTGCTCCAAACTTGGGTCGTGCTTGATCCAAAACAATAGCAGGAGCATCTACTTGGGAACAGGTTAAAGCTACCAATCCATTTAACCAAGTCGCATGTATAGTTTGACTCATCGACTGTGATTCACCATTCTGGGGTGTATAGCTAAGCGTTGCCAGGAATAAGCCATCTTCTTGGGGCTTGAATTTAGCCAACAAGCGTCCATTCTGAGCTACTACTGGGCCACGCGAAATCGTACTGTCTAAGGCACCAATGAAAAGCTGTCCATCTGTAGTTAAACCTAAAGAGACGCCTCTACCGTGGATGGCATCATCGCGGTAATCTCCAAAGCGTCCTCTGAGTCCGACCTGGAACCCTACCCATCCGGGTGTTTGAAGGTCACCGATTGCCTGGCCGTCGGTGCGGGCTTGATCGGCACTGCCCGTTTCTTCCTCAAGCGCTGTGGCATTAGACACACTATTAAGGTCTACACTTAATTCGAAATCAGCCATTTGCGCATTTAGCTCATAAGTCAGCAGCACACAATTGCGGTCACCACCGGAGCCCACAACTTCTAGTTTACCATCTTTTTGCTGCCAAGCTTGCAAAGGGTTCAGCCAGTAATCTCCACCGGCAAAATGCCGCTCTATGGAAGGATTCTCTGACCAGTTAGACTGATGCAGGACTTTATTTTCAGCAGTACAGCCTAGTAGTAGGGAAAGGAATAGGGATACAACAGATGATCTCATGCGCAAGGATTTGCCCATGAATTTAGAGAAAGGCAAGCACTTATTTTAAAGAGTTGGTTTAAAATTTATGCTTAAGTAACGATCAAAAATTAACTTATTGATTTGTGGCGGAATCTTTTATCCCAATTCTGCGTTAAAAAGCCTCGCTAATGCCCTGCATTAGCTGTGTTTTTTGCCTTGTCTTGAAAAAAAATCTTCTCGGCCAAAATGCCATACTTATTCTTTGTCCGTTACTAACCTATCAGGAAAGGTAGAAATCATCAATGTAAATCTTAGCTCTTATTTTTCCAATAACCAATTTCTAGCATTGACAAATGCCTGGTGCCAAGGTGTCACTTCATCCTTTCTTCCTTTAGGATAATGTGCCCAGTTCCATTGGAAAGTTGAGCGTTCTATATGTGGCATCGTGACGAGATGCCTTCCGTCAGCACTACATAGCATTGCGGTATTATAGTGGCTACCATTCGGGTTCGCTGGATATTCTGCATAGCCGTATTTCCCTACAATGTGGTAATCCGATTCTTCTTTCGGCAAATAGAACTTGCCTTCACCATGAGACACCCATACCCCAAGTGTAGCTCCCGCAAGGTTGGACATCATCACCGAATGATTTTTCTGGATAGTCATACTGGTGAAGATACTTTCGTGTTTAAAGGTTTCATTGTGGTGCATTTTGGGTTTTAAATCGTGCTCAGGCGTAATCATTTCTAATTCTAAAAATAATTGACAGCCATTACAAATACCGATAGACAGGGTATCAGGACGCGCGAAGAATTTATCCAAAGCCGCTTTTGCTTTCTCATTATATAAAAATGCTCCAGCCCAGCCTTTGGCAGAACCCAACACATCAGAGTTGGCAAAACCGCCAACTGCTCCAATAAATTGAATATCTTCTAGGGTTTCTCTGCCAGCAATTAAATCGGTCATATGCACATCCTTGACGTCGAATCCTGCCAAATACATCGCATTGGCCATTTCGCGCTCGGAGTTGGATCCTTGCTCCCGGATAACCGCTGCTTTTGGTCGATTGGAGACAGGGCGAGCGGGCAATTTCCCAGTAAAAAAACTAGGAAACTGGAATTGCAAAGCTTGTTTTTTGTAATTATCAAAGCGTTCTTTTGCTTTCTGCACCCCTGATTGTTTTCTATCCAACAAATAGGATGTTTCGTACCAGACATCACGCAGGTCAGCTACATCTAGCACTAATTGATCCACACCTACTCTCAAGGATAGCTGTGCATGGTCTTTCACTTCTCCCAGTTTGCTATACTTAATCTTGGCAGCACGCAGCAAATCCTCCACACGATCATCTACCGCCTGGAAGACGATACTGCTATTCTCAGCAAAAAGTACATGTTGGAAATCCGCTCCCAAAGTAGTCAAATCAATTTCGGCACCCAGGTCTACATCCGAAAAGCACATTTCTAGTAGGCAGGTTACCAAACCACCCGCAGACACATCATGACCAGCAAGGATTAATTCCTGGCGAATAAGCTGCTGAATCGTATTAAAAGTGTGTTTGAAGTAGGCCGCATCACTAATACTAGGCGCTTCCGCACCAATTTTATTTTGGCTCTGAGCATAGGAGGAACCACCGAGTTTTAGAGCACTTTTGGATAGATTGATATAATAAATCGCTCCGCCGTTTTTCTGAAAAACGGGCTCTACTGCCTTGGATTTCGCATCGGTATGTCCAGCCGCAGAAATGATCACTGTGCCTGGGGCAAGCACCTCATCGTCGGTATATTTTTGTTTCATAGACAAACTATCCTTACCCGTAGGTACATTTATACCGAGGGCAATAGCAAAATCAGATATAGCCTCCACTGCGGTGTACAAGCGAGCATCTTCTCCAGGATTTCGGCAAGGCCACATCCAATTGGCAGAAAGGGAAATCGACTCCATTCCCTTTTCCAGAGGTGCCCAAATAATATTGCTTAAAGCCTCTGCAATCGAATTGCGAGAACCAGCGACGGGATCGATTAAACCGCTAACTGGTGAATGTCCGATCGAGGTCGCTATACCGTGTTCTGAATCAAAATCCAAAGACATAATACCATAATCATTCAAGGGTAATTGTAGTGGCCCAGCACATTGCTGCTTGGCTACCAAGCCGCCCACACAGCGATCTACTTTATTCGTTAGCCAATCTTTGCAAGCGACTGCTTCCAAGCGCAGCACATCTTTGATGGATTGGGTCAGTTCATCGGGAGAAAAGGTGTAGATGGGATCTACATCCTGAAAAGAGCGATGAAGCTCCTCATCAGCCATAATTGTTTTGGGAGAACTCCCAAACATATCACTCAGGGCCAAGTCCATCGGGCGCTCACCTGTATTGGCATCTTCAAAAACGAAGCGATGGTCTTCGGTCACTTCTCCGACGACATATAGTGGGGCACGTTCGCGTGCAGCGATAGTTTGGAGATGCTCTAAATCTGCTGGTTTAACGATCAGACCAATGCGTTCTTGGGATTCGTTGCCGATAATTTCTTTAGCAGAAAGCGTCGGATCACCAATGGGTAGCGCTCTAAGATCGATTTTACCACCAACCTCTTCCACCAACTCGGAGAGGCAATTTAAATGACCACCCGCTCCATGATCATGGATGGATACGATCTTATTTTCAGTACTTTCTACCATACCTCGGATGGCATTAGAAACCCTTTTTTGCATTTCTGGATTGGAGCGCTGTACAGCATTGAGTTCAATGCCTGAGCTAAACTCTCCGGTATCTGCGGAAGAAACAGCAGCCCCGCCCATACCGATGCGGTAGTTATCTCCACCTAGTACTACAATTTTATCTCCTTTCTGTGGCACATCTTTTTTAGCCTGGTCTGATTTACCATAGCCCACACCACCGGCCAGCATGATCACCTTATCAAAGCCCAATTTGCGGCCGTGTTCGGTATGCTCAAAAGTCAATAAGGAGCCAGCAATCAGTGGTTGTCCGAATTTATTACCAAAATCAGAAGCACCATTAGAAGCTTTGATGAGAATATCAATGGGTGTTTGGTACAACCAAGGACGCTGCGGCATTGCTTTTTCCCAATTCCTATCCTCTTTTAATCGGGAATAGGAGGTCATGTACACAGCAGTGCCTGCCAGGGGCAAGGCTCCCTTTCCTCCAGCTAGTCGATCTCTAATTTCGCCACCAGAGCCGGTAGCTGCACCATTAAAAGGCTCGACAGTAGTCGGAAAATTATGGGTTTCGGCCTTGATGGACAATACAGATTCGTAATTGGACTTTTCGTAAAAAGCTGGTTCGTCCATGCGACTGGGCGCAAATTGGGTCACTTTGGGGCCTTTGAGAAAAGCTACATTATCCTTATAGGCGGAGACTATATCGTTGGGATTCTCCTTGGAGGTCTTTTTAATCATTTGGAAAAGAGAATAGGGCTGATCTTCTCCATCGATCTGAAAGGTTCCATTGAATATTTTGTGGCGACAATGCTCGCTATTGACCTGCGAAAAACCAAAGACCTCCGAGTCGGTTAATAGTCTGCCAAGTTTGGTAGATAGATCCTGCAAATAACTAACTTCTTCAGCACTCAAAGCTAGACCCTCTTCTTCGTTATAGGCGGCTATATCCTCAATACCTTTGATGGGTGCTGGTTCGATTTGGATGGTAAATAGATCCGTATCCAATTGCTCATAGCGTTGCATCAGCATCGAATCAAAGTCGCCTTTAAGTTGGTCTTCTGGCACATAACTTTCTATTCGTAGGATGCCTTGGATACCCATATTTTGAGTAATTTCCACGGCATTAGTACTCCAGGGTGTGATCATTACAGCTCTTGGGCCCACAAAGGCACCTACAAGAGGCAGCTGCTTTAGCTGCGGCTGCTCACCAAAGAGCCAATGGAGCTTTTTTAAGTTTTCTGGAGACAAGGCATGGTCAACTTGAACAACAAAAATCTGGATAGTGGGATCACCAAAGAATAGCAGCATCAGCACACATTTTTTTAAGAAAACCCAAATTTCTACTTTTTATCCTAAAAAGGGAAGGAAATGAAGAGATTTGGTAAAAGGTGCTTTTGAATAATGATTAGAGACTTATCACCAGCCTTTCAGATTGTTCGTGGGTATTGCTTTAGAAAATGATTAAATTGATGACTTTGGGAGGGGGAGTTTTGGTGAGCGGGGGTTTGGGAGAATTTTACCTGGCACTTGACACTTGGCACATAATGACTGGGGGACTTGGAGGGACTTTAGCAGAAGTTATTGGTGGCTTGGTGGCTATTGAGTTAACTTTGGGGCTTGGAGTTTTGGGGTGACTTTAGAAAAAGCTTTTTGCCTTTTCTAGAAATAACCTGCCGGCAAAGGCGGGAATCATCAAATTTTACCTACAAAAACAAAATATAAACATACTCTACCTTAATCATCCCCTAAAAGCAATAGAAAAGCATGAGTAACCGACACAATTGGCCAGATTTAAACTTTGCCGACCTCCAAGCAACACTTGAGACCCTTCACCATTGGATACAAATCGTAGGGAAGGTCAGGCTAAAAACAATGCCTTGGCAAAATCACTCTTGGCATGTCCCTTTGTATGTCAGCACTAAAGGATTCACTACCAATCCTATTCCTTACGAGGGAAGAATTTTTCAAATCGATTTTGACTTTAAACTCCATAAACTTTTTATAGAATGCTCCAATGCGGGTCGGGTTCAAATGGACTTATACCCAAGGACCGTTGCCGACTTTTATAACGAGTTTTTTGAGCAATTGCATAGCCTCGGAATAGATGTAAAAATCTATGCCCGACCAAATGAAATGGAGCCTGCTATTCCTTTTTATGAAAACACCACCAACAAGTCGTATGATAAAGCGGCAGTACAAGCGATTTGGAAGTCGATGCTCAAATCCAATGAAGTATTCAATCAATTTAGAAGTGACTTCATTGGTAAAGCGAGTCCGGTTCATCTATTCTGGGGCGCCTTTGATTTAGCAGTAACCAGGTTCTCTGGTAATGACGCGCCATTACACCAAGGCGGGATGCCCAATATGCCCCTAGATATCATGCAAGAAGCCTATTCAAAAGAAGTGAGTAGTGCCGGATTCTGGCTTGGATCAAAGGATTTTCCACATCCTGCTTTTTATGCTTATGCCTATCCTAGCGATGCTGAGTTTGGGCAACAAAAAGTACAACCTCAACAAGCTTTTTGGAGTGAGGATATGGGTGAATTTTTCTTAAAATATGAAGATTTAATGCAGCATGAGCACCCGGAAAAAGTTTTACTATCCTTTTTGCAAAGTACTTATGAAGCTGCTGTCAAGACCTCTCAATGGAATCGAACTCAATTGGAGAGAAAATAATTCAATAAAAGATTTAGTACTAGTTTAAATGAAGAAACAAATGATCCTATTTTTTTACGCAGTGAGTGCAATTTGGACCATTGTAGGATTGCTCATCGTCATGGGAGCCTGGAATGAAAATGAATCAGATTACGAGCAAATAAAAGGCAAGATTTCCCAACCTTTAGCGCTCAGCTATGAGGAGAAGGATTTCCATTTTGAACAGCGCGTAACGATGGCAAAAATATATTTAGAGGATGATCCCAAAGAATACAGGCTGCGAGGCAATTTGTATCACCTTAATCGAGCAGGCATGGAATCTATTCAGGTTGGTGAAACCTTGCATCTGTTGGTCAAAAAAACTACGATTGTAGGTGGTTTTGAAATTACAAACCACTCAAAGAGTGCACCTATATCTGGCATTTATCGGCCAAATGGAGAGCGTATCATCTCATTAGACAAAGGGATTGCCCACGCAAAAAAAAGATTATGGATTGGCATAGGGTTTATTACAGCGGGCATTTTACTAGGCATTTGGATGTATTCTAAGTAAAAAAGTATTGCCTACTTTTGCTATTTGAAATAGCACCTTAAAAGGTGATTTTCGAATTTTTATTTAAGCCATGATTGCACTAAAAAATGCTATAGCATCAATGATTGAAGTCTCCGAAGAGGAGGCTAATAAGCTAATGTCGTTTTGTTATAGAAAGTCGTTCAAAAAGAAGGCTATTCTCAGTAATGATGATAAATATATAGACGAGGTTTATTTCATTGAACAAGGCATCTTGCGGGTAAAAATTATTGATTTAGAAGGAAAAGAACACACTACCCATTTTGCCATTGAGCACCAATTTATTGCCGATTATAATGCCTTTCTTACTCAAGAAAAATCTAGGTATCAACTAGAAGCTATGGAAGACACCAAGGTCATAGTGCTACCAAGAAAAGCCATTGAATGGGGCTACAAAAACATGGAAGAAGGGCAAAAATTAGGTAGGTTAATAGCTGAATATTATTTCATATACCTCGATACTAGAATACAGCACCTTTATACCTTATCTCCGATTGAACGATACAAACTGATGAGTGAAATTTTTCCTAATATTCACAATCGAGTTCCTCAACATATGATTGCCTCTTATCTGGGCATTACACCAATACATTTAAGTAGGGTTAAAAAACAGTTACTCTAAAAACATAAACATTTGTTATCGTTTTTAAAGAGCTTTTATGATGAAATTTGTCAAAAGAATCCGTGACAAAAGGATTTTATTGATCCCCTAACAGCAGAGATGTGTGGTTTAGGGAAAATTGGCTCTAAAAAACTTCCAAATGATTTACCGATTTAAATGGCACTACGTTTTTGTTCTCCTAATAGGGATATCCTTGTCCAGTTGTTATTCTCTTAAACAATCTGTAGCAAGTAGTAAGCCTAATTCAGAAAAAATAGTCTGGCCAGATGAGTATCGACCCGAAGAGGCTGGTTTTTTCGTTCACAACGAAATGGCCATTAAAGCTAGTCCCCAAGTCGTTTGGAATATTTTAGTTAAAGCGGAAGATTGGCCCAAATGGTATAATGGGGCCACGGATGTAAAAATTCTGAACAATAAGTCAGCGCAGCTGGATGACAGCTCAGTATTCTCCTGGAAAACGATGGGGCAAAACTTTGAAAGTACGGAAATCAAAGAATTTTCACCACCTCATAGGCTGAGTTGGGAAGCCAAAAAAAATAATATTAGAGGCTATCACGCTTGGTTAATTATACCAACCGATGAAGGATGCAAGGTGATCACAAGTGAAGCGCAGCACGGTTTTTTAACGGTGATGCAAAAAGTATTTGTCCCGAATAAGTTGAGAAAACTACATGACATTTGGCTTACTGAACTCAAAAACAAAGCAGAAAATGAGACTACCGAATAAAACAGTCGATAGACTAAAAACGGACTACGGGAATTGGGCTTTAGTTACAGGAGCGACCTCCGGTATTGGAAAAGAATTGGCAACACTACTAGCCGAAGCTGGTTTTAACTTAGTCATTACAGGACGTAGAGAAGAGCACTTAAATGCATTAGGGACATTATTCTTCAACCATTATAATACCGAGACTATTCCTATGGCAGGAGACTTGTCTCTAAAAGGAGATATTGATACTCTTTTGAAGGAAACCGACCATTTGCCAATAGGCATTGCTATTTTGAATGCTGGATTTGGTACTTCTGGAAAGTTCATCGAGTCAGATTTACAAAACGAATTGAATTTGATAGATTTAAATTGTAAGGCTTTTTTACAAATGTCTCACCATTTTTGTACAAAAATGAGGAAGGAATCTAGAAAGGGAGCCATCGTCCTTCTCAGTTCAATGGTAGCATTCCAAGGTGTTCCGAATGCTGCAAATTATGCTGCCAGCAAAGCATATGTTCAATCTCTTGGAGAAGGGCTTGCTAGAGAATTGAAACCGCATGGCATTGATATTTTATGTGCTGCGCCAGGGCCCGTTAAATCAGGTTTCTCAGCAAGAGCTAATATGAAAATGGGCTTATCCATGGCCCCAAATGAAGTAGGCCTACCAATCATTAAGGCTATTGGTAGAAAAACCACCTTACTTCCAGGCTTTTTAACCAAGTTCCTAGTTTACAATTTAAATCTTCTGCCTAGATGGGGGAAAGTAAGGGTGATGGAAAAAGTAATGCAGGGCTTTACAAAGCATCAATAAAACATTGATTATCGAGAATTTAATTAGAGTTGATTACAAATAGCTTTGCCGAACATAATTATTCTCTTAGCGAAATCTATTCTCAAATGCGTTAATAAATAGTTTAAACCGTCCCTTGGATTTTTTCTAATTTTTATTCGGCCTTTTTTTTCTAAGGAATGAGTCAATATTAAATTAAACATCTTTACTTGTTCTTTTGCCGCCCAGTTTCGTTAAAAAGCCTCG
>JBELML010000140.1:0-9141 GCA_042095835.1 Saprospiraceae bacterium
CTGGAACCTTACCAAGCGGGTTTGAATTAACGGATCCAAACCAAGGTGGTGATGACGCTTTAGATAGCGATGCCAACACGACTACTGGTCGTACAGGTATTATCAACTTATCACCAGGAGAAAATGATCCTACCAACGATGCAGGTATTGTAGCCCAACCAGCGAGTTTAGGAGACTTTGTCTTTGAAGACTTGGATAGAGATGGCGTTCAAGATGCAGGTGAGCCAGGCGTAGAAAATGTGACCGTTAATCTACTAGATGAGAACGGGACATTCTTAGAAAGTACAACTACCAATGGCGATGGTCTATATAGCTTCACAGATTTGGAGCCAGGTGATTACATTGTAGAATTTGTGACTGGAACCTTACCAAGCGGGTTTGAATTAACGGATCCAAACCAAGGTGGTGATGATGCTCTAGATAGTGATGCGAATACAACTACTGGTCGCACGGGAATCATTACACTTGATCCAGGAGAGAATGATGATACGAATGATGCAGGTGTAGTAATAGAATGTGATTTGGTCTTAGTTATGGAAGGAGCAATTGATTGCTTTGGAGAAACGGGTGAGGCCAGTGTGAATGTTAGTGGCGGTACGCCAGGCTATACCTACTCATGGAGTACAGGAGCGACTAGTGCGAGTATCAGTGGATTAGTAGAAGGGACTTATAGCGTGACAGTAACAGACAGTAAAGGTTGTGTGGATTCTGCTCAAGTAAGTCTAGTGGAACCAGTAGCCTTGATGATTAGCACGACTTCTTTAGATGTTACATGTAATGGGGATACAGACGGTTTTGCGAGTGCAAGTGCAAGTGGAGGAACCCCAGGATATAGCTATAATTGGAGCACGGGCGCCAACACTGCGAGTATTAGCGGTTTAGTAGCGGGTACTTATGGTGTGACGGTGACGGATGCCAATGGTTGTCAAGATTCAAGTGAGGTGATTGTTAATGAACCACCAGTCTTAGTTCTTACACCTTCTATGGATGATGTAGAATGTAATGGAGAAGCCAGTGGTAGTGCGAGTGTAAGCGTGAGTGGCGGCACACCAGGTTATACCTATAGTTGGAGTACCGGCGCTACGACAGCAAGTGTTGCTGATTTAGCAGTTGGCACTTATGGCGTAACGGTTACAGATGCGAATGGCTGTAAAGATTCTACGCAAGTGATGATTGATGAACCTACCAACTTAGTAGTTAATGCTAGTACAACGGATGTGGAGTGTAATGGCGAAGCCAGCGGAACAGCCACAGCAAGTGTAGGCGGAGGTACACCAGGATATAGTTATTCATGGAGTACAGGCGCTACGACAGCAAGTGTTGCAGATTTAGCAGCAGGTAGTTACGGTGTAACGGTAACAGATGCGAATGGCTGCCAGGATTCTACGCAAGTAATGATCAATGAACCAAATAATCTAGTGGTCAATGCTATTGGAACAGATGTAGTTTGTAATGATGAATCAACAGGAAGTGCATCGGCCACAGTAGGAGGTGGTACACCAGGTTATACCTATAGCTGGAGCACCGGCGCTACGACAGCAAGTGTTGCAGATTTAGCAGCTGGTAGTTACGGTGTGACGGTAACAGATGCGAATGGCTGTAAAGATTCTACGCAAGTGATGATTAGTGAACCAGCCGCTCTTGTATTGAATACCAATAGCGAAGATGTTTTATGTAATGGAGAAGCCAACGGTAGTGCGAGTGTGAATGTAAGTGGAGGTACACCAAATTATACTTATAGTTGGAGTACAGGTGCTACTAGTGCAAATATTGCCAATGTAGTAGCGGGTATTTACAAAGTGACCGTAACAGATGCCAGCGGTTGTCAAGATTCTACCGAAGTAACTATTAATGAGCCCACGGCACTAATTGTAAGTACAAGTGGAATGAATGTGGTGTGTAATGGAGATGCTACGGGTAGTGCAAGTGTCAATGCAAGTGGTGGTACGCCAGGCTATACTTATGCCTGGAGTAATGGAGCCAGTACAGATAACATTAGCGACCTAATAGCAGGTACCTATAAGGTAACCGTTACGGATGCTCAGGGCTGTCAAGATTCCTCGGAAGTAGTAATCAGTCAACCAGGTGCCTTAAATCTCTCGATTAATGGGGTAGACATTGATTGTAATGGTGATGCCAGTGGTAGTGCAATAGTATCAGTGAGTGGTGGTACACCGAACTACAGCTACTTGTGGAATACCGGCGACAACGGAACAAGTATCAATAACTTAGTTGCAGGTACTTATTCGGTGACGGTGACGGATGCAGCAGGCTGTGTAGATTCAGCTCAGGTAATGATTAGTCAACCCGCTGCACTTGTACTGGTACCAGATGCAGATGATGTAGATTGTAATGGTGCCAGTGACGGCTCAGCCAGCGTAAGCGTGAGTGGTGGTACTGGACCATATGGATATAATTGGGTTACCGGAGCAAACACATCCAGTATCAGTGGATTATCTGCAGGTACTTATGGTGTAACGGTGACGGATGCAAAAGGCTGTCAAGATTCCTTGATGATCGCAGTAAATGAAGTAAGTAGTTTAGTTGTGACACCAAGTCAAACAAACGTTGAGTGTGCAGGAGAGGAGACTGGCGTAGCCAGTGTAAGTGTAAGCGGCGGAACAGACCCTTATACTTATGATTGGAATACGGGAGCTAGCACATCCAGTATTAATGGTTTGTCTGCGGGCACTTATACGGTAGAAGTAAGGGATGCGAACGGTTGTAGTAAATTCGAAACGATCATAATTACAGAGCCAACCGCCCTAGTATTGAATACTAATAGTGAAGATGTAGATTGTAATGGAGAGAATACAGGAACTGCAAGTGTGAATGTTAGTGGAGGTACACCAAACTATACGTATAGTTGGAATACGGGAGCGAGCACATCCAGTATCAGCGGTTTAATAGCTGGCAACTACGGTGTCACCGTAACAGATGCGAACGGTTGTAAAGACTCTACAGCAGTGACCATTGATGAACCTAGCGCTTTAGTATTAAGCCCTACTAGTACAGATGTAGACTGTAATGGAGAGAATACAGGGACTGCAAGTGTGAATGTCAGTGGAGGTACGCCGATATACACTTATAGTTGGAGTACGGGAGCGAGCACATCCAGTATCAGCGGTTTAATAGCTGGCAACTACGGTGTCACCGTAACAGATGCGAACGGTTGTAAAGACTCTACAGCAGTGACCATTGATGAACCTAGCGCTTTAGTATTAAGCCCTACTAGTACAGATGTAGACTGTAATGGAGAGAATACAGGGACTGCAAGTGTGAATGTCAGTGGAGGTACGCCGATATACACTTATAGTTGGAGTACGGGAGCGAGCACATCCAGTATCAGCGGTTTAACAGTTGGTAGCTACGGTGTGACAGTAACAGATGCGAACGGTTGTAAAGACTCTACGCAAGTGATGATTGATGAGCCAGTCGCCCTAGTGCTGAATACCAATAGTGAAGATGTAGATTGTAATGGAGAGAATACAGGAACTGCGAGTGTGAATGTCAGTGGAGGTACACCAAACTATACGTATAGTTGGAGTACGGGCGCGAGCACATCCAGTATCAGTGGTTTAATAGCTGGTAGCTACGGTGTGACGGTAACGGATGCGAACGGTTGTAAAGACTCTACAGCAGTGACCATTGATGAACCTAGTGCTTTAGTATTAAGCCCTACTAGTACAGATGTAGACTGTAATGGAGAGAATACAGGGACTGCGGGTGTCAATGTCAGTGGAGGCACAGCTACTTACACTTATAGTTGGAATACAGGCGCTACCAGTACCAATATCAACGGTTTAGTAGCGGGTACCTATGGCGTGACGGTAACGGATGCGAATGGTTGCCAGGATTCTATTCAAATAATGATTGATGAGCCAGCTTCCTTAGTAGTCAATATCAATGCAACAGATATAGATTGTAACGGAGAAAGCAGTGGAACAGCCACGGCTAATGTCAGTGGTGGAACAACTGCTTATAACTACGTTTGGAGTACAGGTGCTAACACTGCTTCAATTAGTGGTGTAATGGCAGGTAGCTACGGTGTTACGGTAACGGATGCAAACGGTTGTCAAGATTCTGCTAGAGTAGAGATCAGCGAGGCTCCTGCTTTAGTTCTCACACCAGATGCAGATGATGTAGATTGTAATGGCGCTAGTGACGGAACAGCAAGTGTGATGGTCAGCGGAGGTACGCCAGGCTATAGCTATAGTTGGAGTACAGGCGCTACCAGTGAAAATATCAGTGGTTTAGCAGCAGGTAGCTATGGCGTGACGGTAACGGATGCGAATGGCTGCCAAGATTCTGTCCGCGTATCGGTTAATGAAGTAAGTGATTTAGTACTTACACCAACACAGACGAATGTCTTGTGTGCGGGCGATTCTACAGGAGTAGCGGGAGTGAGTGTGAGTGGCGGAACAGCTCCTTATACTTATGATTGGAATACGGGCGCGAGCACATCCAGTATTAGTGGTTTGAAAGCGGGTACTTACACCGTAGAGGTAAGTGATGCGAACGGCTGTAGTAAATTCGAAACAATCGTAATTACAGAGCCAACCGCCCTAGTATTGAATACCAGTAGTGAAGATGTAGATTGTAATGGAGAGAATACAGGAACTGCGAGTGTGAATGTCAGTGGAGGTACACCAAACTATACGTATAGTTGGAGTACAGGCGCTACAAGTGCAAATGTCAGCGGTTTAACAGTTGGTAGCTACGGTGTTACCGTAACAGATGCGAACGGTTGTAAAGACTCTACGGCAGTAATCATTGATGAACCTAGCGCCCTAGTATTGAGTCCAAGCAGTACAGATGTAGACTGTAATGGAGAGAATACAGGAACTGCGAGTGTCAATGTCAATGGTGGTACACCTATTTACACTTATAGTTGGAGTACAGGCGCTACCAGTGCGAGTATCAACGGTTTAGTAGCTGGTAACTATGGTGTGACGGTAACGGATGCCAATGGTTGTCAAGATTCAACCCAGGTGATGATTAGTGAACCAACTAATCTAGTGGTGACAGCAACAGCCAGTGATGTAGATTGTAATGGTGCGGCTACAGGTTCTGCTATGGCTAGTGTTGGAGGTGGTACACCTAACTATACTTACGCATGGAATACCGGAGCTAGCACAGCAAGCATTGAAAACGTAGTAGCAGGCACCTATAGTGTGACGGTTACAGATGCGAATGGCTGCCAAGATTCTAGTGAGGTGACCATTAACGAGCCTAGTGATCTAGTACTTGCCTCTAGCGGTACAGATGTATTGTGTAATGGCGAAGCCACAGGAACAGCAAATGTGAATGTTAGTGGCGGTACGCCGACTTACACTTATAGCTGGAGTACCGGAGCTACCACAGCCTCGATTACTAATCTAGCAATTGGCACTTATGGCGTGACGGTAACAGATGCGAATGGTTGCCAAGATTCTAGTGAAGTAGTGATTGATCAGCCTAGTGCGCTAGTACTCAGTCCAAGTAGTACGGATGTGGCTTGTAATGGCGACAATGATGGTACAGCAGATGTAAGTGTGAGTGGAGGAAGCCCCGCGTATGGATATCTGTGGAGTACTGGAGCAACTACAGCAAGTATTAGTGGCTTAGTAGCGGGTGGCTATGATGTGACCGTGACCGATGCCAACGGTTGTATAGCGACTACCTCAGTAATTGTGAATCAGCCAGCGCCTTTGACTTTAGGTTTAGATATCGATGATGTCTTATGTAATGGAGCTGCCGAAGGTAGTGTAGAAGCAACTGCCAGTGGAGGTACTGCACCATATACCTATAGTTGGAGTAATGGCTTCGCAGGGTCGACGGTATCTAGCCTAGTGGCTGATGATTACAGTGTGACCGTGACCGATGCGAATAATTGTACGACAGTAGAGAGCTTTAGCATCACCGAGCCAGGAGAGATTACGATTAGTAGTATAATTGAGCCTACCTGTGTAGATGAAGCAGATGGTAGTATTAGCCTGACAGTAGGTGGAGGAGTAAGTCCTTATACCTACCTATGGAATACAGGAGCTACCACTAGTAGCATAAATAATTTAATACAGGGCCCTTATACGGTGACGGTGACCGATGCGAATAATTGTTCTCAAATTAGTTCAGCCATTGTTCCACTAGACAATTCAGAGGCTTGTGTACCAGATACGGCAGCCATTGATATAGAGAAATTTACCAATGGCGTAGATGCGGATCAAGGCCCGGGTGTCGGGATCATCTTAGATGGGAATAACCCACCTATAGTGACCTGGGATTATGTGGTGACCAATACAGGTACAGTGGACCTGATTAATGTGGTTGTTAATGATGATAAAGAAGGTCAGATATGCGTGATTCCGTTCTTAGCTGCGGGCGAAAGCCAGACTTGTACGCTAGAAGGTACGCCTGAGTTTGGAATGTATGAGAATGCAGGAACAGTAGTAGGTACGCCAGTAGATTCTATGATGGTTCCAACTGGAGAACCACCAGTGACAGATGTGGATACCTCACACTACTTTGGTTTCTTTATCAATGTAGAAAAACGAGCGAGCTCTAATGAAGTATGCGAAGGGACACCAGTTAGCTATACCTTAATTGTTCGGATGTTAGGTGGTGCGCCAGGTTTGGAATTCCGCCGCATTCGGGTAGAGGATAGTAATTTGAGTGGCCGACTATCAACGGGCAGTTCTTCCTTTATTCAAGGTAGTGATGTCGGAGGAGATGGAATTATCCGTTTCTCTGATAGTAATAACGATGGCAAGAATGATGAAGAATTTGTCTGGGTATATTCCCGAACTTTAAATTCCTCGAATTTGAACCAAGCTACAGATGAGGCTCAAGCCTACTTGGTAGATCCTAATACAGGACAAGAGACCTTCTTGGGTACCCTAGGTGGAGCCGATGAAGTATTTGTAGAAGTAATAGATGGACCAGATATTAGTGTTTCGGGCAACGATATCCGCAATACAACTTGTGGAGATGATAATGGCTCTGTCAGAGTAAATGTGAGTGGTGGTCGCTCTCCATATACCTACTCCTGGAGTACAGGAGCTACTGGTAGCTCTATCAATAGCTTGGCTGCTGGAGATTACAGTGTGACGGTCACTGATGCCAATGGCTGTAGCGATGTGGCTAGCATGACAGTAGGAGAGACACCTCGGGTGGATGCACAAGTGAGTAGCGAACCAGCTAGCTGTTTTAATACCAATGATGGTAGTATTACCGTAGAAGCTTTCAGTGGTACAGCACCATACCGCTACCAGTGGGAGAATGGAGCCAGTACACCGAACCTGACGAATGTGAGTCCAGGTACCTACCGAGTGACGATCACTGATGGGGCTGGATGTAGAACCATACGTACTGTGGTCGTTGGTAGCCCAACACCAATTGTGATAGATATCGCTAGCCAGCAAGATATTAGCTGTGCCGGTGGAGATGATGGAGAAATCCAAACTTCGGTGAGTGGTGGAGCAGGTAGCTATACTTATCGCTGGAGTAATAACCGAACTGGAACGCGTATTGGTTCCTTGAGCGCAGGAAGCTATACGGTGACCGTAACCGATGAAAGTGGTTGTACCGCTGAGCGTACCTTTACTCTAGACGAACCAGAACCTTTCACCGTCATCAGTAGTATCATGGACGAAGATTGTACCGACCCAGGAATGGGAAGTATTCAGGTACAGTTTGTACAGGGTGGTACAGCTCCTTACACCTATGCTTGGAGTACAGGCAGTGGCGAGTCTAGCATTAACGACTTGAGTGCAGGTACCTACCGAGTGACCATTACAGATGCGGAAGGTTGTAGTAAAGTAGAAAGTTTGGTAGTAAGCCTTGATAATAGTGAGGCTTGTATCGAAACTTACGATCTGGCACTAGAAAAACAAGTGACTAGTAGTGGACCTTACCGTCCAGGCTCAACGATCACTTACCGTTTGATGATCACCAATGAAGGAGGTATCGCCGCCGATACTATTGAGGTGAGGGACTTCCCAGGAGCAGGTTTGGTTTATGTAGGTAGCGATGCAGCAAGCAACAGCGAGGTGACAGAGAATTCTACCTTGGTGTTTACCATCACCAATCTTGCAGTACAGGATACCGAATATGTCAACTTGACCTTTGAGATAGAGGAGAATTACGCGGGTTCTAGTGTAGTTAACCGAGCAGAGATAACGGAGGATGATGGAGATGATACGGATTCTGATCCTGAAAAAGGACCAGAGGAAGATGAGGATGGAGATAATGATCCAGATGATGATGATGAAGATGAGAAAGAAGTTCCGGTGAGTAATGAGCAGATGGATGTAGATATGACTAAAGTCTTCACCGATTTGATCAGCTTGGGTGGCGGCCAGTATGAAGTCATCTATGACATCGCAGTGATTGCTACAGGATCTAATCAATTAGAGATGATGTATGATCTGGTCGATGAACCAGGCTTTGATGATGATATAAATATCACCGCTGTAAGTTATACTTCAAGTGTCAATGGTTTAGGAGGTAACTTAATGATTGCTCAGACCTACGAGTTGGGAGACGACGTGATCATTAGTGGAGGTCAGACTCACAACTATACCATTAGCTTTACGATTGAGGTAGACTTCAAGGATGGAATGCAGGGAGATGATGAGTACAGTGCCTGCGGCAGCAGCTCAGAAGGTATTCCACAATTTGGTGAAGGTCTATTCAATCAGGCGAGCTTAGATACCGATAATGATGGCTTACCAGAAATTATCAGAGAAGTATGTGAAGACCTTCCACTCAACGAAATAGGAGATTACGTATGGTTGGATGAGAATGGCGATGGTACTCAGGATGATGGAGAGCCAGGCGTAGAAGATGTAACAGTTAATCTATACGAAGTATCGAATGGCGATACGACCTTAATAGATAGCCAAGTAACAGATTCTACTGGAGGTTACTTATTCACCGACTTACCAGACGGAAGTTATATCATCGAGTTTGAACTACCAGGAGACGAAGAGTTTGTTGATCCAGATCAGGGTGGTGATGACACTGTAGATAGTGATGCAGACCCAATGACTGGCCGTAGCCCAGTAGTTGACTTGATGGGAGGCGAATCTAATCGTACGATAGATGCTGGTGTACAAGATCAGCGTAACGAAATCGGTGACTTTGTTTGGGTAGATACGGATC
>JBELML010000140.1:9241-16778 GCA_042095835.1 Saprospiraceae bacterium
GGTGTACAAGATCAGCGTAACGAAATCGGTGACTTTGTTTGGGTAGATACGGATCAAGATGGAATCCAGGATCCTGGAGAAATGGGTATAGAAGGCGTAGAGGTACGACTGTATCGTACGGATCAAGGTCTTGCTTCTCCACAGATTCAGTTTACGGACGAAAATGGAAGGTATCTATTCACTGATCTACCAGATGGCACCTACTTTGTAGAATTCATTCTACCAGGAGGCTATACGTTTGTCACTCCTAATCAAGGCGGTGATGATACTAGAGATAGTGATGCCAATCCAGGAACGGGACGTACAGATGATATTACCGTGAATGGAGGTGAAAGTAACCTGACCATCGATGCGGGTATCTTCCTTAGCCCACCATGTGATCTGACAGTGGAGGTCAGTGAGATTGTCTGTGATGACAATGCTACAGCAAGTACAGCTGACGATTTATTCAGCTTTATCCTCACAGTCAGTGGCAAGGATAGTGGTAGCTGGACGACAACCATTAATGGTCAGAACTTTACAGGAGACTATAATACAGCGGTGGCTGTAGGACCCTTCTTTATTGCCGACGGAGCGGCGAGCTTTGTGATTAGTGATACGCAGGATCAAAACTGTACAAGTATTCTAACCACGGTTGCTCCTACCGAAGATTGTATCCAGAACTGTCAATTGGGTACCAACGTACTCAATGTACTTTGTGATGACAATGGTACTCCAATGGATCCATCGGATGATGTATTTACCTTCGATGTGGTCGTGAGTGGCATAAATACCAGTACAGGATGGGCGGCGAATGATCCAGCCTTTACCATTGGCAACTATGGTGATACCGTCAGCTTTGGACCTTATGCAATTGCAGATGGAGATATCGAACTGATGATTATTGATTTGGGAGATGGAGATTGCAATGCTAGTATTGAGGTAAGTGCACCTCTGACTTGCAGCAACGATATGCCTTGCTTGTTAGTGGGTATACCAAGCAATATCCAGTGCCACGATAATGGTACGCCAAATGATCCAAGTGATGATGTGTTTACCTTCGATCTGCTAGTGAACAATGGACAGTCTCAAGGAGATTGGGTAGCAGATGGTATGGGAAGTGTAAGCGGCAGTTATGGAGAGTTGGTACAAGTGGGACCATTACCTATCGAGGGCGATCAGGTGAGTTTTATGATAAGAGATGCAGCAGATAGTAGCTGTATGACCCAAGTATGGGTAGATGTACCGAATCAATGCTCTGTTTCTGAATGCCAGATTACAGCTTCAGTAATTAGCTTAGATGTAGATGAGCAAGCCGAGAGCTTTAGCTTCACTGTAATTGTGAGTGGCTTTAACGCTTCGATTGGCTGGATCGCCAGTGATGCCAAAGGCACTAGAGGATTATACGATCAGGCGGTGGTCTTCGGACCTTACCCTATCGACGAAGGTGCAGTGGAGATCATGTTTATGGATCTACTCAATAATGCCTGTGCTACTTCTATACGTGTAGAAGTGCCCGGCAATGATTACGATTGTCCGCCAGATACAGTTGGTAGTGCTAGCGATGCTAGAATTATTGATCTGTTTGGAGGAAGCCTGACTACCCAGTCAGATACGATCAGCGATGTAAGCAGCTTGCCGTGGACTACGGATAGAGTAATGCCAAGTGGTATTCGCTACCTGGCTACCAATACTTTTGAAGCCGATAGCAGTGGTGATTATACCTTCTTATTGTACGTCAATACTATGACGACCGACAATCTTGGAGGTACGCAAGTAGGTTTAGAAGATGGCAATGGGGCCTTACTATTAGGTACAGGCGAACGCTCCACCTGGATGGATAGCTTGATTGCGCCATGTGATAATCCACTAGCTTACGAAGCAGCTAGCTTCAACTATGATTTGATTATAGATACCCTAGGTGACCAGAGCTATGTAGTAGCAATGCGCTTTAATGCACACCTAGATAGTGGCCAGGTTTACACCTTAGTGAACTCTACCTTCTCTATTGAGAATACAGGAGATTACTACTGGGCAGTTGTACCAGAGGGAGATACGCCAAGAGCGGACTTACTTGGTAATAGCCAAACCACGGGAGGAACTTTAACTAGAGATTTGACGGTAGCTGATCTAGAAGCCATCTTTAACAATCCTGCGAGCTTGGATTACTTAGGTAGCCCAAGTGGTGAGGAGATTATCGATATCCAGTTTACAGATCAATACCTAGCAGGTGATGAATGTGCAGCTGCGGATACGATCTTGCGTCAATTCACAATTACCTTCGCCGATAGTACTATTGCCGAAGATTGTGAGCAAGTCATTATCCTACGCAAACTTCTACTAGTAGATGTAAGTGCACCGATTTGTAACCTCTACTACGATTGTAGCGAACTAATTGATCAGGTAGATGAAAATGGTCATCCACATCCAAGTATCACAGGATACCCACAGGTGGTGAGCTTATTCGATATCTATGATTTAGATAGTAGCCTAGTTAATCTAAGCGCTAGCTACCTAGATACGATTATCACCGATTCTCTGTGCAGTGGATCTTATGATATCCATAGAACTTGGACATTAGTCGATGAGTGCTTCGAGGGTATGGAGTTGACCTACCAGCAAGTGATTCATATCGGAGACTTTACAGGACCAGTGGTGAGCTGCCCTGTGAGCAACCATTACTGCCCAATCTTGGAAGAAGATATTATGCTCTTCTCTCTAGATCCATTTGGATGTACGGCAGATATTGAGTTACCTCTTCCTGAAGTGGAAGATGCTTGTTCGGATTCAGTGATCATTGTGACCGAGGTCTACAAATGGGTAGATAGCATCGAGATGTTGGTGGCAAGATATGCACCAGGTGAAGACCGACTACTAGAAGGAATGATGGCTGGTGATTACTTTGTACGCTATATGGTCAGTGATGATTGTGGCAATACTACGGTTCAGGATTGTAGATTCCGTATTGCCGATCTTGAAGCACCAATAGTGGTATGTACAAGCCAATTGGATGTATCCTTGGGTACTTCTGGAGCAGCGAGAACTTATGCACACCACTTGGATAATGCGAGTTATGACAATTGTGGAGACTTGAGTTTCTCAGTACGTCGAATCTTAGATACAATCACCGTAGCTGGTGTAGATAGCATCGTTTACAGTGAGTGGTCAGATTATGTACAATACGATTGTAGTGATGTAGGAAGTACAGTGATGGTCGAACTTAGAGCAGAAGATGAGGCCGGCAATGTGAATAACTGTATGACTAGTGTCAATGTAGTTGATAAAATGGCACCTTGGTGTGGAGGTCTTTATAATACTACGGTATACTGTGAAGATTTACCTCTAGACTTCTTGCCAAGTAATGTACAACAGCTACAAGCGGTATTCGGTATGGCCTTCGCTTATGACAATTGCTCTGCACTTGTTACAGAATTGGTGCCAGTAATTGAGAAAGATGATTTAGGCAACTGCATCATTACGCGTCGCTTTACAGCAATTGATGAAGCAGGTAATGAAGCCTTGTCAATCTTTACACAGGATATTGTAATCCGTTCTTCAACTGGTGAATGTGATGTCTGCGATAGAGAGAATACGCTAGCTATCAACTGTGCACCAAACAACCATTACTGCCCGATCATTGAGCAGGATATCATGTTGTTCTCTACAGATTCAACAACTTGTACGGCCACGATTAACGTACCGTACCCAACAGTAGAGAATGCATGTTCGGATAGTTTGACGGTGATCACAGAAGTCCTACGCATCGAGTACGATTATGTGATTGTGAAATTACAGCAGGGAGGTTACCGAGTCGACACCATCGAATTGGTAGAATCTCTACAAAGTATCTATCCAGGAGAAGATCGCGTGATTAGTGGTCTAGAAACAGGAGATTACTTCTTCAAGTATACCGTGGTTGACACCTGCGGTAATAGAGGCGTGCAACTGTGTAGATTCCGAGTGGCAGACCTAGTCACACCAGTAGTGGTGAGTACCGATGAGCTGAGAGTAGCGATAGGCGGTCAAGGATTTGCCAGAATCTATGTATCAAGCTTTGATAGAGGTAGCTACGACAACTGTGATCTAGACCGACTAGAGGTCAGAAGGTTGTTGTGGGACGATACATTAGGTACAGCTGATCTACTCTTGCCCTACTTTGGACCATGGCAGTCATATGTAGACTTCACTTGTGATGATATCGCCAGAGATGTGATCGTCGAATTGAGAGCTATGGATAAAGCAGGTAATGCGAATATCTCTTATACCAATGTCTTTGCACTGGATCTGATCGAACCAAGTTGTGGAGGACTAGCAGATATAAGTGTTCTATGTAGTACCTTGCCAACAGGCTTCGATGTGAACGATGTAGAGCAGTTACAAGCACAGTTTGGCATGGCCAAAGCACTGGATAATTGTGAAGCCTTTGTAGAAGAGCTCAAACCAGTTACTACTAAGGATGATGAAGGTAATTGTGTAATCCAAAGAAGCTTTATCGCCTTTGATGGCTCGGGTAATGTATCGCAGGATAGCTTTATACAACGAATCGAGATCATCGCAGATACAGCGACTTGTGAGGTATGTAACAGTAGCTTACTGACTAGCATTGAGGGGCAAGTACGCACCCCAGCGCTAGAACCTATCGAAGGGGTAGAGGTGGTCTTGAGTGGTCGCTTGAGTAGCATACAGGGTACAGAAGTAGAAGGAGACTATGTCTTTGAATCTATTTTAACAGACAATGATTACTCTGTAGTTGCTCACAAGGATGATGATCACCGCAACGGCGTATCAACCTTGGATATGATCCAGATTGCTCGCCACATCAGAGGGGATGCCAATTTGACCAGTGCTCTCCAGTTGATTGCAGCAGATGTGAACAACTCCAAGTCGATCAGTATTGGTGATTTGATTGAGATGAGACGATTGATCCTAGGAAATATCGAAGCTTATGAGACCAACTCAAGCTGGCGATTTGTAGCCGAAGATTATGTCTTCTCCGATCAGGTGCAACCTTGGAAAGAACAATTTGCAGAAATCCATAATATCAACGATATTACAAGCGTGGGCTACCAAGCCAACTTTATTGGAGTCAAGGTGGGAGATGTGAATCACTCAGCTAGCGCCAATAGTTTAGCACCGCTCAAAGAAAGAGCCCTTGATCAGTATATGGAGCTACAGCTCACCGATCAGGATCTAAAAGCGGGCCAAAGCTACGAGGTAGCGATCCGTGCTAAGGATTTAGCTAAGTTTATGGGTTACCAATTCACGCTAGCTTTTGATCCACAGCAGATGAGTATCGAACAGGTACTACCGGGTATTGCACAAAGCAGCAACCTTGGTGTGAAGTATTTGGATCGAGGATTACTGACGCTCAGCTGGCACGAATTGGATGGAAAAGCCGCAACAAATGAGGCCATCATTCGTTTACAAATAAGAGCAACTAATGATGCGCGCTTAAGTGATTTATTACAAGTCAATTCAGCCATTACCACGGCTGAGGCCTACGATTATCAGGAGCAAATCTATCAAGTGAAGCTCGGATATGATACAGAAGCAACTATAGAAAAAGCCTCCTTCGAACTCTTGCAAAACTATCCGAATCCATTTAGGGAAGAAACCGTGATTGGATTTACCTTACCCGAGGCGGGTGAGGCCCGTATTATCTTGCATAATGCGAGTGGAAAAGTGGTAAAAATTATCGAAGGAGCATACTCATCAGGTTACAATGAAGTGCGCGTATCCAGAGGGGATTTACAAGCCAAAGGTTTGTACTACTACACCCTTCAAGCGGAAGATCGAGTAGCCACTAAGAAGATGAGTATCATGGAGTAGGGTCGTCTTAATTAGCAAGTATATTTAGAAGTAAGGCGGTGTCACTTGTGACGCCGCCTCTTTTTTTGTATACAAAACCTTAACGCTGGATTCACCTACGGTTCAAGAAGAGAAGAGATATTTGTGGAATAAAATTGTATCCTATACTGTAGCCCTATATTTTTGGCTGTGCACTCGCATAGCCCTTTTTTATTCCTCTTCGCCAGATTGGTCTAGGGAGAGTTCTTCTAGCCAGAAATAATTGGCAATCTCACCTACAATAGCTTTTACGAGTTGCTGATTGATCAACTCAAGAAGAGCAAGGAAAGTAGTAATAGCGTGGATTCTATTTTTACAATGACCAAAGATATCATCGAAATAGACTTTTGATCCGGAACGAACCCTGGTCATAATCGTCAACTGCTCGTTATCGATCGTATAGCTGAATTGGACAATCTCGTGGATTTGCTGCGGATTCTTGGTGTCAAAGCGCTCCATGACGCGCTCAAAAGCTCGTAGTAGTCGAAAGAGTGTCAAGGACTCTAATTCAGCATCAACCAAAGCTTTGGTGGCAATTTTTTGAAGCTCTTTGGAAGTGTAGCCCCGTAGCGATTGTTGTGCACGGTGCTCCTCCAGTTGGCGCATATCTTCCAGGATGCTTTTGTATTTTTTATACTCCAGCAGGCGCTGTACCAATTCTTCGCGAGGATCAATTTCATTGCCTTCCTCGTCTACTGCTTTTCTAGGAAGGAGCAGTTTAGCTTTAATGCGGCACAGTGTTGCAGCAACTACGATAAATTCGCTCGCTAAATCAATATTCATCCTTTCCATTTCTTTGATATAGGTCAGGAAGTCATTGGTGATTTTAGCAATCGGAATATCATAAATATCTAGCTCGTCTCGCTCAATAAAGAAAAGGAGCAAGTCGAAAGGACCTTCAAAATGGTCTAACTTTATCGTATATGTTGCTTTGTTATCCATACAGCGGCACAAAAGTAACAAATTTCAAGATGCTGGAATTATTTATCTGCGCTCTTTGTTTTCTCAAAAGCCATTTAGCAGTACATTTATTTTATGCATAAATTTTAAATCACTTAGATAAGTACCATAAATTTCTCTAAATACTAACCTTTTGAACCATTGACTACAGAACAAATCGAACAAGTCGCTACTCAATTTCAAGCAGGTGATTTCCCTGCCAAGGAATGGACACACCAAGCACATCTAGCCGCCGCGCTCTGGTTTCTCAATCGCTATGACTTTGCAGAAGCTACCTATTATCTGAAAACGAGTTTGATCATTTATCATCATACACAAGGTGGAAAGCATAATATGGAGAGTGGTTACCACGAGACGCTCACCCAATTTTGGATGTGGGCAGTGGCGACTTTTCTCCAAGAAAATAATCATAGACAGCTCTCCCTGGAGGATCAACTACAAGCTTTATTAAAGAGCAAATGGGCTGATAAGCATTTGCCTATGCAGTTTTATTCCAAAGCCTATTTGTTTGCTCCAGATGGTAGAGCCTTTTGGCTAGAGCCAGATATTCAGCCTCTGCCACCCACACCTCAGTTCTAAAGGGATGCTTGCTCGTAAAGAAAAATCTGCCTAAATAACGGACAAAGAATCCCGCCATAAATCAATAAGTTATTTTTGATCGTTACTAAGTTTATAGGGCAAACGCATTAAAATAAGAACTGAAAAAGAAATGCTAATTACTCAAGATTAAGTGCAAAAAAGGTCATAAGTG
>JBELML010000141.1:0-16713 GCA_042095835.1 Saprospiraceae bacterium
CCAAACTCGTTCCACTCGAACAGTGCCTAGGCGGCCTCCCGCACTTCGCTTATCAACTTATTTAAACTTAATTTCGAGAAATAACCATTTCTTTTTAAGTTTTTAATTTTAATGCGTTTGCTCTAAATCCAAACAAACTAGGAAAAAAGCAGAATTATACCACTATAATGCGAAAATCAAATTGTAACAGATTCCAATATGCAAAGCTTGGAACTTGATACTGAGAAAAACAAAAATTCCCTTAATTTGCCAGTATGTTAGAACTAGAAATCAGGACCGTAAATGTCACGCGTTATGTGACACCGCTTCGAGAAGGTGGATCTCTGCCGGCCATCGTTGATGCAGATGATGACTTTCCCTATGTCATTAAGTTTCGTGGTGCAGGTCAAGGAAAGAAGGCTTTGGTAGCAGAGTTGATAGGAGGGGAGTTGGCCAGGGCAATGGGCCTCAAGGTGCCAGAAATTGTCTTTATGAATTTAGACAAATCCTTTAGTCAATCGGAACCAGACGAGGAAATTCAAGATTTACTGAAATTCAGCGTAGGACTCAACTTGGGACTACATTTTCTATCGGGAGCGATTACCTACGATCCAGCGGTATCAAAAACGGATGCACTTACGGCATCCAAAGTGATTTTATTAGATAGTATGATTACCAATATTGATCGTACGCCTCGGAATACTAATCTACTGTCTTGGCGTAGTGAGCTGTGGTTGATTGACCACGGAGCAAGTCTCTATTTTCATCATAATTGGGCCAATTGGGCGTCCCAATTGGATAGAACCTTTCCGATGATCAAAGACCACGTATTGTTGCCATTGGCTTCTCGACTAGAGGAAGCTAAAGCTGAAATTCTTTCTAGCATCAATCGTCAAGTTTTAGAGGAAATCATGCGATGGATTCCTGATGAATGGCTTCAAGAGCCTGGTATAGCAGATTCGCCGGCGGAGCGGAGAGCAGTTTATGTACAATTCTTGCAGTCTCGTTTAGATAAATTAGATTTGTTAACTAAAGAAGCCCAAGATGCAAGGTAAACAGGTCTACGAATACACCATTATCCGCTTTGTACCTAAAGTGGAGCGAGAGGAATTTCTCAATGTAGGCGTAATGGTCTACTGCAAACGCAAAAAGTATATTGGCATCCGATATAAAATCGAGGAAAGTCGGCTAGCCTGTATTACCACCAAAGAAGATCTTGGATTACTTAAAAGCCACCTCTCTGCCTGGGAGAAAGTTGCTAATGGAGCAGCAGACGGCGGCCCCATTGCTCAACTCGATCAGGCCAATCGCTTCCGCTGGCTATCTGCGAATAGAAGTACCATCATACAATGCTCGAAGATACACATTGGACTTACAGAAAAACCTGAAGAGGTTTTGCTTGATTTATTGAGTAGGTATGTTGGCTGAGGCCAATCGCCGACTTGAACCTCCTAGTTCCCTTTTTTAAAAGTTTTAAAAGTTTTTCGCATAGAATAACAGAATATTCCTAGCACCAAACTGATCAAGAATCCGATACTCAAGTAGAGGCCATCGAAATAAGGATATATGGACTGTAGTTGATTTTGCAACTTTCCAAGTTGTTCGACTCTAGTGATTGGCGGATCTATTTCATAGGTAGCGGTTTCAGTAATACTTTTAGAATTAGTATTCTTGTTGATGCCCATGCTGAGTCGTGTTAGGCTGATCATAATAAGCATTGAAAGAGTAATGATAGAGAGGACTGCAAGTGTGATTTTCATTGTTGTAGGTTTTTATTTACCTTAATGTTAGGCGCATTTACAGCCAGCACCTATTCTTTTTCACCAAAGCAAGGATTAGGTAGGATCGAGGTAGGTTTTTTATCTATTAAGGCGGGAATAAGGATGGAAAAGGCTTGGTAGAATCATATGCCTAATTGGTAGAAGGGAAATGGATATTGGCAAAGAATTATAGCCAATGATTCGGGCTTCCTCTAATTTGGTAGCAAGAACAGCAAGAATATGTCATTTCAACTAAGTGCAAAACATTGGATCTACATCATTCACCTGATGTGCTGGTTGATGCTGGCTTTTATCATGACCATGATTTTTCAGAAGATTCTTGGCACTTCTACGGCGGTGATCCTTGCAGTTGGTATTAATTTACTGGGATTTGCGGTATTGATTTATGGGCATTTATGGGTTTTGTTGCCCAAGTTTTATGATCATAAGAAGTATCTCTCCTATCTATTGGCTTTGCTTGCTTTGATATTCATCACCAGCTTTATACGTTTTTGGGCGGGATGGCAATGGTCTATCCATTTCGATCCAAACCTTCAAGGGCAGTTTACACCTCAGTATTTTAGTGTAATGGTTGTGGGGAGTCTATTCTTGATTCTAATTACAATTCCTTTGCGGTTAATTGAAGAATGGTTTACCAAAAAAGAACTGGAGCAAAACCTAAAAACGCATCAGCTAGAAGCGGAACTTCGCTTTCTGAAAGCTCAGGTGAATCCCCATTTTCTTTTTAATGCTCTTAACAATATTTATTCTCTTTCTTTTACAGCATCGAAAAAAGCCCCTGAAATGATCTTGAAGCTTTCAGATATGATGAGTTATATGCTTTACGATTGTAAAAGCGATACAGTACCTTTAAGTGCTGAATTAAATTATCTTCGCAATTACATTGATTTACAGCAACTTAAGAAAGAGGGTCAGTATAAAGTGGATTTTGAAGTAGAAGGTGAAGTAGCTGCCTTGACTATTGTCCCCATGCTATTTATTCCCTTTTTTGAAAATGCTTTTAAACATGGGAATATTGATGACTTAAGTTTCGGATGGATAAAAAGCAAACTCCTAGTCAGAGATGAGGTCTTAGAATTTACGATTGCGAACTCTATACCCTCCAACTCTGCGACTCGTAATCAAAAGAAAGGTGGAGTAGGGCTGCAAAATATAAAAAGCCGCTTGGAGCTTATCTATCCTGAGCAGCATTCCCTTCAGATTGAACAAAAAGATCGTATTTATACAGCTAAGTTAAGCTTAGACCTAAAGCCGAATTTATGAATTATACCTGCCTCATTGTAGATGACGAACGCCCGGCAATTAAGCTCCTCCAAGCTTATGTAGACAAATTACCTTTCCTGGAGGTCAAAGACAGCTGCGAAAGTGCCATCCAGGCTTTATCGAAGCTACAGGAGTCTTCCTATGATATCCTGTTTTTAGATATCCAAATGCCTGAATTAACGGGTTTGGGACTCCTTAAGGTTTTGAAAAACAAGCCAGAAGTCATTTTGACTACTGCCTATCGAGACTATGCGGTAGAAGGTTTTGCTCTAGAGGTTACGGATTATTTAGTGAAGCCTTTCTCATTCGATCGGTTCTTGCAGGGCGTGAATAAAGCCATCAATAATCTCAATGCACAAACGCCGCCGATCCCCCAAGCAGCTATGGCCGAACCCGCTGAAGCTGACGAAGATCATTTCTTTATCAGAAATAAACATAAAATGGATAAGGTAGAGTTTGCTGAAATTTTGCATGTTGAAAGTATGCGAGAGTATGTGGCTATTCACACCTCAAAGAAGCGATACGTTGTACACCAAACCATGAATAAGATGGAAGAATTATTGCCTCCCCAGCAGTTCATGCGTGTACATCGGTCTCATATCGTCAACCTCAAAAAAATCACCCAAGTATTTGGAAATACCATTGCCATCGGCGAATCCCAATTCCCAATTGGAGGCAATTATCGCAAGACCTTCTTTGATCAACTGAATCTATTATAACTTCTGACGAAAACCCCTACCTCAACCTACACTAGCGACACCAAAACACCAAAACATCTCCCTGTCTCCACGTCTCCAAGTCCCAAAGTCTCCCTGTCTCCACGTCCCCACACCAACACATCTCCATGTCACCATATGAAAAACCGATTGACACAATCTGTCACTCCACTTCCCGATCTTTGTAAGGACATCAAGATAATCATCATTAAAACCGCAGCTATGATTTTTTTCGGAACCACAGGTATTAAATCTACACTAGAGAAAGGACATTTCGATTGCCCACAGTGCCAATGCGAGACTCGTTATAAGCACAAAAAAGTAACTAAGTTTTTCACCCTCTATTTTATTCCGATTATACAACTTGGAAAAATTGGGGAGTACGTAGAGTGCCAAAATTGTAAAACCACTTTTGTGCCAAGAGTAAAAAGCTTTGTAAAGGTAAAAGCCAAGCTCCAAGAAGGCGAATTGGTATAGGAAATGAAAAGGTGTCTAAATTTTTGGGCTGATGTCGGAAAATTTAGACATACTCTTAGAGTATGCCTAAAAATTATCCTTCGGGCTAAAATTTGCCCTTTTGATTCTAAAATACGTTAAAAATCCTCGCTGATGCCCTGCATCATCTACGCCTGCCTGCCGGCAGGCAGGTTTTTTGCCTTTTTTAGAGTCAAAATCATCAAATTTTATCATCAAAAATAAAATTTAGACATACTCTTACTATCATTGTAGACAACTACTTTTGGACCCGAAATTTTCCAACAATGCCAATTAAAGCAGCTGTTTACCATCGCACCACCTATAATTTTGATAGGCCGGTTAATCTTTCGCCTCATATTATCAGATTAAGGCCGGCAGCTCATTGCCGGACCCCTATCGAATCTTATACCTTAAATATCAAGCCAAAAAATCATTTCATTAATTGGCAGCAGGATCCCTATGGGAATTTTTTGGCGCGTGTTGTCTTCCTAGAGCAAGCAGAATCCTTGTCCATAGAGGTGGAGTTGATTGCGGATATGTCTGTGATTAATCCCTTCGATTTCTTTTTAGAGGACTACGCGCAGCAGTACCCATTTACTTATCCAGATCGTTTAAAAAAGGACTTGCAACCCTATCTGGAGATTACGGAAAAAGGACCCCTGCTCCTGGATTTAATGCAGCAAGTAGACCAAAAGCAGCAGCCCACCTTGGACTTTCTAGTGGCGGTTAATCAGCTCGTTAACCAGACATTGGGCTATAATACCCGAATGGAAGTAGGCGTGCAAAGTTGTGAACAAACCCTCAGTACTAAAAGAGGTTCTTGCCGGGATTTTGCATGGTTGATGGTCCAGCTTTTTAGGCATTTAGGACTTGCAGCTCGCTTTGTCTCAGGCTATTCTATCCAATTAAAACCAGATGAAAAACCTTTGGAGGGGCCAGCTGGTGTTAGTCAAGACGTTACCGATCTTCACGCTTGGGTAGAAGTTTATATTCCCGGAGCAGGCTGGATAGGGCTAGATGCTACCTCCGGGCTGGTTTGTACAGAAGGTCATATTCCGCTAGCTTGTGTTCCTGATTTTCAGAATGGCGCACCTATCGAGGGCGCAACAGATGTTTGCGAAGTGACCTTCGATTTTGAGAATACGGTAAAACGTATACACGAGGATCCCCGTGTCACTAAACCCTATACCGAAGAGCAATGGCAAGCCATAAACCTCTTAGGAGAACAAGTTGATCAAACCTTACAGTCTGATGATGTAAGACTAACTATGGGCGGCGAGCCTACTTTTGTATCTATTGATGATATGGAAGGTGAAGAGTGGAATACTAAAGCCGATGGAACCCATAAAAGGCAATTGGCCTGGACTTTGACAGAGAAATGCCGCGACACCTTCGGGCCGGGAGGAATCATCCATTATGCTCAGGGAAAGTGGTATCCAGGAGAACCTTTGCCGCGCTGGGCATTTAATATCATCTGGAGAAAGGATGGCGAACCCATTTGGGAGAATCCACAATTACTCGCCAATCCAAATGTTCCTAAAGATATTAGCACCGAACAGGCCGCCAAATTCTTAAAGCATTTGGCAGAGAACTTAGGTTTGCCTCCAGAATATATCCGAGCTGCTTATGAAGATGTCTTTTATATGCTTTGGGAGGAAGGTCAGGTCCCAATTGATAGAAACCCACTCGAAGCAGACCTGGAAGATCCACTAGAACGGCGATCGCTCGCAGAGGTTTTAGATAAGGGCCTTGGGGCACCCTTGGGCTATGTATTGCCTATCGGATGGGATGATAAGATGGAAGATTGGCAAAGCAGTCCCTGGACTTTTCGCAGACAAGAATTATTCTTAATTCCTGGGAATTCGCCCCTGGGATTGAGGTTGCCACTGAAGGCACTACCCAAAACTTACGAAGTGCCGCTGCAACGCAGCCTTTTTGAAGAGGTGACAGCTATCAATATCCGGTCTGCGGATCAGTTAGGTCAGGCCAAACCAAGCGGAAACCATAAAAAGGTCTATCGCACCGCTATTTCAGTTGAGGTTCGAAAAGGCAATCTTTATATCTTTTTACCACCATTGTCCCACGCAGAGTATGCTTTGGAGCTGCTAAAAGTTATCGAAAAAACGGCAGGAGAATTACAGATACCAGTCGTTTTGGAAGGCTATAAACCACCTAGTGATATTCGGATAGAAAAGATGTCGGTGACGCCAGATCCTGGAGTGATTGAGGTCAATATTCATCCCTCTTCTTCCTGGGCAGGTATGGTTAATACGACGGATAAACTCTACGAACTTGCCAAAGAATCTAGATTAGCTACTGAAAAGTTTATGTTAGATGGTCGTCATACGGGCACTGGTGGTGGAAACCATATCACCCTCGGAGCCGCTAAGCCAGCGGATAGTCCCTTCTTGAGAAGACCCGACTTGCTGCAAAGTATGATCACTTATTGGCAGCATCACCCTAGTCTTTCTTATTTGTTTTCGGGGGCATTTGTAGGACCGACTAGCCAGGCTCCACGAATTGATGAAGGTCGAGAAGATCGCCTTTATGAAGTTGAAATCGCCTTTTCGCAAGTTCCCCAACCCAATGCCAATCAGACACCATTTTGGGTGGTAGATCGGATTTTTAGAAACCTACTTACAGATTTAACGGGCAATACCCATCGAGCCGAATTTTGTATCGATAAATTGTATTCGCCGGATAGTCCAACGGGGCGTTTAGGGATTCTGGAGATGCGCAGCTTGGATATGCCACCGCACAAGCGTATGAGTCTTGTGCAAATGTTACTTATTCGATCTTTAGTGGCTTGGTTTTGGAAAAAGCCCTACCAGCATTCCTTAGTGCGTTGGGGCACAAGTCTTTATGATAAACATTTGTTGCCGCATTTTTGCTGGCAAGACATGAGTGAAGTAGTCGAAGATTTACAAAAAGCAGGTTTCCCGTTCCAATTGCAGTGGCTTGATCCGTTTTTTGAATTTCGTTTTCCTAGATATGGTTCTGTTCAGATCAAGGATATGGAATTGGAGGTCAGAATGGCAATAGAGCCCTGGCATGTCTTAGGAGAAGAGATGTCTAATCAGGGAACTGCTCGCTTTGTAGATTCTTCCTTAGAACGAGTGCAGGTGAAACTCAGTGGTTTGACGGACAGCCGATTCATTCTTTTGTGTAATGGTTGCCAAATCCCATTGATTGCTACGGGTACAAAAGGAGAATATGTGGCAGGTATCCGATATCGAGCCTGGCAACCACCATCAGCCTTGCATCCTACAATTGGGATAGATGCCCCTTTAGTATTTGATTTGGTGGATACATGGAGAGATCAAATTGTCGGAGGTTGTACCTATCACGTTGCCCATCCTGGTGGCCGATCTTATGAGTCGTTCCCAGTGAATGCCTACGAGGCAGAATCTCGACGAACCAATCGTTTTAGAGATACTGACTTTACGCCTGGCCCCATCGAGTATACGCCGATGAACCAACGCCTCACCTTTTTTAATGAGAATCCTCCTAATTTTCAAGAATCGGTGAGTTATCAAACGGTATTAGGGAATCCTGATTTTCCATTTACTTTAGATTTAAGATTAGCCAAGAAATAATTTCTCAGAAAAGTAGGTCATAATAGATAGACCTTTATTTTTGTCTTTATGATGCGAAACGAAGCGATAAGAGAACTGCTCAGCGGCTACGCTGGCAACGAAGTGCCAACTGATGAAATATGGGCTGATAACCAGATCGTATTTAAGCAGTGGGAGTCGCTTTTTAAACGCCTCAAAACTCTCGGAATTGATGAAATAGAAAGCCGAAGCCAGGAGATTCAGAAAACCCTTTTTGAAAATGGGGTTTCTTATAACCAATATAATCTCCAAGGAGGAGCACAAAGGCCCTGGCAACTTGATCCCATTCCCTATCTGATCAATCAGGATAGATGGGACTATCTAGAAAGTGGTTTGCGGCAAAGATTGGAAGTATTAAACTGCCTTTTTAAGGATATTTATGGCCCTAAAAAGCTCCTGAAAGAAGGCATATTGCCCCCGCAATTAATCTATTCGGATAGGCAGTTTCTTAGGCCATGTGATCATCTGCCTTTACTTAGGAAAAATGCCATTCAGCATTATGCAGCAGATATTTCCAGGAGCCCAGATGGACAAATTTGGGTAATTGGTGATCGTACTCAAGCGCCTTCAGGTTGGGCATATACGATGGAAAACCGAGTGACCTTGGCCCGTGTGATACCTGAGCTATTTGTAAAAAGCGGCGTCAAAAAAATAGCTGCTTTTTACCAAAGATATCGCCAGAATTTGATGGAGGCTGCCCCGAAATCCAAGACTAATCCAATGATTGCTATTTTGAGCCCTGGTCCTTATAATGCGACCTATTACGAGCATGCTTATTTAGCAGCTTCGGGCGGATTTCAATTGGTGCAGGGACAAGACCTCATGGTCAAGGATAATTTCCTTTGGATGAAAACACTAAGTGGTCTACAAAAGGTAGATGTCTTAGTACGTCACGTTGATGATACCTACTGCGATCCCTTATCCTTGAGACCCGATTCGCAGCTAGGGGTAGCTGGCTTGCTCCAAGTTGCTAGGCAGGGGAATGTGGCTATTGCCAATCCACTGGGGAGTGGTGTTTTGGAGAATCCAGCTCTTATGGCTTTTATGCCTTCCTTGTGTAAATATTTTTTAGGCGAAGATTTGTTGCTACCTAATATTGCGAGTTGGTGGTGTGGTCAAAGGAAAGAACGACAATACGTGCTAGAGCATATAGATCAATTAGTGATCAAGGATGTCAAGCGAAGCAGCCAACGTCGGACCCTGTTTGGCTGGGAACTGAGCGAGCAAGAAAAACAAAGTTTGATCCAGAAGATTCAAAGGCACCCTCACCGATTTGTTGGGCAAGAGCAGGCGGTCTTTTCAACAGCACCCGCCTGGAAAGGAGACGCGCTAGAGCCCCGAAGAACGGTACTGCGCTGTTTTGCTACGGCTGCTACAAATGACTATCATTTCCTACCTGGTGGCCTTACTCGGAGCGCCCCTACGGCCGGAAATAGTCATGTATCTAATCAATCCGGAGGAATCGGTAAGGACACTTGGGTCTTAAGTGATGCTAAAGCATCTTCTATTCAAATCGATACATCAGGTCCTAGAATCTCAGCTAGTGCCAAGGGAATTGAAGGCCTCACTAGTAGGAGTGCAGAAAACCTCTTTTGGGTAGGGCGCTACTTGATGCGCAGCAAACTAAGTGCTCGTTTTTTGCGGACGATTTTAAAATGTCAGGTAGAAATAGAAAATTTTGAGGATTCTGTAGATGAGAATGTTTTACCCATTTTATTAGAAAGTATTACTCACCTGACGATGACCTATCCTGGTTTTGTTGGAGAAGAAGGAGCGGCATCGAGGGCCAATCCAGAACAGGAACTCCTGGACTTGTTGACCAACCAAAGTAGAGTAGGTAGCCTAGCACATTCTATTGCTAGCTTTAAAAATTCAGCGAATGCTACGCGGAATAGTTGGTCGAGCGATACGTGGCGCATTGTCGATCAAATGGATGCTAATTATAAGCGCTTTTGTTCTAATGATAAAATTGATAAGAGAAAAAGCCGGAAAGCACTCGATGAATTGATCAGAGACATAGCCGCCATTCAAGGGTTTACTATGGATAGCCTAAGTATACAGGAGGGAAGGCCGGTGTTCGATCTGGGAATTAATTTGGAAAAAGCCTTGTCTTTATGTTCACTTTTGCGATCCACGCTTGTGGTACAACAAAAGGTCAAGTGGGAGGAAGCCCTGATAGAATATTTATTGAAAACATTGGAAAGCCTGAGCAGTTATCGGCAAAAGTATAAAGGCGGATTGAGTGTGGATTCTCTAGTAGAAATGATTCTGCTAGACGACACCTACCCGCAATCCTTGGCTTGGATGACGAATGCCATCCAAAATAATCAGCAAGAATTACCTAATCCTACGGATTCTTATGGCCTCAGAGAAGATCAAAAAGAAATGATTCGGGTAAATAGTCAATTGAAGCTCAGCGAACTTAAAGAGCTAATGGAGCTTGAAGAAGATTCAAATTATAGAGCTGCCTTAGATGAGTTTTTTGGTCATATCTATGGAAATCTTGCAGCAGCAGCAAATAGTACCATTCAGACCTATTTCAATCATACCGAAGTGGAGGTCCAGAAGTCTACTTTTCCCTTCGAATTAGATTTTTAATATATGCAGTACAAGGTTTTGCACCGCACCAGCTACGAATATCAGCAAGTTGGGGCGCTTTCGTATAATGAAGCTTGGCTTACTCCGCGACAATTGCCTCACCAGAATAGATTAGATTTCGAACTCAACATCTCCCCACAACCATCTACCTATAATCAATACCAAGATCACTTTCAAAACGAAGTGACCTATTTCGATATCCAGGCAGGGCACAAAGATTTTATTGTAGAGGCGATTAGTAGGATCGATCGCAGCGCGCCACACTATTTAAGGGCTATTAATAGCACGACTACCTGGGAGTTGTATAAGGAGGAATTAGAGAGGATACAAGTTGGAAATGTAAATATTAAAGAATTTACTTTATTTTCACCATTGGTGCCTTATATTGATTCTATAAAAAACTACGTAAGTGAATCTTTTAATAAAAAAAGATCATTATTTCATGCTATTGAAGAAGTCAACCATAGAATCTACCAAGACTTTGAATATGATCCTGGATTTACGACGATTGCAACGCCTTTAAAAAAGGTGGCAGCAGCTAAAAAAGGGGTGTGCCAAGATTTTGCACATATTGCTATCGCAGGATTGAGAGCTATGGGCATACCCACTCGATACGTAAGTGGATATATAGAAACCCTACCACCGGAGGGAGCGCCCGAATTGGTAGGTAGTGCAGCTTCTCATGCTTGGTTTTCCTCTTATATTCCAGAAATGGGATGGGTAGATTTTGATCCGACGAATAACCAGATGGTCAAAGATCAACACATCACGCTTGCTTGGGGAAGGGACTATGCCGATGTGCCGCCACTCAAGGGCGTAATTCGAAATAGTGGCTCCCATGATCTTTCGGTAGAGGTGGAGGTGATCAGAATATAAACTGGTTTTTACTTGGGTTTGTAGATAATTATATCGAATTAAAATCGCATAAAACTATGACCAAAATTATGATTTAAGATTTAGGACTTTTTCTTAATTTCATACTATATAAATCAAGAGGTACTAGATATGCTTTTGTCTATAAGGTAATATCAAGCGGCGCCTTCATCCTAATCACTATTAGTTACATTATGTCCAAGCCTGTCGGTTCTAAGCAAGTCCAGTCCTCTAGGTTACCCTTTTCCTCTTTTTTTAATGATTACCCCTATTCAGAGCAATGGTTCGATGAGGTTTTTGATGATGAGGGTACAGTAAATAAAAGCTACCATAATATTTTTAGGCATATTAATAATATGGGGCAAGAGCATTTTAGTCAGGTCTTCGAAGCGGCTAAAACCTCTTTTTTCAATCAGGGGATTACCTTTGCAGTTTATAGTGATACCGAGCAAGGCACCGAAAAGATTTTTCCCTTTGATCTCTTTCCAAGGATTATTTCTGTAAAAGATTGGGATCATATCGAACGTGGCGTTATCCAAAGAACAAAAGCCGTCAATGCTTTTATTCATGATGTTTATCATGATCAGAAAATCCTCAAAGATGGAATCGTACCCAAGGATTTAGTTTTTTCCTCTAAAAACTACTTGAGTGGTATGAAGGACTTTGATCCTCCAGAAGATATTTATACCCACATCTCCGGTACAGATATTATTCGACATACTGATGGACAGTTTTATGTGTTGGAAGATAATTTGCGTTGCCCATCCGGCGTCAGTTATGTCATCAATAACCGTATTGCCTTAAAGCATAGCCTGATTGGCATATTTAGTAAAAACAAGATTCATTCGGTTTCTGATTATCCAGAGCAATTGCAACACACCTTGAGTTCTGTCTGCCCAACAGGGGTCGATGATCCTTGCTGTGTCGTGCTGACTCCTGGGGCATTCAACTCTGCCTATTACGAGCATGCCTTCCTTGCACAAAGGATGGGGGTAGAGCTGGTGGAAGGTCAAGATTTGTTTGTGGATAATGAATTCGTGTATATGCGAACCATTCGTGGACCAGTCCGTGTTGATGTTATTTATCGGAGAGTAGACGACGATTTTATCGATCCTCACTTTTTTAGAGAAGATTCTTTATTGGGCGTTCCTGGTTTAATGAAGGCCTACTTAGCGGGTAACGTGACGCTCGCTAATGCGCCTGGTACCGGATTTGCCGATGATAAGGCTGTTTATACCTATATGCCAGAGATTATCGACTATTACCTGGGCGAAGAACCAATCCTCAACAATGTCAAAACCTACCGTTGCCAAAAAGAAGACGATTTTAAATTCGTGATGGAAAATGTAGATAAATTGGTGGTAAAACCCGTTGATGAGGCGGGTGGCTATGGCATAACGATAGGCAATCAATTGAGCAAGGAGAAAATCAAAGAAGTACAAGCTCGTATCACCGCCAATCCTCGGAAGTACATTGCTCAACCTATTATGTCGCTGTCGGTACACGCTACATACATAGAAGATGCTCAGGCATTTGAACCCAGACACGTAGACTTGAGGACCTACACTCTTTTAGGTAAGGATAAATGCCACGTTTTAAAAGGCGGGCTGTCTAGGGTAGCCCTCAAGAAAGGAAACTTGATTGTGAATTCCTCCCAAGGCGGTGGATCAAAAGACACTTGGGTGTTGAGTAAATAATGCAAATAATTAGAACTTATGTTATCAAGAGTTGCCAACAGTCTATATTGGGCAGGAAGATATATCGAAAGAAGTGACCATACCTCTAGATATCTGAATATCAATTATTTTTCCTCCCTGGATACGCCCCATAAAATTGCTCAACCAGAGGAGTTTATGTTAGAGTCTTTGGTGTTTATGTCAGGAGCTAATTACGAAGGACCTATCGAAGAGAAATCGGTGCTGCGCCATATTGGCTTTGACAAGGATAATCCTATCTCGCTGATCAATACCGTAACTCAGGCGCGAGTCAATGCGCATGGTACGAGACACCTCTTGTCTACGGAAGTATGGGAAGCGATCAATAAGTTTTATCACTTTGTCAATAATTATTCACAAGAGGTGTTTGTGACGACCGGATTGTTTGACCTGACCACCAAACTAAACGAACTCTGTTCGATTATTCGAGAGAAAATCATTCGGACTTTGTTGCATGATGAAGTTTGGGCCTTGTTGATGTTGGGTATACATTTAGAGCGTGCTTTTCAGATGATTCGTTTGATTAATACCAAACTGTACGATATCGAAAAGATCAAAGAACAGACGCCCCATGATAAAAATGTGATCTACGAATGGGCTACCCTGTTGAGATGTGCCGAGACCTATGATATGAGCAAAAAGTACTACCGGAAAGTACCCAACAGTAAACAAACGCTAGAATTTTTGTTGCTCAACCGCTCTAATCCCAAATCATTGATTAGCAATGTAGACAAAGTCAATTCCTATATCAATCGCATCAGTGATAAAAAAGGAATTGAGCCGGAGATGATAGAGTTCAAAATAGGCAAGCTCTTATCGACTCTAACCTACCTCACTATGGAAGATATTGAGGAAGATCGCACGGCATTTATCCTCGACTCCTTTGATCAACTAAACGGAATAGGTGCCAGCTTTGAAAAGGACTACCTTTTTTTTTAGAAAAGCCCCCGAGTGGGGCGGAATTTATTGATGGGGATCAGTGATGAGTTCTATTCTTGCAGGTACTTTTGGCTAGCCGACAGAAGATGGGCAGCAATCCGCTTGCGCAAAGGTAGCGGCTCAAGCACCTCCAGGTCTTTGCAAAGGGATAAGAAAATCTGAATAAGTTCGATATTAGGGATGACTTCTATTTCAAAAATGGAGTATTTGTCATTGGAAACTATCCTCTTTTGGCTAGGGTGTAGCGGTTTGGTGGCTATATATTTAGCCCGAAGGGCTGTCGTTTTGAACCGAATCCGCTGAAGATCCTGATCCTCCGGAAGACTCACACCTACTATATGCTGAAAATAGAGATCTGGATGAAAGTCTGCCTGCATGAACCATTGCGTATCTTCCAGTGGGTAAAGGCTTTCTATACGATCAAGTGCATAGGTACGCATACGTTCCAACTCTCGGCACCAAGCCAGTAAAAACCACCTGCGATTGTACTCTTTGAGCAACCAAGGACTGATCCTAAACGGCTGAGCCTCCTCTGTAAATGGCTGGTATCTGATAAAAAACTCCCCTTCGTTTTCGATAGCTTGGTAGATGGGGTGTAGCCAGCGCGGAGCTTTGGTAGATGGGGCAGTTTCGAGTCAAAGTACATATCCAGATCAAAGTAGGATTAAGACAGGACTGTTTCAATATCCATCGACTCTACTTGCTTAGGTCAAAGCACCTATCCAGATCAAATCATCACCATGATCTAAGCAGGAGAGCTGGTAATAGGGCGGCTTTTATTGACAGGGCCAAGACAAGCTACCAGGATCATACCCATCTTTTAAACAAAATTCAGCATCCAACAATTGTTATTAGGGGAGATCAAGATGCTTGGGTGGACAAGGAACAAATCAAAGGATTCATTCGATTGCTTCCCAATTCGCAATTGGTCAAAATGCAAAATACCGGCCATCTTCCTATGGAGGAGCGCCCTTTTGAATCTGCTCAGGCAGCCTTTGATTTTTTAATCAGCGGTTGATGAGGCTTAACTAAATACATGAAAAAATACACCCTTTCTATTCTAGCCCTTACTTGCTTACTCGCTTCTTGTCTTGATGACAATGGTAGTGGTACTCCCCGAGAAATCGTAGAAAGTATTGATGTCATCGTTAATCCGAGTAGAGTAGCGCCGCTCACGGCGCAAATAAATGTCACCACTTCTGAGCTAGCTGCGGTACAACTAAGGGTGGTTGGACAGAATGGAGCCGCATCGGATGTCGTCCAGTTTTTTCCTGAACTAAGCCAAAATTTTGAAATTCCAGTTTTGGGCCTGTATCCTAGCGCAGCCAATGTCATCGAACTCCGATTTGTGGATGCCAATGGGGCGGTAGTGGACGAGGAGGAGCTGGCTATCCAGACTGAGGAGCTGATCAGTGATATGCCGAGAATAACGGTCGACTTTCAAGATCTCCCAACGATGGCAGAGGGCTTCAATTTGGTGAATTATTTCGGATTTTCGGGGCAGTTTTTACCTCAAAAGCCACTGATGTTTGATGCTTTTGGAGATATCCGCTGGTATTTGGATTTTACAAATGATCCCACTCTTAGTCGACTATTTTTTGACAATGGATTGAATTTGATGGCCAATGGCAATTTCATTATGGGGAATGGTACGGATGGTAATCTCTATGAAATCGACCGACTGGGGCAGATTGCTAATAGCTGGAGCTTAAAGGGTTACGGGTTCCATCATACTGTAATTGAAAAACCTAATGGGAATTTTCTAGTCACCGTCAACGATTTTGATAAACCAACCAGAGAGGATGTGATCCTGGAAATTGACCGCAGTAGTGGTGATATTGTCAATACTTGGGACCTCAATAATGCACTCGATAATAGCAGGAGAGCTTGGCCTACCGATCTGGCTGACTTGGAGGTAGATTGGTTGCATGCCAATGGTTTGTATTTTTCAGCCTCTGATAATAGCTTAGTAGTTTCTGGGCGTACACAGGGCACCATAAAGCTGCGGGAGAACAACGAGGTGGTCTGGATTATTGCTCCGCATAGAGGATGGAACACCTCTGGGAATGGTGCAGATTTGAGTCAATTTTTGCTGCAACCCTTAGATCGGGAGGGAAATCCCATTAATGATCCTGGAGTACTTGAAGGTACTACGAATCATCCTGACTTTGAATGGCCTTGGTACCAGCATTCTCCAGTGGTATTGCCCTCTGGGAATATCATGGTCTTCGATAATGGAGACAATAGGAACTATCTGCGAAATGGTCCTTACAGTAGAGCTGTAGAGTATAAAATTGATGAAGAGAATAAAACGATACAGCAGGTTTGGACTTATGGAAAAGAGCGAGGGCAGCAATTGTATAGTAGAATTGTATCCAGGGTCCAATACCTGGAAAGTGAAAATAATATCATCTATTCACCCGGAGCAGTCAATTATTTTGGAGATACCTACGCTAAAGTACTGGAAATAGATCGACTGCTTGGTCAGGTTTACTTTGAAGCAACGATCGATCCTCCTCGAGCGTCTTTTGGGATAACTGCTCATAATATACTGAGAGTGCCGCTTTATCCTAATTGAGTGTTATAATATATGCGAATTAAGTAAAAGGTAGTGTCCTTTTGGGACACCAGTTAGGAAGAACAAGGAGGTATTCTTGATTTGCATAATTAGTAATATAACGGTCAAGAAGTAGAATTCCCCAAACTCAGAGAGTCGAGTCTGGGGAATTGTTTTTACTTTTGTCATAAACTAGATTTA
>JBELML010000142.1:0-16642 GCA_042095835.1 Saprospiraceae bacterium
GCTAAAGTAAATCCAGACAATAAAGAACAATAACTTATTTATTTTACAGTGTACTTAGTACACTGTAAAATAAATTCCTTAGCGTTTTGAAGCCATCTTTTGACCAATATCTTCGTTGTGTACTCGTCCCGATATAAATCGGGACTGCGCCACGCCTTGATCTTTGCCAAAATCTTGACTCCAAAACATCAACTAACTTAATTTACAGTGTACTTAGTTTCTTAGTGGTAAATTGCTATCTTAGGTGAGAACTGCGGCTAGTTTTAGGTTTTTACTTTTAGTACTCCTTGATCATAGGGTAGGTCTAATTCATCTTGTATTTTTCTCTATACTCGGTGGGGCTTATGCCTTCTTTCTTTTTGAATAACCTTGAAAAATATTGCGGGTATTCAAAGCCCAAATCGTAGGCTACTTCGGCGATACTTTTATTGGGTTTCAATAAAATATGCTTGGCTTCGCCAATCAAGTATAACTGCAAGTGTTCGGTAGTCGTTTTCCCAGTTTCTTTTTTTAGTGTATCACTAAGATAGCGCTGCGAAACCAACATCTTAGCGGCCAGTAGTTCTATCGATGGAATCCCATTTTCTTGGAGTTGGCCTGATTCAAAATAGCCGTCTAATTGTTGGGTGAATTGCGCTAACAAATCATTAGACAGTTCTTTTCTATTTAAAAACTGTCTTTCATAGAAGCGGTTGGCGTATTTGAGGAGCGTGCTCAACTGAGAAATAATGATGTCTTTGCTAAACTCATCCTGATTGTTGTGGTACTCTACTTCAATATTCTCCACAATAGATTCTATCAGTTTTTCTTCTTTTGGAGAGAGGTGTAGGGCCTCATTGGCTGAATAGGAAAAAAAGCCATATTTCTTAATTTGCTGTGCTAGTTCCGTTCCTTCAAGGAAATTTTCATGAAAATTAATCGAAAACCCTTTTTGCTTAAAAACGGCGCTGCTATCCCATTGCATAACTTGTCTTGGGGCAATAAAAATCAATGCTCCATTGGTAAAATCATATTTTGTACGTCCATAGTTTAAATTTCCTTCGACGATCTTCTTTAAGCTAATGGAAAAGCAATCATTAGTTATTGGAGGAGAACACTGTTTTGGACAAGGGAGAAAGTTATCTCCTTTTGCAGACAAGACACTCAACATCGGATGCTCTGGTCGAGGTAATCCGAGGTAATCAAAATAAGCAGAAAGTGTTTTGAAATGATTCATCTTTTAGTATAGGTCTAGGGCAAACGCACCAAAAAATTACCCTGCAATTTTTTATAATTCTTACTGAAACTCCAATTCAAAACCGCTCTAGCGTCTTCATTTTTGTCATTCGATACAAAAACGAAGCAAAAAAATCTTGCCTAGCCAAACTCGCTCCGCTCAGACAATGCCTAGGCGGCCTCCCGCACTTCACTTATGACCTTTTTTGCACTTAATCTTGAGTAATTAGCATTTCTTTTTCAGTTTTTATTTTAATGTGTTTGCCCTAGAATATATCTGAGAGCATGCTTAAATTTAAAAATTCCATTTGAATCCAGTTGCCTTTTCTGATACCTCCCAAAGTTTTTCTGCTACAGCCTTATCCTTAGCGTGTGGCTCTAATTGGTGTCCGCCCACGGGGCCTGTCCAATTATTTTTTCCTGTAGGGCCATAAAAACCACTTTGGTCAAGTTTGGGTTCTGTAGCACACATTAATTGCGGATAAGCCCCTTTTTCGGCAGATTGTACCATTGGTGTCCACTTCATGATTTGCCAAATGAAGCGCATCATTAAACTACCGCTGGTTTTAATTAAGGACGTTTTGGAAGCACCTGGATGACAAGCATAGACTTTTACATCTGTTTTATGGGCTTCTTTTAAGCGATCTTGAAGTTCGTAAACACACATGGTCTGTGCTAATTTACTTTGGCTATATACACTATTGGGATTGTAGTTTTTATCCCAATTCATATCGTCAAACTGTATAGTTTTAATCCCCATGTTATATCCCATACTACCCACCACTACTATTCGGCCTTTGGATTCTTCAATGCGTGGGTAAAGGAGTCCTTGTAGTAAGAAATTGCTATAGTGGTTCACAGCAAGCTGGCTTTCAAAGCCATCAACCGTAAGGGTTTGTTTGGGGACTTGAGCAATGGCAGCGTTGCAGATAAGGGCATTGATTTGAGGAACTTGTTTGAGCACCTCTTCTGCTGCTTTTCTTACAGACGCTTGTTCTGCTAAATCCATCTGTATGGATAAAACATCTACCTGATGACCAAGTTCTTGTTTTAAGGTAGCGACGGTGTTCGCAGCTTTTTTGGGGTTTCGATTAAGCATTACCACTTTTGCTCCTTTCGATAGCAATATTTTCGCCGCTTCAAACCCTGTACCGCTGGTGGTACCCGTTATGACGTATGTTTGGCCATTCAAATCACCAATTCTCTCAGGTGTCCAGCCTTGTTTTCCAAAATTGTTCTTATCCATCATTAAGTGTTTTAGTCCTTGAAAAGAATACCATAAAGGTAGGCGTATTCGTATTTCAATCTCTTATACTACATTTCGATTCTTGTATACTTTTTGGTTTTTCTTTACCTCAGTACTGTAGAGTTTATGTAAATCAATTTCGTATGAGCCTAAAAAATCTTTTTGCACAGCTCTGCGGCACATGCTCGCCATAATAGCTATGGCTATTAGGCTCCGCCTGTTTCTTGATCTGTTCAAAAATCTTAATTGATTCTCTATACAAAACTAACTTACATAAACTCTTGTGTAAAGCAAGACTATTTAATCGATGGACTGGTCCTTAGCTCGACTTTGCTATAATGGAGTTTCCCCAATTATTCATCTCATTCAGAATTGGAAGTAGTTCTTTACCAAACTTTGTCAGTACATATTCCACTCTGAGCGGCACTTCATTATATACTTTCTTTTGTATTATCTTATCTGATTCGAGTTCACTAATAGTTGACGCGAGCATTTTGTCACTTATATGTGGCAGCACTTCCTTAATGAGTTTAAATCGATTGTTGCCTTCATTGATTTTCCAGATCACGGCAGGTTTCCAACGTTTACCGATAAACCTTAGTGTTGCCATAAAAGGACATTCATATTCCAGAAATTTTTCGTTCTGAAAGTTAGAGGATGTTTTTTTTCTCATACTTACTAAATTGTTAGTAACTAACCATTTGGTTATTCCTTTGCAAGATAACAACTTTGCTCTATCCTTTAAATAAAAAAATATGGGTATGAAAATCAGTTTTGTAGGTGCTGGCAATGTTGCATCAAGTCTAGGTGATTTATTGGCAAATGCCGGGCACCAAGTTAAATATAGTACGCCTCATCCAAAAGAAGCACAAGTATCAATAGCAGATGCCTGTAGTTTTGGTGAGGTGGTTTGTTTTGCCATTCCATATGCTGCCATGGAAAAGGTATTAAAAGAAAATGAAAGCCTTCTTGCAGATAAAATTGTGGTTGATATCACCAATGCTATCAAACTCGAAGATTGGTCTCCTTTATTTTTGGGTGAAGATAGCGGAGGGGAGCAGACTGCGCGGTTATTACCAAAAAGTAAAGTAGTGAAAGCATTTAACACCATTTTTGCTGATGTAATGAAAACAGATAAACAGCTTTTTCAAGAGCAAAAACTAACTGCTTTTATTGCATCAGATAGTGAGGATGCTGCGGCTACTATCAAGAAATTAGCAGATGAGATTGGCTTCAGTGGTTTGGTAGTGGGAGGCATTATAAATGCTCGTCATTTAGAAGCTATTGCTCATTTGAATATTGCTATTGCTTTAGGTGGTGGCGGTACTGATGCCGGATTTACTTATTTTCAAAGAAAGGGATAAATGAAATATTACCTATTAATCACCTTCTTTTTTATCCTAAATCATTTATTGATGGCACAACAACCAACAATGCAGGTTTGGACGGATGCATGGCATGAAGGCCATGCCGATCGTTTCAAAAACATTTATACGAAAAGCGCATTAATTTTTCCACCTAATAAACCAAGTGTACAAGGCAACGAAAACATCCTCGAATTTATGAGTGGTGGCCTAGGTAAAGTTGATGTATTTTTCGAGCCTGATAGCTTAATCACCAGCGAGCATTTGGCTTTTGAATATGGTGTTTTCAAGGACATTGAACTATCGGGCGATAAAATTTTAGGCCAGGGTAAATATTCAATAACCTGGGTTTTCGAAAACGATACTTGGAAAATCCAATGTCATACCTGGTCAATGCCCGAAAAATAGTTTTCTTTTAAGAGGGCTTTTATTCTTTTATAAGTATTAATAAAATCAATGTTGAATTTCAATGTGCTAACAGTTGAAATCCGACATTGATTTTTTTTGCGAATTGCTTTCAAGCTTTTTTTAAGTATAAGACAAATCAATAATAAAATGAGTTAGTTCACTAAGCTTCTGCTCAAAACTTTTTATAATCCTATTTTGATTCTCCTCGTTAGACGTTACACTCGATTGCTTAACAGATTTACCCTTAGAAGAAATGAGTACTTCGTTTTCCGCGATTTTATTTTCTCCCTTTAAAATTACGAATGGAATGTTGGCATAATTTTCAGGTTTAGTCTCCATAAATGGACGTAATATTGCAAATATTGGGCTTAGCAATTTCATAAAGAAAGGAAGTTCGCCATTTCTCCTAATATTTGTATCAACCATTCCAGGGTTTAGAATATTAACTTTTACTCGATTTTTTAATTGTCGCTGCAAGAAAAGTCCATATACGTCATTAGCGATTTGACCGACCATATGTGCTTTAGCAGAACTTACGCCTTCTTTAATAGGAAAGTCATGCATAAAGCTTTTTTGCCCAAAAGGAACTCCAGCTAAGGCGATGTGCATGATTCTAGAAGGCTTAAAACCGTGTTTGTCTAATAATAAATGGTTGATCAAAACGCGTGCATAAATATTGATCGCAACGGATTTTTCCAAGCCTTCCTTGGTGTTCACTCTTTTGTCCAGTAATACATCGGCTGTGTGCACAAAGAAATCGATGGTGGCATGATTCTTTGCAATGGTATCTGCCAACTGAACTACATTCTTCATTTCTGAAATATCCGTAGGATAGAAGTGCCAATTGGGGTATTGCTCTAACAGTCGTTTCCCTTTTTCTTTACTTCGTCCTACAATAATTACAGAATTATCATTTCCTACCTTGATCGCAATCTCCTTTCCGATACCGTCTGTACCGCCGATGATTAATAGTATTTTATTTTTCATAATAAATATTTTATAACACTGTTATTTGAATCAGAAAAAAATTAATTCTTTATGCCCTTGACAAAATTTTTCATAATGGCTCTTAATAAGATAATGGCTTGTTCTTCTTCGGTTTTATCGGCATTGGTGATAGCAATAAACCCATGGGCCAAAGCCCACCAATTGAAAAACAGGACTTTATTGACAGAATAACCTACTACTTCTGATAGCAACTCACTCACGGCTTTGCCCGCAATCCTCAGTACCTCTCCGTTTGGGAAAGGGCAGGGCGATCCATTCATCTGAAACATCAAGTCATAATATACTTTATGCTGCTTGGAGAATTGAAAGTGCTTCACGGTCAATTCAATCAGTTTCTGATCGCTGGAATCTTGCGTTTCAATACTCTTTAGGTATTCATTTTTAAGCATTTGGAAACCTCTCTTTTGAATCATTTTAAGTAAGCCCTCCTTATTTCCAAATTCAGAATAGATTTTTATGGTAGAATAACTTATCATTTTAGAAATATCTCTTACAGAGGTCTTTTCCCAACCTTTCTCTTTGGCTATGGCTACTGCGGCATCGAGGATTTCATTTTTGCTAATTTGTTTATTCACCCTACAAATATAACAGTGTTATTTTAAAAAGTAAAGATATTGGTTTTATTTTTTTGGAACAACAAGGAGGTAATTGGAGGTTGGCCTGCCCTTTGGTACGCTATCTATGCATGAAATATAGCGTACCTAGCGGCACGCTTAGCTTTTCGCCTTATAACTGTTTACGCATATGATGTGCCTAACGGCACATTGATCGTTGCTTAACTCTTGATTCACGTAAAAGATGAAATTACTTAGCTCACTAAGCTTCCAATCAAGCTTTTTTCATTTTTAGTATTTCCATTTATTTTTTAATAGCGTCTCTGCAATTTCTTCGATAAACGAATCTGCAACCATTTTTTCTTTTTCATCGGTTTTAAGATAGTGCCATCTTATCCCATGTATATCTGTTATCTTCTTTGCCCATTTTATACTTTCAGCATCCTCTGGGCTTCCAATAATAAAATTTCTTTTATTTGGACGTCTTAAATATTCTTGTAGAAAATATCCAAATTCCCACCTGCTCGTTGGACCAATATTAGGAGGAAAGATTCCTGACTCCTCCTTTGTCCAATATGTGGGTAACCAAAATGTTGTTATATCACATAATTGAAGATATTGTAGCTCCCATGGCATCTGTTTGTCACGTACAATCTCTAATTCATTCTTAGGGTCAAAATTATCTATATCACTCCAGTTCCCGCTTTCTGGTTCTGGGGAAACTACTATCATACTTGGGTCTAATCTACTATCATTCTTTAATCTAGAAACAATAGTCCTCCTCCAACCAGTTTTCATTTCCCCGCTTGGAGGAGTTGGCCCACCTAAAAAAACGCCTAGTTTTGGAAATACGGTATCATGATTTCTAGAGAAAAGTGATCTAATTTGTTCTCCTTCTTTACTCATAGATTTAAATTATTCTTGCTAATTAGGCACGGGCACCACGCATAGTCCCCTCAAGCAGTATACAATTAGGCCTAGAAACTTTACACAGAAAGTCCATTACCTTTAACCTCCCTTAATATAGAATTTCTTCGAGCCTTATGCTCTTTTTGACCGCATTTTATCATTCGTGGATTAAAGCCTCTTGCTGTAGGCATCTATAATGGTCTTACCTCTACCTTCATTCATCACATTGATCGTTGCTTTGTTCATCGTCCATTCTAGGTATGCAAACCGAGAAAACTTACCAATAACCCAATTACTATCACTTCATCTGTGAAAAACGATGGTTCACAAGAACTTAATGGCTTTGTCCTGCTCCACAGCCGATCTTGTAGTCATTATTAATCAAAAGATGAAAAAATCACCTATGAATTACGCCTCCGTTTTTGGAATAGCCGGACAGCTTGCCATGGGGATGTGGCTGCTACTAATCATAGCACCCAAATGGAAAGTCACGACCTTCTTGATGGATTATCGCATCGTACCGATTGTGCTATCGCTGCTGTACGCTTTGTATATCGTACCTATCGTTGCCCGTGATGGAATGCTCGATTTTGGGAGCCTCAGCTCTGTAATGGAACTCTTTACCATAGAGCCTCTAGTGCTAGCAGGCTGGATTCATTACCTAGCCTTCGATCTTCTAATCGGGATGTGGATCATCGAACAAAACCGATCCTTGGGGATCCATCACCTCTTGATAATTCCTTGTTTACTCGCCTGCTTTTTGTTTGGCCCGATCGGCTTTCTACTATTTATGATTATGAAATTTATAAAGCAATAAGTTATGAACAGTATATCATCTATATCTACAACTATACGCCAATCTAGCCCGATTTTATATAAGATCGGATTGTTCAACTTCTTGATCAGTGGCATTGCACTGGTCGGCATGCTCATCGATGATCGAATGCTAATGGGTGTCAATGTTTGGCTAAAACCTTTTAAGTTTGGGATATCTACGGGTATCTACATTCTTACGGTAGGCTTTATGACCACCCTCTATCCATTTTCCGTAAGGAAAAAAAATATCATTAACAATCTTGTTTCCTGGACTTTGTTTGTTGAAATCCTCATCATAGCGATGCAAGGGGCCCGAGGCGTACAATCGCACTACAACCAGTCGAATGCCGTGGATGGGATTTTATTCGGCTTCATGGGCATCTTTATAGCTATCAATGTAATGATCATGGTCCTATTCTTGATCGAGACCATTCGGCTTAAAATGAAGGTACCAAATGCTGTGCAGTGGGCGATTGGGCTAGGTTGGTTAATCATACTGCTGGGTAGCTGGATAGGTGGTCAAATGATCAGCCAGATGGCTCATAATGTGGGCGTTGCCGATGGTGGCGCTGGCCTCCCTGTGGTCAACTGGAGTACTGTAGCGGGAGATCTTCGAGTGGCCCACTTCTTTGGTATACATGCCATTCAGGTTTTACCCTTATTTGCTTGGTTCTTGTACCGAAATTGGAAGACCTCTTCCCTCAATAGGATAGTGGCAGTTCTAGCATTTTCCTTATTTTACGCGGGCTGGGTCGGCTTTACCTTTTATCAAGCCAAGCAAGCAATGCCACTGATATGTATGCCGTAAAGGCGCTTTATGTTTAATATTTAGATTTCGTTATAGCTATTATTGATACCACATGAATAGGATAGAGCGGCGCATAAAATATTTAGGATTTGATGATCGGAACTTCTTCTTGGTGGGCGTCATCGTACTGAGTGTCGTTACCGCCATTTTATTCCATAACAATATCTTACAGCGTAGTGGTTTTGAAATCTTATTTAATTGGCTGATCTGCCTATTTTTTTCTATAACCAATTGGCTAACTTCTAGAGAAGTTTTGATCCTACTACGAAAGAAATATCCTAATCTGCAGGACCTTAGAAAGAGGTGTATTCTATTTTTCTTTGCCATTATACTCATAGTCATCTTAACCGATCATTTTGGCAATCAACTGATTGCCTGGTTTATTGGGGCATCTTACCATCCCCTGAATAGATTTAAAGTCGTACTCCCCGTAGTGATTATCAGCGTGATGACCATCTCTATGTATGAGGTCGTTTACCATTACGTATTACTACAAAAAGCGCTACAAAAGCAGGAAGAAGCGAAGCGAAACGTGGTACAATCTCAGTTGAATGCACTACGCAATCAGGCACGGCCACATTTTCTATTCAACACCCTCAATACGCTACGGGATATCATTGATCAAAACTCCAAAGAAACCGCCAAAACTTTCGTGGATAAACTATCTGATGTCTATCGATACATCTTAGAATCTGGCAATGATCATTTGGTCTCTTTAGAAGACGAGCTGCAATTTTCGGAATCTTATATTCATATCCAAAAGGAGCGATTTGGAGAGAATTTGGTCCTAGATTGGCAAATCCCCAGCTCTTGTAGATCAAGTCTGATTGTACCGATGAGTATTCAGCTTTTACTAGAGAATGCCATAAAGCATAACGTAGTCTCTCGCATGAAACCGCTTCTTATACATGTCGAAGCCAAGGAAAATTCACTGCGGGTGTCCAATAAGATACAAGCCAAGCTAAGCCAGGAATATTCTACTCAAATGGGCCTGCAAAACATTATAAAACGCTACGAACTCTTGGGCGATGCTCATCCTGTGATCACCAATGATGGTGTCCAGTTTAGCGTGACGCTGCCCCTATTATCGCCAACGAAATCTAAGCCTTAAGCCATGCGAATTTTAATCATCGAAGATGAAGCCCGTGCAGCTAATCAATTGAAGCAACTACTAGCAAACCTATCTTTTGAGTACGAATTGCTCGATCAAATCGACTCGATTGAAGAATCTATTCAGTGGTTGGCTAGGCATCCAGCACCTGAACTTATCTTTATGGATATTCAATTGGCCGATGGCCTGAGTTTCGAGATTTTTAAGCACATAGAGGTGACTTCTCCGATCATTTTCACGACTGCATTTGATGAATACGCCATCAAAGCCTTCAAGGTGAATAGCATTGACTATCTGCTCAAACCCATTCGAGAGGCGGAGCTTGCGCAGGCGATCAAGAAGCTAAAATCTCGTCAGCAAAGCGATCAAATCACGCCTGCGGTCATGCAGTCGCTCCTGAATAGTCTGCAACAACCGGCGCGTAGAGCTGGTATGCTTGTAAAGGATGGTAGTGGTCATCTACATTTAAATATTCAGGATATCGTCTATATCTATGCAGAAGATGGGCTTTGTTTTGTAAAGACCAAGGCAAAGCGTTATCTACTCAATGAGACCATTGATCAATTTATGGCAAGCGTTGATCAGCAGCATTTCTTTAAGATCAATAGGGCACAGGTGGTCAGTCGACCAGCGATCATACGTTTAGAACCCTATTTTAATCACCGAGTAAAACTCCTGTTGGCCCACACTAGTAATCAAGAATTTATCGTCAGCAGGAAGCGTACGCCAGAGTTTAAGGCTTGGTTGAATTCGTGATTTTTTCTTCACCTCAAGTTCTGCTATTTTGCAAGTAGTGGCTTTGTAGTTGAGAGGCATTAATTTCAAGTCTAATATCCTCAACCACTCTCACTAGATATACCACAATCGTCGTAATACAAGCCTATCGTACATACACTATTGTAGCCAGTTTTTCCCTGTATTTCATTTCTAGGAATCGTGCAAAAGCGGCTTTATCCGCTCGCAATAATTCCATTGTTTCTCCATTTAAAATGTCCGGATGAATATCTCTAAGGTGATTATCACTCCAAGCTGCCAGCTCTACAAGTAGGGGGCTTAATGCCAAGCCTTTATCGGTTAATAAATAGAGGTTGGTTTTTTTATTATCTGGTCGTTTTGTTTTGATAATAATTCCTGACTTCTCCAGAAGTTTGAGTTTGGCAGAAAGAATATTGGTAGCGATGGCTTCCTTACTATTTATAAAGTCTTTGAAGGTCTCTTTGCCTTCGACGAGCATTAGCTTTACAATAACCAACATCCACTTGTCGCCTAAGACATCAAGGGCGGAAGTAAATGGGCAATCACATCTAAAATTCTGTCCCATATGTTAATTATTTATTAATTATTACTTGCAAAATGCAACTTATTTTGATTGTCACTTGCATATTGAAAGTTATTTTGTAATTTAACTTGCGAATTAAAAGTAATATTTTTCAATCAAAAGACATAATCAGTGCAAAAATTAATTGGCGTATTTCTGCTATTAGGCATGCTTGCTTCCTGTAGCATTAATCAAACGGACACAAGTAGCGAGCAGAATCCATCAAAAAGTATCGATATGAATAAGAAACAAACTGTAGGCACTTTTTTAGGTGCTGTTTTAAAAGGAGACACCAGCACCATGCGGGACTTAGCGAATGCGGATTACATTCAGCACAACCCTTTTATTCCAAGTGGATTGGAGCCCTTCATTCAAATGCTTCCAATCCTACAAGAAAACGGAACGACCGCCGAAAACGTTCGAATGTTCCAAGACGGCAACTACGTATTTATGCATAATATCTGGAGAAATGCCAAACCTTTTGGAGCCGATGAGATGGTTTCATTTGACATTATCCGGGTAGATGACAATGGGAAAGTAGCGGAGCATTGGGATGCTATGACGGCATTGGTTAAAGAAACAGTAAATGGAAGAACGCAGACCGATGGTTCTACTGAGGTAGCAGACCTAGATAAAACAGAAGAAAACAAAGCGCTCGCAAAGGCGATAATTGAAGATGTTCTGATGGGCAAAAACCCTAATAAGATCACCGATTATTTCAGTTCAGAGCAGTATAATCAGCATAATCCTGGTATAAAAGATGGATTGGCCGGGATTGTAGAAGCTGTGGAATACCTCACTTCTCAAAATAATATGTTCCAATACACCAAAATCCACAAAGTGCTGGGCGAAGGCAACTTTGTACTAGCGGTGAGCGAGGGTGAATGGAACAACACTACAAATGTGTTTTACGATTTGTTTCGATTTGAAAATGGGAAAGCGGTAGAGCATTGGGACGTTATACAGCCTATACCAACCGAAGGTTTGGCCAACGAGAACGGCATGTTCGGATTTGAGTAGGTAGGTACGGGTAAATCACTAGCGCTTCAGCGCTAGTGATTTTTTGTTGGCTAGTATAGTCAATTGGTGTATCGAAGGAGAACTTATATCCCGTGTAGCTGTTGTAGACGCGGCGAAGTAAAGCGGATATGGTCAGCTATGCTTAGCTTCCGTTTTTTTCCTCTTTAGCTGTTTCATCTTTTTTCGCGAAAAAACATCCTAACAAAATGAATTTAGATGTGTTGGGCTTGAATGAACTGTGTACATTTCAGGTCTCATTCTTATCAAATCAATTCGTATTCGTATTCGTTCATTTCCGATTTTTTCTTTTTTAATGGAAGCCAGGGGCTTGTGTAGCTGATATTCCGGGCAGAAGCCCAAAACCTTAGCTACACTTTGTTGAATTTTTATTGGTCTCGGGATAAGTTAGATATAGGAATTTTTAAAGGAAGTCTATCCTTATTGTAGCTCTACTTAGTCGTTTGCTGCAACTTCCAAGTTTTTGGATTCCTAATTTACTCAATTTTTTTACACGTAAGTATTGTCCCGTCTGATGCAATTAGAGATAGCGATCTTTCAGGCTTAGGACCGAATTTAAACTTAATGAATCTGGAGGAGCAGTAAAACGAAGAGTCGTTTTGTGGAACTAATTCTATGTTGTCCTCCGGAAACATATCAGTATAATTCCGTGAACCTTCTGCGTGAATAATAAATTCATGATTACCTAAGTCCGGTACTCTGTATCTACCTGCAAAACTTGGATCATCGAAGTTGGTAAAATATGCTTTATCATCCAATACTCCATTAAGCTTTACCTCGTCGATTTGAGAAATTAGATAAAGGACATAAATAGCTCTTCTCCTGAAATGATTCAAATAAGTCCAATAATTTTTGCCTCTATTGCTAAAATCCATCAAATGGTTTTGGTAAATAGGGTCATAAAGGAAATAGTCAATGGCGTCTGAATTTAATTTAGAGTAGGGAATTTGCCTGAACCATTCATAGTTCGAAATTAAAGACTTCCGAAAATCACTCGATTTGTTCTGGATGCTGTTTTGCTGCTCAAGTACCAGTTTGGCATCGATTTCATATAGCTGCTTAATCTCAGTGATCAGGTATTCATATTCGGTTGGGATCCTATCAATAATTGACTTGATATGCTCGTAAGCAATCGTATTGATGGGCATTTTTTTATAGTTCAACAACAACAATCGTGGGCATTCCGGACAAATAGCCTGAATGTCTTTCTCTTCCAGTTTTTCGGCCAAGCTTAAAACAATCAATGAGTCTTTCTTATAATAAGCTTCTAGTACCGATTCGCTTTCATCTACTTCTTCCTTGAGGCCTGTTGTTAATTCATACAGCAAGGTCATGAATTTTGCTTTATCGCTTTGCCGCTGATTCCAACTATTAATTTGTAATGCAATTAAAATTCCGATTATAACTAGTATAATTTCTCCGAACGCATAAATCAGATATTTGCTGACCTTATTTTCAGAGAGCAATTTTTGCCTGATTTTTCTAAAAAAATTTATCATTTGTTAATGGTTGATCATGATGAAGGTTAGCGGTTAACCTAGGCGCAGTGGCGACGAAGGAGATATTGACATCCTAGGTATTGTTGTACGCTTTTTGATTATTTGAAGCTGTTTAAAGTTTCCTTGTTGGGCTTTCAAAAACATCTTTTAAGCCTACTCTTCGCCTGCCTGCCGAATGCATCGGCGCAGGCAGGTTAAAAAGCCTCATCTATGCGATGCATAGCTTGCGCCTGCCTGCCGGCAGGTTTTTTGCCTCGATTAGCCTCAAAATACTGTTTTCTCGCCTGCAACAGAAAACCTTAGACAACTTCATTTAATAGATTCTATCGCGATAGAATCTATTATCGAAATATTGACACCAATTCTATCATAAATTGGTAAAAGAGTTTTTGTGTGCTGCATCAATTCAATCAAGAGATTAGAAAACTCCCTACTTTTCAGTAACTCTTCATAAGATTGCTCTGAAGTATTTTTATTAAAAGTCGAATAATTTATTTGAATTAATCTATCATAGGAAGTAGTGTCTGTTTTTAATCCAGCAACTCCTATCGTTATTCTATCTATATGCTTGTTCAAAAATGGACTTAAATGATTGTCAACGAATTGAAGCTGAAGATTTTCATATGACTCTAAAAGCTGCATATTAGCCTTTAGATCGGTTAATTGATTCCGAAGTTCTTGCGAAGAAATATTAGCTAATTGCCCTGCACCAACTAACTCATCATAGATACTTATAGAATTTGATTTCCCCATAAGAAATCGTTTATTCAATGTATTAAGGTTTTGTTCAATTCTGCTTTTTGACATTCGTGTTGTAGTATCAGAAATTAAGGTCAATAATTCTTCCACCCCAACTATTACCCTTGTATTACGCTTTATGCCAGTCTCACATTGAAACTGGTTGAACTTCATTTTCTCTGAGATTGCTTGAAGACTAATCTTTTCGTCCTCTCTATTCGATTTATTATTATTCCAATTATTAATTTGAAGTGCAATCAGAATACCTATTACCACGAGTAAAATTTCTCCGATTGCGTAAATCAAATATTTTTTGAGATTACCTTCATCAATTAGTTTTCGTCTTATCTTTCGAAAAAATTTTATCATTCATTTTTTGTTTTGTTCTAATGACCATCGGTCTGTGCATGCGCCGTGGCTGACGACGAAGGAGACAGGCATGGTCGTCTTGCACTTTATTATGCGCAGAATTTTCCAGTCTCCTTAGCTAGTTAAGTTAAACCGTAATTCATTCTTAACTCGCTTATATTCTGTGTCTCGCTTAGCCATATTTGTCTTTATTTCTTCCTCTTGTTTCTTAGTGGTCAATCTATACCAATACGTCGCTGGTATCATCATGCCACTATGCCTTTCCAAGCGATACATTAATTCAATATTCGGATTTTCTCTATTATTCAATAATCGGCTTAACTTCGTTTTATGGATGTCCAAATCCTTCGAAAATTCAACCATCGTTTTCTTGATTAATGAAATATAATTCTTCAATTGATTGGAAAAGGAAAATTCCTCGATGAATTTTGATTGCCTAAAGTAATCTTGCATCAATAGTTTCATTCGCATTAATTCGCCTTTCAACATTTGTTCGTCAGACATCGCTTTTAGTCGCTTCATCCTTAACTTCATGAATTCGGCATCGGCTTCTTGCTGCTCTTCAGTTGACAAGTTATTCCTGAAAACAAAGCTTTCAGCTATTTCTTCATCACTATACTTCTTCCGTAAATCTTCGTAAGTCTTCTCTTTTTTATTACTCATCTCCAAAATATTTTTCAACTAATTTATAAGATGTTTCTCCTTCAATTCCTAGATATCTTCCATATTGTCTGAAGCCATATTTGTTTTGGTAGTGATCAATTAAAGTCGTTTTCGGCATCAAAGAAAAGAATCCATAATAACCTCTTTTTATAGCTAAGCTTGCAGCAAATGCAATTAAACAGCCAGCAATTTTTGTAATCTTTTTTGATTTGCCTTGATGTTCTTCCCTTACTTCCAATAGATTTAAGTGCACTCTGTATTCGACTTTTCTATCAATTAGGGACATCAACCCTAATATTTCTTCTTCACCTGATAACAAGTAAATCTTATATACCTCATTGTCTTCTTCCAGGTCCCAATCAAAAGAAAACCCATCATCCTTATATATATTTTTGAAATCCTTTGAGCTTAGTTCTGAAATTGCGGCTTCTAATTCTTGTCCACTAGGTCTATGTGTTAATTTCATAAGCATTTGTTGCCTAGTAAAAATACAAAACATAGTTTACAAAATCAATAAACATGTTATCACAAAATAATAAATTACTCTTTTTTGCGCACAACGTTCCGAATATGAAGCGTGGACGGCTGAAAGCCTCCATGATTTCATATTCTTTTAGCTACAGGTTTTCTTTTTTATATATTTCTTGTAGTATGTCTCCCAAATTATTGTACTCTTTATACCGCTGTTGATAGCCTATAGCAGAAGCTAAAAAGAGAGGGGTTTCAATGCCCATATCATCGTGCTGGATGGCGGTGTTCGTTCAACATAGCGTCAACGCTATGGCCTACGCCTCGCTTTGACGCTTATTTGTTAGGCACAGAATTTATTGATTTTCTTCCATGAAATTCCTGAGTATTTTGGCTGCTTCCTCATAATTTTCATCTATCCAGAACTGTAAAGCATCAATTTGCAACTCTTCCTGCGCTACTACAAAATCGAAGAATGCTGCATCCTCTTTCGGGGCTACACGTTGCAGTTCCTTCAGTTTTTTTAAGTATTGGATCGTTTGATCACGCATTCCTGTCCGCATGACAGAATCTGGTAAAATATTAAGCGCAATCTCACCTAAGCCTGCTTGTATTTTTGCCATTGATCTAGGCTCTTGAGAAAGTTCATATTTTTTGGCAGATGGAGAATACTTTTTCTGAAGGTACTCCTCAAAATCAACCCAGGCACCAAAAAAGATTTTATCACCATCAGTTGAAGCGTTATCATTTGCATTTATAGCTCCTTTTAATGCAAAAGCACGATTTTGCACTTCCATATCAAACAGCTCCATGAACTTTTTTTCTCTTGCCTTGAATGGAGCAATCTCATAAGAGGAAGTATCATCTCTTTCTAATACAAAGAAATAAGGTTTGGGTTTACCTTTTAGATCCATTACTCCTAAAACCCGATCTTCATCAATCTTCACGAACATGTCAAATATAGGCTTTTCATCGTAAGCCATCGTTGCACATACTTTACCTCGATACTCAATATTTCTGAGTCGAGCTTTGCTTTCTGTTGTTTCAAGGACTATTTGCAAATATCACAGCAAACCGTGCCAGCCATATCACTCAAAGTGTGCCAGTCAT
>JBELML010000143.1:0-16635 GCA_042095835.1 Saprospiraceae bacterium
CCAAACTCGCTCCGCTCAGACAATGCCTAGGCGGCCTCCCGCACTTCACTTATGATCTTTTTTATACTTAATTCCGAGTAATAAGCATTTCTTTTTCAGTTTTTATTTAATGCGTTTGCTACTGGAATATAGACGCCATTGCACCAAAACTCTAGAATTCCTTATCTTTGCTCCAATGGATCATATTTCACATACAGAAGAAAATTACCTGAAGGCAATTTTCAAAATATCCGAAAAGACAGGCCGTAGTGCTAGTAATAATGCCATTGCTACAGCAATGCAAACCAGTGCCGCTTCTGTGACGGATATGATCAAACGGCTCTCCTCTAAAGAATTAATCAATTATAAATCACATCGTGGGGTTACTTTGACCAGTTCGGGTTTGCAGATTGCCACTTCCCTGATTCGAAAGCATAGACTTTGGGAGGTATTCTTGGTAGAGCATCTCAGTTTCTCCTGGGACGAAGTACACGAAATTGCAGAACAGCTAGAACATATCAAATCTGATGAATTGGTAGATCGCTTGGATGGCTTTTTAGGCTCGCCAAAGTTCGATCCACACGGCGATCCCATACCTGATGCAGAGGGGAATTTTACCTTCAGAAAACAAATTTTATTGTCAGAATTAGAGCCTGGAGAAGCAGGGGTGATCGTCGGTGTACAAGATCATTCGCCGCAATTTCTTCAGTATTTAGACCAGCTCAAATTGGTGCTAGGCGTTCAGGTGAAATTGGTGGATCGCTATGAATACGACGAGTCTGCCAAAGTACAGATTAATAAGAAAACCAAGCAAGTGTCTCTGTCTAAAAAAGTCTGCCAGAATCTCTATGTGCAGCGGGTGAGTGAGGGGGAGGTGGTGTGACTTTGTGAGAGGGGGTGATGATTTTTTTTCTGGGCTAAGCCATATCTGCCAATTCCATCCAACGCAGTTCCTTGTCTTCAATTTTTTCCTTGATGACTTCTAGCTCTTGGGAGAGTTCTTTGATGCGATCTGGGTTTAGGTTGGCGGTATCTGTGAACTCTAGGTGGAGCTTTTCCTTTTTAGCTTCCAGTTTACTGATTTCTTTTTCGAGGCGATTCATTTCCTTGCGCTCTTCGTAGCTAAGACCTTCTGATTTTGCCTGAGCCTCTGCCTTTTCTTCCTTTTGCGCTACTTGAATCTGGCGTTCTGCCTTTCTCTTTTCGCGGTCCACCTCTTTTTGATAAACGCGGTATTCAGAGTAATCTCCGTTAAAGTCTTTGATGATGCCATCTCCTTGGAAAACAAAGAGGTGCTCTACGATTTTATCCATAAAGTAGCGATCGTGGGTCACAATCACTACACAACCTGGAAATTCCATGAGGAAGTCTTCCAGGACATTGAGGGTCATGATGTCCAGATCATTGGTCGGCTCATCAAGGATGAGGAAGTTGGGATTGTGCATGAGCACCGTCAGTAGGTAGAGTCTTCGGCGCTCTCCTCCACTAAGTTGAGAGACGTATACTTGTTGCTGTTTCCTACTGAAAAGAAAACGCTCCAACAATTGGGGTGCTGTGAGTTTCTGGCCCTTGGCCATAGGGATAAACTCCGCAATATCTGTAATCGTATCAATGACTCGCTTATCGGCTTTGAGGTTGATGCCTGCTTGTGTATAGTAGCCAAATACGGTATTCCCACCGACGACGACTTTGCCACTATCTGGCCGAATTTCCTTGGTTAATAGTTTGAGGAAAGTGGTTTTCCCTACTCCATTGGGACCAACTATGCCTACACGTTCCCCTTTTTTAAATTTATAGTCAAACTCATAGACCATCCGTTTCTCGTCGTAATTTTTGGAGATGTATTGTAGCTCCAAAATTTTCTTGCCCAAACGTTGGCCCTTGATGTCGATTTGCATCTCTCCTTCCAGGCGTACACCCGACAATTTCTCCTTCAAGTCCTTAAAGGAGGAAACTCTCGATTTGGCCTTGGTGCCTCGTGCTTTAGGCATACGACTGACCCACTCTAATTCTTTTTTGAATAGTTTTTTAGATTTTTCGAGATCAATTTCTTCGAGATCGTGGCGATTCGCCTTTTTCTCTAAAAAATCACTATAGCTGCCAGAGTAGCGGTATAGCGTGCCTCTATCCAGTTCTACGATATGATTACAAACGCGCTCTAAAAAGTAACGGTCGTGGGTGACCATCAGCAAAGTTAGGTTCGATTGCTGTAGGTATTCTTCCAACCACTCAATCATGTCGAGGTCAAGATGGTTGGTGGGCTCATCGAGGATCAGAAACTCAGGTTCATTAATGATGAGTCTGGCCAAGGCTAAACGCTTTTTTTGACCACCCGAAAGTCGCTTGACGATCTGATTAAGGTCCTGAATATTAAGTTTGAAGAGGATTTCCTTGATTTTGGCTTCAAAATCCCAGGCTTTCAGATCGTCCATAGCCGCAATGGCAGCTTGCATCTTGCTGTCGTCTTCTGGGTTGATCATGGCCATCTCATAATCTTTGATTGCCTTGATCATTGGATTGTCTGAATCGAGGGCTGCTTCGATTACGGAATGGTGCGGATAGAAATCGGGGTCCTGATCTAGAAAACCCACCCGAATATGTCGATGAATATCTACTTTAGCCGTTTCTCCTTCGGGGAGTTCCTTGCCCATAATGACTCGCATGAGGGTAGACTTTCCTGAGCCATTTTTAGCGACCAAGGCGATTTTTTGTCCCTTACTGACTTGCATGGAGATATTGTCGAAAAGGACTTTCTCACCGTAGGACTTGCTCACATTTTCTAAAGTCAAATAATTCACCTGGTAGCAGTTTGGTCAAAAAAATAAACCTTTTTTATTGGACATCCTCGTTTACACAAGGAACTACAAAAGTAGCAAAGGCCCAATAAAAAAGGTTATTTACGGCTGTACTATTCTAAACTAGCTCAGCTAGTTCTTTTTTGCTTCAATTAGATCGTGTAGGACATTCATCGTTTCATTGATATAAGCATCTTTAGAAACAGCTTTGACAAAATCTTCATTCATCTGCTTGTTTTTCTCATTCTCATTGATGAGATCAGTATCTGCTTCTAAATTCGCTACCTCTAAAGAAGGTATTTCTTTGAAAATGTTCTTGAAGCGCTTGCCTTCTTCTTGTCTTTTCTCATTAAAAGCCTGGTAGGCTTCAAAACCTAGTGGAAGTAAAGATTCCTCTCTGTTTTTAGCTAAACGCTTGGCATTCCCTACTATTTTCTGGAAGGCATCACTCTGGGCAATACGAGCATCACTTTTAGCGCGCAGCTGAGTCTTTAGGTCATCCTGGATAACATAAACATTTTGATCATAGGTTACAGGATCGATCTCTGTCCAAGAAAGTGGATGATCTTCTCTTTCCTCTCCGATTTTAATGTTGTTGTAATTATCAGGTAGGACGATATCTGGTGTCACGCCTTTCAATTGTGTAGAACCACCATCTACGCGGTAAAACTTCTGAGTAGTAATCTTGACATTACCTAGAGGCTTGACATTGTCTAAACCACGCACTACACGATCCATATCGTAGAAGCGCTGAACGGTTCCTTTGCCGTGGGTAGCTTTACTCCCAACGATGACCGCGCGGTCATAATCTTGTAGTGCTGCTGCGATGATTTCTGAAGCCGAGGCGCTAAAGCCATTAGTCATCACTGCCAAGGGACCATCGTACTGTACGCGTGCATCTGTGTCGCGGTAAACTTCTGCGGGGCGACGGCGAGATTTTACCTGTACAATAGGGCCTTGCTCAATGAATAAACCCGTCATTTTGATGACATCCGCTAGGGAGCCTCCTCCGTTATTTCTGAGGTCTAAAACGATACCATCTACACCTTCAGCTTTTAATTTTTCTACTTCTTTTGCAACATCCTTGGCACTGGAGCGACCGTTTTTCGGATCGCTGAAGTTGGCATAGAAGCTAGGAAGGAAAATATATCCAATCCGCTCTCCATCTTCAGTGCCATCCAAAATCAAGGATTTTGCAAAGGTTTCTTCTGTTTTGATTTTATCGCGTACAAGCTTGATTTCTCTTTCTGCACCATCGCTAGAGCGCACCATTAGACGGACGGTAGTGCCTTTTTTACCACGGATCAGTTGTACGACATCATCTAAAACCCAGCTCACGACATCTTGCCATTCTCCATCCTCTCCTTGGGCTACCTTAAGGAAAATGTCCTGTTCTTTAATCTCTTTACCACGCCATGCAGGACCACCAGCCATGACCTCTGTCACACGAGTATAGTCACCATCTTGCATCAAGCGGGCACCGATACCTTCATATTCACCAGACATACGGATGTCAAAGTTCTCTTTATCGATAGGTTTGTAATATCCAGAGTGGGGATCATTGAGTTGTACTAAAGCATTCAGGTAGCCAGATAGTCGATCAGAGCGCTTGAGTTTAGAAAGCCTTTTGAAATACTTTTCATAAGCTTCTCTCACCTCTTGCCTCGCTTCTTCTTCTAGTTGCTCCATAGATTTGGGCTCTTCTTCTTCTCCTTTTTTCTCTTCTGCCTTAAGTCTACGTGATACTCTGCTGAGCACTTCGTATTTGAGTGATTTTCGCCAAAAGTCTTTTAGCTCGGCATCGTCTTTAGCAAACCCTCTCTTTTCAGCGTCGAGTTCGTAATATTCCTCTTTGTTGAAATCGAAAGGTTGACCTAGAATCTCGGCGTAGTAGATTTCTGCCTTGTCCAAGCCTTCATTAAGAAAGTCTAATGAAGTATTGAAAAACTCAAATGTGCCAGAGCGTGCCTCATCATCCAACTGGTATTTATATTCAGTTAGTTGATCGATTTGCTCTTGCGTCAGATAGCGACGTGCACCATCTACGCGGTCAATATAATAATCGTATAAACGCTCAGAAAAGTCATCATTAATTTGTTGTGGGTCATAATGCAGTTGCCCAACAAACTCTAATAGGGTACGGATGATTACGGATTCTTTCTCCTCAGTATTAACAGGTTTAGGAAAAAGCGTAGCGACAAGAAATGCTACGGCTGCCACGGAGATAAATATCGGACCTCTTACTTTCATATTCTCTTATATTTTGGCTTGTGCGTTAATGTAAAAATTAAAACGCTGAAAAAATACAACTAAGTCTTGATCAATTATTGCTAAAATGATGCCAGAAATTCAAATTCAACCAGTATTTTTTCGAGTTTTACTAATAGCTTCAATCTAATAGGTAAGCACATAAAGTTAAATAATAATACCAGATTACAACGAAATAGTTTGGCAATAATCTACCTAAGCCAAACTTTTAACGAAAAACTAACAAGTCTTACCTATGTAGGGATTCAATGGATGAATGTTGTCTACCTACCCAGAATTCCCCATCTCTCCCTCACCTAGTCCCAAAGTCCCCCCTCACCCTGTCTCCCTCTCTCCAAGTCCCCCAATCTCCAAGTCTCCAAGTCCCCCAGTCTCCCAAGTCCCAAAGTCCCCCAGCCTCCACATCCCCACATCACAATATCATCACATCCCAACCTCACGATATCTCCAGGTGAAAAGAAACGTTACTACCAAAACTAAAAGCCCAATACCCAATGCTAATTTTATCCAAGAAGATTGAACCTTGCCTACGCTACTTTCAACAAAGTAAGGATTGGGTGCACTCGGACTTCCTGCAGAGATGAGGGTCCGCCAATGCTTAGGATTGCCATTATCCATATTAGGTAGTAGCAGGCTCCAGGTGAATACGCTATCTATTTTGGGCAATTCGTAGGCGATACTGTCCAGAGCCGCCTTGTGATTATCAAAAAGTTCTAGAGACTCGGCTCTTTTATGCACACCGAAGCTAAGTCCGTCGATAACATTATAAGCTTGTGGGTATACCTTCTTGAAGCGTTCTGCATCTTTACACAAGATGAGGTAGTCTTTAGCGCCGATATAGGTGCCTTTCGGGAAAGTGAAGACATTATCTTTTTTATCCTGAATGTGGTAGCCAGAAAGGTTGATGGCTTCACTACTTCGGTTGTACAATTCTATCCAATCTTTACTTTTCTTATTGTTAGGGCCTATTTCGTTGATCACGAGCTGCTCACCTAAGGGATGATCATAAGCTTCAAAAACCGCACGTAGAGATTGCTCACTAGTATCCAAAGACAGGATGGTAGTCGGGCTATGTATGCGCTGCCCCTGCTCATCTATCCAATACAAAAAGCGGAAGCCTAGATGTGGACTTGCACTGAGGTGGATCGGTAGCGTATTGGGATACTGACCTGAAAAAATTTCATTGTGGAGGCGAATGTGTCGATTGACGATCACCTCGCCACCAGCTTGGGCCTCTACACGGAGCGTTTGTAGTTGACCCAGATCGAAATAATCTTGCAAATGGGTCCAAACGTAATGTTGTCTCTGGGTAGAAAATTGCTGCATCCGCTGAAGATGTCGACGCCATTTTTGGGGATGGATATTCCACCGGCGATGATGGCGTCCAATTTCATGGTGGAGCTGAGCTTGCATAACGGCCAGTCTTTTATTGAGGCTATCCGCACTGAGATCTTGACTAAGATGATCTGCAAACCGTAAGACGAATTGTTCTCTGAAAACCTTGTTTTCTAATAGCTTTCTAAAAATAAAAGTACTCCAAGGAGGATTGGGCCAACTTGGACCATCGGCAGTACTATGAAAATGTAAACTGTTATTTTTATAAGCGGTAGATTGGTGTAAACCCATGCCCCAGTCCATGTCATAGAGGATCCATCTCCACTTGGCATCCTCCTCATAAGATTTCCAAAAGCGAATGTTGCCACCAGCATCTTGGTTGTCGAAAAAAATCTGCGCAATTTGCCAGTCAATGAAGCTGTTAATGTCAATTTGCTGGCCGATATAATTATAGTTTTCCGGATTAGAGAGGTCCTTGTTTTCAAGGAATTGTAGGAGCCTTTTATACGCTCCACGTTTGCCCCGTTTGACGGTGTATCGATGCTCTAGCAGGTCAAGGCTATCTTTTTCGACTGGATGGTGGCTTTCTAGAAAATCACCGTTTATTTTTTCTCTGATATTATAAATGCCCCAATATCGACCATTGATGTAGACATGAGCAGGACGATAAGCCTGTTGCTCTATTTCCCAAGTCTGTGTAGTACTTGTCATAAAGGCGTCTCTAATTTGGCTATGACCAAAATCGCTACCAGAGTTACGTAATAAGAGATGTTTGATTTTTTTCGGACCATGCTTCCCAAATACGGGATGCTTCATATTTTTCTCTCCATAAATTTCCCGCATAGACAAGGCCAAAGATTTTTGTGGAAAAAGTCGACTGACGCCACCAAATAGTTTTAGTCCTACTACGCTATTAAAAACGAGCTGTTGGTTATCTTCAAAAAACTCAAAATGTGCCGGATATTCTTGGCGGTTCCAGAAATTCGCACCCTTGAGGTGGGTGGTATTTAAGCGGGCTTTACTTCCCAATGTGAATAGGCCACTTTCGGAATCAAAAAGCCAGGCGGGATTGATGCCAATTGATAAGGTAGGGAGTTGGCTTTCTGGTGTTTTTATAAAGTAGGAATGACTAATGGGAAGGAAAGTAGTGTCTTTTGCGAATACCTGTGTACGTAAAACGGTACTTTTTTGAATAGAGATTGGTTGCTGATAGATGGGAGAGCTCTTTGTGGGTAAACTGCCATCAGTGGTGTAGTGTATGACCTTGTTATAGGTGGAAGAAAGGCTTACTTCTACAGAAGAGTCGTAGAATCCGCCCAGTTTGGAGAACTGAATATGCTCTCCAGCTATGCTTTGTGCCCTAGTCCAAAAAACAGCACCACAGCATACTATGATGATGAATAGTTTTCTCAAGATGTTTCTTTTATGCGTCGACGGCATTGATGTTGATGACCTGTCGATCTCGTTTTTGGGTACTTCTGAAAGCGCTTTTTGCTTTCTATTTTTATAAATACGCGAATTTAAATCCCTAAGTTGCAATAGCTTCCAAATATACGCTTTGTTCTTGGAATCCTTTGGCTTTTCTAATTCAAAACAAAAACCCTAACTTGCGCGCTCCTATAATCAAACCAAATGATCAGAAGAATTTGTAGACTACTACTTAAACTGTGGGGCTGGAAGATCGAGGGCGAATTTCCCAAAGAAACGCCTAAATATATTGCCGTGGGGGCACCACATACCTCCAATTGGGATTTTGTTATCTCTCTACTGGTGCGTAAAGTACAGGGCGCTGATATTAAGTTCATCGCCAAAAAATCACTCTTTAAATTTCCTTATGGCTTTATCTTTAAGCAATTGGGAGGTTATCCGGTTGATCGAAAAGAGCGTAAAAATATCGTAGAAGCGGTCATCGATATTTATAACAATAAAGAAAAGTTTGCCATCGCTATTACTCCAGAAGGGACTCGTAAGCGGGTAGAGCAACTCAAAACAGGTTTTTACCATATCGCACAAGGCGCCAATATCCCAATTGTACTGACGGTATTCGATGCTGGAAATAAAACCTTCCGAATCATTCCTCCTTTTTCTTTGACGGATAATTTTGAGGAAGACATGGAGACGATTCTCAATTATTTTCGAGGGGTCAAAGGTTTTAAGCCTAGCCAAGGGATTTTCTTCAATTTATTGTGGTAAACCGTTTGCCTATTCATTCAAGTATAGGTTGTAGCGCTCCATCATCTCTGCCCAAAGCGGATCGTTGAGTAAGTCGACCAAAACAGGATTGATTTGGTCATACTCTTGTACAAGGTATTTTTGTCCTTGTAATAGGAGTACAGGAAAGCAAAACACCATAAACAAAAGGATTAATCGTATAATTGAAACTGGCATTAAGCGGGCTCCTATAAATATACGATTCTATTCTATCTTATCACCATTAGCTCGCTACGGGAGGCAAGCCACCACCACACCATCACACCAAGGCCGGTCTTTGGGTCATTTCATGATAGCAGATGACATCTTCGCAGTAGTAATGGGCGACCATGGAGCGGCGAGTACTTTCAGGCTTTGTAATAGGGCTGCCTCCGTGGATGAGGTTGGCATGCCAGAGTAGAAGGTCTCCTTTTTCGGCAAGGAAAACGGCTTTAGGAAAGTTGTTGTCGGCAACTACTTTTTGCATTTTTTCTTCGTACTTCCGATTACTCTCTTTACCAATACGCCAGTAGGAATTGCCCGAATCATAATCTTCAGCAGATACAAAGGGTAGGCGATGACTGCCGGGATAATAAAATAATTCGCCGGTACCTTCTTGTATATCTTCTAAAGCGATCCAGGAAGCGATCAGGTAACCAAAAGGATGGGTGCACATATGGATGGAGTCAGAATGGGCACTCTGCTCACTACCTTTAATAAAATTGAGGGTTTGAAAGGGAATGACCTTTTTTCCCAGGATAAAATTCAACAGGCGCAGCAGTTCCTGGTTTCTGAAAAAGGCTTCGTCGGCAACTTTTGAATACCTAAAGGCATCTAAAATCTTGCGACCACTGTAGTTGAACTTTAGCTCTTGCTCCTTGAGCATATTATCCATCTCTGCATTGAGCTGATCGATTGCTTCCTCCTTGAAAAAGCCCTTTAAAACCAAGTAGCCGTGTTGGATGAAGTGTTTTACGGCGGCTTGCTGCTCGTCGGATAGATTTGAATAATCAGGATGCTGCACAACTTGTTCTAAAGCATTTTCCTGGTCTAGCCAGGGCTTGTCTAATGGATGGTCAGGCATATCCTTATGTCCAATTGGAGATAGGATGCTTTTCTTTATACCATACTTTCTATAGAGCGCTTTGTTGCGTTGAAGTTTATCTCGATTAAGGACGTTGTAGAGTACATAGCTAGCCTTAAACTCTCGCAGTACGCCAGTATATCGGGCTAATCGATCTCGAAGTGTTTTCATAAAGCGAAGATAATTTATCCTAAGGATTTATTCTATCCACCAGCTCGGTGGTTCTATTGTTGAACCCAATTCGATTAGGCAATCTAGGCAACCATCTGGTACACCTGTGGTAAAGGGGCGTAAGCAAAAGGTATCAAAATTCATCAAAAAATCAGGACTCACATATTGCCTAATAGTATCTACTTGAGTGACGTAGAAATAACCAAATACCCGTTCTTTATCATCACGCTCGTTCGAAATATTGGAAAATAATCCACCTGCGGGAGCTTCAAACATATCTCCTTGGCGTGTTATAGATGCTTCGATTTGGGAAAAATAGGTGAATGCACCTTCACTAAGCGACTCCTGGTAAATGGTGGAGTAGTAGCCTTCTACAAAAGGAAAATCTGCTAAATCTCTTACAAGAGGTATCTTTTCTAGATAATCAAGGTCTAGTATGGTTGCATCGTATAAAACGGGTTCATAAATACCCATTGGATTGGTGATATAACAGGTCTTTCTTTGTTGGCCAGGGACAGGAAATTCGGTAAACTTGAATGTCCTTTCAATTACCCATCTCAGTCGGCTAGGATCGTTGGTCTCAGGGATGTTCAGTGGCGTACTTGCTGAAAAAGCAACCACATCAACCAAACTATCATCGGTCTCATCTACGGGATTAGCAGGACGTACTGTTATCTTCTCAAAGCTGACCGAATCAATCCTGGGTACTGGAATTAGTGGCTCCAAAGTGGATGTATAGACTTCTCCGTCGCCTAATTTCACCTCAATCGCATAGGTATTGTCGAAATTGATCAAGAAGTTTGGATCGTCCGGGTTTAGGATATCCGAGTACAATCCAATGCCCGTTTGTGTGATTTCGATGCTTTGTCCCTGGCTATTTTTGAGTACCACCTGCTCTGCATTGATACCCCTGACATTATCAATGTTGAAAGTAAAGAGGCGTCTTATTTCTAATTGAAAAACACTCGGGGTACCGTAGATTAATTTGGCTTGGATCGTTAAAGCATTGCTTTGACCACTGGGGATATCGATGTCGATTTGATCTAGGCAGGAGTAATTGATGATTAGGTAACTGAGGGATAAGAGTACTAATTTTAGGGTGTTTGGCCATTTAAAAGAAATCCTTAATTGACCAAACACCCTAAAGGGAAGTGGTTTTTTTGGGGGAAATAGGTGATTCATAGTATTTCTTCAGTTTTTACTCCACCCACCAACTTGGGGCCAAGGCTTGCGACCCTAATTCCGTCGTGCAATCTACACAGACGTCAGGTACATCCATGTCAAAAACTCGTAGGCAGAGGGTGTCGTAGTTCATTAAGAAGTCTGGACTCACAAATTGACGAATTGTATCCCGTTGAGTAGCATAAAAGTAGCCATAGACAGGTGTGCTTTCATCGTTGATATTGTATAGATTCGTGAAGATTCGCCCAGCTGGCGCTTCAAACATATCTCCCTCACGAGTAATAGAAGACTCAATTTGTGAGAAATAGGTAAAGGCACCTTCACTCAAGGATTCCTGGTATACCGTCGAGTAATAACCTTCAATAAAAGGGAAAGTAGCGACATCATTGACCAAGGCCAAATCGCTCAGGTAGTCCAAGTCTTGTCCAGTTGCATCAAAGTTGACAGGTTGGAAAATACCTTGTGCATTGGTGATGTAACAAGTCTTGCGTTCTTGGCCAAAAGTTGGACGTTCGGTTATTTTATAAGTACGCTCCATATCCCATCGTAGCCTACTGGCCTCACTAGTGCCAGGCACTCTAATTGGGGTATTGATGGAGAAAGCCACAAAGTCTACTGGATTGGGGTCTCCTTCATCGTCTGGATTAGGCGTCAAGATGGTGGTTTTAGCAAAACTGATGGAATCCATTTCGGGCACCCTGATCATGGGTTCAGGTCTGCTAGCATAAGTCTCTCCATCGAATAGTCGAACTTCGATAGAATAGGTTTGCTCAAAATCAATTTCAAAGTTGGGATCATTGGGGTCCAGGCTAGCAACGTATAAACCATCTGCAAGACGATCAATCTCAAGGCTTTGTCCTGCACTATTCATTAGCCGCACACTAGAGGCATTTACACCAGTACTGTTATCGCCATTAAACGCAAATACACGTTGAATTTCTAGCCGGAAAGTACTTGGATTTCCATAGGTCAGTTTGCCTTGCAAGACGACTGCCTCGCTCGCTCCACGGGGTACTTCAAGATCGATTTGATCTAGGCAAGAAGTACCTACACCAATGGTAAAAAGCATTAAGAAGAGTGGCGTCAATGAAATTGACTTGGGTGATGTGTTGTTTTTCATACTAAAATGTAGACTACGTTTTGTGTTTGTCTGTATAAAAGCGTCTTTAGCAAAGTTTTTATTTATCTCCGCATTTGTGGAAAGATGCTTTTCGTTCAGATTATCACAAAAGTAAAGCATTTATTGACTTGACCATAAAAAAGCGATGGATTACACCGTTTTAGCTAATAATAGCAAGTGGAAATAGTTTTGAACTTTTGTTACACGGCATTTTAAGCTTAGGGTGTTTCTAAATTATCTCTTACATTTGAAGCATCACCAATGAATCACCAGATGTATACCGCAGCACAGCACAAGGAATTTTATGAGGCATCAAAGCAATACTTAATTGCTTCATCGGATAAAAATCAACTCCAAGAAGAGGCACAGATCGTTGAACTCCGAAAGCTACTCGTCTACCATGAGTGGCGTTATTACATCCTCAATGATCCTGTGGTGAGTGATTTTGAGTACGATACCTTGTACAAAAAATTGGAAGGACTAGAGCAGGTAAATCCAGCTTTGATCACACCAGATAGCCCTACTCAGCGCGTATCTTCCGACCTCACTTCAGACTTTGAGTCCGTAGCGCATTTGGTACCCATGCTTTCTCTTGATAACTCTTATAATGCCCAAGATTTGCAGGATTGGGACGCCAAGTTGAAGCGGCTACTCAGTATTGACCCTGAGGTAGATATTGCTTACACGGTGGAGCCAAAATTTGATGGCGGTAGTATCGCTTTAATCTATGAAAATGATTTGTTGGCCAGAGCTGCCACCCGAGGAAATGGCACACTAGGAGAGATGATCACCAAGAACGCCAGGGCGATCAAGTCTATACCTTTGAAGGCGGAATTTAGTAAGCGCAATATTAGTAAGGTAGAAGTTCGTGGGGAGGTCTTAATTCGTAAAGACCGCTTTGATAAGATGAATGATCAGCGAGCCGCACAAGGCCAAACCCTATTTGCGAATGCAAGGAATACTGCTTCTGGAGGCTTACGCATGAAAAATCCGCAAGAGGTAGCAAAGCGGAACCTGGAGGCATTTGTTTATACCCTGGGCTATGTAGAAGATACGAACGGAAATCGTGCAGAAGAGCAGTTTACAACGCATTATGAAAGCCTTGAATTTTTGGATCAATTAGGATTTAAGGTGCCGACGATAGAGAAAAAACGCTGCAAAAATATCCAGGAAGCTATCGATTTTTGCCTGGAATGGGAAGATAGGAGAGAGGGCTACGAGTACGAAATCGATGGGATGGTGGTCAAGGTAGATCAACGGGAATTGCAAGAAAGAGCGGGTTCGACAGCACATCATCCTCGATGGGCAATCGCCTTTAAATTCAAAGCCAAACAAGCTACTACTAAGCTCTTGAATGTGGAGTACCAAGTCGGTAAAATCGGCTCTATCACACCAGTCGCCAAATTAGAGCCGGTGCCACTGGCAGGGGTGACCATTGCTTCGGTGTCCTTGCACAATGAAGACTTTATCGTCACTAAAGATTTGCGCCTGGGAGATACTGTTTTGGTAGAGCGTGCAGGAGATGTCATTCCTTATATTGTTAAACCTTTGGACGAATTACGAGATGGGAGCGAGGTGCCCATTGAGTTTCCCAAGTACTGTCCAATCAATCATACCGAAGAGGCCGTAGAACTCATTAGAGAAGAAGGAGAAGCTGCATGGAGGTGCCCGGATTGTAAATGTGGAGTACAGCATTTGCAGAAAATTATCTTCCATGTGTCTAAACCCGCTATGGATATTGATGGTCTAGGCAAATCGATTGTTGAGCGGTTTCAAGAACTAGGCTGGTTGCGTACGATTGTAGATGTGTATCGGTTAGACTATGATCAAATGGCTACTTTGGAAGGTTTTGGCGCTAAATCGGCCGAAAATCTCAAGCAGGCTATCGACAAAGCCAAGCAAAACCCCATCCATCGTCTTTTACATAGCCTGAGTATCCATCATCTTGGTAAAAAAGCCTCCAAACTGATAGCAGCAGAAATTGACCACGTTTTAGATTTACAAGACTGGACTTTTGAGCAGTTTACCGAAATTAAAGATATAGGACCTACCGTGGCCGAAAATGTAATCGCTTTCTTTCAAGAGGCTACCAATGTTGAATTGCTAAAAGAAATGGAAGCTTTGGGCGTCAACCTTCGACAAACTGAGGAAGATCAACCTCAAGTGGTCGCTGCAGATGCCCCGCTAGTAGGGAAAACTATTTTATTCACAGGTACACTCCAAACCATGAGTCGCAAAGAAGCTCAAGAAAAAGCAACGGCGGCAGGAGCGAAAAACATCAGCGCAGTATCCAAGAATTTAAATATTCTAGTAGCTGGTGAAAAAGCTGGCTCTAAGTTGAAAAAAGCAACAGCTTTAGGTACCGTTGAGATCCTTTCAGAGGAGGATTTTTTAACATTGGTAAGTCAATAGCCCAGAAATCCAACTAATTTTGGCTTAAGGTGTTTCTATTTGGTTAAAACCAAACTAAATTTACCCCAGCTTCTTTGAACCCAGGAGCCCGAAAGAATCGATTGCTCAGGAATCGACTCTTTCCAACGCTCTCCAACAAGACAACTTTGGCTGCAAATACTTCCAATAAATTCGACTATCAATTACTAGGTAGAGTTTTAGCTTTGGCAAAGCCCTATCGATTATTATTTGCTGTTGCGGGAATCCTTGCCGTTGTACTCGCGCCCATCGCCATCTTGAGACCCTATTTGGTACAAGTTATGGTCGATGAGTATATCTTCAAATATGATTTACCAGGCTTGTCTCGAATGGCGCTGCTCTTCATCGGTGTTCTGTTTTTGCATGCCATTTTGCAGTATTGCTTTATTTTCTATACAAATTTACTTGGGCAATCTGTGATTAGAGACTTACGGGTAGATGTGTTTAGGCACTTGACCGGTTTGAAGTTGACCTATTTTGATAGGACGCCTATCGGTACCTCTACCACTCGAACCATCAACGATATTGAGACGATCAATACCGTATTTTCTCAGGGCGTGATCACCATTCTTGCTGATTTGTTGACCCTCTTTGCGGTGCTGGGTATTATGCTGTACACGAGTTGGAAGTTGACCTTGATCTGCTTGGTGACGATGCCGTTTTTGCTGGTAGCGACCTACATTTTCAAAGAAAAAGTGAAAAAATCTTACCAAAGAGTAAGAACACAAATTTCTAAAATGAACGCCTTCCTCCAGGAGCGGATCACGGGTATGCGGATCATGCAAATCTTCAATGTTGAGAAAGAGGAGATGCAAAAGTTTAAGAAGATTAATCGCGATTATAGCCAAGCCAATTTAGATGCCATTCTATACTACGCAGTATTCTTTCCAGTGGTTGAAATTATTTCCGCTGCCTCTTTAGGTTTAATGGTCTGGTGGGGCGCTCGTGGCGTAATAGGTGGCGATGTGACTCTAGGAGCATTAGTGGCTTTTCCGATTTACCTGAATATGTTATTTCGCCCGATGCGAATGTTGGCAGACAAGTTCAATACTTTGCAGATGGGCTTAGTAGCTGCTGATCGAGTGTTTGGTGTTTTGGACCGAACCGATATTATTGAAAATAAGGGCAAAATCCAACCAGATACGCTTGAAGGAAAGGTAGAGTTTGAGGATGTACATTTCGCCTACACCGCCAGAGATTATGTCTTGAAAGGGATAGATTTTGAAATTAAACCTGGTGAAACTTTAGCTATTATTGGGAGTACAGGTTCTGGAAAAACCACCATCATTAATATTCTGAATCGGTTTTATGAGATTCAGAAAGGCGCTATTAAAATCGATGGAAAGGATATCCGAGAATATGAGTTACTAGCTCTACGCCGCCATATAGCTATGGTGCTACAGGATGTTTTCTTGTTCAGCGGGTCTGTTTTAGAGAATATCACCTTGAGAGATACCGCGATTACGAGAGCCCAAGTGATAGAGGCCGCTAAGATGATTGGCGCGCACGCTTTTATCGAAAAACTACCAGGTGGCTATGACTATAAGGTAATGGAGCGTGGAGCAACCCTGTCTATGGGGCAAAGACAACTGATCTCTTTTGTTAGAGCACTTGTCTTCGAACCTGAAATTCTCATTCTAGACGAGGCGACCTCCTCCATTGATCCAGAGACGGAGTCTGTTATTCAATTTGCCATTGAGACGCTTATCCAAAAGCGTACTTCGATCATCATTGCGCATCGGTTATCTACTATTCGCCACGCCGACAATATTTTAGTGCTTTCCAAGGGAGAAGTACAAGAATTTGGTCCGCATGAAGAACTCATTAAGATCGAGAATGGGCATTATAAAGAATTATATGAGATGCAATTCCTAGAAGTAGTAGAAGCATCGAATGAATAAAGGTCGTCGAATTTTTGTTTTTAATCGTTACTTACTCTAAGACTACCATTAGGGCAAACGCTTTAAAATAAAAACTTAAAAAGAAGTGCTTATTTCTAGAAATTAAGTGTAAAAAAGGTCATAAATGAAGTGCGGGATGCCGCCTAGGCATTGTCTGAGCGGAGCGAGTTTGGCTAGGCA
>JBELML010000144.1:0-16542 GCA_042095835.1 Saprospiraceae bacterium
TTTTGTATCGAATGACAAAAATGAAGATGCTAGAGCGGTTTTGAATTGGAGTTTGAGTAGGAATTATAAAAAATTGCAGAGTAATTTTTTTGTGCGTTTGCCCTATCGGACTCACCCGTAATGAGGTATTCGTTTAATTATTACTCCTACGAATACGAGGACTAATGTATTGGATATAATCACTTTCAGTGATTTCGAGCTTAGCGCTTTCTGCGTTGGTAAATTTTAGTCTGCGGGTAGTACCGATACTTCTGTTTTATCGGAGGTCTCCAGCTTGAATTTCATCCCAAGGAATCAGCACATATTCTTTAGCCATAAATTCTGCTTTTGGCCGAATTAGCAGTCCTTCAGAGGTGCTATAAAATCTATAGATGCGTTTCATATATTCTCCGCTCATATAGTAGAAAACAATGTCAAGCGTAGTTCCCGATAAAGATTGCTCCGTCTCGGAAGTCGGATAGACCCGTTTTAAGGCCTTCCACGTGGAGTTGGTGGTGGCGCTGGTTCGGATATAACTCCAGATGGCGAAGAATACCCCCATAAATAGGATATACAGGATGGCGTTGATCAAGGCTTTTTAGTTTGGTTTTATATGGAATGTATTTTTGTGGTTATTAATTGTGTACTCTCAAGTATCCACACTTCAATTAATTGGGTCGAGGCAAGGTACCTGTTCTCTCTGCCCAAGCCAACCACATGGCGGCCATTTTTTCTACGATTGCTGGATGATCATCAGCGATATTGTGCATTTCGGTTCGATCGATTTCCATATCAAAAAGTTCCCAATCTGCTCTTTGGAGGCTTTCTACTTTATCCCAAATGAAGCTATTGGTTTTGCTGGCTTTTGATACCAACTTCCATTTCCCCATTCTTACGGCTCTGTTCCCTTCGTGTTCCCAGTAAATGGCTTCTCGATCTAGGTTTTTTTGCTCAAAGGTCGGAACGAGACTTTTTCCCTCTAAAGGCGTGATCGGGTTCCCATTGTAGCTGCTAGGATATTCCGCTCCTGCCACCTCTATACAAGTCGCCATGATATCAATGAGGTGTCCAGGTTCTTTAATAAATTGACCTCCTGCTTTGATTTTAGCAGGCCAATGTACGATGAGTGGTGTAGAAATACCGCCTTCGTGAATCCAATGCTTATACTCTCGGAAGGGTGTATTGCTGACATTAGCCCAGTTCAAGCCGTAAGCAGTATAGCCTTCTGGTGGGCCAGGCCAGGTATCTTTCATTAATTTGATAGGCTTGCCATCTCTAGTGATTTCTGGAACCATCTGTGTTTGCAAGGCTCCAGGTGCTAGAGGAGCAGGATTGTCAGGTCGATCTTCTTTTGAGATCCATTGCAATTCCTCTGCACAAGCACCGTTGTCTTGTAAGTAAAAAACTAGCGTGTTTTCTAGTTGCCCTTTTTCTTCAAGAAGAGAAAGCAGGCGGCCGATTTCTTCATCCATCAAAGTGGTCATTGCGGCATAAACTTCCATATTAGCTAGCTCCCACTCTCTATCTGGAATCGAATCACTCCAGGGAAGAATGAAGGTATCTCTTGGTGTCATCTTCCAGCGCTCATCGATCAAGCCTAATTGCTGCATACGCTGCAAGCGCTTTTCGCGGATCACATCCCAGCCTTGGTCATAATGCCCTTTGTAGGGTGCAATAGCAGACTCCGGAGCATGCATGGGCCAATGGGCTGCTTGGTGGGAAAGAAATAGAAAAAAAGGCGACTCTTCTTGATGATTATTGATAAAATCAATAGCATGATTCGTATAATCTGTTGTCGCATAGAATCCCTCTCTGGGAGCAACATATTCATTGCCATTGGCTAATGATCTAGGATCATAGAGGCTACCGGCTCCCGAAACAATACCAAAAAATTTGTCAAAGCCCCTCTGTAGTGGCCAATTATGTTTGTCTGGCTTGTCGATAATATAGGGTGTGACATGCCACTTGCCTGCAAGGTAGCTTTTATAGCCAGCACTTTTAAGGGCTTCTGCAATAGTGACGGCATGACTACTTAGATCTCCTTGATAGGCAGGTGTTCCTCTATCATTGACCATATGACCAACACCTGCTTGCTGTGGATAAAGCCCCGTCAGTAGAGAAGCTCTAGTAGGACAGCATCTAGCCATATTATAGAATTGGGTATAGCGGAGGCCATTGGCGGCCAAAGCATCAAGGTTTGGTGTCCTAATTTCTCCTCCATAACAGCCAATATCTGAATAGCCCATGTCGTCGCCGAGAATGAGTACGATATTGGGCTTTTGAGGTGCTTCACGGGAGGGCGCACAGGAGCACAATACTAGCAGGAGCCCTATTAATAGCAAATGAATTGGCCTAGAATACATTTGAAAGGTTTTATGATTATGAAGCTGTTTAAAGTTTCCTTGTTGGGCTATCAAAAACATCTTTTAAGGCTACTCATCGTTAAAAAGCCTCATCTATGCGATGCATAGATTGCGTTTTTTGCCTTGATTAGTCTCAAAATACTGTTTTCTCGCCAGCAACAGAAAACCTTAGACAACTTCTATGATAATGTATGCTCAGACGGGTTTTATAAAGATAAAAATTAAAATTATGTCTTGACTAATATGGCCACATAAGCCATCGCATCAATAAAAAAGTGCCCAATAATATTGATCGTCAAATTGCGGAATTTTAGGTAATAGTATTGCATTAAACTACCCACTATTAATACAAGGACCATATGTTCTGTGCCTTTGCGATAATGCATTAATGCAAAGGCAATTAAAGGCAAAATAAATGCAAGCCAGTAGTTGTTTTTTAGTTTAAAAAGTCTTTCCGTTGCATAGCCTCGATAGATAATTTCTTCAGCAAACGCAGCAGTGATTAAACTGAAAAGCCCATAGACAAAAACAAACTCTGGACCCACAGATTCCAGAGCTGGATTATCTAATTGCTGCTCGAAATTGGTAGTATTACCTATATTATTGAGTACCCACCGATGAAGTACAATATAGAGCATACTGAACCCTCCTAAACCCATACCAATTGCAAAAATTTCTAGGGTTGGTCTCTTGATATTGAGTGTGCTCAACTTATTTCTTTCACCAAGTAGTATTAGTGCTATGATAATCAAAACCAATAGCCAATCTACTCCTTGCATTTGATAGTTTCTTAGTTCAAAATTATCGGATAAGATGGCTTTATAAACGGAGGGTATCCAAAATAGCGTACTTAGGACAAGGGTGATAAATAAACCAACATAAGTAGTGGTTTTAAACCTAGTATCAATATTGTTCATATCCTCGATTTGTATTTGATGTTACGATAAATTAGAAATCAGAGCGATAGGATTCAAATTTGATCTACGAACGGTTATGGTACTTTGTCGAAGGATTTAGTCGACATGGATTATCCTGGTTTTAATAGGAAACCCATGTCGTACCAAATCTAGCTGGCTTCTACCGTTGTAGCCTCCCAAACTCTTGTTGCTGCCGCTTTAGTAGCGTACTCCACAAAGGAGATCGGTTGACGTTGTAAAACTTGCTCTATATCATTGGTGACTTCTGCGTTCGCTGGGTTGCCTAATACTTCGGTAAATAGATACTCTATTAGCCAAATAAAATCTTCTGGTAGGTTGGCTTGGCGCATACCCTCTCCATAAGCTTTGACCGTGATCGGAACAAAGGTAAGTGAACGTTGACTAGCTTTTGCGATAATGGCAATGGCCTCTGGAAAGGTCAGTGCCTCCGGCCCTGTCAGTTGGTAAATTTTACCATTGTGTACCTCCTCTAATAGCGCTTTTACCGCTACTTCTGCGATGTCGTTGGTGTCTACAAAAGGTATTTTTACCTCAGCCTGCGGTAAAGCGATGATACCTTCCAAAATAGGGTCTAATAGAAAGTTCTCACTAAAGTTTTGATTAAACCAACTGGCCCGTACAATGGTGTACGGAATACCAGACTTGATGATGACTTGTTCACAAAGTTGGGCTTCCCGCTCTCCTTTACCCGACAATAAAACCAGTTTTTTGATAGAGGCTTTCTTGGCCTCGACAACGAGCAGTTCTATGGCTTTTAAGGCACCAGGTACTGCCAAGTCGGGTTGATACGTGATATATACTTTATCTATACCTGCCAAGGCAGCTGACCAGCCGCTAGGTCTATGCCAATCGAATGCGGGCTGAGCACTGCGGGAACCTATCCGAACGTGATGGCCTAAATTTTCTAAAAGATGAACAATACGCTTTCCTGTTTTACCGGTTCCACCGATAACTAAAATGTTGTCTGATTGCATAATGTAGAATAATGATTAATGGGAATGATTAGGAATACCTCAATGAAAATCGAGGGAATGATTAAGTGGTTTCTACTGCGCGTAGCTGCTTGATTTTACTTTTCTTGATAAAGCCTTTGATCAGTTGGATAAACCAAGGGACGCCGTAGCCTTTTTTATGTAAATGATCCGCTCCAAATTGATAAATAGCCCTATTCCCTTTGATACCATATCCATCGAGCAGGCGGTTATAAAAATTAAACAAGCAGCCGATAAGGATAAGATCCTGGAGGTCTTTTTCGCTCCAACCGGCCTCGAATACGGCATCGGCATCTTGTTGGATAAGCTTACTGGGCGACTGCGTTAGCTTTTTCAGGTAGTGAAAAAGTGGTTTTTGATGTTCTGGAATAGGGGCCGAATCGATGTCCGTGATCAAGGCTTCAATCGTCTCTGTGGAGATGCCAAAATTTTTAGCAACAGCGGCGTGGGAGCCATAACAAAAACTGCAAGCATTCAATCCAGAAACATAAGCAGCAAAGCATTCTTTTTGGGCGAAGGAAAAGGTGGATTTGCCCCGCATGATCTCCTGGGAGGCTTTATCCAAAGGACCTAAGCGTTTTCGATCATTCCAGGTGATATCTGTGATGTCGGACAGTTCGTCCAAGTGCTTGAAGAATGGCATAGATATTCGTTTTTATTTGAATAAAATGGATGAATAATGTTACTTGAGGTAGATCAAGCCGATGATTTGTAGTGTAAAGGAAATCGTTGAGGCTAGAGTGCGCAGATTGTGCCAGCGATTCCAAGGTTGCTCGAAGTAGGTTCTCAGCTTTTTAAGCTCGCTTAGGGATAGGGACTCCAATACTGCAGCATCTAATACCTCATTGAGCGGTACATTTCCAAAAATGGTGACCAAACCGATGCCAAGGAAATAGAGTATCCCTGCCAGCAAGAAGGGCCAAAAGGAAATGGGTGGTGCACCTCGATATAGATAAGCATTCAATAATAAGAGCACTGCGGGTAGAAAAAAGACGAGTAAAAAGCTGGGATTGATGATGACTCTATTCATAGACTGAAAGGATTGTAGGTAAGTAAGATCATCTAGTTTAGCAATTCCTTTGGTGACCGCATTAGACCATGTGAAACACAGTCCTGCGGTCAAACCAGTCAGTAAAATTCCAAAAAACAGTAGGGTGATTTTTATATTGAAATCCATGATATTATTGGTTTTTAGTGGAGTTAATCCAGGTAGATAAAGTTTGAAGTTCTTCTTCGGTGAGTTTGATATCCTTTCCTTTGGGCATCCGCTTTTTGACGAATACTTGCTTGTAGACATCATCAGCCCAGGTGTTCATATTATCTTTAGTGAAGACTCTTCTGCGATTGCGCTTTCGGTGGCAGACATTACATTTGTTGTCTAGTATCGAGTAAGCCTCGACCTTTGAAGGATCTACCCGAAAGCGCACTTTGCTGCTTATTTCCGGATAATCGATCGTTTTCCAAAAGATTTTTGAAGAAATGGAAAAGGCAAGGGCGCCAACCAAAATCCAAGTGATTTTTGCGATCATCATTTTATTTGTTTGTTATTGATGAAACAAATATCAGATGCTCTGCAACAGCATACTTGACCCAATGAGCCAATGATTTGACACTTTCTGCCAAAAACTATAGAGGAAGCGAATGGAGCTTGTTTACCCGTTTTTTCTGTACTCAGAAGGCGTTTGAGCAGTCCACTTTTTAAAGGCTCGATTGAAGGCACTTTGCTCGGAGAAGCCGGTGAGAAAGGCAATTTCGCCTACACTATGATCAGAACTTCGCAAGAGTTTTTTGGCAATTTCCTCCTGCGTATTCTTGATCAATTGCCGAAAGGTGATATTCCCCTCTACTAATCTACGCGTAAGGGTACGACTACTCATGCCAAGATGTTGACCCACCTCCGTGATACTCGGGATTCCACTTGGTAGGGCATCTTCGATGAGCTTGCGCACATCGATAACGATTTGGCTGGGGCTGATTTCTACCCCTTTGGTTTCTTCTTCTACTCTAGCGAGCAGAAAAGCATTGATGCTATCATCAGCTTTGGCTGTGGGAATGGTGATGTCTGCTTTTCGGTAGGCGATATAGTTCTTTTTCTGCTTGAATAGCACCAGGCAGTCAAATGCTTCTTCGTAGCTCTTGAGGTTGTTGGGAGCTGCGTGTTGAAAGGCTACTTCAATGGGGTTGATATCCGTCTCGGTCATCGCTTTTAAGACCACGACTGTAGCCGAAAAAGTTGCTTCATTCGATAGCGCGACGCCTCTACGATAGGCATCTCGATTGAGTTGGACAAAACAGATATCTGTCTGCTGATCTACCTTAAATACATAGGTGTTGGAGAGTAATTTGAAATAGCGTTCGCTCCGCTCAAAAATCTCAACCGCTTTGGAGCAGGTGCGCCAGGAAAGGCCAAGCACACCATAGTCTTCAATGATCATTTGTTGACCTACTCGTACAGCAAAGCCAGGGCCGAGTAGCTTATCGAGTTTCTCATGAAGGGTGAAGAATTCCTCGGCGGGTACAGCCTTGATATCTTCTAAAGCTCGATAGGGAGGGTTTAGCTTATTCAAAAAATCGACACTTACGCCTTCCTTGAGGGCGCAATCCATCATTTTGCGGTATAAGTGTATGGAAGTATATTTGGTAGTTTCTGCCATATTTATATTATTCCTGATGAATGTGTAAACCGATCTGACGGTGGATACGCAGCGAATTATCCGCTGCTCGCTTCCAATAGGAGATTCCTGTTCCGATGGTGTTTCCTGCGAGGCCAGGGACTTGCCAATCTACATAGAATCCGGTGTAGCGAATGTAGCCATCTTTTACTTGATCATAGGCATATGTTACCCCTTGGATAGAATCGATTTTAGCAGGATAATGATAATAAGCCTGATAGTGTTTAAGTAGGTTTTCTTTGCCTGCTTTGATGGTATCGGCAAAAGGTAGATACATGCCATCATCTGAATACGCATTGGCAGATCGCTCGGGATTACGTATGATAACACTCCGCTCATTGAGCGCATTATATGCCTCTAACTCCCAGGGGATTGTTATTGGTTTTGGTGGTACTATTGCTGCTGATTTCACAATCAAATGGTTAGGGTTTTCAATCTGATGTAGATACCCAAAAGATGCTGCTCGAAGCTTTAATTGCTGCTCTTCATCTAGACGCCATACGTTCATATATTTTCCACGGTAGCTTTTTCCATTAGTCAATACTTTGGTGAATAAGCCAATTTCTATAAATCGGTTATCCAGATTCAACAAGTCTATGGTCTCTCGGGAATAGGTTTCAATCTCCTCTCTTTTATAAATCGCTTCATAATAATTTTGGATGTTTTTAGGAGATTGAATGAGTGGGTTGTACTCCGGCATAAGCAATGATTGATCATCGTACAAATCACTAATAAATGCAAAAGACTTCGTCTTAGCGGCTTCTATAATCTGAGCATTATACACACTAATCTGTTGCTCTAGGTCTAATGGTGTTGATAGATCACCGGATTCTTGTATGGTTGGTGCACTACATGCAAAGTGAAGTGCTAGGATTAAAAGTAGTTGATAACTTTTCATGGTAGTGTTGGATTAAAGGTATAGGAGACTAAAACCTTAAGTACTTATCAAGGGCCAAAATTACAATGACTATACTGAACATGCTAAATATTCAGACAGCCATTTCTGAATAGCCGACTACGCTGCCCAATATCAAGATTTATAGCTGGATATTCCTATTGAAACCTATGCAATGATGCTAGGCAAGCAAAATGAATATCCCGAAGAATATCAGGAGCGGCTACCTGATGTTAAGGTACACGTTGGCCTTGGATGGTTTATAGAAAATACGCCTTATGGGAAAGTCATTCGGCACGGAGGCAATAATGGAGATTTTATGTCTCAATTTAAATTGTACGACGATTTAGGGATGGCTTATTTTATGACAACGAATGGTTATACAGGTTATCTACTTTCTAGTGAAGTAGAGAAGCTTCTGATTGATTCAGAAAAGCTAAAAAAGAAGTTTTAGCCGGCTTCAGCGAATATGCTGAAAATAATAAGGTAGAGCTGGGCAGAAGCATTGTAATGCCTCTGCCCAGCTCTGCCTAACTTGATACCTGCCTTGGATTTTTGGGAGTAGCCAATTTCCAAACAGTTACTAGAATGCATATGATAGCAGCCATATTCATAATGGCAAAGAATATCTCATCTAACTGTCCTGCTGGAAGGGTGTGTAGAATACCACCAGCGGCGAGTACGGTGGCAATTGTATTCGCCCAAGCATTGACTTTGTTGTTTAAAATTCTAGAGAGTAGAATCATTAAAATGGGTATCTCTACGATGAAAGCGAATAGAAGCATCACTTCATCTGAAAGGTGTAAGGACATCATGTTTTCGATATATCCAGCTGTTGGAAACTCATGTAGGTCTCTTAGGATCATATTAAAAAGGATAAATATCCAGAGGGTAGAAACGAATGCTCTAGGATCGATTTTATGCATGAACATTTATAGTTGATTTTGAAGAAAGTAATTTATTACAGAGTGTACTAAGGTTGACGGTTTATGCAAGCACTAGCAAAGAGAGATAAGTCTCGGGTGATCTCTTCTTTTAGTTGATGGATTTCTTGCCTGTATTCCTGTATTTGTAGACGCTCCCGATTGGAAGGATTTGGAGCAGGCCCTCCAATTAGGCTCTGAATTTTCTTCTTCAGAAAAGCAATACGCTTCCTGTTGGATTGGACTACTGCTAGTTGTGGAAATTGCTCTACGACTTCTTGAGAGGTGGATAATCCCTCGTCTAGCATCAATGCCTCCATCGTTTCTAGGTACTTGACCTCTTCTGGGGTTTTAATAGAAAAGGTGAGTATAAGAAGGCATGTAAAAATGAAGGATGCGATGCCTACGACCACTTTAATGATATCCATAATTGATTGATTAGGTTACTTTGTATGGGGCAAATATCAAAGTATACCTAAGCATATTCATTGACTTCGGTTAAGAAAGGGATAAGTGCTTATAAGCTTCTATGAAAAAGGTATTATTCACTTTTTCTATTGGACCACATTCTTTTTCTAATTCTACTTAAGGATTCGGGTTGGATGCCCAAATAGCTAGCAATCATATATTGGGGAACTCTTTCTACCAAATCGGGGCGATCGTCTAAGAGTTTTTGGTAGCGCATTTCGGGAGAGAGGTTTTTCAGGTCATCTAATACCATCTGCTTCTTTGCACTTAGGCTGTCTCCAATTTTGACAAAGATGGGAACAAACCTGGGGAATTGCTCTAAAAACTGCTGCGTGCGTTCCTCTGTACCTGTAGAAATCAAAGAAGGTTCTACACAAGACAAGAAGTACTTAGAAGGTTTTTTAGTCGTATAGCTAACAGGAGCAATAGGGTCGTTTTCGGTATAAAAATCCATGATCTTCTCTTCTCCATCTTCTAAATAATACCTTTTTACACAACCCTTTAATACCAAAAAGCACTCTTTGGCCAACTGCCCTTCTTGGAGTAAAAACGCTCCTTTTTTGTACTGTCTAATAATTTTTTCCTGATGGATGAGTTGCACCTCATGCTCACTGAGGCTGATATATTGAGAGAAGTACTCGACTAGAAGGTTATTGGAATCCATGACAGGTAGCTGGTTTAAAAAAGTTCCGAATTTATTGGCTATCAAATTCTTTTTCAGGTAGCATCTAATATACCCATAATTCTCTTATAGCATATGTTTAAGTCATACATTAGCGAGCAATGTCCAACAAAGTTGAAGTAAAAAATACGATGCTTAGACTCCAAAAATAAGGTGTTCATCAAGTTTTACTAGGTATCAAGCAGAGAAGTTTATTTTTGTAGTATGAATAGCACACTGCTGAAAGATTATAGATCCCTTCTTCTGGGAGGTATTATTGCTACAGGTATAGCATTACTGCTACTTGAGAGGCAGTTGGTGATTATCGATCCAGATAGGGTCTCTAATGCTGTTTCTATAGCAGTAAATATTCTTGCTTTTTGCCTCTGTTGGCTTATCGTGTCTTTGTTAATTCATAGAGGTTCGATCTTATCTGTTTTGGGTGTTTTGAGTTTGCTTCTTATCGCTATTGCGGCGGAGCGAATACTGCGCTTACCGATAAATCCGATCACCTTCCCCTTGCTGATTCTTTTTTGGCTAGGAGTGATTTACTTGATTGTACCAGACTTTTTCAAGAAGTACCAAGTGCCGATTCTTGTGGTCTATGGGACGCTTCTCTCCTACTTTTTCTTTTTTAGGTTGGTACCTAATTATGTACAAGATTATCACCAAAACTTTCTTCGATTCACCTTGGTACCGCTTCCGGTCTTGGCACTGTTGTGGGTCTACGAGCAATGGCGTTGGTTGAAAATGCTCAAAGCCGATAAAGCCAAGGCAGAATTAACCCTACTGAAAAATCAGATCGACCCTCATTTTTTCTTTAATACCCTCAACAACCTATACGGATTGGCCGTAGAGAAATCAGACCGAGCTCCAGAGATGATCCTCAAGCTCTCGGATATGATGCGATATACGATTTATGAAGGGCAAGCCGATTTTGTGGATTTAAATGACGAACTACATTATTTGGAGGATTATATCGAATTGCATAAGATTCGGTACCAAAAAAAGGTAGATATTTCTTTTACAAAAGATATTCAGGCTGCTCACAAAATTGCACCGCTACTTTTGATTGTTCCTTTAGAAAATGCCTTTAAACACGGAGTAGAACGGCTTTCTGAAAATGCCTTTATAGAATTAGACATCAAAACAACAGCTACTAGCATCGTTTATCGAATACAGAATAATTTTGAATCCCAAGAGGAACGATCAAGGGGAATAGGCTTGGCCAATTTGAAAAAACGGCTCACTTTGATCTACCCCAATCAGCATCAATTGGATATCACCATAAAGGGAGATACCTATACACTTCGCTTAGAAATTTATCCAACATGAATTATCTCATCGTAGACGACGAACCCATTGCGCACCGTATCATTGAAGGGTACTGTGCCGAATTATCTCACCTACAAAAGGTAGGTAATGCGTATAATGCTTTGGAGGCTTCGGTCATTGTCACTAAGCACCAGGTAGATTTGATTTTTTTAGATCTCAATATGCCTAAATTGACAGGCTACGAATGGCTGAAAACTCTAGCACAAGCACCACAAATTATCGTGACTACAGCCTATCAGGAGTATGCTTTGGAAGGCTACGAATTGGATATTGTAGACTATCTCTTAAAACCTTTTTCTTTCGCAAGATTCCTCAAAGCTGTCAACAAAGTTCAGAAGCTTGCAACAGAGGCTACTACGCCAGTGCCGACTTCGCTACCGCTCCAAAACAATCGATTTTTTCTCAAAGGAGATAAGAAGCATCACCAAATCAATACGGGTGATATCCTCTATGTGGAGGCTTTTGGCAACTATTCCAAGCTCTACTTAAAGGAGGAAATGATTCTCAGTCACGAAAAAATATCCAGCTTAGAGGCTTTGCTGGCAGATGATAATTTCTTGCGTGTACATAAATCCTTCATTGTGGCCATAGACAAAATCAAACTCATCCAGGGAAATGTTATCTACCTGTTCAATGAGCAACGGGTGCCGATTGGCCAGACGTACCGTAGTCAAGTGAATATTCTATTGAATAGGAAGTGATTTGCTGCACTATCCTAAGTTTCCTCTTTTATCATCGACTTAAAGTTTTCCAAAAACTGGATCATTTTGATATAATCTTTGGCTTGAGCCAGTGTGAAATTGTTGCTAAAAATCAAGATGGCTTCTCCATTACTTTCGAGATGATGTAGCCCGCTGATCTCAATCAGAACCTTCAGTTTGTCGGTCAAGAAGGCATCCATAGCCTCAATATTTTCCACTTTGATGGTATAATCTTTAGGCGAATTATTATAAACCGAATAATCAATATCTCGATGCTCAGAAATGGGTAGCACGCGATCTAGAAAGTCTTTTTTCTCGATGGTAAATTTGGGGATAGGATTGGAGAATTTGAGTAAGCCAAGCGTGGTTTTGTACTCATCTGGAAAAATATCGGCCCCTTCTTCGAAGGTCACGTCGATTAACTCCGTATGCATATCATGATCATTGTCAGAAATGCAGTTGGATTCGGCTTCTACCGGACGGGTTTTGAAGAAATAGAAGGACTCGAAATAGTCCAAATCTTCGACCGGATCTACTTGGAAATGCCAGCCATAGCTTTCTGCCAACTCTTTGAGTTTTTGTTGCCGGCGATTGAGCGGCTCTACGGCATCAATTTTAAATTTGGTGGCCAATTTATGGTCGGTAGAAGAAATATGACGCTCTAAACCAATGATATTAAGATCGCCTCCGCTGTTTTGATGGCTTTTTTGAAAATCATACAAATCCTCCAAAACGGTGGTGCCCACCAATCGGGTTTCGGATAGATCAATCGTAGCATTAGCACCCGAAGGAATTTGACTCACTAAATGATTGATTCTCAGGATACCTAAAAAATTGGCAATACCTCTGATTTTTAAATCATAACTACCATCGGGTTTCATGACCAAGTTGGAACCAGAGTCAAAAATCATTTTAAAAAATCGAGGTACCGAAACTCTAGCCAGCAATAAGTGGCTCACCAAGGCTAGTAACAAACCTCCAAAAAGGCCAATCAATAGGTTGGTATAAAGGGTTAAAGCCATAGTGCCAATAAAAAAGATCAACTGCTCAATACCGTGGCTATAAATCTGTTTGAAAACCGAAGGAGAGGCCAATTTGAAACCAGTATAAACCAGCAAAATGGCGAAAGCACACAAAGGTACTCGCTGCATAATCGGACTCAAGACCACAATGAATAGTAACAATAAAAGGCCTTGATACATATTGGACCACTTGGTCTTGGCGCCATTGTGTACATTGACGGTACTCCGGATAATCACTGCAATAATGGGCAAGCCACCAATGAGTCCGGCGACCATAGTACTCAGTCCGATACCAGTCAAGTCTTTATTCAAATCCGTTTTGCGCTTGTAAGGATCAATTTTGTCTATCGCCTTGGCGATAGCTAAGGATTCAATACTCGAAATCATTAAAATAGAGAGGACTGTAGTCCAAAATTCAATGGTATCAATCTTGCCAAAATTGGGATGCATAATGGAGTCCATAATATTGTCGGGAATATCCAACAATAACTTGGGGCCCACTTCGTAAGCTGTTCCAAAGAAAGAAAGCGTATGTTCCTCAAAGAAATTGAATAGATAGGCAAAAGGTATTGACAAGGCAATCACCCACATGGGCGTAGGCAGTAAATGAAAAAAGCGATAGCTGATTTTTGAATGGAAGAGCAATAAAAGCAAGCCCACCAGAGAGATCATAACTACAAAAGGATTGGCCTTGGGTAGGTAAATAACCGCATCCATCAGGTTTTCGATGATGCTGGGACTTTTGGAGTAGGTACCAAGAGCCACATGGATCTGTTTAGCAAAAATGATAATCCCAATGGCGGCTAATAGGCCGTGAATCACCGAAGAGTGGAAGATATCTGCCAGGCGACCTAATCGAAGTAAGCCAAGTAGGACCTGAATTGCTCCCGAAACGACCACCGCAGCCAGTACATAATTGAAGGCTTGGCCCGTACCATCATCCATGAGGGTAATACCCAGCAAGATCACGGCAATCACTCCTTTTGCTGGGCCGTTGACAGAAATATGTCCACCTCGATAAAGAGTAGTGACCACTCCTCCAACGATTGCTGATAAAATGCCCGACATGGCAGGGGCGCCTGCTGCCAAGGCGATGCCTAGAGAAAGTGGTAAGGCGATGAGCGCTACGCTGACAGCAGCAATCAGATCGCTTTGCCAATTTTCAATTAATCCTTGAATGCCCTTTTTTGGTGTAATTTCCATTTAATAATTTACCCGGTGTGAAATGCTGTTTTTGCTTCAATAGGATAAAATAGTAAATATGTGGGAACTTATGGCATATTGACACCGCGAAGCTGTTTTTCTACTTCCTAAAGCTAGGTGGCGATCTATCTTCCGACAGGGTTTTGGCCCACAAAAATGACAGATGTGGGTAGTTTTGTTTTGGGATGAATAGGCTCTATGACCTCCTGTAAAGTGAAGCCATACTCCCTGAACATCGCTTTCCAAGTTTCCAGCGTACGAAAGTACCAGGGCGCCGGATTGATGAAGGGTTGATTTTAAGACCATAATCCCGAAGGGATGCTATTTATTAAGGTTGGACCTAGTCCTACCGCTTAGTAGACGTCTAGTGTTAGCCCTGAAAGGGCGATATATCTACTCCCATACGTACCGCTCGTCATAGTCTACCTCATACTTCTCTAAAAACTGGCGGTATTCTTTTTTAAATGTTTTTTTACTATGGTGCTCATGCTGGTTTTTAATATACGCAATGACGACATCGACTTCCCTCGGATTAACAGAGAATGCACCGTAGCTATCTTGCCAAAAGAAGTTGGCCAAATTTTCATCCTGTGTTTTCATCCATTTTGATGAATTGGCTTTTACTTTTTGTACCAGGGTCATCAGAGCTAATTTTTTAGACAGCATACAAAGGATGTGAATGTGATCTATGTAACCTCCAACTATTAGTACCGGACACCCTAGCTCCTTGCATATCCCACCAATATAAGCATGTAGAGCTTGTTCGTGAGGTGGATGTATCAGTGCCTGTCGATGTTTGGTACTGAATACGATATGAATATAATTTTGTACGAGCGACTGTCCCATTTTGTTTTAGTGCTTGTTTAGCTTCTAGCATGGCATCCCATCTATATCGCCCTTTCAGGGCTGGTTTCTTTGGTGTGTGCTGTAGACTGCGGATGGAATGCTTCCATCCTTCTTATCTTTCATCCCTTCGGGATTAATTCGTTTCACCGCAAAGGATTTTTTGTGGTCTTTGGGCTTTTTCCTTTTAGCGAAAGCGACAAATTGCTCTATGTGCTTGTCATTTAAAGGGTTGATTTTACCTATACTTCGTCTCGGGGCAAGTTGGTAGTAGCTTTTACCGCATTAGCTATTGTTTTTCCAAGCTTCGAGGATGGACTGTTCTCTTACTAAAACAGCGGTAGGATCTGATTCGACTTTATCTCTTTGTTCCTGAGTTATCGCATCAGATGTCCACCAGTCGTAGGTGTCTTTTATAGTTTTTACTAAGGGTGTGAAGGAGAGTCCGTTGGCAATACCTTTTTCATTATTGACTTTGGCAGACCCTTGGTTCTTACCTGTAGCCATTATCCAGGGCACGATATGAGGAATATTATGCTCCATTAAAAAGTCATAGTTATCTATTTTTACCAAGGATGATTCGGCAGGAAATGTTTTTTGGGCTTCTTTTACAAAGGCATACATGTTTTGCGCTTCTTTGGGGCCGACCGCATTAAAGGTTCCTGCCTTTTTGTCTTCAATTAAGCGAATCATCCATCCGGCCACGTCTCTTACATCGATATACTGAACCTTATCCTCCTCTTTTCCTGGTACCAAGACTTCTCCACCTTTGCTCAATCTTACCGGCCAATGTATGAACCTATTCGATTTATCTGCGGGTCCTATCATGTAGGTAGGTCTCACCACGATGGTTCGATCTTCTCCAAATTGCTTTATCGCTTCTAGTTCAGATTGGGCTTTCATCACGCCGTACCAATATTCTATTTTTTCTTCCTCATCGCTTATGTCTTCAGGTTCTTCTAGCAATACGCTAGCATCTTCTTTATAATTACTATCTAGATAGGGATAATATACACCAGTTGATGAGGTATAGAGGTATAAATCACAGTTGTCTTTTAAGAGTTCGGCTGATTTTTTGGTCCATTCCGCATCGCGGCCAGAGTTATCAATGACGGCATCCCATTGGCGATTTTCTAAAGCGGTCAAATTATCTTTTCTATCACCAACCAGCTGTTCTACCTGGTCAAATAAGGCTTTATGAATGGTCGGTTTTGTCTTCCCTCTGGTAAATATAGAGATAGAATGACCTCTGCCCAGCGCATTGGCTACTTGATGTGGGCCCAGAAAGCTGGTTCCACCAAGAATGAGAATATTTAAGGGCTTATTCCCTGATGTTGTGTCTGTGGTGTTTGCTTCCTGCTCAACGGTACAGCTATTCAGTCCCGTGAATAATAAAGGAATGCCTATACCGGCTTGTAGTCCATGCTTGATAAAAGTCCTTCTTGATCTCTTTTTTTCCATAGTGTTTTGATTATATCTCTTCTAGTAGCTTATTAGGAATGGGGCATTAATAAAGGATACAAGATTTACGCAGGTATTTTGCTGTT
>JBELML010000145.1:0-16382 GCA_042095835.1 Saprospiraceae bacterium
ATTTCGAGTAATAAGCATTTCTTTTTAAGTTTTTATTTTAATGCGTTTGCCCTAAAGATGCGATACAAGAAGCAAGGACATTTTAAAGTTTAAAATCAATCCCTTCCTCAATTAATTTGTCGTAGCGTTCTGGGATGAAGCGATAGAAATAGGCTCCTTTCTTAGAGGAAGATTTATCTTTTTCATTAAGTTTTTCTAAGATATTCATGGAGAGGATTTTCTTCCTGAAATTGGCTCTATCTAATTCCTTTCGGTAAATGAGATCATACAATTTTTTGAGTTGAGGGATGGTGAATTTTTCAGGTAATAACTCAAAACCGAGTGGTCGGTACCTAGCCTTTCTTCTCAACTTTTCGAAGGCATCCTCTACCATTTGACGATGATCGAAAATAAGTTCGGGTAGGTCTTCAAAATTAAACCAGCGGGCTCCAAACTTTTCTACAGATTTTTGGTTGTTGTCATCAATTGGAATTAATGCGTAATGGGCGATTGAAATGACGCGTGCTCCTGGATCTCTCGATAGATCACTGTACGTTTGGAGCTCTTCCAGATAAATTTCATTTAGACCTGTACATTCTTCTACTACTCGGCCGGCTGCATTCGAAACTAGCTCATCGGGATTAACAAAACTACCTAACAAAGACCAATGACCTTGAAAAGGCTCAACCTCTCGGTTGAATACTAGTAGTTTTATACTTTCTAGGTCGAATCCAAAGATGATGCAATCGACAGCTAAAAGAATAGGTTTTTTATTTCTATAATAATCCATGTGTTTCGGGCGAAATAGGTAAATAAAGTAAGTCAAATATTTGCATTATTCAAAAATAAGAGTAATTTTTACCTATATTCAATTTGAAAATAAATAGTCTAAGTTTCATACATTAATTTTTTTGGGCAACTACTCTATGTGGTTGCCTTTTTTCCTATACCTTAGTCCCTATAATAAAGGGTGAACCATTCCTAAATTAAGTTTTATTTTCTACTTTTATTAGAACGCCAACTACACATGCCATGCACCAAATCTATCATCTACAATCTGGATACCGAGCCGATATTCCCTTCCAAGCAACGCTCATCGCTCATGCTCCTGGCCGAATAAATATCATAGGCGAACATACGGATTATAACGGAGGTTTTGTACTTCCTGCGGCTATTGCTGAGGCTGTAAGTATAGCCATTCGTAAAAATGAGGACGAAGATTTATGCATTCTTCATGCCCTGGACCTGGGAGAGCGTTATGAATTTAGATTGTCCCAACTGGCCCCAAAATCAGATGGTGGCTGGCCTAATTATTTGATGGGCGTCGTACACGAGTTGCAACAACTAGGAGGTGAAATTAAAGGTTTTGAAGCGGCTATTGGCGGTAATGTACCTCTTGGATCGGGTATGAGTTCTTCGGCAGCGGTTGAATGCGCGACAGCTTTTGCCCTTAATGGACTTTTTGATTTAGGGTTCGATAAAATGCAACTCATCAAGGCTGCTCAATTAGCGGAGCATCACTATGTGGGTACCAAATGTGGTATCATGGACCAATTTGCATCGGTGATGGGTGCCCCCAATTCTGTGATCCGCCTAGATTGTGAAAACTTAGATTATGCCTATTTCCCACTTGCTCTAGGAGAATATGAGCTTTTATTTTTGAATACGAATGTTTCTCACTCCTTAGCAGATAGTGCCTACAACGATCGTAGAGCGGCCTGCGAAAAAGGCGTGGAAATCCTCCAGCAATATTATCCTGAGGTAAGCCTGCTACGTCATGTCAGTCTAGAGATGCTAAATCAGCATCAAGCTGAAATGGGTGAAGAAGTCTATACCCGCTGTAAGTTTATCGTTGAGGAAATCGCTCGCGTCTTACAGGCATGCGATGCGCTACTGTCAAAGGATTTTGAGCAATTAGGAGCCTTGATGTACCTCACTCATGCAGGATTATCTAAAGCCTACGAAGTGAGTTGCCCAGAACTTGATTTTCTTGTGGATGCTACCAAGGATAAAGCGTATATCATTGGTGCTCGAATGATGGGTGGTGGTTTTGGAGGTTGTACAATCAATCTAATCCAAAAAGGAAAGGCGGCTGCCTTTATTGAAGAGGTAGGCCCAGCCTATGAGCGACGATTTGGAAAAGCCATGACACCTATTCAAACGAAAATTGGACAAGGAGCACATATCTCTTATCATCAACAGGACCTGGATTTTGACAATGATCCCCACCGTCGATTGAATATCCTTACTGGAGAGTGGGTACTCGTTTCTCCACACCGCACAAAACGGCCCTGGCAAGGAAAACAAGAACAAGCAGACCTTGGAACTAGACCTTCTTATGATCCGAACTGCTATCTCTGTCCTGGTAATACTAGAGCAGGTGGCAAGGTCAATCCAGCCTACGAGGATACTTTGGTTTTTGATAATGACTTTGGAGCACTTTTACCTCAATCTAGTGCTGGTCAATTTCAGAATGGATTGATGAAGGCTTCCGGAGAGCAAGGCATTTGCAGGGTCATCTGTTTTTCTCCTGATCATTCGCTTACGCTGCCAGAAATGGAGCTTGCATCCATCCGCAAAGTGGTTGATCTATGGGTTGACCAATACCAAGATTTAGCTAAGAAGGATTTTATTAACCACGTGCAAATTTTTGAAAATAAAGGAGCCATTCAAGGGTGTAGCAATCCTCATCCACATGGTCAAATTTGGGCTCAAAAATCAATACCCCAAGAGGCAGCCAAAAAACTACAGCAACAGAAAAACTACTGGGAGCAAAATAGGCGCTCTCTTTTAGGAGACTACCTAGCTCAAGAGTTAACAACTCCAGGGGAACGGATCATCGTAGAGCATAATACCTTTGTAGCATTAGTACCTTTTTGGGCTACTTGGCCTTATGAGTGTATGATTATACCTAAAAGACACTTTCAGCATATTGGTCAGATGACAGAGGCAGAGAAGAACGATTACGCTGCTATCTTGAAGGCCCTTACCATCAAATTGGATAACTTGTTCCAGACCTCTTTCCCTTATAGCTCAGGCCTGGTTCAGCGGCCTACTGATGGAGCTGAGCACCCTTATTGGCATTTCCATATGAGTTTTTATCCACCGCTTTTGAGGTCTGCCACCGTCAAGAAATTTATGGTAGGATATGAAATGTTTGCCAACCCGCAGAGAGATATTTCAGCGGAGCAAGCTGCTGCTAAAATTCGCAAGCAGCCAGCTATACATTATAAAGGATAGCCCCTCAGCGGCTATATCATTTTTGCTGAATGGGTAGGAAATTGACCCCTACTTGTTGGCGATCTTTGGACTCCTCAAAAGCATCGAGCATAAAGGCTTTGCATAAGTCACTCTATCTTCAAAAATCAAGTTATCGTTCCAGTAGACCTGGACTATGGCAAACGCACCAAAAAATTACCCTGCAATATTTTATAATTCCTACTAAAACTCCAATTCAAAACCGCTCTAGCATCTTTCCCGAATTTACTTCGGGATCATTCGATACAAAAACGAAGCAAAAAAATCTTGCCTAGCCAAACTCGCTCCGCTCAGACAATGCCTAGGCGGCCTCCCGCACCTCACTTATGACCTTTTTCACATCTAACTTCGAGAAATAAGCATTTCTTTTTAAGTTTTTATTTTAATGCGATTGCCATAGCGCCTAATAGATATCGCCTAGTCTTTTTTGTATTACAAAAAATAATTTATAGTAAATCATTGTAAGTGAATAGGTTACGATTGATAAATGGATATATCTAATAAAAGTGGCATAGCTTTTGCTTGCTTTCTTATAGGAGTGAACTAGGTCATGCAAAGACCTAGATCGAACTTTATCAAATATTTACTGAACGATGGATCTATGAGAAGATTTATGCAATCCCAAAATGTCTACTTAAGCCTACTGCTGCCAATGCTGCTACAGTTGTTAAGTAATTTTGGATCAACGACAACTGCCGAAGTAGAAGCTGTATCATCCGCCATTTTTGGATGCGCCGGATTCAATACCACTACCTCTATTTGTACCTATTGTGCAGAAGAGGAGCGCATCATTGATTTACTCAATACATTAGATGGGAATCCACAAGGTGGAGGAACCTGGACGGATTTGACCCAATCTGGTATCGATATCAGTGATCCAAGCCAAGTCAATTTCTCAAGCGTTGGGACAGGGAGCTACCAGTTTCTTTATCGCTTAAGAAATGGAAGCGGTTGCCCAGATGATGCTGCCACACTAACCATCAATGTGACTAGCACAGATCAACTGGCTTGTAGAGATACCATCAATATCACCTTGGGTAGTGGTTGTACCTTCGAGTTGCGGCCTGAAAATATATTGACAACTACCTTAGGCTTTTGTGATGCACCAATCGAAGCATTTGCTTATGATGAAGACAATCGTTATTTGGGAAGTATTATCACTGAGGCTCAGCTTGGCAAAGTGCTACCTGTTGTGGTGGGCAACCCAGATTGTAGCGATCCTATCTGTACCAGCGCCATCCGTGTAGAAGATAAATCTATTCCTACCATTACGACGACCAATTGGCTGCCAGACCAAATTGATTTGATCTGCCACGATTTGAGTCTCGTTTTAAATAATGAGAAGACCTGGCTAGAGCCAGATTATAAATATTACCTAGGTGGACCCGTGATTGCAGAGTGTAGCGGCTTTGATTATATCGTTAATGATAATGTCGAGTTTTTGGATTGTGATCCACAGGTATATGCCATACTGCGACGCTCATTTGTAGTGTCTGATCGGTTTGGAAACTTTGTAGATACCACTCTAGAGGCGGTATTTGAATATCCAGACATCTCCCAAGCTTCTAAGTTTGATGATATTATTGTGCAGGATTGTACGCCTGGCGATACCACTGTTCCGAAAACCTATCCTTATGTCATTAATGCTTTTATGGATACGGTTTTATTGACGGATAATGGTTGTAATTATTCAATTGGTTTTGAGGATAAAGACTTTATTGTCTGTAATGGATCAGTAAAGGTCGAGCGGATTATCAAATACTTTAATTGGTGTACCGACGAAGTAGTTCCCATTGACTCTCTAGTGATAAAAGTTGGCGATTTTGAAGGGCCACAAATTTCGGGAAAAGGAGATACGGCTATAATCAATACCTCCCCATTCCAGTGTGGTGCTACCATCAATCTGCGAGAAGATGAAATAGAAAGATTGTTTAATGTAGATATCGATGATTGTAATACCACCACGGCTGTGAAAGGACGGGTTTACTCCTATTTACCCAATTTCAATTTTGTGGATAGCTCTTTCCAGGAAGGGCCGGCGATCAACGATGGATTCTATGTGACCAACATACCGGCCGGTTTACATCAGCTGGTATTGACGATGACCGATGGCTGTAAGTCTGATGCTACAGATACCTTATACTTCCGCGTGGTAGATCGAGTCAAGCCAAATATGCTTTGCCTAGATGGTTTAATTGTCTCCATGAGTCAAGGACCCTATGGCGCTGTTTCTATCTATGATATCAACGAAGGAAGTATCGATAATTGTGGATTAGTCGATATGAAGGTGCGTCGTCTTGTACCTGAAGAGGCCAGAGGAGCTTTTGACTATGATGGTGATGGTAAGATTCTGGGAGATGAGCTGGACGATGAAGGCTACACGCGTTTTGATGATGAGCGCACAGACGGGCTAGAAGTAGAGTTTTTCTGTGATGACTTGCTCAATCCGGAGCATAATATAGAGCTGCATGGCTGGGATGCTGAGGGAAATAAAAGCACCTGTTGGGCGTCTGTCTTGTTGGAAGACAAAGTACCTCCTGGATGCTTGGCTCCTAAAGATACGGTCATCCACTGCTATGATTTTGATGATAATAAGCTTGATTTATACGGTTTGGCCTTGCCTACTTTCGGAACCTGTGCCGCAGTAGAAATAGAAGAATTGGACCCCATTGAGGAAACGGACCAATGTGGCGTAGGAATGCTGATCCGCCGATTTAGAGCGATAAAAAACAAAGGTACTGATCGCGAGCGTATTGGGCCATTATGTGCTCAAACCATCAAAGTAGAGCTGGTCAATAACTATACGATTAAGTTCCCCAAGGATGTAGATGCTTCTTGTGGTTCTGATCCCATGATTCCAGAACCAGTAGTTGTCGATTCTGCTTGCGGTTTATTTGCCACCGATGTGGATGATATACGTCTTGATGCAGCCAATGATGAATGTTATAAAATTCTGCGAACTTATAAGATTATCAATTGGTGTGAGTTTCAAGACAAAGAAGCCGTAGTTGTACCTCGCAACGTCAATAGAGATACTTTCCCGGGAGCAGAAGATATCTATGTGATTGTCAAACCAAACGAAATCAATTATTACGACCAGAATGACGACGAGCGCGATACTATTCCCAACCTGAAAGGGTATTGGATAAGTAGCCTGGAAGTGCCAAGTATTAAATCGGTTGGTTACTGGCAGTACACCCAACATATTAGGGTTTATGATACAACAGATCCCATCATCGCTTTTGAGTCGAATTTGGAGTTTCCAGCTCGCAAAGATAATGCCGTACGAGATTGTGTAGGCGATATTGACCTGCCCTTTAGGATAGAGGAAACTTGTTCGGATTATTTAGACCTCAAAGTGTATATCAACGAATTCAACAGTGATTTTGGCTTATTAGAGGTGCCAGAAGCGCATTTAGATGGAGAATTTCCGAACTATGTCATTATTGGAGAGTATCCAGTAGGGGAGCATACCTTTATGATTGAGGCATCGGATGGTTGTGGTAATACTGCAAAATTTGATATTCCATTTGCGGTGGTCGATACCAAAGCACCGGCACCAATATGTGCGGATAATATTGTGGTAGAGATGTCTTACCTAGAGCAAGATGAGGAACTTATTCCCTTTGGAGATGTGCGTGTAGATGCCTTCTTGGTGAGTCCTATTTTCGATTGCTCGGGTCAAGGATTTGATGGCTTAGTAGAGATTTATTCCATCAATCGATCTGGGGAGCCGGCTGATCAGGATCAAACCAGATTGACCTTTGATTGTGAAGACGCCAATAACTATGTACCCGTACAGATTCATGCCTGGGATGAAGCCGGAAACCACGATTATTGCGAGACCTTTGTACAGGTACAGGACAATCGATCGGTTTGTGATGATGGCTTTGGATCAGAGGGCGAAATCAATGGATTTATACAAACACCCGAAGGCAGGAATGTAGAAAATGTAGAGGTCAACCTAAATGGTGGAGAATCTTGGATGTATATGACCGATGCCGATGGACTCTATGAGTTCAAGGATTTGCAAGAGGGCGAAAACTATACCTTGCGCCCCATCAAAAAAGATTCGCCTAAAAATGGGGTAAGTACCTTTGATTTGATTATCGTGCAAAAACACGTATTGGGTAGTGATCTGATCATAGACCCATACAAGTTGATTGCAGCAGATATCAATAATTCTGGTTCGATTTCGACGATTGATATGATTCAGTTGAGAAAGATTGTACTCAATGTCAGTCAGGAGTTTAATAACAACACCAGCTGGCGATTTGTAGATGCCTCTTACGAGTTCCCGGATCCAACAGATCCTTGGCGAGAAACTTTTCCAGAGGTCTTGCGCATCGATGAGATGACTAAGGCAGCAGAGGGGAATTTCATTGGTATAAAAATCGGTGACGTCAATGGCAGTGCTACCCCGAATTCGGTAATTGCTAGTGCAGAAGTGCGTACCCAGGCCGCCCTCAAAGTGGTCAGCGCAGAACGACTTTTGGAGCCAGGTCAGACCTACGCCATACCTTTGATGGTAGAAGATCTAGACCCCATTGAAGGTTTACAAGGAACGATTGAGTATGATAAAGACGCGCTAAATTTAATCGACATTGATTATAGCCTCATCAATCAATCGAATGTAGGCTTGTTCAGACCCGAAGGGCAAATGAGCTTCAGTTGGAATAGAGAGACTTTGGGTAATCAGTTTTTAAGCCCAACGCTAATGATCCTATATTTAGAGGCCGAAAGAGAAGTACAGTTGAGCGAGGTGTTGCACCTGAATTCTGATCAGACGAGTTTGGAAGCCTACAATATCTTTGGAGAAGTCATGCAGGTTGAACTAGACCTGATGACCAATAAAATGGAATACGAGAGCGAACTGATGCAGAATGTGCCCAATCCATTCCGAGAATCTACGGTCTTTCAGTACTATTTAGGGGCAGAAGGCAAGGTTGGATTCCAGGTCTATAATCTACAAGGGCAATTGATTTGGGAGCAGCAACATGAGCATCAAAGAGGACAGCATAGCTTAGAGTTGGGCAAGTCTATTTTCCCCAATTCAGGTGTCTATCTATTAAGAATGCAGACGAAAGACTTTACGAGTCAGAAGACCTTTGTATACCATTAGGTGAGGGCGTACCAATAATATTTTCGGTTTATTTTTTACATATTGTTAGACTAATGCTACACAACAATTATCTTTAGGAGTGGGGCATTAATAAAGTAGACAAGATTTACGCAGGTATTTTGCTGTTCAGTGAGGCAAAAAACGCAGGCGATGCAGCGCATCAACGAGGCTTTTTAACGAAACTGGACGGCAAAAGAACAAGTAAAGATGTTTAATTTATTATTGACTCATTCCTTAGCTTTCGTCTAAAGAAAATAATGAACTACGAATATTATATTGCCAAAAAGGTTGCCCTCGGTAAAAAGAAATCCTTTACCCGTCTGATCATTCGCATAGCCATTGTCGCCATTGCTATCAGTATGGCAGTCATGATCTGTACGACGGCTTTGGTTTCAGGGTTTAAGCAGGAAGTCAAAGAGAAGATTTTTGGTTTTTGGGGACATATTCACATTACCAAAAGTGGGGTTTATGAGTCTGTGGTTGATAATGCGCCCATCTCAGATTCCTTGATTACAGAATTGGAGTCCCTCAAAGGCGAACGATTTGTGATCAATGGTACCTATACTTTCCTAGGCAGAGAATACGAAAAGGATTATAAATCCAAAAAAGGCATTAGCCATGTGCAGTCTTTTGCTTTGATCTCCGGTATTATTAAAGCTAAAGATGATAACGAAGGGGTCATCTTGAAAGGAGCAGGCCGAGATTTCAACTGGAATTTCTTATCGGAGTATTTGCTAGAAGGAGACACGATCCAATGGAATGATACCTTGGCTTCCAACGAGATGCTCATCTCAGAACAAACATCCAATCGACTACAGCTCAAGGTCGGAGATCGAGTGCGATTTGCCTATCTCGATGGTCAAGACTTCTTACAAAGAGCTTATAAAGTATCGGGTATTTATAGAACCGGCTTAGAAGAATTTGACCGACGCTTTGCCATTGTCGACATCCGAAAGATTCAACAGATGAAAGATTGGAAACCGGATGAAGTAGGTGGTTTTGAAGTTTTTATCGATGATGTAGATGATATGGGCATTATCACGGAGCACCTCTATTTTCAAGTCTTAGATAATGAGGTCTTTGCAGAAACCATCGAAGAAAAACAGAAAGAAATTTTCCAGTGGTTGGAACTTCAAAATATTAACGAGATTGTTATTCTCACCTTGATGATCATCGTAGCCATTATCAATATGATGACGGCTCTTCTTATTTTGATATTGGAGCGTACCAACATGGTTGGTGTACTCAAGGCACTTGGTAGCTCCAATTGGGGTATCCGCAAGGTATTTTTATATTATGCGGCCTATATCATTGTTTTGGGTGTATTCTGGGGTAATTTTATCGGCTTGACCCTCTGTTTTTTACAGGAGCGGTATAAGTTTATCAAACTAGATGAGGCCAATTATTATTTGAGTTATGCGCCAGTGGAGGTGAATCTTTGGTCTATCTTACTCTTGAACTTAGGGACCTTGTTGATTGTTATTTTATTTTTGATCCTGCCATCCTATTTAGTTACGAGGATCAATCCAATCAAAGCGATACGATTTAAATAAAGATGCTCATTCCATAGTCCGCTAGGCAGCTCTATGGTTCAATAAGAATAAAATGTCTCTGGAAGAACTATTAGATTTAGGAAGAAAACTCGTCGATGAAGGCCAAGACTTCGAAGCGATCGAAAAGGCTATGAAAGCTACCAAGCCAGATAAAACAGACCGCCGACTCGCAATGGAGAAAGTGGACGAGTGGCTATTCCACAAGGAATTAGAAAAGCAGCAAAAGGCCAATGCTATCGGCTATTTATTAGTGGGTTTAGTCTTGTTTTTATTTCCACTCTATATTGCCTATTATACCTATAGCCCGGATACGATGAAAGGCATCATCTACCTTTGGTACGGGATCGCCATCCTCGGTGCCTGGGTGCTTAAGGAAGGTTTTAAGAAATATCGAACGCCTTTTGCACCGCCAGAGAATCATGGATATAATCCAAAGAAGTTTCAACGGTTCTGAGAGGAAACTCTTTTTTAGAATTTTGGAAAGCTATTAGAAACTATTATATTCGTCGCTCTGTTGATGAATGTACATTAACGATTAATCAGCCTAGGCTAGGTAAAGCCTTCCTTCACCAAGGCTATAGCAGATAAAAGGGGCCTTAGCTCAGTTGGCTAGAGCGTTTGACTGGCAGTCAAGAGGTCGGGGGTTCGACTCCCCCAGGCTCCACTTCTGATAATCAATGAGTTATAGTCTTTTAGCTCACTTTGATTTATGATCATGTCCCGTTTTAAAGACAAAGTGTTATCGCAATTCCTACGCCAATATTGATTTTTCTTTCATTATCAAGGGTCAGTTTTGCGAACGGGCCAAGCCCGTTCGGGCTATTCTGTATATATGCGACATAGGTGGTGGGGTATGTAGATGTGTTCAAGGAGAAAAACAACTTTGCGCTAGAAAACACCTAAAGGAGTCAAAAGACTCTAAAAATTGGGTCAAAAAGCTTATCTTAAAAGCACTCAAGCAAGCGCTGAAAGCAGCCCCAACCAAATACTTTTCCACTTATAGCTTAGTGGGCGCAGACTGGCCTTTGAGATAAGGGCGCAATTCCAACCTATGATGAAAAAACAATTTGAAGCGTTCATATATAGAAGAGTAAAAAATGCTAAAGAGCATGATGTTGAGGAAATCTTGTCCATTTTCTCCGAGAAACAATTTGATAAAGGAACGCTATTTAAAGAGGGGCATACCGTCATAAGAAAACTGGGTTTCCTTGTAGAGGGAACTGCAAGAAACTACTTTATAAATGACAAAGGTGATGAAATTACGGATAGTATCGTCCAGAAAGGTAACTTTCTATCAGACATTATTAGCGTTAGAACTGAAGCAAAATCCCCAATTATTATAGAGATCATAGAAAAATCTATCGTCCTCGTAGCTAATATGGATACCGTTCGGAATTTGCTCGACTATAATGTAACCTTCAATATTTTGATCAGAGAATACATAGGGGATCAAGCCATGGAATTAGTCAAAAGACACCTTATGTTTCTAAATGGTACTGCCAAAGAACGATATCAGTATGTTTTGGACACGAACCCCGAAATACTCAAGAAATTTCCACTCAAATACATAGCATCCATGATTGGGGTGACCCAAACCCAGCTCAGCAGAATCAGAAAAGAAAAATAGTAAGCAGACTAAATTTTTCAACATATGTAAAAGGATAGTACATTTAGAATTGGGAGATTTGTAAGGTCAACCAATACAATCAATAAAAAAATGATCTATCTACTGTCTATCATCGCGGTGTTAATAGCATTAATTCTAGTTTTCCTTCCATCTATGCTACATTCATTGGGGCTCCATCCTGATTATGATGGGAAAAATTATGCTATGAACGGAAAAAGAGCACTTATTGTAACTACAAGCCATGGCATTTTAAATAAGCCTGGCAAAACAAAAGGTGCAAAAACAGGTGTTTTTGGTTCTGAAATGACCATACCTTACTACGAATTTCAAGATGCAGGAATGGAAGTAGATGTTGCCAGCATCAAAGGCGGCGAAATTCCAATTGACCCACAATCTTTCTATTACATGATGAAATCTGACGCGGATAAACGCTATTTAAAGGACAAAGACTTTCAAGCAAAAGTCAAAAATTCTTTAAAAATCGACGATGTTGATTTTACAAAATACGATGCTATAATGTTGGCTGGTGGTTGGGGAGCAGCCTATGATTTGGGACAATCAGAAGAATTAGGTAAAAAAATAAGCGAGGCTTATTATGCAGAAAAGCCAATCATTGGTAGTGTTTGTCACGGGGCATTAGGTTTAATTCAGGCAAAAGACAAATCTGGTAATTTGTTGATTAAAGGTCGAGATATGACGGGTGTTACTAATAGACAACTCCAGCAGTTAGGTGTATTTTTTACACCCTTGCATCCAGAGGTAGAATTAAGAAAAGCGGGTACAAATTATAAAGCTAATTCCAAAGCACTAGACGCATTGGCAACCATCACGGTAATTGACCAAGAAAAGCGATTTGTAACTGGACAAAACCAAAATTCTGGACACGAAACTGCTCAGAAGATGATGGAAATCATTAGTAGTAAATAATAGAAAACATAGCCAATGTTAGTAGTCGATACCATATCAGACGCCAATAAGTTTGGTCAAACTTGGAACCATAAATTTAATTGGGCACTGTCGGGCGTAAGGCGAAAAGCTGTACTTACTCGTATTCCGCTCCTTTCATCACTTATTCCGAGAAGCTATATTTCCTTTGTAGGAAAAGATTTACCTGTTAATGGTTTGCTTGTACATGGTGGAGGACCAATGCACGTAGGCGGTACTATTGAAGCAGATAAATGTTGTATGAATCCTTTGGAATTAGACGCTAATGACCCAGATTTTATTACAAAAACATCTGGAGGGCTGGATATGATTAGTCCTGGAAAGTTTGAATCTTCCTATCCTGATAAAATCATCGGAAATTTCACATCTGTGAATCGCTTTCTAACTGATATTAGCCAAGATTTTGTTGCAGCGACTTTAGACCGTTTGCTTTTTCCAGAAAAGAATCACAAGCAAAGGGTTGAGGCCTACTTAAGAGCAGCAGTAGAATGTGATAAATTAGATGGGAAAGTCATTTTAGAGCAGACTGCTACTTTCGCTTTCCGTTCGGCAAAAAATCCAAAAGAATGGTATGAACCAGCAACAGATACTATTCATGGTGTGATGTTTTTTGAATGGGGCATAAAAGGACAGAAATTCAAAGGTGCAATCACTGGTGGTACTGGAAAATATGCAGGTGCTACGGGTGAATTTTATCGGGAGCGTTTATTAGCCCCAAACTTTGCTGGGGCAGAAACCTTCAGAATTACATTTCCAGGTTTATCTGAACCAGATTACTTTCCCAAGTAGTATTCAACCTTAATAAACTGAAAAAATAATAAAATAAGCAAAAATCTCCGATTTTTTGCTTAACAAATGAATACAGAATGAAAAAAATAACACTATTCCTATTAGGATTTCTTTGTGTATCCTCTGCTTTTTCTCAAAGTGATAGTCTTGAGAGCCGTCCCAATATCGTATTAATACTGGTTGACGATTCAGGTTTGATGGATTTTGGAGCTTATGGTGGCGAAGCACGCACGCCCAATATTGATAGGCTGGCCCAAGGTGGTTTTATGTTTACCAATATGCATGCTTCTCCAGTTTGTGCCCCTTCAAGGGCGATGCTATTGACAGGAACAGATAGTCATTTAGCTGGTGTTGCCAATCTGCCGGAAATGCTTCCTGAGGAGTATCAATCCAAACCAGGGTACGGTGGGGAACTTAATGAAAGTGTGCAAACCATTGCTACTCGACTAAAGGAGGTAGATTATAACACCTATGCAACTGGTAAGTGGCATTTAGGTCATAATGATAAGACACTTCCCACAAAAAGAGGATTCGATCGCTCTTACATTCTTGGCGGCTCTGGAGCGAGTAACTATGATTCCAGAGGCTATCTTCCTCAAAAACCACATGCCCATTGGTATGCCGATGGGAAAGAAGTAGAATTGCCTGAAGATTTCTATTCATCGAAGACTTATATTGATAAAACTATTGCCTTTCACGAAGAAGAACAAAACAGAGACAATCCGTTTTTCTCCTACATTGCCTTCCAAGCGATACATACGCCTGTGCAAGCACCAAAAGAGTTCGTTGACCATTACCTGGAAATTTATGCTAAGGGCTGGGACAAAATGCGTCAAAGTAGATTTGAAAAAGCAAAGCAACTTGGTCTGATTCCAGAAGGTGCGCAACTGAATGAAAATATTCCGAATACCAAGAAGTGGGATGATTTAAGCGAAAAAGAACAGAAACAGTACACCACAAGCATGGCAGTTACTGCGGGTATGATCGAAGCCATGGATTACCACATAGGACGGTATATCGAATACCTCACTGAGAAAGGAATGATGGAGAATACCATCTTTATCGTAACCTCTGATAATGGTCCTGACGGTGGTGATTATAGCCTTGCTATTCCGTGGGCAATCAAACATGGCTACCATAGGAATTTCGAAGAGAAGGGAGGTAAAGGGTATTATGGTTTTATGGGCACTGGCTTTGCAAATGCAGTTTCATCCCCATTTTCATTCTTTAAATACTATACAGGAGAAGGTGGTCTGCGCGTCCCTCTGATTATCAATGGAAAGAATATTCCAAACAACACCTCTAATGCATTCAGTTTCTTCACAGATATTGCCCCGACTATATATGACATAGTGGGTATTTCTACCTCAGCGAATGAGGGATATGCGCCTGTTACCGGTAAAAGTTTATTCCCTCATATCAATGACCCCAATCAGTCGGTCTACAAAGAAAATGAAGGAGTTGGAATAGAGGCTGCAAGTAGTTCAGCCTATTTTATGAACGGGTATAAAATTGTGAAAAACAACATCCCTGATGGAGATAACGTATGGCACCTTCATCATATCGAAAGTGATCCTGGTGAAGTGATAGATCTAGCTGATCAAGAGCCAGAACTATTCAAAAAAATGCGCGCAGCCTATGCCGAATATGCAAAGGAAGTCGGGGTACTTGAAATGCCTGAGGGCTATTCCGCTCAAGGGTTTGTTGCTAAGGAAGCAACCAAAAGCATGGTTAAGGATTTTCTCCCTTTAATACTTTTGGTAGTTGGTGTAGTCGTTGCACTAATCAGTTTCTTGGTTTGGCGAGGAAGGAGAAATAAGACAAGTTCAAAAAATTAAGTTGAGCCTTTAGGCAGGTTGTTTCATTCATAGAAGTAGTTGAAGTTGTTTAAAAACTCCTCAGCGAGCCCTTGACAACTCATTGAAGGCCAATACTTCAGCTATTTTTGGTCATGGTAGCTTAGGCTACCAGACAAAAAATGAGCTTCGTCTTGACCTCCAAGCAGTTACTAATCATCTCACTAGGAATTCTTAAACAACTTCGTTAAAATAAAAAGATAGGCATGTTAAAAAAAATCACACATCCATTTATTTGGGTATTACTAATCACTGCAAGTTGTGGTGATTCAAAACAAGCCAAGTTGCTCCTTTCCTATGAAAATCCAACAGCGAATTCATCGGCTGTGGATACAACAAGTACCAATATTACCGCAAATCGCGACGGAATGGGAAGGCAAGCAACTTTACTTTCAGCCTTTTACGGTCTTGATGATGCTTTGCCCCGTCCAGCAAACCAAAGTATTGGTAAAGGGGCTGGTGGAGCAGATGGAATGCCCGTTATCTTTTCACATGAAATTGATCCACGTACCTTGCAGCCTGGTGATTTTAGGATTACCACCGCTTCTGGACAAATTGGTGAAATCGCTTGGGTTACCCTTGCTCCTGCTGACGATAAAGGCGAGTTTCGGACGGTTTTGTTTGCTGGTCACTATGGCAGTATCAAAGATCAGCCGGTCAAATTTGAAGTTATCGGTAACGTGCTTTCTATTGATGGAAAGTTGAACTTTAAAGGAACGAGCATTGATATCACACCACTAGAAGATGGCCCAACTATGGTTTGGGCGGAAGTTGTTCCCAAAGAAGATTGGGATTTGGGCAAAAAAGCAACAGATCTAGTTTGGGGCGGTAGCAGTGGAGCTCCCGAAGGCACCAAGCAAGTAGTGCGAGTAACTTGGGCTGGAGGGGTCACCAAGCCGGGTGGCGAAGAAATTAACGATGCAGAACGACTGCTATACAAAGTTACGGTTCAGCAAGAGGATGGTAGCAAAATTGAGGTAACGCCCTTTGCTATTGCCGATTTAGGGGATGGAGATAACAACCACGAACTTTGTCTGGATGTAACGGGTACACCGCTATCCGTTCACTTTCCAGCAGGGCATCTTACAGATCCTAGGGAAGACCTAAATCCAGCAACAACGATAAATATACCAAGTCATAAGTAAATCAGTTGAGTAAGTGGGGTTGGAACTACGCTATTCTGGCATAGCCTTCACTCGTGCAAATATCACAGCAAACCGTGCCAGCCATATCACTCAAAGTGTGCCAGTCAT
>JBELML010000146.1:0-16264 GCA_042095835.1 Saprospiraceae bacterium
AGCCTTAAAAGATGTTTTTGATAGCCCAACAAGGAAACTTTAAACAGCTTCTTTATTAAACTTGTGAATTAAATACAAGATACGTCCTGTAGAAACGCCATTTATAGCAAGAGCAATAAGGTAATAGGATGTGTAAAGCAGCACATTGATCCTTGCTTAAGGCTTGATTCACGTTTGTTGTAGGATTTAAAAAGCATGAAATGGTTGCAAATAAAGGAAAATCACCGCAAGGCCCCAAAGGATATCCTATTCTTGGGAATTTATTAGATGTCGCTAGCGATGATCGCATAGAATGGTTTCAACAACAATTAGATACTTATGGTGATGTCGTAAGGTTCAAGTTGTTCAAACGGCATGTGTACCTAGTCAATCATCCAGACCTCGTCCGTGAAATCTTGGTTCAGAAAATGGATAACTATACCAAGGATACCCTCAGCTTTAGATTGGTAAGCGTGGTACTCGGAGAAAGCACCTTCACTGCAATGGGAGATTCCTGGAAGAGAAAGCGCCAATTGGCACAACCCTCTTTCCATAAAAACCGCATTGCCAATCTTGGTCAGATCATGACAGATACGATTGGCCAAATGCTGGATCAGTGGGAAACACCTAGCCAAAACGGGCAAGTTCTCAATATAGCAGAGGAAATGATGCGCCTCACGCTACGAGTAGTTGTCAGGGCTTTATTTAGTACCGGCCTCACCGAAAAAGAAGTACAAATAGTAGCTGATATTTTCACGCCTCTTCTGGAAGACACCAATTACCGCATTACTTTACCTTTCAAATTCTTACACGCACTCCCAACAGCCAAGAATCGGGCTTATCAAAAATACATTGATCAGCTTGATGAGATCATTTATCGAATTATCAAAGACCGAAAAACAACTGATACTCCGTATAATGACCTCTTACAAATGCTGATGGATGCTCGAACAGAAGATACCAAGGAGCCACTCACAGACCAAGAAGTGCGTGATGAGGTCATGACGATTTTTATTGCTGGTCATGAAACAACTGCCAATGCTATGTCTTGGGTTTGGTATATCCTCTCCCAAGAACCAACAATCCTTGAAAAGGTACAGAGGGAAGTTGCGACCGTTCTAGGCGATCGAACACCTACTTCCAAGGATTTCCCACAACTAGAATACTGTCTAAAGGTACTGAAAGAAACCATGCGTTTATATCCACCCGTGCCCATGCTCCCCAGACACGTTGAACAAGACGATCTTTTGGGTGAGTATGACATCAAAGGTGGTGATGATGTCTTCTTTGGTGCTTACCTACTCCACCGACGGCCAGATTTTTGGGAAAACCCAGAGCAATTTGATCCGCATCGATTTGATAAAGAAAAGGAACGCAAACGGCATACCTTTGCCTATCTACCATTTGGTGGTGGTCCTAGAATATGCTTGGGCAATAATTTCGCCCTAATGGAGGCCGTTTTCATTATGGCCATGACGGTACAGCGCTATCATTTACGTTTGAAGCCAGGTCATAAGGTTACTCCTTTGATTACCCTTACGACCCGACCCAAAGGCGGTATGCCCATGCTGATTGAACCTATTGATTAGTCGATATCTACGGAGCGATAGGCATCAATTACAGCTTGATCGCCTTCCTTGCCTTTCTTCGAATTCCCGTGTTCCATACCCAGTATGCCATTAAAGCCCTTTTCATGGATCACTTTGAAGACGTTCTTGTAGTTGATTTCGCCAGTTGTGGGCTCTTTTCTACCAGGGTTATCGCCAATTTGGAAATAGCCAATCTCATCCCAACTGGCTTCAATATTTGGAATTAAATTACCTTCTTGTATTTGTTGATGATAGATATCAAACAGGATTTTACAAGCTGGACTGTCTACTGCTTGGCAAATTTGAAAACCTTGTGCAGCTTTGGTTAAAAATAGTCCAGGATGGTTTCTAAAATTAAGTGGTTCCAGAACCATAGTCAGCCCAAGCGGTGCCAGAATATCAGCGGCTCGTTTTAGGCTCTCAATGACATTTGCGGTCTGGTATCCCATATCCTTGCGGAGGTCCAAATGCCCAGGCACCACGGTCATCCATTTAGCGTTTACGCGTTTGGCTACTTCTACGGATTCCCGAATATGGGTGAGAAATTCCTCTCTTAGATCAGCCTTGCCGCTGGCTAAATTGGGTTCTTGCCAATAGATTTGGTGTGCTACGAAAACGCCCATTTCGATTCCACGTTTAGCCATAGTGCTGGCCATTTTTTCCTGGAGCGCGATGTCTCGGCCTTTCATACCATTGTCCTCAAAGGCCGTAAAACCCTGGTCAGCCATAAAATTGAGCTGATCAATGGGATCTTCTCCAGCCAAGTTTTTAAACATTCCTAAATGCGGTGCAAACTTGAGATTAAATTGAGGTGCCAGATTGCTCATGTGCTTAAGCTCCGCTTTAGAATAGTAGCTCGTGCTGGCCATAGCCCCAACTGCGAGGGTACTATTTTTGATAAAATTTCTTCTCTTCATATTTTTGGATAATCAATTGATGAATATTTCTTTCCTTTCTGATAAACGATGGTCGGGAATTGGCTTTCAGTATGCTTATAATCGTTGCAGAGACATCAGCCACTACACAAGATTTAGCGATCACAGTGACCGTCTCTGTGCCATCAATTCCTATACCCGTCGTCGGATTAATGATATGACTATATTTTTTGCCATCATCTATTAAAAAGCGATACTGTGCTCCAGAAGTAGCGATGGCCTGATTTTCTAAAACCTGATAACTACTATCGGGTAATCTAATTGTCCACCCTGTTTGATGAGGTGGGGCCTCTCCTACTTTTATATCGCCACCACCATCAATCAAAAAGCTCGTCACTCCTTGCGCTACCAATAAACGCGCTAGATCGTCAACCGCCCAGCCTTTGGCAATCCCTCCTAAATCTAGTTGCATTTTATCCGATTTTAAACGAATAAAGTGAGGTCTTTTTATACCTAGTTTTCGATAATTGACATTGGTTTGGGCAGCTACGATCTTCGGCCAATCAGGGAACACTTGCCTCCTGAAAGCACGTCGCCATAGCTTGGAAAGTGGCCCAACCGTAGGATCAAAAGCACCTTTGGATTTCTTCGCATATTTTTTGGCCAAAACTAGAATGTCGAATAAGTCCTCACTCACTCTTATCCATTCCTTAGACTCCGCTTTTGAACTTAGCTGTGACAATTCACTTGCTAAATCATAGTCCGAAAAAATCGAATTGAGCTGATCTAGACGCTTAAAAGCTGATTCCATTATTTGGTGGCCGGCTACGGTATCCTGATGATAAAGCACTATCTTCCATTGTGTCCCCATTTGTTGGTGTGCTTGGTTTATCCGGAAGAGTTGCTGTCCAGATAAACCTAATGGGAAACACAATAGAAAAAGTCCAATTATTGATTGGCTCAAAGAGCTTCCATCCACATTCGCGTATTTATACTACTTTAGTCACCCCAGGGACTGCAACCGGGTATTTACCGTGCTCGTCTGGCATGATTTTCGGGTTCGCATCCCAAGCTAATTTTTCTGGCATCAAGTCAATTTCAGAGGACATGGCATCGTCCCATTCTACTATTTGTCCCGAATAGGTAGCCATACGGCCCAAAATAGCTGTCATGGTACTCTTTGCTCCATTTTCGGCATCGCTAAATTTGAATTCACCTTTAGCGATAGCAGCAAATAATTTGTCATGCTCTACCTGATAAGGATTAGGATCTTTTTTATCATTATACCGCATAATAGGATAACCACTCTTGGTAAGAATCACTCCTGGCTTGGGCGCCGTACCATTAGTGCCTTGGAAGGATTCTGTCACTCGATTGGCTACGCCTTTCCAATGCCGACATTGGCTATACATTTTACTACCGTCAGCGTATTCGAACTCTACAAAGTGGTGGTCAAAAATTTCGCCGTGATCTTTGCCCGTACGCATTCTGCGACCGCCCATACCATAAGCTCTTACGGGGTAAGCGTCTTTGACCCAATTGCTGACATCAATATTATGAATGTGCTGCTCATTGATATGATCGCCACATAACCAATTGAAATAATACCAGTTGCGCATTTGGTATTCCATCTCTGTTTGTCCTTCTTCTCTTGGTCTCACCCAAACACCGCCACTGTTCCAATACACATGGGAGGTTACGATATCACCAATGGCACCGCCACGCAAAGCATCAACCCATTGCGTATAGACTTTCTGATAATGTCTTTGCAAACCTACCACCACATTGAGCTTTTTGGCTTTTGCTTTTTCAGCAGCTACCAGCACTCTGCGGATACCAGGGGCATCTACGGCCATTGGTTTTTCAGTAAATATATGCTTGCCCGCATCTACGGCCGCTTCAAAATGCATAGGGCGGAAACCTGGAGGCGTAGTCAGGATCACAACATCTACGAGAGGGATGACCTTCTCGTAGGCATCAAACCCAACAAATTTGCGCTCTTCTGGTACATCAATGCGACTTTTCAAATCTAAAGGCTCGCCTGATGACCAATCCGTAAACTCTTTTGTATTGATTTGGTCAAAACACTTGTCTAAGCGATCTCTAAAGGCATCCGCCATAGCGACCAATTTCACATTTTCTTTGGTTGATAGCGCCTGTGCGATGGCACCAGTACCTCGCCCTCCACATCCAATCAGACCTACTTTGATGGCATCGTCTCCATCGATATGCGCTTTGGCTGCAAGGGAAGAAGAAAGCATTAAACCTCCCATAGCAAGTCCAGATTGCTTGACAAATTTTCTGCGATTTAGGTTATTAGACTGTTCCATATTTTAGTTTTTAATTTAATCGTATATATAATACACTGTGTAATAAACTTTCTAAGCATTAATCAATAATTACTTTCTTAAAGAATGCCCTGACTTCTGCTTCGGTCCACTCCCCTGTTGGCTGTACAATACGAAAGCCAACAAATGGAGAATCTGGGTTCCACCAGGTACTTTTAGGGATTTGTGGATCTCTCGCCTGCCAAGCCGGATTAGAGGCAATACGGTAGGCACAGCGGCAATCCTCTGGTGTGTCATCATAAGCGCCTCCTTTGACCGTCCTCCTATACTTGCCCTTTGGAGTAGTTTGAAGTTCATGTGCTTTGCTGGGATCCATTTTTAGAGCAAAATCAAACTGATATTGATCGAGCGTATATTCAGCTACATTGCCCAACATATCATATAGCCCCCAAGCGTTGGGCTCCTTTTCTCCCACCTTATGATATTTTTCGCTGGAATTATCATAATGCCAGGCATAATCATCCAATTCGTCGATATCATCTCCAAAATAAAAGGTGGTACTGGTTCCTGCCCGGCAAGCATATTCCCATTCTGCTTCGGTTGGTAAGCGGAAGAAAACGCCGGTTTTATCATACAACCACTCACAATAGCGCAAAGCAGCTTGCTGTGTCATACTTACAGCAGGAAAACCGTCTCTATTTCCCATACCATAGGTGAAATCAAGGTAAGGAGGAGAAGGCCTAGTAGTTGCATCTGCGTCATATTGACTTTCTCGCTTCGTTTCGGATGCATCGTATTCTCGCTCTCTAAATGCTAGAAATTGATCATAAGTTATCTCTGTGGAGCTCATATAAAATGCATCCATAGAGATGGATGGACTCTGATGCTCATTGTTATTTCTAAATGCAGCATCTTCTGCTGTGCCCATTTTGAAGGCACCCGATGGGATGTGTACCAGTTTTATTGAAAAGTCAGTGCCAGGGATATTAATGGCGTAGTTTTTTTCTTGTGCCTCAAGCTGACAAACCCAAAAACAAATTAGTAAAAAGCTAATCCCAATTTTGTGCTTCATTAATTTGGTAATTTTGACTGAATATAAAACAAAAATTAGAATTTCTCGATGGATATAGTCGATTATTGCCAGACATCAATCTACCGTAGACCAATTACCTCTGCCTTAAAAGAATCTGTTGATAAGAAAATTAATATTCAAAAATATTAGAAAGAAAATTATAACTGAGGAAAATATTTTAATAAAAATGATTTAGTGATTAAAGTCGTCAAGCAACAGTACTTGAATTAATGCTTAAATAAAGTTGCATAATTAGAAATTAAAGACTAAATTGATGAGTAACATTTTTAACCTATTTAATTCCTATTCATGAAAACTTTAAAAAATTTCCTTTTTCTTGGTATAATGCTTTGTCCATTACTTTCTTTTGGTCAAGATTATGTTGGTAAATGGTCTATGGAGGTCCCAGATGAAGCTGGCAATATGACTACCATCATCGGCCATATCAAAGCAGACAACACCTACGCACTCGATTTTGGAGCTGATGGATCAGTAGAAGTCAATGGTAAGTATGAGATGAAAGATGGTCAGATGCATATCCATGATGTTTCTGGCTCGGAATGCACTGGCGTCGGCGTTTACAAAATTAAAGTAGAAGGAAGCCAACTAACCATGACTCGAGTGAGCGATGCTTGCGAGGGACGTGGAGGGCCAGAAGGCGTGATGGTTATGAAAAAAGCCTAAGGTCTGTATTTTCATTTTTTGTAAGTATACCTAAAATCTATAGGAAGCTATGCTGGATACCTGGCATGGCTTTTTTTTATAGGCTACTCCAGATACTTTTGCCGTAGTTAAAAATCCGGCCGATCAAAACTTTATCCTCCGTGATAATTTGACCTTCACCAAATAAAGCTTCTTCGGTATCAATTTGGAAGCCAGTGGTGGTAGTCAATCCGTCGGGGAAGGATATTTCGATTTGCACTTCATTATCTCGGTCAGGCACCGAAGCTTTCCAAGAAACTCTACCTCTGATCGCACCATATTCCTCGAAGGGATACTTCTTGAGTCTAATGTTTACGCGATCATGCCTTTGTACTTGACCAGAGTTCTGAAAGTCGAGCGCCATTTTTCCAATTAATCGTCGATTTTGGGTAGGAATCACCCGAAAGAGAGGGTCTTGGTCACGGACATATTGCTGCTCTCCAATGGCTGCGTCGATTTCAACTATTCCCTCGATTGGAGAAAAGATAATATTCTGATTGACCCACTGATTAGCCTCGTCTTTGAGTTCTAGAAAACTGGCTTTTATATCGTTGGAGATTCGGAAACGATCTTGATCGTCATCCTGTTTGGCTAGGCTAATTCTATTCCTTAGGCTTTCAATATCACGATTATAGCGGGCAATTTCTTCATCTGCTTTTTGAGCTTCCGCTCTTAAATCTCTGATTTCTCTAGTTACTTTATTGATATCGGCTTGCGCAGCTTCTCCATTAGCCACTTTCCTTTCTAAGTTATTTTTTTCCTTGAGGGCAGCATCTATTTGCTCATGCGTGATATTTTTAGCTCTATTGGTATAACCAATACTTTTCCGGAGGGATTCAATCTGATTGCGATAGGAAGATATGTTGCCATCGGCTGAGAAACGGGTCTCTTTTAGACTAAATTGCTCTCGCTTATCGAGGAACTTAGAAAAATTTTCTTGCACCTCGTCTAATTGCAGATTACTAGGAGGAATAAAATGGATTATCATGGAGTCGTTATCATTATCAATTTCGCCCAATAATGCCTGCAAATGCAATATGTGCTCAAAGTTGGCTCTACTCTTATAAACCATCAGCACCTGATCCTTTTCCACTTTTTGGCTATTGCGGATAAATATTTCTTCGATTCTACCACTTTTGGTGGCTACCACCTCCTTGGGTGGATCGGTGAAGTTGATGGTGATGTCTCCGCTTTGACTATCTGGATAGCTAATGATGCTTGCCAGAATAAATAATAAAGCAAAAAAAATGACCGCAAGAATGATCCCATAATTCACCATCCATCTAGGTGGTGTACCTAAGATTTCATTGACCTCCTCACTTCTGATGTTTATTTCTTCCATAAATAAGCATTATGCTCCTAATTCTAATTGATTGCGAACGAGCTGGAAATAAGCGCCTCTAAGGTAGGTAAGTTCATCGTGATTGCCTTGCTCTACGACCTCTCCATCTTCTAAAACGATGATCATATCTGCATTGCGCACGGTACTCAGCCGGTGGGCAATAATCACAACGGTTTTTCTATAGAAGAAGTCTTCTAAATTCTCCATGACGACCATTTCATTGAAAGTATCGAGTGCAGTAGTGGCCTCATCAAAGAACAGGTAATCAGGGTTTTTATAAATCGCTCTGGCAATGAGTAATCGTTGTTTTTGTCCCTCACTCAAACCAAGTCCATCTTGGCCAATACGAGTATTATATCCTAGGGGAAGGGTCTCAATAAAGCTTTGAATATTAGCCAATTTCACAGCCTTTAGCAGCTGCTTTTTATCAACGATCTCTGCTCCAAGTGCAATGTTTTTGGCAATGGTATCACTAAATAAGAAACCATCTTGCATCACTACTCCACATTTCTCTCTCCACATCTTATGACTAATATTTGCCATATTGATATCTCCTACCTTGATCATCCCTTCTGTAGGTGGATAGAAATTGAGTAGCAATTTCATTAAAGTAGTTTTACCACTTCCACTTCTTCCTACTATAGCCACTATCTTACCCTTTGGAATCCGGACGTTTACATCCTTTAAAACCATTGGAGAGTGAGGCCCATTGTATTGAAAAGATACATCTTCTAAAACCAAGTTCGAGGTCTCTGGTAAAATGGAAATTTTCTCATTCGGTCGCTCCTCATCCCGCTTGGTATGAATCTCATTCATTCTCTGGAGACTAATCTTGGTTTCTTGGTAGCCGATCAAAAAGTCAATCAAGGTGGGCATTTGCGTATTCACCAGACCGAGAATATAAAGAATCGCTACCAGTGTACCAAGACTTAATTCAGCAGATAAGACCGCCGTTGCTGCCAAAAAAATGATAATTAGATTCTTGGTTTCATTGATAAAGTTGGCCCCTCCTCTTTGTATTTGCTGAATCCGCATAGTACTCAGGCTCGTTCGAAACAACTTGGCCTGAATCCGCTCCCATGCCCAACGTTTCTGCTTCTCGGCATTATACAACTTAATGTCTTGCATGCCACTAATCAATTCCATCAAATTACTCTGATTCTCTGCCATCTGATCAAAGCGACGATAATCTATTTCTTTACGCCATCGAATAAAATAGCCCACCCAGGCAATATACAACACCGTACCTAAGAGATAAGTCACAAAAATGCCCTTATGCCAAAGGAATAAAATGACGCCAAATGCCACATAGTTGAGTAAGGAAAATATCGATAGCAAACTGGTGGAACTTAAAAATCGCTTAACGCGCTCATGATCTGCTACGCGCTGGATAAGATCACCAGACATTTTACTATCAAAAAATCGAATAGGCAGCTTTGTCAACTTAAATAAATAATCAGATATCAAGGTAATGTTCACTCTCCCACTAACGTGTAAGAGTATCCACGAACGCACATACTCTACAGCCGTTTGGGTTGCAAATAGGACCAATTGGGAAATCAAGATCAATTGGATAAAACCCATATCGATATTGGTAATCCCCGTATCGACAATGGCCCGCATCATAAAAGGAAAAATGAATTGCAAAATCCCTCCCAGGAGAATACCCAAGAAAAGTTGGCTAAGCAACCATTTGTAATTGCGGAAATAAGAGAACACGTGACGGAAACCACTCTTATCAATCTCCTCTCCGTCTTGTTGATAAAATTCTGGTGTGATCTGTAAGAGTAGCAATACCCCTTGAGCCTCGCCTTCCTTCGTCTTATCGTTGGCCCATTTTTGTATAAACTCTTCCTTACTGATTTTAAACTTCCCCTCTGCCGGATCAGCTATCCACACAGAATGCTTACTCACTCGGTACACCACCACAAAATGCTCTGCATCTCCCCAGTGCGCAATACAAGGCACAGGGATGACACTTTGGAACTGATCATAGGTAGTGTGAACGGCTAGCGTTTGCAGACCGATTTCTTCGGCGGCGTCGCTTATCCCAAGCAAAGTGACCCCTTGCTTACCCACGTAGGTAAGCTCACGGAGATGTTCCAGAGAGTAGAATCTGCCATAGTGCCGAGCGATCATTCTCAAACAAGCAGCTCCACAATCCATTTCATCTAATTGCTTATAAAACGGAAAGCTCTTCGCCATGTGTTATTTATCAGTATCTCTAATCAGATAATATTGTTTATCAGAAAAATAGGTGATGTTTTTTTACAGATATAAAAATAGCAAATTTTTTGATTGTAATTAATTTGCGTGTTATTTCCCCGACTTTGTACAAAGAAAACCTATTTTTTTGTGCTTGTCAACTCCAATTCATTGTTAGATATCGTATTTTGCCCTTCCAAGACTAAAAATACGCATGTATAACAGCTTTATATCTATAGTTGGAGTATTACAAGCCGATTACCAGCTCAAGCACCTTGTCGCTTATCTAAAAGCTACCCACGAGCAGCTAAGCTCGTCATTTAGTGATTTTGAGATCATTTTGATCAATAATCATTTAAATGAGCAACCAGATCACTACATCAATGAGCTACCTGCTGAGGTTCGTAAAGATGTTTTCTTACTCAACCTCTCCGCAAATACCCTAAAAAACCATGCCATACTTGCTGGTCTAGATCGTGCCAATGGAGATTATGCTATTGTTTTCGATCTAGAACTATACGCACAACCCCATTTAATCTCTACCCTTTTTGAGAAAAGTCGAAGTGGCTACGATATTGTATACCTTAGGTCGGCTACCAGGAAATTGCCTTGGCATATCCGGCGGTTCAATAAGCTATTTTACCAAATCATGAGGCGCTTTTCTGCACTGACTATTGACGAAGGAGCCTATGATACGCGTATCATCTCGCGGCGTGCTTTGAATTCCTTGCTAAAAATGCGGGAAAATCTGCGGTATATGAAAGCCATTTACTCCATAGTCGGCTTTCCAACGACCGCCATTACCTTGGACAAAGCAATGGAAGAACCGGAGAAAAGATCATTCCAGGAACGGTTTAAAACCTCCTTGATCGCGATAGCTTCGTTTACTACTTTTTTGCGCTCTCTTTTATTGGGGATTTTCATCCTGGCATTTGTATTTATGCTAGGGATTGTAGCCAACGCCTTATTGGTCAAGTTTGCTGGTTATGATATTTTTGGAAATCCAGGGGAAGCCGTTCCAGGCTGGACATTCTTGGTGATATTAATCTCCATTTTCTTTGCAGCGAATTTCTTAATCCTCTATATCATGTCGATATATTTATCCAATATTTACCAAGAAATTAAGCAGCGGCCCCTCTACATTATTGAGTCGATTAGGCGGTTTTAACCTGCTGCAACATCCAGTCTTTGGCGTAAGCAATGACCGCTTCTTTTTCTAAATCATTATGGATTTCATGATAGCCTCCCTCCCAGGTTTTGAATTCAACAGGCCCTTCTACCCTATCCGCAAAGTCTTTGGCGGCTTGGTAGCTAATAATTTGGTCATCGGTCCCGTGCATGATCAACAAAGGGTGGCTTATTTTTCCATCATAAACGTGGAGAAATTCCGCCTTGTCTAGCATACGCACACCCGTATTTGGAGTAATCTTGTCATGTACTAATGGATCATCGACATAGGCTTTAACTTCCGCAGGAATTCTACTCAGAAAATCTGGATTGAGCTCGTTTTTCATGGATAAACCAGGCAATAAAGAGCGTACCCATTTCCCAGCTTGAATTTTGACAGGAGAAGGCTTGAAGGCCAGTTGAATCCAAGGAGCACTAGCTATGATTCCGTCTACTTCGACCTCTTCACTTACTAAATAATTCAAGACCAAGTTTCCGCCCATACTATGGCCATAGAGAAAAACGGGGATATCTCCATAGGTTTTTTTGAGATTGGTGACCAGCATTTTCACCTCTTCAATAAAGGCCTCAAAAGAAATGGTGTGCCCTCTTTTCCCTTCAGACTGTCCATGACCTCTGCGATCATAGCCCATAGAAGCAATTTTGGCCTCCGCAAAAGCCGCAGCGACGTGCTGATATCTAGCAGAATGCTCACCCATTCCATGCACAAAGCCCACTGCTGCCACTGGTTGGTCTACACTCCAATGAGCCGCATGAATCTTCAAGCCATCGCTTGTATTCCAGGAAAAATTGCTTGCATCCATATTGTTTTGTCTTTTGCTTCAAAGAAAGGATTAATATTGGTTTTTTCCAATTTTACCTAAAGTTTGAGAAGGAAATTTATGCAAATGCGACTTGGTTTTATATATTCGGAAGATGGAAGTACTTCAATTCTTTGGTAGACTGCATCCCTTAATTCTCCACTTGCCTATTGGTATTTTGGCCCTTGCCTTTTTAATGGAATGGATGAGTAGATATGATAAGTATGCCGCCCTAAAGGAAGCGGTAGGTTTTGCTTTAGCCTTAGGTTGGTGGTCAGCTTTAGTGGCCTGTATTTCAGGCTATATTTTATCTAGAGAAGGTGGCTACTCCGCAGGCTTAATACAGCAGCACCAGTGGCTAGGTATTGCCACAGCTACGACTAGCTTGATCGTACTCCTCCTACACAAGAATAAAGATTCGAATTATGGCAAAGCCTATTTTCCCACTTTTGGCATCCTGCTCTTGCTTTTAGGCGCTACCGGCCATCAAGGAGGATCCATTACACATGGTTCTGAATTTCTACTAGAACCCTTTACCGCTGCGGAGGATGAAAATATTGTAATAACAGATATAGCAACCGCCGAACTCTATGGCGACTTAGTACGGCCCATCTTCAAAAAGAAATGTGTCAGCTGTCACAACGACGGAAAAACAAAAGGGGATCTGCTCCTCAATAGTGAAGAAGGCATCCTAGCGGGAGGAGAAAGTGGAGCTTTCATGGAAAAAGGAGACATCGAAAATAGCTTGTTCCTGCAACGCATCCATCTGCCGCTAGAAGAAAAAGAGCATATGCCTCCCGATGGTCGTCGACAGCTATCAAAAGACGAAATCAAACTACTAGAATGGTGGGTAGCAAATGGCGCTGGATTTGAAACCACAGTTGGTGAGCTAGAAAAAGATCCCGCTATTGAATCTATCCTAGAGCAATATACCCAAGTAGATAATAGTGTATATGCATTAGATGTAAAAGCGCCAGATAATAAAGTACTCACCAAACTTAATGAGGACAATATCAAAGCCATCCCAGTTTCAGAAAGCCAAGTCTTTATCCAAGTGAATTTGAGTGGCCGCCAGGATCTTTCTGAGGCTACCTTCAAAGAACTCAGCAAAATTCGCGAACAAATCGTCGAATTGAATTTAAGCAATACCAATGTCACGGACGATATGGTCCTGGAGCTTAGCCAGTTCCCGCATTTAACCAGAATCTTATTGCACCAAACTTCCATAACCGGCAGTAGTCTGGGACAACTCAAAGAACTTCAATACCTGGAATCGATCAATCTCTACGAAACCGAGGTGAGCAACGAAAACATCAGCCAACTGAAAGCCTATCCCGCCTTACAAAAGGTATTTTTATGGAAGACAAAGGTCAGTAAAGAAGTTATTGCTGATTTACAAAAATCAAAGCCCAACTTGCAAATAGACCAAGGTGTTGATCTGAGCATTTTTGGCATAGAGGAGGCAGCAGCAGGTGACTAGTTAAGGTCGAATGCACTCCATTGGATCGACATGATCTCCTTCGTCAATGATTTCGTAATGCAGGTGAGGCGCTGTACTCAGACCTGTATTGCCCACTTTCCCGATAATGGTACCTTTGCTGACGATTTCAGCAGGATGAATCGAAATTTCTGAAAGGTGATAATAACGCGTTGAATAGCGATGATTATGCTCTAAGACAATATAATTGCCTGTATTTTTGGAGAATCCTGTTTCTCTCACCACGGCGTTTCCGGTCGCTACTACAGGTGTACCTATACGGGCTCGAATATCAATTCCTTGGTGTAATTTTAGTTGTTTAAAAACTGGATGCATGCGCATTCCAAAGTTGGAAGCTATCGGAATGACATCTCCTTGCAATGGCCAACCTTCAGGAACTACCGCTTCGGTTTCTAACAATGGCGGCATCACCTCTGGAATAGGTTCCTTTAATAAAATAGGAATAGAAAAAAGGGCAATAATGAGAAAACTCAACAATAGATAAGGACTCCAAATCCTTTCCTTTTTAAAATTACTAAAATCAATAGATTGGATTCTTTCAAAGGTAAGCAGATGAGCCGCTTCGACATCACCATTTTGGGCTGCTAGAGATTCGATCTCCGATAAATAGTGGTCTAGCATTTCCTCCTGGGTGTCTCCTTCTGGTAGGCCTGCGTTCCTCAGCAAAAGACGGATATGGTCAATCGTATCTTGAGCGTGATTCATGCCGATAGATTTAATAAGGCTCTTAAATGTCCAGTAAATTCGGATAGCAGGTCAATCTGTGCTTCTACCTCTTGGATCGAGGCGCTATTGACGATGTAGTATTTTCTGGTGCGCCCATTGACAATCTCTTTGGAGGAAAGAATAAGGCCATCCTTTTCCAACCGATGTAGAGCAGGATAGATCGCCCCTTCTGTCAGGAGAATATTGTCATTGGTTTTCTCCTTGGCCATTTGACAAATTTCGTAGCCGTACATCTTCCCATTTTCTTTGAGAAGCGCCAAAAGGATGGTTTTAAGGGTGCCGTTGAGGAATTTTTTATTGGAGTCCATTGGGAAATATTTTATTACTCACTTACCTAACCTTGAGTACTTGACCTATTCTTAGGATGGAGTTGATAGAAATGGCATTTAGGCTGCAGATTTCTCGAATACCTAAATTATATCTTTGGGCAATATGAGAAAGCGTATCTCCACTACGCACTCTATAATATCTTGGTTCTGCATTTTCGGCAGCAATCGCTTCTTTTTGAGTGAGCAGGGTGTTGACTTCACTTTTTCGATAGGCGCTATGAAATCTTGGTGATTTCCAAGCATTAGATACCCACAACTCCTCTCCTCTTAAAGTTTGGCTGCCATCGAAATTAAAAACGTACTCCGGATGAATGCATACCCCTTTATAACGCACTTCTAAATGTAAATGGCTACCTCGGCTATTGCCTGTGTTGCCGCCTAAACCAATAACTTGGCCTTCGGAGACAATATCATTCGCTTTGACATTTTGAGCTGACAAATGAGCATATAGCGTTTCTACTTCATTTGCGTGGCGAACCACAACCGTCTTGCCATGACCTCTACTATAACCTACAAAACGTACTTTCCCTGGTAGCACACTTCGAACCGAATCACCTGTCACCAAATCTAAGTCGATCCCTTTATGTGGACCTCTGCGCCGCCGACCAAACCTTGAAGTCACCACTACCTTATCTTCTATTGGGTGGGTAAAGGTGCTTTGGTCAAAAGTAATTTTAAAAGGCGTTGGAAGCTGTTGTCCGTAATAAGGATTCACTCTATCATTTTCCCAATTGGTGTAGGAAAAAGTAGCCTCTCTTAGGCCTTTTTCTTCCAGGGCTTCTTTCATCTCTAAAGCAGTCAGAATCATACATTCCAACTGGCTGCAAAATTGATTAGTGGCCTTGTTTCGATAAGCGAGTTGACCATCTACTTTTACTTTTTCAATATCTGTAGGTAATTTTCCTTTTTTAGCAACCAGGCTATCGGCCATCTGACCAAAACAAAAACTACTAGTAAATAAAAAGGCTATAAGCCCGAAAAAACGGAAACACTTTTTTTGAAGGAGCATTGAATGCAGTGATTTGTTATTACAGTAGCAAATATACATAAGACTCTTATGTATAAAAATTGTTATCGATTTTTAACGCTTTCTTAACGATTGTATTATTAATGGAAAGTTGGTCTAATGATCACTTCTCTTTGTACCGGATTTTAAAAACTAATAAGAAAAGGATGAGTACGAGCGTCATGCTATTGGCTAGCAGAATAGAGGGTGCATTTTTATAAAATCCATAAATCAACCAGAGCAAAATACCGATCACCAGGATCACAATCATGCCCATCGATAAATCTTCTACAGATTTAGTACGCCAAGTCTTATAAACCTGTGGCACGAATCCAGCTGTAGAGAAGATGCCTGCAATGATACCAATCATTTCTATGTTGAATTGCATAATTGGGTTGATTTTAGGGCAAACGCACCAAAAGATTACCCTGTATTTTTTTATAATTCCTACTGAAACTCCAATTCAAAACCGCTCTGGCATCTTCATTTTTGTCATTCGATACAAAAACGAAGCAAAAAAATCTTGCCTAGCCAAACTCGTTCCACTCGAACAGTGCCTAGGCGGCCTCCCGCACTTCGCTTATCACCTTTTTCATACTTAATTTTGGGTAATAAGCATTTCTTTTTAAGTTTTTATTTTAATGCGTTTGCCCTAGGTTGATTTA
>JBELML010000147.1:0-15993 GCA_042095835.1 Saprospiraceae bacterium
GTCGGGATAAATTCGTGCCAAGACAAGGCAAAAAACGTAGATGATGCAGGGCATCAGCGAGGCTTTTTAACGCCGTATTGGAGCAAAAGATTCCATCAAAATCGGTAAGTTGTTTTTTGGCTGTTACTTAAATACCTATCTACAGGTGGCAAAGATTTGCTCCTCTGCATAAAAGGTATTGCACTCATCGCACATCACACTCTTGAAGAAACAGCTCGCACGATCTACTCTAAAGGTTGTTCCTTCCTGGTTGCGGTAAATCGAATGGCCCTCTCCTGGCTTTACAGTCAATTCACTGCAAATATTATTATTGGTTAATAGGCGATGTGTGGCACTAGAGCCGTATTGATTCCCTGGAGTGATACCAATCGGTACAGTAGGGTCAATCTCTGAGTGGAAAGCAACCGTAGGTACCATTTCCTCAACCGCTATTGCCGGCCCAAATACTGATCCCCAATTATTGTAAATGCCCTTAATTGTGTACGTGTTCGTTAAGTTGTTACCGGAAGTGTTTACTGGCCCTAATGAAGCCCCCAGTCTTGAGTCAGTAGAATCCCAGTCCTCCTGGCTTAAATAGTTCAGGTTTTGGGCAGTAATCGATCCTGCACTGCTCCCTCCTATGAATAACCAAGCGGTATCTACTCCTAGTAAATCTGCTTCGTTGACCACATATCGCATCGCGGCCATCGCGTCCTGTTGAGCACGATATACCGCCTGCAGCGAACTCAAGGTATCCGTCTGATCTCTCCCCAATCTATAGTTGATCGACGCTACTACAAAGCCTCTTTTTGCAAATTCTCTGGATTCCGCTTCCCAATCATTTTTATCACCACCAGTAAAGCCTCCACCGTGGATAGTCATTAAAAAGGGTTTCCGTTCCAACTGGTCAACATCGATAGATGGAGAATAAATATCCAGGGCCAAAGCTTCTAGGTTGCCATTCCTATTCATGGCCGAACCATAAATAATGTCCTTCTGCGCAACAATGTCACTATCGGTAAAGAGTTCAATGGTTGAGAAGCGATTAAGAGAACTGCAATAAATGTTCTCATTCGATCCAGGGGTAGTCGGATTGGAGGTGCCAGAATTAGACGGTAATAATGGCTCGTCATTGCTACAGCTAAGGAAGAAGGTGCTTAGTAGCAAAAGAAGAAGAGGCAGTTTTTGCATGTTTAGGAAATTATAAGGAGTAAATTACTACCAAGATGGTGTCAAAAAGTTTAAAATCGCCCTACAATTCTATAATTGCAGCCGTACCCATACCTCCTGCGGTACATACGGAGATGAGGCAACGGCCTCCACCATTCTCTTTTAAAATACTGGCTGCATTAGCAAGTACTCGGGCACCCGTTGCCGCAAAGGGATGGCCAATCGCCACGCTACCGCCTTTTACATTGAGCTTGCTGCGGTCTATACTGCCCAGTGCTTGATCTCTGCCTAATTCGTTTTGGCAGAACTCGGGGTCTTCCCATGCCTTTAGAGTCGAAAGCACTTGACCGGCAAAGGCTTCGTGTATTTCGTAAAAGTCGAAGTCCTGTAGACTCAGCTTGTTTCTTTTGAGGAGTTTATCGACTGCTACGGTCGGAGCAAGCAAAAGATCCTCACCATGTACATAATCAAAAGCAGCATTTTGGCTATCCACCAAGTAGGCTTCTACCTCATAACCGTTTGCTTTAGCATGATTTTCGGAGCTCATCAATACTGCGGCCGCACCATCTGTGAAGGCAGAGCTATTGCCCGCGGTCAGGGTGCCTTGCTCAGATTTGTCAAAAGCAGGCCTCAGTTTTGCCAATTTTTCGAGAGTAGTATTAGGACGAATAATTGAATCTTGCTCCAATCCACCGAAAGAGAATACCGCATCTTTGTAAAAGCCAGCATCGTAGGCTGCGGCTGCTTTTTGATGACTCTCAAAAGCCAACTGGTCTTGCTCTGCTCTGCCAATCTTCCATCGTTTGACGGTGTCTTCAGTATGTTGGCCCATATTCTTTTTTGTACGTGGTTCGGTTACATTAGGCGCAACTACCCGAAAGAAATCAAGTGGGTTGATACCTAGTAGTTTACTAATCCTAGCACCAGCAGATTTTGCACTTTGTACTTTGATGAGTTGTTGGGCTACTTTGCGTTTTACAGTGAGCGGCACATCGCTGTTGGTGTCAGAGCCTCCTGCAATACCCACCTCAATTTGTCCAGTGGCAATTTTTAGCGCAATAGTATTTGCGGCATCTAAGCTCGTGCCGCAGGCGCGGGCATGGAAAAGGGCAGGCGTATGTGGATCAAGTGCGGTGTTTTGTACTACTTCTCTGGCCCAATTCCAAGCATTGGGATAATGGATTAGGGTACCAATGACGACCTCATCTATTTTCTTACCTTCTAATTTGAATTTCTTGACTAGGGCATCTAAAGCTCCAGTCATGAGGGCTTCATTTTTCTGACTAGCATAGTGGCTAAAAGATTTGGTGAAAGGTATTCGGGCACCTCCTATGATGGCCACACGTTGGTTGGAATTGCGCATCGTTTTTAATGGTCAATATAAGCTTTCTAAGCAAAACGATATTGTCGCCTCGCCAACCCTTAATGAACAATTCTAAAATTACATCATTATTTATCTACCGAGTCCTTAGCGTAGGCAGACATCACTATACCAGTACACCACTATATATCTATATCATTACATCATTACATCATTACATCTCTACCGAAGCTTTAGCGTAGGTAGAAATCACCATATAACCAAACCTTCCTAAATTATGACAACTCAACAAGCTAGAATCAGTGTCTTTATTGCTACCCTCCTTGGTTTGTTAATCGCTTGGGCAGGCACTCAAAATGGTCAGTTAATGGCTGGTTATTCCGTTTTTGGCATTGGCGTAGCCCTCGCTTTTCTCATTAATTGGCTAGCTTTTATTCCAGCATTCCGCAATCAATCAGAAAAGTTTTATGATCTCACGGGTAGCATTACCTACTTAAGTGTGGTGGCCTTCGCATTGGTTGTGAATAAAGATCTAGATACCCGTTCGCTGCTCTTGGGTAGTTTAGTAATGATTTGGGCTTTGCGCTTGGGTACCTTTCTGGCACGTCGCATACATCGAGATGGTAAAGACAGACGTTTTGATGAAATCAAGCCCAATTTTTGGCGTTTTCTCGCTGCTTGGACTATTCAAGCACTATGGGTGGTATTGACTTCTTCGGCAGCACTGATTGCCATCACGAGTTCGAAAAAGGAAGCACTAGGTTGGATGGCCATTATGGGCTTGGTGATCTGGATCATAGGGTTTATGATAGAAGTAGTGGCAGACTATCAAAAAAGTCAGTTTAGAAAAATTGCAGAAAATAAAGGCCAATTTATTCAATCTGGTCTCTGGTCAAAATCTAGGCATCCGAATTATTTTGGGGAGATCGTTTTATGGATTGGCATCTTAATCATCGCTTTGCCCGTATTTGAAGGTTGGCAATTTGTAGGGATTATCTCGCCTATATTTGTGATCCTTTTATTGACGAGAGTGAGTGGCATTCCTATGTTAGAATATCGGGCCGACGAGAAATGGGGTGGGGAAGAGGCTTATGAGCAGTATAAAAAAAATACGCCTGTGTTGATTCCGAAGTTGTAGCGCTACTAGAAAAACTTATTTTATCACCATATTTACCTTCACCTGCATCCGATAAATGGGATACCAACGGGTACCAATCTCCGTGATCCTTAAGTCAAAAAAGTTTTCCTCGAATAGATTGCTTAATTCATCTGCCGAGACATCATCAGAGGCGAGATTAAGTCTTCTTACACCAAATTCCAGGGAGAGATCCAAGCTGAGCCAGTCATTGAAAGGAATTACATTCCCGCCCGTCACGATAAAATCCATTGCTGTATTAGTGACCGAGACATCAGTGAGTTGCTGATAGCTACCGTTTGCGCGGTCAATGAAGGTTCGCCCCTGAGCAAATACCTTTTTATAATTCAACTGAATTGCTCCGTAGCTATTAATGGAAAGCCGCTCGAAGAGATTGTAAATACGATATTCGCCAATCAACTTGTAACCGTCAAAATTTTTGTTTGCTGAAAAGCCAAAGTCATTGAGGTAGCCACCGCCTACGTGCAAACTAGTACGATCGGTCATGAAATATTCTAGGCCTACTTCGATACCAGGCGTATAGGCTATCAGTGCAAAAGGGTTAAGTTTGATTGCCCATTTAGGACGGTACAGCTTTTCCGATTGACCTTGTATGCCTAGGCTGACAAATAAAAAACCTACTAAAAGTAAGTAGTGCTTAAGTGCTTTAGTTGTCATGTTGGAAAGAGGAAATTAATTGAATATTATTCAAGTCGGTATAGTCGAACTCGTATACATTTTTGGGACCAACCACTAGCAACAAACCATCAAGTGGTATCACATCAAAGGCCGTAAAATTATCGATATGATCAATGGTGACCAAGTTGTAAGGATCGCTGACATCAAATATTTTTAAACCTTGTTCATCATCACAAATAAATAAAGTAGTACCATCAAGTCCTACACCTTTAGGGGCAAACATATCGTACTCTGACAGTAATAAAGGTTGGCTCACATTTCTGATATCAAATATTTTGAGCACATTGACATTCACTTCAAAGCTACCTCCACAGGCATTGCCAATTCGACGTTTAGCATTCAAGGTCACATAGGCAAAGCTATCGTTGGCCACCACCGGGTCGCAGGGAAAAATTTCAAACTCAAAATAAGTGGTCGCTGAAAGTTGCTTCGGTATGCCCGAGTCTTGGATTTCATAAATAAATAAGCCTTCTCCCGATCCAATGAATAATCTATTCTTAAAATTGAAGATGGTCTCAATCCGATCCCCTAAAAGTTGCCTAGCCACCTCCTTAGGATGAGCCGCCTCAGCTATACTGAAGGTGATGAGGTATTGCTCGTCTACTACATACATAAAGTCCCCTAAAATCACAAATCGTGCATACGATCCACCCACCCCAGTCTCCGCACTAGGACTAACATTGTTCAAGTCATCCGACTCGCAAGCCATAAAAAAAGCAGCTACCAATAAGGTCAGGAATAGAATGTTTTTTCTCATAATACTTATTTGAAATACAACAGTAAGAAATGTATTTTACAATAGTTAGATCCTATAATTGTAACGCAGATTTCCAATACCACCACTCCCACTCCCCAAGTCTCAGTCCCCTCAGTCTCCCGGTCACCGTTCTCCCCGTCCCCGCTCCCAAGGTCCCCGTTGGTATATGCCAAGTGCCAAGTGTCATGCTGTGTCAAGTACCATGTAATACACTAGAACACCAGAACTCGAGGCCCCCAAGTCTCCAAGTCTCCGTTCTCCCTGTCTCCGCTCCCTCAGTCTCCCAGTCCCCCAATCTCCGTTCCCCAATCTCCGTTCCCCAAGTCTCCGTTCTCCCAGTCTCCGTTCCCCAAGGTCTCCCAGTCCCAAATCCCAAGGTCTCCCAGTCTCCCAACTCCCAAGTCACCTCAAACACTCCGGGTTCTCCAACTCTGCTTCTTCCCAGCCGACCAAAAAACCTCTACTTTCATCTACACACTCAAAATAGCCAGAGTAGCCTTCCGGAAAAGCTAAAGAGGCACGAGTATATAAGTCTTTCACTCGACTGACTTCTTGGACATCGTTGAAGTCACTGATGTCAATAGCCACCAAATCGGTGTAGTTGTCTGCATAAAGGATATCTCCATTAATGGCAATATCCTCGTTACCAAAAATTTGGATAAAAGCAATCTGAATAGGCTCTGACGGATCAGAGTTGTCGATCACATGGATGCCCCGAAATCGTTCATTGACAAAGATATAAGGATCTTTGTAGTAGATTTTCCCCAAGTTTTGAATCGGTTGTGGAGGAAGACTGATGATTTGATCCCAGTTGTCAAGGTCTGCATAAATGGGTCGAACACCAATTTGTACCCCCGTTTCATCCAAGGTTTCAATCTCCACTAATTCACAAGAAGTAATGCAGCAACTTAGGGAAAGTAAACAAAGTAGGAGTCTGACCTTCATTAATTAATATTTAAGGTGCAATATCAATACGTTGATCACTACCCGATTGCTGCTTTGATTAGGAAGATGAGATGTTAAAGTTATGGAGTTTATGGTTTTAGAAAGCCTTTTGCTGAGTAAGTAAGACAAATCTACGCAAGAGATACTGAGCTGCGGAAGTATCTTGTTCTAATGCACAAAATTGAGCATAAGCTTCGTGATTGTAGCCATGAGATTGATCTTCAGGAAAATTGGGGCGAGGCGGAAAATAATGTTTGCGATACATCAAAGGTTTAACTCTGCCTGCCAAGTCGGTACAAGAGATTTCTGGATGCCCCTGGAAGGCATAGAATGGAGCCCCTTTTACTTTAAAACCTTGTACGGGGATTTGTGGGCCATAAGTATTGGTGTATAGGAGTAATTCTGTATGGGGAGGAGCTTCCCTAAAGTATTTGATATGCCCAAGTACCATTGGAAAAGGACTAGGTGTCTCTGCAAGTAAGACATCCTTTGTAGCAGCTGTTGTTTTTTGCATGTTGAATACACCTAGTTCAAAACCCTCAAGACGATAGTGCATTTTGGCACCGAGCATACAAGCTGCAATGACATAGCCTCCACAAGAAAGTAGACTAGGTATCTTGTCATCGATGGCAATCCGAAGTAATTGATAAAGACGGTCGATAAAGGGGAATCGCTCTTTTGGCCAAGTCAAGTCCGTAGGGAGGTCTTTAGAGATGCCACCAACCATCAGGGCGTCATATTGACGGACGATACCAGGCGCTATAAGCGGGAATTCGTATAAGTCAATGAAGTCTATCTGATCTTTACTAAGCCCTGTGTATTGCAGAAACCCCTTTCGTTCTATCAGACGACTGCTATCTTCTTGCCCCCGCATTTGGAGGATAAGTATTTTAATTGATTCCAAGGTTGTTCGAATTTTAAAGCTAGTGGTAAGATAAAATCAATCGTTGTGCTGGATTATTTTGAAGTCTACTGGCATTTTTTATGATGGCTTTATAGTCTGTTATGGATCAAATCTAGTTATAATAAGGTTTTAACTTGCGATTGTAGACGTTGGGTGATGAGCTTGGAGATGCGCCGACGTACCTCTCCTTCCATATCTAGAAAGGTGTCGAATTCTTCAGGAGTAAAATGGCCAATCACCATGCCTAGTAGAAGTCCGCGCAGCCGATTATCTTTTGAGACGCTCTGCTCAATCCACTTCATCCGAGCCTCCACTGACATACCGCTGAACTTGACTTTGCGCTTCTGGAGGAAGTGGCGGTAGATGTTTAGGAGGAGATCATTCTGCATCTTAAGGATCGGGCGTAGGGTTTGATTCTGAAATTGCTCCGCTTCGGAAGTAGCACTTTGCGAAGTGGATACTTTAGGACGCAATGCTACGCGTGGATCAGTTGTAGGCGATGGAGATTCGTGAGGCGCACTCATAGCTGTACAGTTTTGAAAGCTCGAATGGAGCTTATTTGAATATAAATAGAAAGATGCAAGTATGACAATCACAACAGGATTTAAAAAAATATAGTTTCTTGTCTTGCATAGAAAGTAATTAATGTCTTATATTTGCGCTCGCAAAGCGAAGAATTCCTCCTAAAGGGAAAACAAATACACTATTTATCTTACGTTCAAGATGGTAAAAAGTAGGAAAATGGCGTGGTAGCTCAGCTGGTTAGAGCGCAGCATTCATAATGCTGAGGTCGAGTGTTCAAGTCACTCTCACGCTACAAGAACGAAGAGTCATGATGAAAATCATGGCTCTTTTTTGTTTGTGGTTCAAGCGGAACGACGTTAGGCGTGCCGTCCCGGTCGCAGCGCAGCGTAGTATCGGGATCACTCTCACGCTACAAGAGACGAAAGAGTCATGATGAGTTTCATGGCTCTTTTTGTTTGTGGTTCAAGCGGAACGATGTTAGGCGTGCCGTCCCGGTCGCAGCGCAGCATAGTATCGGGATCACTCTCACGCTACAAGAACGAAAGAGTCATGATGGAATATCATGGCTCTTTTTGTTTGGGCCACAGGCTTTTTTGCCATGTATTTAGTGGGCCAAGGATATCTTCTGGATAAATAGTCTGCAAACCTTCATTCTTCGAGAAGCTTAGAGTGAAAGCCTTAGGGGTTTCCTATACTTTTCGTACTTTAGTTTTTTGATTCACAACAATAGTTATTCAAGTTTCTAGAGCATGAAAAGAGCTAATCTGATTTTTCCTATTCTACTTATTTTTTTGCTGTCGGCCTGTACTAGTTTTAACTCCTCTAAACGTGTCCTTCTTTTTTCTAAAACAGAGGGATATGTGCACGAATCTATCGCCGATGCATGGACGGCGGTCAATGATCTGGGCATTAAGAATGGGTTCAGTGTAGATGCAACCGAGGATGCCGCTATGTTTACCGACGAAAATCTTCAACAATACGACGCCGTTATTTTCTTAAATACCAGTGGTGATGTACTGGATTGGCCGCAGCGTATCGCTTTCCGTAGGTATATCGAAGCAGGCGGTGGTTTTGTAGGCGTACATGGGGCAACTACAAGCCTCAAAGATTGGCCTTGGTATATGGATATGGTGGGCGCTGAGTTCGATCAGCATCCTGAGCCCCAAAAAGCTACCCTAAAAGTAGCCAATCACGAACATGCCGCTACTACACATCTAGCCGATACTTGGGAGCATTTCGATGAATGGTACAATTTCAAGTGGATTTCAGAGAAGATCACTCCTCTGCTCTATCTCGATGAGCGTAGCTATGAAGGTGGTAAACATGGAGAGCAGCATCCAATCAGCTGGTACCACGCCTACGATGGTGGGAGGGCTTTTTATACAGGCTTGGGTCATACTAAAGAGGCCTATCAAGACGAAACTTTCCTCCAGCATCTGTTAGGTGGTATCCAATACGCTATGGACGGACCTCCACTTAATTATGAGCAAGATCATGTCATGCCCCAAGAATCTAGATTTGAAAAAGTAGTGCTCGATTACTACTTGAATGAACCTATGGAGCTAGAATTGCTACCTGACGGCCGATTGATTTTTACGGAGCGCAAAGGCAAACTCAATATCCACGATCCTGAAACAGGCCTTACTTCAGTATCTGCCACTTTTGATGTGTATACTGGTCAAGAAGATGGACTATTAGGCCTGACTTTAGACCCTAACTACGCAGAGAACAACTGGATTTATGTTTTCCACTCTCATCCTACAAAAGTAGAGCAGAATATTTCTCGGTTTACCTATGATCCCGATGCAGAGGAGCCACTATCGGACCAAAAAGTGGTATTACGCATCCCTACTCAACGCGATGAGTGTTGTCATTCTGGGGGCTCTTTAGAGTTTGGCCCTGATGGAAACTTGTTTATCTCTGCTGGTGATGATACCAACCCTTTTGCATCTGATGGCTACAATCCGATCGATGAACGAGCTGGACGAAAGCCCTGGGATGCACAACGGACATCTGCGAATACGAATGATTTAAGAGGTAAAATTATGAGGATTACACCACAGGATGATGGTAGTTATACCATTCCAGATGGTAATCTTTTTCCGAAGGATGGCTCCAAGGGAAGACCAGAGATTTATGTAATGGGTTGCCGAAATCCTTTCCGTATTGCTATTGATAAACGCACAAAATATCTATACTGGGGAGATGTAGGTCCAGATGCCAATGAGAATGGCGACCTACGCGGCCCGATGGGGCACGATGAGGTCAATCAAGCACGCGGGCCAGGTTTCTTTGGCTGGCCACTGTTTGTGGGAGATAACAAAGCTTATTACGAATACAATTTCACGACCCAGCAATCCGCTAAACCGTATGATCCGGCTAAGCCTATCAATAATTCGCCCAACAATACAGGCATTCAGGAGCTTCCACCTGCTCAACCTGCCTTTATCTATTATCCGTATCGAGCGACACCTGTCTTCCCATTAATGAACTCGGGAGGGCGAAATGCTATGGCGGGGCCAGTTTTTTATCAAGATGATTATCCCGATAATCCACGTCGGTACCCAAAATATTACGATGAAAAACTATTTACCTATGACTGGATGAGAGGAATCATACTGGAGAATACCTTGGACGATGAGGGGAATCTAGTACAGATGGAGCGTTTCCTTCCTTCGATGGAGTGGAACAACTTGGTAGATATCGTGATGTCTCCTGAGGGTGATATGTTTATGATTGAGTATGGACGTGGCTGGTTTACATCCAACGAAGATGCACGCTTGGTACATCTGAAATACACAGCAGGTAACCGTAAACCGAAGGCTAATATCCAAGTAGATAAAAAGCTAGGAGGTCTACCTTTAGCTGTTAACTTTGATGCCTCAGGTTCGACCGATCCTGATCAAGACGAGCTAGAATATACGTGGAACTTTGGTGGAGGACAGACCGCCTCTGGGGCAAACGTAAAACATGAGTTTACAGAAGCGGCTCCCTACATTGTAGAATTAACCGTAAAAGATAAATCAGGAAATGAAGATCAAGCCCAAGTGAAAATTCTCGCAGGGAACGAGCCGCCACAGATCAACTGGACTGTCCAGGGTAATCAGGATTTCTACTGGGAGGGAGAGCCGATAAGGTATGATTTGAAAGTCGAAGATCAGGAAGATGGTCAGCTTGGAGCAGGTATCGAAGAAGCTAATGTAAGTCGTACTGTCGAGTATTTAGAGCAAGGGTATGATGTCACCGAAATCGCACAAGGCCACCAAATTGTAGCGGCTACAATAAGTGCCGAGGCAGGATTGCGTTTGATGGAGCAATCTGATTGTCAGTCTTGTCATAAGACCAATTCTAAATCAATTGGACCAGCCTATACCGCTGTCGCTGAAAAATACAATGGCCAGGAAGAGGCTATTGCCTACCTCAGTAAGAAGATTATCAACGGTGGAGCAGGCGTTTGGGGCGAAACGGCAATGGCTGCTCATCCTGATATCAGCGAGACAAAAGCCGAAGCTATCGCTGAATATATCCTCAGTTTAGCACCCAACAAGGATGCCATGATGATTGCCGCTAAGGGAGACACTCGTTTGACTATTCCAAATGGTAAACGCAAAGGCGGTGTCTTTGTATTTATTGCAAACTATATGGATAAAGGGACTGAGGAAATGGAGTCTTTGGGTAGTCAAGAGCTGTTCACGTTACGATCTCCAACTATCCGAGCAGAGGAAAATACAAGCCTGCAAGGTGCGCAAGAAAAGCAATTTCAGAGAGCCGATATTCCACAACTTTCCCGCAGAAACCGCACTGCTATTGTAGGTGCTACTGGAGCTAGTGCGACTTTCGGACCTATGGACTTAACAGGGGTGAGTGGTATCCTCTTGCAATTGGACATGGGCGTAGACCGAGTAGAAGGTGGAGAAGTTTTGGTATATTTGGACGATAAAAGCGGAACGCCTATCGCCACCCTTGCACTGACAGATACAGAAACCCGAGCCGATCAAGTATTGAAAAATCTGAAAGTCAGTTTACCTGCAACCCAAGGAAGACATCAATTGATATTCGAGTTTAAAGGAAAGGATAACACGGTAGTGACGAATCTATTTGATTTTACGCTCACTACCACGAATCAGAATACCAGCTTATAATGAAGAAAGTTTTAAAATGGCTAGGCATTATTGTAGTGTTACTTTTAGCGGGGCTATTTATAGTAGGCTGGTCTTTTCATGAGAAAAAACCAGCTGCGAATCCTAGTGCTGAGGCAGATGCCCTCGCCGAGGAAATGCTTTTAGCACTTAACAAGGCCGCTTGGGATACAACCGCCTATATGCAATGGACCTTCAGAGATGCCAACCACTATCTTTGGGATAAGAACCGCCATTTTGTTGAAGTCACTTGGGAGGATTATAAAGTGCTTTTGCACACCAAATCAGTAAGTGGCGAAGCTTATAAAGCCGGAGAGTTACTCTCTGATAAAGCAGCAGAGAAAGCGATCCAAAAAGCCTGGGCAAGTTTCTGTAATGACTCTTTTTGGCTTTGTGCACCTATGAAAGCTTTTGATCCAGGAACCGTACGGTCTATTGTAGAGGTCAAAGATGGCCGCCAAGGGCTGATGGTTCATTACGAAGGGGGAGGCGTTACGCCTGAAGATAGTTATGTATGGCTGCTAGACGAAAATAATATTCCAACGAGTTATAAAATGTGGGTTTCTATTATACCTATTGGTGGAGTAGAAGCTACCTGGAATGACTGGAAAAGGGTAGAGACCGGCGCTTTAATTGCCCAGCAACGAGTGCTCTTCGGGAGCTCAGAGATACCTTTAACCAATATCAAAGCAGGTATGGATTGGGCCAGCTTCGGACATTCGGCTGATCCCTTCCAAGCCATTGCTCAATAGTTCATGCGCTCACAACTACTTATTCATTAACTAATGCATTGTCATCTTGAAAGGAATCGTATTTACAGAATTATTAGAAATGGTGGAGCAAGAATTCGGCTATGCTACAGTTGACGATTTGCTCGAAAATAGTGACCTGCCTTCTGGTGGGATTTATACAGCAGTTGGTACCTATGACCATGCCGAATTAGAAACATTGGTCCAGCATTTGTCTAAGAAATCAGGGATAGAGGTTCCGGATTTACATCATAAATTTGGTTATTATCTCTTTGGGACTTTTCAGAAAAATTATTCCAATTTTATTGAAGTTGCTCCTAGTGCATTTGATTTTTTAGAATCTATAGAGCGATATATTCATGTCGAGGTACGCAAGTTATATCCCGATGCGGAGCTGCCTACCTTTACCACTTCTAGACCTCAAGAAGGGCAGTTAGAAATGATCTACGAATCGGAGCGTAGAATGGGGCATTTTGCTCATGGATTGATCCAACATTCATTGGAGTATTTTGGGTTGAATGCGATTATTGAGATGAATAAGCTAGAGGGATCGGGTAGAAAAGTACAATTCTTGATTACAAAGCAGTAGTTCATGGAGAAAACCCTTGAAATATTAGATCTAGAGGCACAAATTGCTCTCTTAAAGCGTAGGATTAACCGAGAGGTTAGTGCTAGGAAAAAGGCGGAAACCTACCTAGAGAAGAAAGCTTTGGAATTGTTTAAAGCCAACGAAAAGCTCAAAGCCTATAATCGGAATCTAGAAGAACAGGTCGAGCAGAGCAGCAAAGCCTTAGATACTAATGAAAAGAAGTATAAAACCATCATAGAGAATATGTCTCTAGGCCTGCTTGAGGTAGGAGCAGAGCATAAAATCGTCAAGGCATACGATGCTTTTTGTCGTATGACTGGATACGAAGAGCAGGAGCTTATTGGTAAGTCTGCTCGACAGTTATTTCTTCCGGAAGAATATTGGTCGGTTATTGATTCTCAGCAAGCTACTAGAGATCAAGGTATGCCCGGTGTCTATGAGGTCGAGATGTTTAAGAAAGGAGGGGACCGAATATGGGTGATGATTAGTGGGGTGCCGATTTATAGCGATGCAGGTGAGGTGACAGGTTCTATGGGGATCCACTACGATATTACACCCTCCAAAAACCTCCAACGCGATTTGGAGCAAGCAAAGCTACTTGCCGAAGCCGCTCAAAGAGCAGAAAAACAGTTTTTGGCGAATATGAGTCACGAAATCCGTACTCCTTTGAACGCCATCATCGGTATGACTCATCTACTCTTTGATACCAAGCTAAGTGATGAGCAAAGCGACTACCTCAATGTGCTTAATTCTTCCGCTAATATTTTGCAGGGACTGATTTCAGACATTTTGGACTTCTCCAAAATTGAATCGGGAAATTTTGAAATTCAATCTAGGGCTTTTAATCTTCACGAATTACTCGATAGTGTCTACAAAACTTTTATCCTCAAACTGACAGAAAAACCAGTAGAGTTGATCAAAAAGATAGATGCAGAGGTGACTCCTTTTTTAAAGGGAGACGATCTACTTCTGAATCAGATTCTCTTTAACCTACTTGGCAATGCTGTGAAATTCACCAAAAAAGGCAAGATCGAAATCGAGGTAAAAAAGCTAGGCCAATCTGAGGATATGCAAACCCTTGAGTTCTGTATTCATGATACGGGTATCGGCATTTCAGAGGAAGACCAAAAGCAAATTTTTTATAACTATCGGCAAGCCAAAAATGATACCCGTATCCGCTATGGCGGTACGGGTTTAGGATTGGCGATCACCAAACAATTGGTGAACTTGCAAGGAGGTGTCATCTGGCTGGAAAGTAGACTTGGAGAAGGGTCAAAGTTTTATTTTAAAATTGTCTATGAGCTAGCTAGCCAGGATGTAAAAGTAGCGCAGCAGACTAGTGCAGAAGCACAAGACCTTTGTATGGATGAATACCAAATCCTAGTTGTGGAAGATAATGCCATGAACCGCAAATACATCAACACACTCCTTAAGAAATGGAACTATAGTTTCGATATAGTTTTTGATGGAAAGCAGGCTTTAGAGAAAACGAGGACTAAACATTATGATATTATCCTGATGGATTTGCAGATGCCTGTCATGAATGGCTATGATGCGACTACGGCAATCAGACAAGGCAAGTCTGTTAATGCAGAAACACCCATTGTAGCCCTTACTGCTTCAGCCGTTTTACAAGATAAAAATAGAGCCTTTGATCTGGGGATGACCGATTTTCTGGCAAAACCTTTTACACCCAAACAGCTCAAAAGTTTATTCCTGAAATACCTTTCTAATTCAACACCTCAAAAAACCACAGAGATGAAAGATAGACCTAAAATGGATCTCGACTATTTGGCGGAGCTCTACTTCGATGATAAGGAATATGCTTTGGAGATGTTTGAGCTATTCCTGGATTATGGTGTGAAAGAGGTAGAAAAACTTTCAGTAGCTTTCGAGGCTAAAGATTGGCCAACTGTGAAGCAATTGGCCCACAAATTGAAACCCTCCTTAAGTATGGTCGGTTTCCCTTCGATCACCCTTATTCTCGAGCAACTAGAGAAAGCGGCTTATAATGCAGAAGAGGAGAAAGTAAAAACCTATTATGCTCATTTTCAAGAGAAATATCAGGCTATTTTACCAGTAGTAAAGCAGAAATTTCAAGAATTACAGTCTTCAGAGGGTGACCTATTCGCAAAGTAATCGTCCTAAAGTAAATTTTCTACCCTCTACCTAGTATGTAATATGATACTCAATACCATGATTGTCGACGATGACCCAATGGCGCGGGCGGCAGTAAAAACTTTATGCAAGAAAACACCACTAGTCAACGTCGTATCTATCTGCGAAGATGCTAAAACGGCTATCAATACAGTGAACGAGGATGCCATCGATCTCATCTTATTGGATATTGAGATGCCAGGTATGAACGGGATCGAGTTCTTAAATCAAGTATCTTATTTACCTCAAGTCATTTTTATTACTTCGCAAAGGAAGTATGCCTACGAGGCTTTTGAGTATCAGGTGACTGACTTCTTGGAAAAGCCCATCACCCTTCTGCGCTTCAATAAAGCTATTGAGAAAGCTACGGATATCCAGAAACAAATCAATGATTATAAGAATCGCTCCAATGATTTGTATATCAAACATGATGGACGGTTTATCCGATTGAACTATGATGATATCCTCTTCTTTGAAAACGTTGGCGATTACGTCCGTATCAAAACGGAGGGGCAGCAGTTCATCATCCACAGTACCCTCAAAAACGTAGACCGCAAACTCAGAGACCCCCGTTTTCTAAAGGTGCATCGCTCTTTTGTTGTCAACCTGGATAAGATCAAGGATATCGAGGAAAATACCTTGGTTATCGAAAAGACGGTCATTCCTATCAGTAGAGCGAATAAACCGATCTTAATGAGTCGACTCAATTTTCTCTAAACCTTCCCTACTGGAATATAGTAGGGCAAATGCCCCAAAAAAAATTACCCTGCATTTTTTTATAAATTCAACTAAAACTTCAATTCAAAACCGCTCTAGCATCTTCATTTTTGTCATTCGATACAAAAACGAAGCAAAAAAATCTTGCCTAGCCAAACTCGCTCCGCTCAGACAATGCCTAGGCGGCCTCCCGCACTTCACTTATGA
>JBELML010000148.1:0-15976 GCA_042095835.1 Saprospiraceae bacterium
AGTAACGGACAAAGAATAAGTCCCGCATTTTGATCGAGAAGATTCCCGACGCAAGGTCGGGATAAATTCGTGCCAAGACAAGGCAAAAAACGTAGATGATGCAGGGCATCAGCGAGGCTTTTTAACGCCGTATTGGAGCAAAAGATTCCATCAAAATCGGTAAGTTGTTTTTTGGCTGTTACTTAAATACCTATCTACAGGTGGCAAAGATTTGCTCCTCTGCATAAAAGGTATTGCACTCATCGCACATCACACTCTTGAAGAAACAGCTCGCACGATCTACTCTAAAGGTTGTTCCTTCCTGGTTGCGGTAAATCGAATGGCCCTCTCCTGGCTTTACAGTCAATTCACTGCAAATATTATTATTGGTTAATAGGCGATGTGTGGCACTAGAGCCGTATTGATTCCCTGGAGTGATACCAATCGGTACAGTAGGGTCAATCTCTGAGTGGAAAGCAACCGTAGGTACCATTTCCTCAACCGCTATTGCCGGCCCAAATACTGATCCCCAATTATTGTAAATGCCCTTAATTGTGTACGTGTTCGTTAAGTTGTTACCGGAAGTGTTTACTGGCCCTAATGAAGCCCCCAGTCTTGAGTCAGTAGAATCCCAGTCCTCCTGGCTTAAATAGTTCAGGTTTTGGGCAGTAATCGATCCTGCACTGCTCCCTCCTATGAATAACCAAGCGGTATCTACTCCTAGTAAATCTGCTTCGTTGACCACATATCGCATCGCGGCCATCGCGTCCTGTTGAGCACGATATACCGCCTGCAGCGAACTCAAGGTATCCGTCTGATCTCTCCCCAATCTATAGTTGATCGACGCTACTACAAAGCCTCTTTTTGCAAATTCTCTGGATTCCGCTTCCCAATCATTTTTATCACCACCAGTAAAGCCTCCACCGTGGATAGTCATTAAAAAGGGTTTCCGTTCCAACTGGTCAACATCGATAGATGGAGAATAAATATCCAGGGCCAAAGCTTCTAGGTTGCCATTCCTATTCATGGCCGAACCATAAATAATGTCCTTCTGCGCAACAATGTCACTATCGGTAAAGAGTTCAATGGTTGAGAAGCGATTAAGAGAACTGCAATAAATGTTCTCATTCGATCCAGGGGTAGTCGGATTGGAGGTGCCAGAATTAGACGGTAATAATGGCTCGTCATTGCTACAGCTAAGGAAGAAGGTGCTTAGTAGCAAAAGAAGAAGAGGCAGTTTTTGCATGTTTAGGAAATTATAAGGAGTAAATTACTACCAAGATGGTGTCAAAAAGTTTAAAATCGCCCTACAATTCTATAATTGCAGCCGTACCCATACCTCCTGCGGTACATACGGAGATGAGGCAACGGCCTCCACCATTCTCTTTTAAAATACTGGCTGCATTAGCAAGTACTCGGGCACCCGTTGCCGCAAAGGGATGGCCAATCGCCACGCTACCGCCTTTTACATTGAGCTTGCTGCGGTCTATACTGCCCAGTGCTTGATCTCTGCCTAATTCGTTTTGGCAGAACTCGGGGTCTTCCCATGCCTTTAGAGTCGAAAGCACTTGACCGGCAAAGGCTTCGTGTATTTCGTAAAAGTCGAAGTCCTGTAGACTCAGCTTGTTTCTTTTGAGGAGTTTATCGACTGCTACGGTCGGAGCAAGCAAAAGATCCTCACCATGTACATAATCAAAAGCAGCATTTTGGCTATCCACCAAGTAGGCTTCTACCTCATAACCGTTTGCTTTAGCATGATTTTCGGAGCTCATCAATACTGCGGCCGCACCATCTGTGAAGGCAGAGCTATTGCCCGCGGTCAGGGTGCCTTGCTCAGATTTGTCAAAAGCAGGCCTCAGTTTTGCCAATTTTTCGAGAGTAGTATTAGGACGAATAATTGAATCTTGCTCCAATCCACCGAAAGAGAATACCGCATCTTTGTAAAAGCCAGCATCGTAGGCTGCGGCTGCTTTTTGATGACTCTCAAAAGCCAACTGGTCTTGCTCTGCTCTGCCAATCTTCCATCGTTTGACGGTGTCTTCAGTATGTTGGCCCATATTCTTTTTTGTACGTGGTTCGGTTACATTAGGCGCAACTACCCGAAAGAAATCAAGTGGGTTGATACCTAGTAGTTTACTAATCCTAGCACCAGCAGATTTTGCACTTTGTACTTTGATGAGTTGTTGGGCTACTTTGCGTTTTACAGTGAGCGGCACATCGCTGTTGGTGTCAGAGCCTCCTGCAATACCCACCTCAATTTGTCCAGTGGCAATTTTTAGCGCAATAGTATTTGCGGCATCTAAGCTCGTGCCGCAGGCGCGGGCATGGAAAAGGGCAGGCGTATGTGGATCAAGTGCGGTGTTTTGTACTACTTCTCTGGCCCAATTCCAAGCATTGGGATAATGGATTAGGGTACCAATGACGACCTCATCTATTTTCTTACCTTCTAATTTGAATTTCTTGACTAGGGCATCTAAAGCTCCAGTCATGAGGGCTTCATTTTTCTGACTAGCATAGTGGCTAAAAGATTTGGTGAAAGGTATTCGGGCACCTCCTATGATGGCCACACGTTGGTTGGAATTGCGCATCGTTTTTAATGGTCAATATAAGCTTTCTAAGCAAAACGATATTGTCGCCTCGCCAACCCTTAATGAACAATTCTAAAATTACATCATTATTTATCTACCGAGTCCTTAGCGTAGGCAGACATCACTATACCAGTACACCACTATATATCTATATCATTACATCATTACATCATTACATCTCTACCGAAGCTTTAGCGTAGGTAGAAATCACCATATAACCAAACCTTCCTAAATTATGACAACTCAACAAGCTAGAATCAGTGTCTTTATTGCTACCCTCCTTGGTTTGTTAATCGCTTGGGCAGGCACTCAAAATGGTCAGTTAATGGCTGGTTATTCCGTTTTTGGCATTGGCGTAGCCCTCGCTTTTCTCATTAATTGGCTAGCTTTTATTCCAGCATTCCGCAATCAATCAGAAAAGTTTTATGATCTCACGGGTAGCATTACCTACTTAAGTGTGGTGGCCTTCGCATTGGTTGTGAATAAAGATCTAGATACCCGTTCGCTGCTCTTGGGTAGTTTAGTAATGATTTGGGCTTTGCGCTTGGGTACCTTTCTGGCACGTCGCATACATCGAGATGGTAAAGACAGACGTTTTGATGAAATCAAGCCCAATTTTTGGCGTTTTCTCGCTGCTTGGACTATTCAAGCACTATGGGTGGTATTGACTTCTTCGGCAGCACTGATTGCCATCACGAGTTCGAAAAAGGAAGCACTAGGTTGGATGGCCATTATGGGCTTGGTGATCTGGATCATAGGGTTTATGATAGAAGTAGTGGCAGACTATCAAAAAAGTCAGTTTAGAAAAATTGCAGAAAATAAAGGCCAATTTATTCAATCTGGTCTCTGGTCAAAATCTAGGCATCCGAATTATTTTGGGGAGATCGTTTTATGGATTGGCATCTTAATCATCGCTTTGCCCGTATTTGAAGGTTGGCAATTTGTAGGGATTATCTCGCCTATATTTGTGATCCTTTTATTGACGAGAGTGAGTGGCATTCCTATGTTAGAATATCGGGCCGACGAGAAATGGGGTGGGGAAGAGGCTTATGAGCAGTATAAAAAAAATACGCCTGTGTTGATTCCGAAGTTGTAGCGCTACTAGAAAAACTTATTTTATCACCATATTTACCTTCACCTGCATCCGATAAATGGGATACCAACGGGTACCAATCTCCGTGATCCTTAAGTCAAAAAAGTTTTCCTCGAATAGATTGCTTAATTCATCTGCCGAGACATCATCAGAGGCGAGATTAAGTCTTCTTACACCAAATTCCAGGGAGAGATCCAAGCTGAGCCAGTCATTGAAAGGAATTACATTCCCGCCCGTCACGATAAAATCCATTGCTGTATTAGTGACCGAGACATCAGTGAGTTGCTGATAGCTACCGTTTGCGCGGTCAATGAAGGTTCGCCCCTGAGCAAATACCTTTTTATAATTCAACTGAATTGCTCCGTAGCTATTAATGGAAAGCCGCTCGAAGAGATTGTAAATACGATATTCGCCAATCAACTTGTAACCGTCAAAATTTTTGTTTGCTGAAAAGCCAAAGTCATTGAGGTAGCCACCGCCTACGTGCAAACTAGTACGATCGGTCATGAAATATTCTAGGCCTACTTCGATACCAGGCGTATAGGCTATCAGTGCAAAAGGGTTAAGTTTGATTGCCCATTTAGGACGGTACAGCTTTTCCGATTGACCTTGTATGCCTAGGCTGACAAATAAAAAACCTACTAAAAGTAAGTAGTGCTTAAGTGCTTTAGTTGTCATGTTGGAAAGAGGAAATTAATTGAATATTATTCAAGTCGGTATAGTCGAACTCGTATACATTTTTGGGACCAACCACTAGCAACAAACCATCAAGTGGTATCACATCAAAGGCCGTAAAATTATCGATATGATCAATGGTGACCAAGTTGTAAGGATCGCTGACATCAAATATTTTTAAACCTTGTTCATCATCACAAATAAATAAAGTAGTACCATCAAGTCCTACACCTTTAGGGGCAAACATATCGTACTCTGACAGTAATAAAGGTTGGCTCACATTTCTGATATCAAATATTTTGAGCACATTGACATTCACTTCAAAGCTACCTCCACAGGCATTGCCAATTCGACGTTTAGCATTCAAGGTCACATAGGCAAAGCTATCGTTGGCCACCACCGGGTCGCAGGGAAAAATTTCAAACTCAAAATAAGTGGTCGCTGAAAGTTGCTTCGGTATGCCCGAGTCTTGGATTTCATAAATAAATAAGCCTTCTCCCGATCCAATGAATAATCTATTCTTAAAATTGAAGATGGTCTCAATCCGATCCCCTAAAAGTTGCCTAGCCACCTCCTTAGGATGAGCCGCCTCAGCTATACTGAAGGTGATGAGGTATTGCTCGTCTACTACATACATAAAGTCCCCTAAAATCACAAATCGTGCATACGATCCACCCACCCCAGTCTCCGCACTAGGACTAACATTGTTCAAGTCATCCGACTCGCAAGCCATAAAAAAAGCAGCTACCAATAAGGTCAGGAATAGAATGTTTTTTCTCATAATACTTATTTGAAATACAACAGTAAGAAATGTATTTTACAATAGTTAGATCCTATAATTGTAACGCAGATTTCCAATACCACCACTCCCACTCCCCAAGTCTCAGTCCCCTCAGTCTCCCGGTCACCGTTCTCCCCGTCCCCGCTCCCAAGGTCCCCGTTGGTATATGCCAAGTGCCAAGTGTCATGCTGTGTCAAGTACCATGTAATACACTAGAACACCAGAACTCGAGGCCCCCAAGTCTCCAAGTCTCCGTTCTCCCTGTCTCCGCTCCCTCAGTCTCCCAGTCCCCCAATCTCCGTTCCCCAATCTCCGTTCCCCAAGTCTCCGTTCTCCCAGTCTCCGTTCCCCAAGGTCTCCCAGTCCCAAATCCCAAGGTCTCCCAGTCTCCCAACTCCCAAGTCACCTCAAACACTCCGGGTTCTCCAACTCTGCTTCTTCCCAGCCGACCAAAAAACCTCTACTTTCATCTACACACTCAAAATAGCCAGAGTAGCCTTCCGGAAAAGCTAAAGAGGCACGAGTATATAAGTCTTTCACTCGACTGACTTCTTGGACATCGTTGAAGTCACTGATGTCAATAGCCACCAAATCGGTGTAGTTGTCTGCATAAAGGATATCTCCATTAATGGCAATATCCTCGTTACCAAAAATTTGGATAAAAGCAATCTGAATAGGCTCTGACGGATCAGAGTTGTCGATCACATGGATGCCCCGAAATCGTTCATTGACAAAGATATAAGGATCTTTGTAGTAGATTTTCCCCAAGTTTTGAATCGGTTGTGGAGGAAGACTGATGATTTGATCCCAGTTGTCAAGGTCTGCATAAATGGGTCGAACACCAATTTGTACCCCCGTTTCATCCAAGGTTTCAATCTCCACTAATTCACAAGAAGTAATGCAGCAACTTAGGGAAAGTAAACAAAGTAGGAGTCTGACCTTCATTAATTAATATTTAAGGTGCAATATCAATACGTTGATCACTACCCGATTGCTGCTTTGATTAGGAAGATGAGATGTTAAAGTTATGGAGTTTATGGTTTTAGAAAGCCTTTTGCTGAGTAAGTAAGACAAATCTACGCAAGAGATACTGAGCTGCGGAAGTATCTTGTTCTAATGCACAAAATTGAGCATAAGCTTCGTGATTGTAGCCATGAGATTGATCTTCAGGAAAATTGGGGCGAGGCGGAAAATAATGTTTGCGATACATCAAAGGTTTAACTCTGCCTGCCAAGTCGGTACAAGAGATTTCTGGATGCCCCTGGAAGGCATAGAATGGAGCCCCTTTTACTTTAAAACCTTGTACGGGGATTTGTGGGCCATAAGTATTGGTGTATAGGAGTAATTCTGTATGGGGAGGAGCTTCCCTAAAGTATTTGATATGCCCAAGTACCATTGGAAAAGGACTAGGTGTCTCTGCAAGTAAGACATCCTTTGTAGCAGCTGTTGTTTTTTGCATGTTGAATACACCTAGTTCAAAACCCTCAAGACGATAGTGCATTTTGGCACCGAGCATACAAGCTGCAATGACATAGCCTCCACAAGAAAGTAGACTAGGTATCTTGTCATCGATGGCAATCCGAAGTAATTGATAAAGACGGTCGATAAAGGGGAATCGCTCTTTTGGCCAAGTCAAGTCCGTAGGGAGGTCTTTAGAGATGCCACCAACCATCAGGGCGTCATATTGACGGACGATACCAGGCGCTATAAGCGGGAATTCGTATAAGTCAATGAAGTCTATCTGATCTTTACTAAGCCCTGTGTATTGCAGAAACCCCTTTCGTTCTATCAGACGACTGCTATCTTCTTGCCCCCGCATTTGGAGGATAAGTATTTTAATTGATTCCAAGGTTGTTCGAATTTTAAAGCTAGTGGTAAGATAAAATCAATCGTTGTGCTGGATTATTTTGAAGTCTACTGGCATTTTTTATGATGGCTTTATAGTCTGTTATGGATCAAATCTAGTTATAATAAGGTTTTAACTTGCGATTGTAGACGTTGGGTGATGAGCTTGGAGATGCGCCGACGTACCTCTCCTTCCATATCTAGAAAGGTGTCGAATTCTTCAGGAGTAAAATGGCCAATCACCATGCCTAGTAGAAGTCCGCGCAGCCGATTATCTTTTGAGACGCTCTGCTCAATCCACTTCATCCGAGCCTCCACTGACATACCGCTGAACTTGACTTTGCGCTTCTGGAGGAAGTGGCGGTAGATGTTTAGGAGGAGATCATTCTGCATCTTAAGGATCGGGCGTAGGGTTTGATTCTGAAATTGCTCCGCTTCGGAAGTAGCACTTTGCGAAGTGGATACTTTAGGACGCAATGCTACGCGTGGATCAGTTGTAGGCGATGGAGATTCGTGAGGCGCACTCATAGCTGTACAGTTTTGAAAGCTCGAATGGAGCTTATTTGAATATAAATAGAAAGATGCAAGTATGACAATCACAACAGGATTTAAAAAAATATAGTTTCTTGTCTTGCATAGAAAGTAATTAATGTCTTATATTTGCGCTCGCAAAGCGAAGAATTCCTCCTAAAGGGAAAACAAATACACTATTTATCTTACGTTCAAGATGGTAAAAAGTAGGAAAATGGCGTGGTAGCTCAGCTGGTTAGAGCGCAGCATTCATAATGCTGAGGTCGAGTGTTCAAGTCACTCTCACGCTACAAGAACGAAGAGTCATGATGAAAATCATGGCTCTTTTTTGTTTGTGGTTCAAGCGGAACGACGTTAGGCGTGCCGTCCCGGTCGCAGCGCAGCGTAGTATCGGGATCACTCTCACGCTACAAGAGACGAAAGAGTCATGATGAGTTTCATGGCTCTTTTTGTTTGTGGTTCAAGCGGAACGATGTTAGGCGTGCCGTCCCGGTCGCAGCGCAGCATAGTATCGGGATCACTCTCACGCTACAAGAACGAAAGAGTCATGATGGAATATCATGGCTCTTTTTGTTTGGGCCACAGGCTTTTTTGCCATGTATTTAGTGGGCCAAGGATATCTTCTGGATAAATAGTCTGCAAACCTTCATTCTTCGAGAAGCTTAGAGTGAAAGCCTTAGGGGTTTCCTATACTTTTCGTACTTTAGTTTTTTGATTCACAACAATAGTTATTCAAGTTTCTAGAGCATGAAAAGAGCTAATCTGATTTTTCCTATTCTACTTATTTTTTTGCTGTCGGCCTGTACTAGTTTTAACTCCTCTAAACGTGTCCTTCTTTTTTCTAAAACAGAGGGATATGTGCACGAATCTATCGCCGATGCATGGACGGCGGTCAATGATCTGGGCATTAAGAATGGGTTCAGTGTAGATGCAACCGAGGATGCCGCTATGTTTACCGACGAAAATCTTCAACAATACGACGCCGTTATTTTCTTAAATACCAGTGGTGATGTACTGGATTGGCCGCAGCGTATCGCTTTCCGTAGGTATATCGAAGCAGGCGGTGGTTTTGTAGGCGTACATGGGGCAACTACAAGCCTCAAAGATTGGCCTTGGTATATGGATATGGTGGGCGCTGAGTTCGATCAGCATCCTGAGCCCCAAAAAGCTACCCTAAAAGTAGCCAATCACGAACATGCCGCTACTACACATCTAGCCGATACTTGGGAGCATTTCGATGAATGGTACAATTTCAAGTGGATTTCAGAGAAGATCACTCCTCTGCTCTATCTCGATGAGCGTAGCTATGAAGGTGGTAAACATGGAGAGCAGCATCCAATCAGCTGGTACCACGCCTACGATGGTGGGAGGGCTTTTTATACAGGCTTGGGTCATACTAAAGAGGCCTATCAAGACGAAACTTTCCTCCAGCATCTGTTAGGTGGTATCCAATACGCTATGGACGGACCTCCACTTAATTATGAGCAAGATCATGTCATGCCCCAAGAATCTAGATTTGAAAAAGTAGTGCTCGATTACTACTTGAATGAACCTATGGAGCTAGAATTGCTACCTGACGGCCGATTGATTTTTACGGAGCGCAAAGGCAAACTCAATATCCACGATCCTGAAACAGGCCTTACTTCAGTATCTGCCACTTTTGATGTGTATACTGGTCAAGAAGATGGACTATTAGGCCTGACTTTAGACCCTAACTACGCAGAGAACAACTGGATTTATGTTTTCCACTCTCATCCTACAAAAGTAGAGCAGAATATTTCTCGGTTTACCTATGATCCCGATGCAGAGGAGCCACTATCGGACCAAAAAGTGGTATTACGCATCCCTACTCAACGCGATGAGTGTTGTCATTCTGGGGGCTCTTTAGAGTTTGGCCCTGATGGAAACTTGTTTATCTCTGCTGGTGATGATACCAACCCTTTTGCATCTGATGGCTACAATCCGATCGATGAACGAGCTGGACGAAAGCCCTGGGATGCACAACGGACATCTGCGAATACGAATGATTTAAGAGGTAAAATTATGAGGATTACACCACAGGATGATGGTAGTTATACCATTCCAGATGGTAATCTTTTTCCGAAGGATGGCTCCAAGGGAAGACCAGAGATTTATGTAATGGGTTGCCGAAATCCTTTCCGTATTGCTATTGATAAACGCACAAAATATCTATACTGGGGAGATGTAGGTCCAGATGCCAATGAGAATGGCGACCTACGCGGCCCGATGGGGCACGATGAGGTCAATCAAGCACGCGGGCCAGGTTTCTTTGGCTGGCCACTGTTTGTGGGAGATAACAAAGCTTATTACGAATACAATTTCACGACCCAGCAATCCGCTAAACCGTATGATCCGGCTAAGCCTATCAATAATTCGCCCAACAATACAGGCATTCAGGAGCTTCCACCTGCTCAACCTGCCTTTATCTATTATCCGTATCGAGCGACACCTGTCTTCCCATTAATGAACTCGGGAGGGCGAAATGCTATGGCGGGGCCAGTTTTTTATCAAGATGATTATCCCGATAATCCACGTCGGTACCCAAAATATTACGATGAAAAACTATTTACCTATGACTGGATGAGAGGAATCATACTGGAGAATACCTTGGACGATGAGGGGAATCTAGTACAGATGGAGCGTTTCCTTCCTTCGATGGAGTGGAACAACTTGGTAGATATCGTGATGTCTCCTGAGGGTGATATGTTTATGATTGAGTATGGACGTGGCTGGTTTACATCCAACGAAGATGCACGCTTGGTACATCTGAAATACACAGCAGGTAACCGTAAACCGAAGGCTAATATCCAAGTAGATAAAAAGCTAGGAGGTCTACCTTTAGCTGTTAACTTTGATGCCTCAGGTTCGACCGATCCTGATCAAGACGAGCTAGAATATACGTGGAACTTTGGTGGAGGACAGACCGCCTCTGGGGCAAACGTAAAACATGAGTTTACAGAAGCGGCTCCCTACATTGTAGAATTAACCGTAAAAGATAAATCAGGAAATGAAGATCAAGCCCAAGTGAAAATTCTCGCAGGGAACGAGCCGCCACAGATCAACTGGACTGTCCAGGGTAATCAGGATTTCTACTGGGAGGGAGAGCCGATAAGGTATGATTTGAAAGTCGAAGATCAGGAAGATGGTCAGCTTGGAGCAGGTATCGAAGAAGCTAATGTAAGTCGTACTGTCGAGTATTTAGAGCAAGGGTATGATGTCACCGAAATCGCACAAGGCCACCAAATTGTAGCGGCTACAATAAGTGCCGAGGCAGGATTGCGTTTGATGGAGCAATCTGATTGTCAGTCTTGTCATAAGACCAATTCTAAATCAATTGGACCAGCCTATACCGCTGTCGCTGAAAAATACAATGGCCAGGAAGAGGCTATTGCCTACCTCAGTAAGAAGATTATCAACGGTGGAGCAGGCGTTTGGGGCGAAACGGCAATGGCTGCTCATCCTGATATCAGCGAGACAAAAGCCGAAGCTATCGCTGAATATATCCTCAGTTTAGCACCCAACAAGGATGCCATGATGATTGCCGCTAAGGGAGACACTCGTTTGACTATTCCAAATGGTAAACGCAAAGGCGGTGTCTTTGTATTTATTGCAAACTATATGGATAAAGGGACTGAGGAAATGGAGTCTTTGGGTAGTCAAGAGCTGTTCACGTTACGATCTCCAACTATCCGAGCAGAGGAAAATACAAGCCTGCAAGGTGCGCAAGAAAAGCAATTTCAGAGAGCCGATATTCCACAACTTTCCCGCAGAAACCGCACTGCTATTGTAGGTGCTACTGGAGCTAGTGCGACTTTCGGACCTATGGACTTAACAGGGGTGAGTGGTATCCTCTTGCAATTGGACATGGGCGTAGACCGAGTAGAAGGTGGAGAAGTTTTGGTATATTTGGACGATAAAAGCGGAACGCCTATCGCCACCCTTGCACTGACAGATACAGAAACCCGAGCCGATCAAGTATTGAAAAATCTGAAAGTCAGTTTACCTGCAACCCAAGGAAGACATCAATTGATATTCGAGTTTAAAGGAAAGGATAACACGGTAGTGACGAATCTATTTGATTTTACGCTCACTACCACGAATCAGAATACCAGCTTATAATGAAGAAAGTTTTAAAATGGCTAGGCATTATTGTAGTGTTACTTTTAGCGGGGCTATTTATAGTAGGCTGGTCTTTTCATGAGAAAAAACCAGCTGCGAATCCTAGTGCTGAGGCAGATGCCCTCGCCGAGGAAATGCTTTTAGCACTTAACAAGGCCGCTTGGGATACAACCGCCTATATGCAATGGACCTTCAGAGATGCCAACCACTATCTTTGGGATAAGAACCGCCATTTTGTTGAAGTCACTTGGGAGGATTATAAAGTGCTTTTGCACACCAAATCAGTAAGTGGCGAAGCTTATAAAGCCGGAGAGTTACTCTCTGATAAAGCAGCAGAGAAAGCGATCCAAAAAGCCTGGGCAAGTTTCTGTAATGACTCTTTTTGGCTTTGTGCACCTATGAAAGCTTTTGATCCAGGAACCGTACGGTCTATTGTAGAGGTCAAAGATGGCCGCCAAGGGCTGATGGTTCATTACGAAGGGGGAGGCGTTACGCCTGAAGATAGTTATGTATGGCTGCTAGACGAAAATAATATTCCAACGAGTTATAAAATGTGGGTTTCTATTATACCTATTGGTGGAGTAGAAGCTACCTGGAATGACTGGAAAAGGGTAGAGACCGGCGCTTTAATTGCCCAGCAACGAGTGCTCTTCGGGAGCTCAGAGATACCTTTAACCAATATCAAAGCAGGTATGGATTGGGCCAGCTTCGGACATTCGGCTGATCCCTTCCAAGCCATTGCTCAATAGTTCATGCGCTCACAACTACTTATTCATTAACTAATGCATTGTCATCTTGAAAGGAATCGTATTTACAGAATTATTAGAAATGGTGGAGCAAGAATTCGGCTATGCTACAGTTGACGATTTGCTCGAAAATAGTGACCTGCCTTCTGGTGGGATTTATACAGCAGTTGGTACCTATGACCATGCCGAATTAGAAACATTGGTCCAGCATTTGTCTAAGAAATCAGGGATAGAGGTTCCGGATTTACATCATAAATTTGGTTATTATCTCTTTGGGACTTTTCAGAAAAATTATTCCAATTTTATTGAAGTTGCTCCTAGTGCATTTGATTTTTTAGAATCTATAGAGCGATATATTCATGTCGAGGTACGCAAGTTATATCCCGATGCGGAGCTGCCTACCTTTACCACTTCTAGACCTCAAGAAGGGCAGTTAGAAATGATCTACGAATCGGAGCGTAGAATGGGGCATTTTGCTCATGGATTGATCCAACATTCATTGGAGTATTTTGGGTTGAATGCGATTATTGAGATGAATAAGCTAGAGGGATCGGGTAGAAAAGTACAATTCTTGATTACAAAGCAGTAGTTCATGGAGAAAACCCTTGAAATATTAGATCTAGAGGCACAAATTGCTCTCTTAAAGCGTAGGATTAACCGAGAGGTTAGTGCTAGGAAAAAGGCGGAAACCTACCTAGAGAAGAAAGCTTTGGAATTGTTTAAAGCCAACGAAAAGCTCAAAGCCTATAATCGGAATCTAGAAGAACAGGTCGAGCAGAGCAGCAAAGCCTTAGATACTAATGAAAAGAAGTATAAAACCATCATAGAGAATATGTCTCTAGGCCTGCTTGAGGTAGGAGCAGAGCATAAAATCGTCAAGGCATACGATGCTTTTTGTCGTATGACTGGATACGAAGAGCAGGAGCTTATTGGTAAGTCTGCTCGACAGTTATTTCTTCCGGAAGAATATTGGTCGGTTATTGATTCTCAGCAAGCTACTAGAGATCAAGGTATGCCCGGTGTCTATGAGGTCGAGATGTTTAAGAAAGGAGGGGACCGAATATGGGTGATGATTAGTGGGGTGCCGATTTATAGCGATGCAGGTGAGGTGACAGGTTCTATGGGGATCCACTACGATATTACACCCTCCAAAAACCTCCAACGCGATTTGGAGCAAGCAAAGCTACTTGCCGAAGCCGCTCAAAGAGCAGAAAAACAGTTTTTGGCGAATATGAGTCACGAAATCCGTACTCCTTTGAACGCCATCATCGGTATGACTCATCTACTCTTTGATACCAAGCTAAGTGATGAGCAAAGCGACTACCTCAATGTGCTTAATTCTTCCGCTAATATTTTGCAGGGACTGATTTCAGACATTTTGGACTTCTCCAAAATTGAATCGGGAAATTTTGAAATTCAATCTAGGGCTTTTAATCTTCACGAATTACTCGATAGTGTCTACAAAACTTTTATCCTCAAACTGACAGAAAAACCAGTAGAGTTGATCAAAAAGATAGATGCAGAGGTGACTCCTTTTTTAAAGGGAGACGATCTACTTCTGAATCAGATTCTCTTTAACCTACTTGGCAATGCTGTGAAATTCACCAAAAAAGGCAAGATCGAAATCGAGGTAAAAAAGCTAGGCCAATCTGAGGATATGCAAACCCTTGAGTTCTGTATTCATGATACGGGTATCGGCATTTCAGAGGAAGACCAAAAGCAAATTTTTTATAACTATCGGCAAGCCAAAAATGATACCCGTATCCGCTATGGCGGTACGGGTTTAGGATTGGCGATCACCAAACAATTGGTGAACTTGCAAGGAGGTGTCATCTGGCTGGAAAGTAGACTTGGAGAAGGGTCAAAGTTTTATTTTAAAATTGTCTATGAGCTAGCTAGCCAGGATGTAAAAGTAGCGCAGCAGACTAGTGCAGAAGCACAAGACCTTTGTATGGATGAATACCAAATCCTAGTTGTGGAAGATAATGCCATGAACCGCAAATACATCAACACACTCCTTAAGAAATGGAACTATAGTTTCGATATAGTTTTTGATGGAAAGCAGGCTTTAGAGAAAACGAGGACTAAACATTATGATATTATCCTGATGGATTTGCAGATGCCTGTCATGAATGGCTATGATGCGACTACGGCAATCAGACAAGGCAAGTCTGTTAATGCAGAAACACCCATTGTAGCCCTTACTGCTTCAGCCGTTTTACAAGATAAAAATAGAGCCTTTGATCTGGGGATGACCGATTTTCTGGCAAAACCTTTTACACCCAAACAGCTCAAAAGTTTATTCCTGAAATACCTTTCTAATTCAACACCTCAAAAAACCACAGAGATGAAAGATAGACCTAAAATGGATCTCGACTATTTGGCGGAGCTCTACTTCGATGATAAGGAATATGCTTTGGAGATGTTTGAGCTATTCCTGGATTATGGTGTGAAAGAGGTAGAAAAACTTTCAGTAGCTTTCGAGGCTAAAGATTGGCCAACTGTGAAGCAATTGGCCCACAAATTGAAACCCTCCTTAAGTATGGTCGGTTTCCCTTCGATCACCCTTATTCTCGAGCAACTAGAGAAAGCGGCTTATAATGCAGAAGAGGAGAAAGTAAAAACCTATTATGCTCATTTTCAAGAGAAATATCAGGCTATTTTACCAGTAGTAAAGCAGAAATTTCAAGAATTACAGTCTTCAGAGGGTGACCTATTCGCAAAGTAATCGTCCTAAAGTAAATTTTCTACCCTCTACCTAGTATGTAATATGATACTCAATACCATGATTGTCGACGATGACCCAATGGCGCGGGCGGCAGTAAAAACTTTATGCAAGAAAACACCACTAGTCAACGTCGTATCTATCTGCGAAGATGCTAAAACGGCTATCAATACAGTGAACGAGGATGCCATCGATCTCATCTTATTGGATATTGAGATGCCAGGTATGAACGGGATCGAGTTCTTAAATCAAGTATCTTATTTACCTCAAGTCATTTTTATTACTTCGCAAAGGAAGTATGCCTACGAGGCTTTTGAGTATCAGGTGACTGACTTCTTGGAAAAGCCCATCACCCTTCTGCGCTTCAATAAAGCTATTGAGAAAGCTACGGATATCCAGAAACAAATCAATGATTATAAGAATCGCTCCAATGATTTGTATATCAAACATGATGGACGGTTTATCCGATTGAACTATGATGATATCCTCTTCTTTGAAAACGTTGGCGATTACGTCCGTATCAAAACGGAGGGGCAGCAGTTCATCATCCACAGTACCCTCAAAAACGTAGACCGCAAACTCAGAGACCCCCGTTTTCTAAAGGTGCATCGCTCTTTTGTTGTCAACCTGGATAAGATCAAGGATATCGAGGAAAATACCTTGGTTATCGAAAAGACGGTCATTCCTATCAGTAGAGCGAATAAACCGATCTTAATGAGTCGACTCAATTTTCTCTAAACCTTCCCTACTGGAATATAGTAGGGCAAATGCCCCAAAAAAAATTACCCTGCATTTTTTTATAAATTCAACTAAAACTTCAATTCAAAACCGCTCTAGCATCTTCATTTTTGTCATTCGATACAAAAACGAAGC
>JBELML010000149.1:0-12775 GCA_042095835.1 Saprospiraceae bacterium
TTTCAGTAGGAATAATAAAAAATTGTAGTGTGATTTTTTTGGTGCGTTTGCCCTACCTAACATAAAAATGACAATTTCATTACTGCAAATTCTTATTTTGCAGGGAGGCTTAAATTTTTGATTTTCAAACTAGAACCGTATGCAACTTAGATTTATACTTTTAGTAGCTGTTTTGTGCACTACTAGCTTACTCATTGCCCAATGTCCTAACCTCGTATGGTCAGATGAATTTGACGGTACTGCCTTGAATGAAGATTTTTGGAATTTCCAAATTGGAGATGGCTGCGATGAAGGTATCTGTGGCTGGGGGAATAATGAGCTGCAGTATTATAAAAGAGAGAATGTCGAGGTGAGTGAAGGTACCCTCAAAATAATCGCTCAAGTAGAGAATTTTGGTGGAAAAGAATACACTTCTGCCAGAATCAATACAAAAAACAAGGCCGATTTTACTTACGGTCGATATGAAGCCTCCATAAAATTGCCTTATGGCAATGGCTTATGGCCTGCCTTCTGGATGCTGTCTACCAGCCAAAAATATGGCCGCTGGCCCCAAAGTGGAGAGATCGATATTATGGAATTTGTAGCCTCCAAACCAGAGGAAGTATTGGGTACGATTCACTTCGGTAATGTATGGCCCAACAATCAATTCCAAGGCAAAGATTTTATCCTTGAAGATGCAGACTTTCCGGAGGATTTCCACGTCTTTGCAGTAGAGTGGGAGCCAGGCGAAATCCGTTGGTATGTCGATGATCAGCTCTATTTGATCAAGCGAATTGAAGACGTTTCGCCATTTCGTTGGCCTTTTGATCACGATTTTCACTTTTTGTTGAACGTGGCTGTTGGAGGAACTTTAGGTGGCTTTGTTTCGAATAGCATGCTTCCCGCTACGATGGAAGTAGACTACGTGCGCGTGTACGATGGTTTTTTACCTTATGTAGCTGGTGAATCCATCGTTGAAAATCGCGCCCAAGAGGTAGAATATAAGGTAGAGAATTTCTCAAGTAGTAATAATGTGATTTGGTCAGTACCCGAGGGTGCCACGATTGTGAGTGGACAAGGCACCAAAACGGTCACTGTCAATTTTGGAGCGGTAGGCGGTGAAGTGAAAGCGACCTTTAACGATGGTTGTGCTAATCGGGAGCAAGTTATAGAGGTAGCAGTAGAGAAACCATTCGGTCGTACCCTCGCCTTCGAAAACTTTGATGACCAAGCTCAGGTAATTTTTAACTCTACTACCGGAACCCTAAACGAAGTGACCAATCCACAAGCCAATAACCTCAACAACAGCTCCATTGTAGGAGAGTATACCCGTAATGGTAATGAAAGGTTTGACTTGTTGGTGTATGATGTCACAAGCATCAGTTCGGCAGTTCCTTTTCTAACAGGTGATCAGAAGTTCTTTATGGATGTGTATACCGAAGCACCTAGTGGAACAGAGATACTGCTCCAGCTAGAAACCAATAGTGCTCAAGGGGATAATTTTCCTACAGGAAGACATAGTCGCTACGTAGCAACGGTCACCAAAAATAATGAATGGCAGCGCCTGGAGTTTAGCCTTTTGGATAGACCCGATGCGAGTGCCTCCAATAGTGGTATTCGGAAAATGATTTTACTATTTGCTTCTAATACCTTTACCAGCGATACCTACTATTTCGACAATTTGGATAGCTATGGGATCATCCCTGATTCGGATGGAAATATTCCTCCGAATGCAGCCATTACTAATCCAGCCAACGGGTCCATTTTGCCCAAAGGAAGTACCGTCACTATCGAAGTAGACGCCGAAGATGAAGATGGTTCCATTGCTCAAGTCGCGTTTTTTGTAGATGGCGCTTCCATAGGTGTAGATGATAGCGCTCCTTTTACTTATGAGCTTAGCGTACCAACGGGAAGCTCCAGTATCGCAGCTATTGCTACCGATGATGAGGGCAAAACTAGTATAGCTTCGATCATAGATATCACTGGGCCAGCGGGAGATATTCCCAATAATGTACTCGTCTCAGAACTAGCCGTCGGCCAAAGTACTGCTGGCAATTATAGGCTAGGTACGGCTACCGTGAAAGTAATCAATGACCTAGGTTTTCCAGTCGCCAATGCTTTGGTGAAAGGTAGTTTTTCAGGAACCTTTAATGAAAAAGTAGAGGCCATGACGGATGATGATGGGCAAGTGTTTCTACAAACAAGTAAACAACAAAAGGGAGGTGTTTTGGTCAACTTTTGTGTGGAAGCAGTAGAGGCAGCACTCCCCTATGCTGCTACCGCTAACCTGAGGACTTGTACCTCTGGTAATGCCGCTCTACCAACTGTAGGCAACCTGCCGATTAACCTAGAAGATTTATCAGCACAAGATCGGTTTTCGATTTTTCCTAATCCGGCCGAAGATGCGCTCTTCATTCGCTATGAAGGAAACAGTCCTATCGAAACTGTAGAAATTTATTCTATTGATGGCAGGCGAATGCAGCAAACTATACTGACATCAAACCAAAAAATGCTAGATATTTCTACCTTTAAAAAAGGGATATACTGGCTACGAGCAATTGACCAAGAAGGGCAAGTGTTTACTAAGCGATGGATTAAATAAGAAGGTGGCTTCCAGCTATAACAATAGATGCTCGATATAGCATACATCGAGCATCTATTGTTATTTTAACATTAACTTTTCTTGATATCTCATCCTACTTGCTTTCTTTTCCTCTTTATTTCCTATTTTACTACAGCACAAATCATCACTAAACTCGCTTTTTCCCCGACGAATCAGCTCATTCACCGAATAAACTATACCACAAAGAATAACTATAACCGTTAGCGGTTATCCTAGAAATTTATTTAAGGCAGATTTCAGATTTGTGTATGAGAAAAACACTGCTATTTATATTCGGATTATTATGCTCTTGCTCAAGTCTCTTAGCTCAAGAGACGCTCAAGCTGGCCTTTGTCAGTGATGCAGGCGATGCGAGTAATGACTTCTTTGAGCAAAATATCAGGATAGAGATCACCTCCTTGCTGAGTAATACCTACGCACTATCTTTTGAGCGCTTTGAGGCAGCGGAAAATAGCCCTGCTGGCCTCCAAAGCGTCATTAATGAAGCTTATCAGAGCGAAGCCGATATTGTAATAGGCCTAGGTGTCAACTCTTGTCTATTGATGGGGCGGCAAACTAGTCTTAGCAAGCCTACTATCCTGTCGATCATCTTAGATTCTGAACTACAGCGGATTCCTATTACGCCAGAGGGAACTTCTGGGGTGCCTAATCTTTCCTACATACAATCGCCTTTTAATATCGGTAGAGATTTGGAAGCGCTTTACGAAATTCTACCTTATAAGAAACTAGGCATCCTGAATGCAGAATCGCTAGAAGAGGTAGAGTTTAATGCCTTCTTTGGTTTGAAAAATGCCTTCTCGAATGCCTCATTTGAGTCGATTAATGTAGCCAAAACACCTGGAGCAACACTCGCTAGAATTAATCCTGAAATTGATGCCATTTATATACTCCCTATTTTCAATGAGCTGGATTCGGTAGAATTAGAAGTGCTGCTTGATAGTATTGCTCGCAGGGGTATTCCAACGATGTCTTTACTGAGTTCGCCAATGATAGAAATGGGCGTTTATGCTGCCTACGAAACGGATGGTAATCTACAGCGCATTCCTCGCCGAATCGCCTTAAATGTCTTAAAAATTATGGAGGGACAGCAAGCAGGAGATTTGCCAGTGAGCATGCCTAGCTTCACCGAAAACCTCCTTTTCAATATGAAAACGGTTAAATCTACAGGGATTTTTCCAAGTTGGGACATGATGGCCAAGAGTGTCCTCCTGAATGTAGTTGCCTCCGATAATGGTGATCGTCAGATCTCGCTGCAAAGCTCTATTTCAGAGGCTTTACAAAACAATTTGACCGTAAAAATTGCAGATAAAGAGGTGCGAATTGCCGAACAAGAGGTAGCGATTGCTAAAAGTAATTACCTGCCGCAAGTCAATGCTAGTGCTTCAGCGCTGGCCTTGGATGAGAATACCGTCCGTACTTCTTTTGGTACGCGAGGCTATTTCAATGTATCGGCTTCGGCTACTCTAGAACAACTCGTTTTATCAGAACCTGCTCTAGCTAATATTGCTATCCAGAAGTTACTGTTGGCCAGCGAAGAACAAGCGCTTAAGCAGAGCGAGTTAGATGTCGTACTCGATATCTCCAATGCCTATTTAGGAATTTTACAAGGTTTGGCCTTGGTCGAATTGCGTAATGATAACGTGCAGGTCACCCGTAAAAACTATGATATTGCTACGGCTAAAGAAGAAGTTGGCTATGGGGGCACTAGTGATGTATTCCGTTGGCAAAGTGAATTGGCTTTAGATAATGTAGATTTGAATACGGCTAGAGCACAGTATCGACAAGCTTGTTTCAATATCAATGCCCTCTTAAATCGACCTATTAAAGAATCTTTTGAAATTGCCGACATAGAGCTTGCCGACAGTCTATTATTGGTGATGGACAAGCGATTATTTCCGCTTATCAATAATCCAGGAGATTTAGAGTTGTTTGCTGACTTTTTAGTAGAAGAAGCCTTTAAGAACCTTCCTGAAATACAGCAGCTAAGCTTAGGAAAAGCTGCTCAAGAAAGAAGCCTGCTTTCTCAAAAAAGAGCCTTCTATCTACCTTCGGTGGCCCTCTCTGGCCAATATGATTATCCTCTTGAGAATAGTGGTTTCCCAGAAGGGGTGATGCCCATCGAAATGAAACCCACCTATAACGTAGCGCTAGGCTTACAAATTCCCATTTTTCAGGGAAATAGCCGTAAAAGAGCTCAGGAGCAAACGCAGGTTGGTATTTACCAATTGAATGATCAGCTACAAGACCTTAGGAATAATTTAGAACTACGGGTAAGATCCAATCTGGAAATAGCCGCTGCTTCCTTTAGTAATCTGGAGCTCTCGCGAGAAGCGGCTCAAGCAGCTGAAAAGAACTTTGAAATTGCGCAGAATAACTACCAACAAGGGCTGCTCAACGTGACCTCTTTAATCGATGCACAGAATGCTGCACTGGGCGCAAAAATAAATGCCACTAATGCGGCCTACACCTTTATGAGTGACTTTTTAGCGGTAGAACGCGCCTCTGGATATTATCATTTTTTGGCTTTACCACAAGAACAAGAGGCCTTTTTTGCTCGATTCATTGCTTTCATTGCCCAAAATAGAAATGACTAAACGAAATGAAGAACCAATTCATCTTATTAATAGCCATCTTCTTACTTGTCGCCTGTGGTGGCGGTAAAGAAGAAGTAGCACAACAGGTGGTTTACCGTCCGATCAAGTTTGCGAAGGTCACCAATGCTAGCGCGCACACCATTCGTAGCTTTACAGGTATTGCTCAGTCCGAAAAGGAGGCCAAACTTAGTTTTCGAGTTGCTGGAACCGTACGGTCCTTAAATGTGAAACTAGGAGATCGAGTACGACAAGGACAAGTGATTGCAACTATTGATCCTGCTGATTACTCTATCCAAGCAGATCAAGCGGTAGCCAGCCAAAAAGGAGCAGAAGCTAATTTGAAAAGCTCCGAAAATCAATTGATCATTGCACGCTCTAATTACCAGAGAATCGAAAAGCTCTATGAGAATAATAGTGTGCCCTTGAGCGAGTTTGAGCAAGCTAAATCTAATTTCGAAACGGCACAATCTCAATATGAAGCAGCCTTGACTCAGGTGACTTCTGCACAAAAACAAAGCCAGTCTGCTCGTAATCAAGTCAAGTACACCCAATTGATTGCTCCTTTTTCTGGTATTATTTCTTCTGTGATGATTGAGGCCAATGAAATCGTAGGATCAGGTACGCCTGTGGCTATTTTGAGTGCCATCACTAAACCAGAAGTGAATGTAGGTATCCCAGAAAACTTAATCACTCAAATTAAAAAAGGTCAGGAAGTGGATATTCGCTTTTCGGTTTTACCGGATGCTACCTATCAAGGAACCGTACAGGAAGTGAGCTACGCGGCCGGCAACTCCCCGACCTATCCGATCATTATTGGGATCGACAATCCGAACGAAACGATCCGTCCGGGAATGGCTGCTACAGTGAGCTTCGATTTGGGAGCTAAAGATGCGTCTAATGCCTTGGTTTGTCCCGTTAAGGCAGTGGGGAGCGATGCTAAGGGGAATTTTGCTTTCCTCCTTGAGCAAAGTGGTGACGGTATCTATAAAGTCAATAAGCAATCTATTGAAGTGGGTGATCTCCTGGCCAATGGTTTTCTGGTTAAAGCAGGATTGGAGGAAGGAGACCTAGTAGCTACTGCTGGACTAAAATCTCTACTCAATGGTATGGAGGTTAAATTAATTGAAGATTAGAACAAGCTTTATGAATCTTACTAAGTTAGCCATCGATAATAGTCGCGTTACACTAATGGTCCTAGTCGTCATTATTGTCTTAGGGCTGGTCGGCTACAACAACCTGTCTCGGGACTCCATGCCTCCTTTTACGATTAGGGTCTGTACGATAGTGACCAACTTCCCGGGAGCTTCTCCAGATCGAGTAGAAGAGTTGATTACCGATAAAATTGAGAAAGTTGTCCAGGAACTACCGGAGCTAAAAAATGTGACGAGTGAGAGCCGTACCGGCTTGTCCGTAGTGAGTGTGTCGCTAGTCGATGATATTCCTAAAGAAGAATTACAGCCGGTCTGGGATCGCCTCCGCCGAAAGATTGAAGCTATTCAAGAAGATTTACCTACTGGGATCAAGGGCCCCAATGTCAAGGATGATGGTATTGGAGTGGTTTATGGTATCCAACTCGCATTAAAAGGCGATGGCTATTCCTATTATGAGTTGAAACAAACAGCGGATGATATTCGCGACGACTTGATCAAATTAGAGGATGCCTCCGAAGCGATTATTAAGGGTATACAAGAAGAGCAGATTTATGTAGAGTTTGATAATGCGGCTTTGGCCAAATTGGGTATTTCGGCAGCTCAGCTGCAAAATATTATTTCCGCAACCAATATTGTATTTCCTGGTGGAGAGGTCAGTTTAGAAGATGAGCGGATCGTTTTAGAGCCTACCGGAAACTTTGAGAATCTAGATGATTTAAGAAATACCATTATCAATGTAGGAAATGAAGGCCAAACTGTAAAGTTGGGAGAAATCACCAAGATAAGTAGGGCTTATCAGGTACCTCAAGAACGCATTGTCAGTATAGATGGTCGAGCAGGTTTAGTGATTGCTGTGGCTTTAAAAGATGGAGCCAACTTGATTGAACTAGGCAAGCAAGTCGATGAGAAAGTGCTACAATACAACAAAACCTTGCCTGTTGGTCAATCGGTCAGTAGGGTCTCTTCAAGTGATTACTACGTCGATGTGAAGATTCAGGATTTTATTGTTAATGTTTTACAGTCGGTAGGCATTGTATTGGCCGTGATGCTTCTCTTTTTAGGTCTACGCACAGGAATCGTAGTAGCTAGTCTAATCCCCGCTGCTATGGTCATGACCCTCTGGTTAATGGACCTCTTCAATGTGGGTTTGAACCAGGTCAGTCTAGCCGCTTTAATTATGGCGCTGGGTATGCTGGTAGATAATGCAATTGTAGTCTCCGAGGCGATCATGGTCAAGATGGAACAAGGTACTCCCGTCAAACAAGCAACTATCGAGGCTTGTAAGGAGCTGATGATTCCGCTTTTAGTGTCTTCCTTGACCACTTCTGCGGCCTTCCTTGCTTTCTTTCTTGCAGCAAACACTATGGGAGAGATGATGGGGCCACTATTTGTAGTGATCACTATGGCGCTACTTTCTTCTTGGTTGATGGCTATGACGGTGATCCCTTTAATGGCTATGGTGATGATTCGCGTACAGGTGAAAAATGGAGAAGAGAAGCCGGGCTTATTTGAGCGATTGAGTGTTTATTACCGTCGCCTCTTGGAAGGTGTTTTGAGCTATTCCTGGTTGTTTGTGATTGGTATTGTTGGACTATTTTTTGGCTCCTTGGTCCTGTTTACCAAGCTTCCCTTTTTATTCTTTCCAGACAGTGATCGCAATTTGGTCACGATGGATGTCAACTTGCCTTTGGGGACCAAGATTGAAAAAACCACCGCTGTAGTTCAGCAAATCGAACAATTTATTCTGGACAGTCTATCGACTCATGAGGATAGAGCAAGAGGGATTCTTGATTTTTCAACTTTTATTTCCGAAGGCCCTGAGAGTTATGATCTAGGCTATCAGCCTGGCGAAGCTAATTCGGGTTATGCGCATTTGCTCCTTAATACCAGTAGCTTTGAAGATAACCAATATGTAATTGACCTTTTAGATGCATTTTGCTTTAATCAATTGCCCGACGCGGAGGTCAATATTGCACCCTTAGCAGGAGGTGGTGGAGGTGGCTCCGATGTAGAAATACGGCTTTCTGGTAATGATCCTGCCGAATTATACGCCCTTAGTGAGCAGATTAAGGAACAGATGAATAGTCTACCCATGACTAAAAATATCAAGGACGATTGGGGACCAAAGATTAAGAAATTTTTGATTGACATCGACCAAGATAAAGCCAATAGAGCAGGACTCTCCAGCCAAGATATTGCAACTTCTTTAAAAACAGCCCTCTCAGGCTTTAATGCAGGAGATTTTAGAGACGACGAAGACAATATCCCGATTATTATGCGGAGCCTTGGTAGTCAGGAAATCAATGCGATGGATCTAGAATCGGTCCCGATCTTTTCTCAAAATAGCGGTCGGAATGTACCATTGGTACAAGTCGCGCAAATCAAAACAGAATGGCAATACCCCAAAATCAAAAGAAGAGATTTGTATCGTACAATGGTGGTTAGCTGTGATGCAGCTACAGGCTATACCGCTACCGATGTCACCAGCGAGCTTACGCCTTGGTTAGCCGAAGCTGCTGAGGCTTGGAAGCCTGGATATACCTATGATTTAGGAGGAGAAAGCGAACAAAGTGCGGAAGCTATGGGTGCCGTCATTGCTCAATTGCCGCTGGCGGGTTTTATCATATTATTGCTATTGATTTCTCAATTTAACTCCTTTCGGAAAACAGGACTGGTACTGAGTACCATACCACTTGGTATTATCGGTGTGATCTTTGGTCTGCTACTTTTTGGCTCTTATTTTGGCTTCATGGCTTTTTTAGGGATCATTTCCCTGGCAGGTATTGTGATCAATAATGCGATCGTACTCATCGATCGAATACAAATCGAAGAAGATATGGGCAAAGAGACACAACTAGCCATTGTCGATGCCGCCGAGCAAAGATTTCGCCCTATTCTCTTGACTACTTTTACGACGACTTTGGGTATGATTCCACTTTATCTTGGGGGAGGCCAAATGTGGGAGCCTATGGCCATTTCTATTATGATTGGCTTGTTATTTGCGACTTTAATCACCCTTTTATTCGTACCAGTAGGCTATAAACTTTTAAGTAAAATCCCTAAAATCGGAACCTAGATGGTTTTTCACCTCAATATTTATTAAATTTGCAACCTGTTACGGGAAGTAGTCCTAAAAAGTAGGTAAAAATCATTTCTTCAACGGCGAACACATTGCTGATCAAATCTTTCTATTGATGTATTTTTATTCAAATGATAGGGTTTGAGGAAATACAAAAAAACTTACCGCCATTATTTTATTGGAGGACCTGATCCTCACAAAAACAAATTTAATTTATGAAAGAAGGAACTGTTAAATGGTTTAGCGAAGAGAAAGGTTTCGGGTTTATTAGCCCTGAAAATGGAAAGCAAGATATCTTTGTACACATCAGTGATGTCAGGAAATCTGGATACGAAACGCTGCACGAAAAAGATATCGTTGAGTACGAGATTAAAGAAGATCACCTCGGCAGACAAAGAGCTCACAACTTAACTACTTGGGAACCTGCTGCTTAGCCAGGCTATTCAAAATTATCAATATAAGCATTTGTACTTCCTGGCTTGGTTAGTCGGAAATTGTCAACCATACCTAGGCCATTGAAGGTGAGAATGACGCCTTTGATCTGGCCCCTTTCTTTTAGAGACGGAAGTACCAATGCTTGCTCCTCATTTAAAGTCACTTTCGCCTCACCATCGATAAACTCTATTACAAACTTGTGCCACTGGTAAAGGTCAACACCAAAAGTTGTCAGGTCCTTGACTTGACCATTTATGATTTGATCGTCGACTTTCCAGATTAGATTGCCTTCGCATCCTTGGCCTACCAGGCTGAACCAGGAAGCATCTACTTCATCAATGATACGCACTTCAGCATAAGGACATACGGCTTGATTGCTGCTGTCCATTTTGAGCATCAGCTCCAGGCGATAGTGGTCATGCTCAATAGAATCAAAATCCTGGACAAGATGATAGGAGACAACCATGTCTTTGCTACTATCGAAACCTGCTGCCTGATAGTCTTGTGGTCTTGCATAAAGCATCCCCTGATTGATAATGCCTTGTTGATCAAGATAGGTGGGAATGGAGTCGAGTCTATGGTATTTGGCCGTAGCTAGCCAACCTTCTGACTCAATGAGGATTCTCTTTTTGCGAATGATAGAATCATTGGCCATTAGACTTGCCCAATGAAAGCCAGGATAATAATAGGTCTCTGAAAAGAAATTCCCTTTGGGATCAATCTTTGCTCGATTGGTGGGATTCCAGGAGCGTTGTATAAGAAAACTATCTGCCCTAGCTCCAGTCAGATCATAATTAAAGACTACCGTATTGGGCACCCCATGAACTACGGTCTTGTCCACCGAAAAGGTGACATCATTGGGAATAATAATGGTAGACACCTGAGGCTTGATTAGCCAAAATCCTAAAAACAATACCATCACCAGTGATAAACCTATAGCTACAGGAATCCCTTTTTTATATCTATTGGCTACTTGTTGGGGAGCAATCTGATTTGTCGCAGGATGAGGTTTTGCATTCTTGAAAGCATTCCAATCGGCATAATCCAAAAGGCTAGCTAGGGCATTGAGGGTGTAAACTTGAGGCGTATGGGTGTACTCATTTTTCCAGAATCGTTTCAAGGTAGAAAGACTGATATTAGCTCCACTTTTGGTCTCTAAAATATCGATGAGATAAAGAAAGTCGCGCTGTTTTAATTTCCCCTCAGCATGGTTGGGAAAATAGCGCTGTATGACCTCCTTTTTATATACTTCAATAAAATCTCTTTCCATTTGGTATCCTCATTTTGGTTTTGATCGCTTTCTGACCGTTGAATGAATGCCCTTTGATATCGCCCATAAGACCAAGACAAAGCAACTTTGTCAATATCCTATCAATCACCATTATCTTAAAGATTATCAAAAATGAACACATTCGCAAACGCACCCGCAAATCTATGCTCCTTTTTTACGGTCGCTTTTTTGCTGTCTTGTATATTTCAAGTTCAGGCGCAGTCCTTTGACCTGACTCCCGAACACTGGCAAGTCATCGACAATGGTGACGGTCAAACGCTCGATTTAAAGGTCATAGAATACAAAGGTAAAAAGGCCATACATCTAGGTAGCCATCAGATCGCTTCTTTGAAAGGGCAATCCTTCGATAATTTCATCCTAGAAATGGATGTAGCTGGAAAAGCCATGCCAGGTATTGGATTCCACGCAGATGGTTTCTGGGATTATGAGTTTGTTTATGCCAGAGTATTTGCGGGCGGGAAAAAAGATGCCATACAATATGTGCCTATCTTCAATGGCGCTATGGGATGGCAGTTGTATAATGATCCCTACTATGAGGTCGCTGCCGATGTACAACCTGAGGAGTGGTTTCATGTCAAACTGGAAGTTAGCAATGGTAAAATGCGACTCTATCTCAACGAAAGCAAACAAGCTACCCTTGCCATTGATCTCTTGGGCAAGCCCAATGATGCGAATCAATTCTTCCTTAAGACTTCCTTCAGTGATGGTTATTTTGCGAATGTCAATATTCGAGCATTAGATACAAAGATACCCACCCAGGCACCTAAAGCTCCGGAAGGGATACTCCAAGACTGGATGATCTCTCCCCAAACGGAGGGTACGATTACTTCCCAAAGTCAGTATTATCAATTAATCGAGCAGCTAGAGAAGGGAGAGGAATGGCAAAGTATCAAAGCCGACCAAAACGGTCTCGTTAATTTAGCCAAGTATTTTGATCACCCTCAAGAATCTGCTTTAGCCAAAACCGTCATTAATTCCAGCACCGAAAAGGAAGTGACTCTAGCCTATGATTTCAGCCAAGTGATGATGGTCGTACTCAATGACCAAGTACTCGAGTATCGCGTGAATCTGGATTCCGAAGATTTCATGCGTATCTATCCAGATAGCTACCAATTGAAGCTTCCACTACAAAAAGGAGAAAATAAGCTGGTCTTTTGGATTCGCTCCGATGACCAATGGCAAGCAATGAATCCTCCGTATCTAGATCGCCGACAAGCGATGAATTGGGGTTTCATAGCTCGTATTGTGGAGAATGAGTGAGGCGTTATTAGCGTCTTTGAGTTTTAGTGGCGGTTTTGGGAAGACTTTGAGACATTGGGACTGGGAAGACTTTGTGCGTCGGGAAGGGGAGACTGGGAGTTCTGGAGCTTCGGAGTGAATGTAGTGGGCGTTATTAGTGTCTTTGAATTTTAGTGGCGGTTTTGGGAGAAGACTTTGAGGCTTTGGGACTTGGAGACTTTGTGCGTCGGGAAGGGGAGACTGGGAGTTCTGGAGTTTCGGTGTCAATGTAGTGAGGCGTTATTAGTGTCTTTGAGTTTTAGTGGCGGTTTTGGGAGAAGACTTTGAGACTTTGGGACTTGGAGACTTTGTGCGTCGGGAAGGGGAGACTGGGAGTTCTGGAGT
>JBELML010000149.1:12875-15856 GCA_042095835.1 Saprospiraceae bacterium
TTCGGTGTGAATGTAGTGGGCGTTATTAGCGTCTTCGAGACTTAGTGGCGGTTTTGGGAGAAGACTTTGAGACTGGGAGACTGGGAGTTCTGGAGTGAATGTTATTAGTGTCTTCGAGACTTTGGGGAGACTTTGGGACTTGGAGACTTTGCGCGTCGGGAAGGGGAGACTGGGAGTTTTGGAGTGAATGTAGTGGGTGTTATTAGTGTCTTCGAGACTTTGGGGAGACATTGGGACTTGGAGACTTGGAGTTTTGGAGAGAATAGAGCAGAAGTTATTTTCGGCTTTAAAACTTTGTAAAAGAATTTTAGCTTTGTAAAAAGCAAAACCATGAGATACCTTACCTGCCTACTCCTATGTAGTGTTCTTTTTACTGCCTGTAAAGTGGAAAAAGAAGAAGTCATCGAAAAAGAAATCGTAGAAACTGTGGACAATACCAAAAAACTCCGCCACGTCGTCCTTTTCAAATTTAAGGAAGGAACTGCTGATGCAGATATCCAAAAGGTAGAAGAAGCCTTCACCGCATTACCTGCAAAAATTCCTCAAATCAAAGGCTATGAGTGGGGTACCAATAATAGCCCTGAGGGTTTGGATAAAGGCTTTACCCACTGCTTCTTTCTCACCTTTGATAGTGAAGAAGATCGGGCTATCTATTTACCACATCCCGATCATAAAGCATTTGGAGAAGTACTAGGACCACACCTCGAAGATGTGACCGTAGTAGATTATTGGGTCAACTAGAAATACTGTCCAATCGCTAACTTCAAGAAGCTATCTTGTTGAAAGTTGGATAAGATCAACTCTTGAGCATCTATATTGCTGAATAGTCTCGCTTCTAAATTGACAATGGTAGAGCTGCCAAATCGGCGGCTCGCCTCAATACTCAGTAGCTTACTACTGTTTTCGAGGTCGAAAATACCGCCCAACAAAATAGAAGTGTCTTTCTCATCATTAAAAGCAACTCTACTGGCGATGAAAAGGTCATTTTGTAAGCCAGTGAGTGCTAGCTCATCTCGCTCATCGTAGAGGTACTCACCGAGTAAACCTATGTCTAAACCCTTGCCGTCGATATTGCTGAAGGTGTATTCAAAGCCAGCAGCTAGGGCGAAAAAATCTTGTATATCAGCATAACGGTATATGGATTCTAGCTTCCATAAAACAGGGCCGCTTGTAGCTTGTAATTCTAAGCCTGTTTGGCTAATGGTAGGATAGAAAGCATTGATGGCACCGGTCTCTAAATCAAAAGTAAAAAGGGGCTCACGTCCCGTTCCATAAAACTCTGAAATAGCCATATCAAAAATGCCAAAGTAGTGACTCCAGCGAAAAGCGAAATCTTTGTTCCACTCCGCCGCCGCACTTTCATAGGATATATCTCCTTTATCAATGACTTCTCCAAAGCGCAGCCTTCCTGCTTGTCCAGCAAAGGTACGTCTACGATGATAGGGAAGGTAGAAAAAATCAAAGGTACCGAGGCGATTAGTAACCAAAGAGAATTGTAGCATTGGTTGACCTAATTTTTGCTCCCCATCAAAGGACTCTACCTGATCTGTTTGGTTGATAATGTCTACGAGGTGATTGCTTTCAATGACACCCCAATAAATTTTTCGGACACCAAGGTTGACTTCCCAGTTGTTTTTGGCTTTCTGATAATACAATTCTCGAATGTCGTAATGCGTCCGTTCATCGTCTCTATCCCAACGAAAGAAGCCTTTGAAATTGATGCTCTCATAGCCATCTTTCCAGGATAGACTATACTCGGGTCGAATAGCCAAGGCAGGATAGAAATCTTCTTGCCCAGGAAAAGCGGCATTATCTAAAAAGTAGCGGAATTCTGCTTCCATTTCTAAATCGAATTCTTGTTCATATTTCTTTTCTTTCGATTCTTTCTGACTATATCCGATTATTGGAAGTACTAGTAGAAAGAGTAGAATAACTTTTGAGCGATTCATGATTGGATAATTGATTGTTTAAAATGGTTCCTGCTATAGGCCAGAGACCTCTGGGTGGGTCAGGCTTTCAACCAGTGGTAAATGTTGGGATAAAGAAGAAGACCCAAGAATAGACTTGAGCCTTCTATCCATTGCTTTATTTATCTGCCTGCTCTCTGTAGAGCGATCTGCGTAAAATCTTCTTCTGCCAAAGGCGAGGTGAAATCATACTCACCAAACTCCAATAAAGTGGCTTTCCCTGATTGATGGTTGACCATGTTAAAGGTCAAAGCCCGCCAAAATTTACCCTTGTAGAGTTTGTAATTGCTATAAGTCAAGGTCTTTAAAAGGGCATTTTTACGATCATAGAATTCTATTTTCTCGACGCGATAGCCTTTCCCTTTGTTATAAGTAACGAGCCTTCTGGTGTAGCCTGATTTAAGGTCTACGGGATCTTGCTCTACAATTAGTAAGTCGCCTTTTGCTTCAACAAATTTGTAGTTATACTTTTCTACCTCTTGGGAAGACAGATCTTCGTAGGCAAATTCACTACCTACAAATGGCCCAGATTTATTGTTAGAAGAGATTCTTTTCACCCTTTTGATTGATGGTAAATAGAGCCACTGATCATCTGCTCCCGTTTTGTGTGTAAAAGTCAAGGTGGAAGTTCCTTTCACATCTTTAGGGGTCTCAAAGACGATCAATGACTTGTCACCATCTTCGGTTAACTCCAGGGTGCGTGTTGTTAGAGTGCGCTTACTGGTCTGACCATTTTTGTTGGTTAGGGTCATATTCAGCTCGACAATAGAGCTACCAAAACCTTCATCGGCCTTCTCTGCTGCTTTAGCGATTTGTAAGCCTCGCTCTTCTGCTGATTGAGCGGTTGATGTCCAGGTCCAAGCCATAGCGATGGCTAAGAGAAAAATTACTTTTTTCATTTGTTTAAATTTTTATAATTAGAAGTCTGTATTTTTTTAATCTATTAGGTAACGTACTATGGCAAACGCACCAAAAAATCATCCTGCAATTTTTTATAATTCCTACTGAAACTCC
>JBELML010000150.1:0-15629 GCA_042095835.1 Saprospiraceae bacterium
GATTCCATCAAAATCGAAAAGTTATTTTTTGACTGTTACTAAGTTTAAAAAAGGTCATAAGCGAAGTGCGGGATGCCGCCTAGGCACTGTTCGAGTGGAACGAGTTTGGCTAGGCAAGATTTTTTTGCTTCGTTTTTGTATCGAATGATCCCGAAGTAAATTCGGGAAAGATGCTAGAGCGGTTTTGAATTGGAACTTCAGTTAGAATTATTAAAAATTGAAGTGTGATTTTTTGGCGCGGTTACCCTATCATATAACAAGAACAAAAAATGGAAATCAAAACTTTGCAAGGAGTAGATCATAGAGTCCTATTAAATGTCTTCAACGAAGCGTTTTCCAACTATTTTATTCCATTTAAGCTATCCCAAGAACAATTACGCACAAAAATGCTGGTTGATAAAACGGATTTTAAGATATCAGTTGGAGCTTTTGACAATGGTTATCTCGTGGGATTCATTTTGCATGGACGAGATACGATTAACCATCAACAAGTAGTATACAATGGTGGTACGGGCGTACTTGAAGGGTATAGAGGCGCCGGCTTAACCAAGCAGATGTATCGTTTTATTTTACCGAAACTGGAAAAAGCAGGCATCCACAAACTATTCCTTGAAGTCATTGAGGAAAATATTCAAGCTATTAAATCTTACAAAAGCTCTGGCTTTACCATCAAAAGAGAGCTCTTATGTTTTAAAGGAGAAGCTAAGCTACAAAAGGCAAATACCAGGGTGAGTATTAAGGAATTAGAGGATTTTGATTGGGAATTGATGAGTTCTTTTTGGGATGTGCATCCCACCTGGCAATACTCCAAGAGCGCTATCCATAGTCTGCAAGACAGCTGTATTTCATTGGGCGCTTATCAGGCGCATCAGCTAGTAGCTTATCTGGTGTATAATCGAACCAACCAACGAATCCTGCAGATAGCAGTGCACAAAGACTGGAGAAGAAAAGGACTAGCCTCTGCTCTTGTAAAAGAATTAATAGCAACTAATGGAAATACCCTCTCCGTCATAAATTTAGACAGTAGCTCAAAAAGCACCCAAGCTTTCCTAGAAAAAGCCGGACTTAAAATCATCCTAAAGCAATACGAAATGGAGTTGATGCTGGGTGATTAGTAGATGTAGGAACCTTTTTCCTGTAGAGGTTTTGAGTTGTTTTTCCTTGATTCTAACCAGTGGACGAGACGGGAAGGTCTCTTGGTAGATGAGTCTAAAGGGGCTATAAGGCTTGGTTGTTTTATTGTAACCACGATTATGTTCGAGTAATCTTCGCTGAACATCATTAGAAATACCTACATAGAGGTAGTCCCGATCTTCAGAATAGATAGCATAAACAAAGTACATAAGACAATTGGATAGTTCTATAACAAAAAAAAGCTCAGGAAAACTTCCTGAGCTTAGTTAGTACCGACGGGGGGAATCGAACCCCCACTCCCGAAGGAACTGGATTTTGAATCCAGCGCGTCTACCAGTTCCGCCACATCGGCAAATGTATTTTGCGCGGCTAATGCCTATACCCAAGTACAAATATCCTTTGAAATTCGTTCAACGGGAGCGCAAATATAGAAATCTTTTCTTTTCCTGACAATCTATTTTGAAAGAAATTTATCCATGCCCAAACTTAACACATCTTTATAAAGCCAAGATTTCTTTGTACATCTTCTTTGTTTCAGGAAGGGGAGATATTCCAAATTCTTCTTCCAGTATTTTTTGGCACTGTTGGTAGGTTTTGATGGCCATCGGGCGATTGCCTTTGGAGCGGTAGGCCTGCATCTGAATGCGGTAGGCATCTTCCCAAGTCGCATCTATTTGTAGGGCCTTCTGCGCTAATCGAACGCTTTCTAAAGGATTGTCTTCTAGCACTAATTCTGCTAGAGAAATCAGCGCTCCTAGAACGAGGACCTGAATTCGTTCTCGCTCATCACTGCTCCAATCTTCGTAAAGTCGATTGGGTAAAAACACACCATGATATATATCTACTGCTTCTTGATAGGCCTTTATTGCCTGACCCGTATCAATCGATAAAACCTGATTTCCTAGTGCAATCCAATCTTCCACGGCATCAATGTCAATCCAGATTTTACTTAATTGAAGTTGGTAGGTGAGTCCTTGTCGATTGATGAATTGGGGTTCTGTCCGACTTTTTCTATTGGGCTCCAGGGCTTTGTTGATTCCGTGCATAGCCACCTTGAAATTTTGATCCCCCGATTTTTGATCGGCATCCTCCCAAATCCGATCTATAATCATTTCTTTATGGAGGGCGCGGCGATGACGAGCGGCGATCAAGAACTGAAAGAGTTGCAAGGTTTTGTCTCGCCCCCAATCTTTGGCAGGGATCAATCCTTGCTCGTTCCAAACTTGGAAACTACCGAGTGTTTGGATGTTGAGCTGTGCAGCTGTTTTTCGTTGATAAAGTTGCTCAAAAGCGGTACTGATTTCACTCATGCTTATGATTTGGCCAACTTTTCTATTTTTTCATTTAACTGGGCAATCATCCCTTCTATGCCGTCAAGGGCTTTCCGGAGGTCAGCTTTGGTTGCCGGTTTCCAGGCATCGGGATCTAAAGTAGGCCGAATCCGATCGCTCATTTGGGTGACCTGCTCCTGGACTTGCTCTTGAAGTTGCTCTACACTTCCTCTTGGATCCTTGATGGTTTCTATTATTTTTTGTGGATAATCTTCTGTCACCTGCTTCCAGAGCTCAAAGCTTTTGGTGAGAATGCCTTTCTGCTCTTCGGGAGATTTATCTTCGGTAGCAGAGATGGTCAGATCGGCTAGTTTGGTTTGGATAAACTGAACAGCATCCTCGAACTCCGCAAATCGTTTTTCATCACCGCCTTGTACATGTCTGATTTGCCCTCTCCATTGTACTTCTGACTCTCCAGACTCTCCTTCGTAGATTTTCTGGGTGAAACGTAGCACAAAAGAGGCGGTTTCCTCTTTTTTTGTGGCCATTTTGTTATAAATTTGAATTAGTGAAGGAATAATATAAAGATTATTTGATTTCTCCGTTTTATTCCTTAGTTTTTATTAGTGTTGTGTGAAAACAACTTTCCCATTGAGGTGAAGCTATCATTCATAAACAGTCAAACAAACAGCTAGTGTTAGGAAATTTTTTAAAACAAGTTACTGATCCCCGCATCAAACCCATCTCCGGGATGGACGCTACTTTTCTATATATTGAGTCACCTACGAATCATATGCACGTTGGTGGAGTAGCTATTATAGAAGGATCATTAAAATATGAGGATTTCAGAGCCACAATAGCCCGAAGGATTCATCTCATTCCATCTCTTCGGAAAAGGTTGATGTATGTGCCGATGAGTGTAGATTATCCTTATTGGGCAGATGACCCTGCTTTTGATTTGGATATGCACATGTCTAGGATCGCCTTACCCAAACCAGGAAGTTGGAAGGAACTACGTTCGGTAGCATCAAAGATTTTTTCCGAACCACTAGATAAATCTAGGCCACTTTGGTCTTTTACCTTTATTGAAGGCTTAGATGAGATTAGTCAATTGCCGAAAGGCTCCGTAGCTATCGTCTCAAAAATTCATCACGTTGCCATCGATGGTATGGCTGGAGCGGGCATTTTGAGTATCATGTTTGATATGACCCCTCAACCGTTTATGGATAAACCAGGCGATTCCTTCAAACCCGATCCTCTACCCAACGAATTGGCATTAGTGGCTCGCAGTACATTAGGATTTGCTAAAAATCCACTCAAGTTTCCAAAGTTACTTACCGAAGCGCTTACCTCTACGGTGAAAGCCGGTTTCCTCACTCGTGCTAAGCATCTAGAGCTACCAACGGCGCCATTTACGGCTCCTCCATCTCCTTTAAATGGGATCATTTCGGCTCGTCGAAAATGGAATACTGCTATCCTTGATCTGGAAAGAGTGAAAACACTCAAAAAGATAATGGAGTGCACCTTGAATGATGTCATGTTGGCGATATGTTCGGCGGCTTTAAGAAGGTATTTACTGGATAAAAAGAAGCTACCCAAAAAACCATTGGTGGCCAATGTTCCGGTTTCTACAGGCCAGGCAACGGGTGCAACCGAGGGCAATAACCTATCGATGATGTTGGTACAGTTGGCTACCAATATTGATGATCCAATTGAGCGATTGGAAGTGATTCATGAGAACACCATTCGCGGCAAAACCTACCAAGGTGCTTTAGGAGCAAAAACGCTGTCTAATATGGCGGAGGTAGTTCCTTTTGGTGTTGCCAACCAAGCTTCAAAGCTTTATTCTCGTTTCCATTTATCGGAAATGCACAATCCCGTGTTTAACGTAACGATTACGAATGTGCCGGGACCACAAATTCCGCTCTACCTCAATGGACATAAGTTGGTATCCATCATGGGCATGGCACCCATTATTGATGGTATGGGATTGATCATTACTATATTTAGCTATAATGGCAGGATCACAATCAGTCCAACGTCAGATGCTAATACCATGCCCGATATTGATGTATTCACGAAATATCTCTTGGAATCTGCTAATGAACTAGAAGAAGCTATCCTGAAATACGAAAAAGAAAGAGATAAGGAAGATGCTCAAGAGGCACCCGAAAAAGCCTCCTCCGATGCTTTCTTTCTAAAGATCAAAGAATACCTCAAAGCGCATCCTGAAATTTTAGCAGGCAATAGCGGCTTATTCCAATTTAATATTACAGGGCCTTCACCTTCCACTTGGCGAGTAGATTTAGATAAGCCTGGAGGTGGTATTCGTCGAGGTAAGGTTCGTTCTCCCTTTGCTACTTTTTCGATTGCAGACGAACATCTGGTGCTGATCGCAAAAGGGGATATAGATATTCCTACTGCTTTTATCCAAGGAAGATTAAAGGTAGAAGGTGATATGAATCAAGCTATGAATTTAGGAAAACTGCTGAGTAAAGTTCCAAACTTTGAAATCGACTAGCCTGGATCCGATTCTGCACCCATTTTATAGCTGAGCAAACCTCGGAAAGCGTCTTGTGCGGTATTTCCTTGCGTGAGCACTTTGTAGACTTCCTCTGTGATGGGCATTTCTACCTTATATTCTCTGGCTAGTTCTACCACCACCGGACAGGTTTTAACGCCTTCAGCTACCATAGACATATCTTCAATAATTTCTTTGATAGTATGGCCTTGTCCTAGTTTATAGCCAACGGTTCTGTTTCGGCTCAGCGAACTACTACAGGTAGCCACCAAGTCACCCATGCCCGCTAGTCCAGCAAAGGTTTCAGGTTTTCCGCCCATCGCCACTCCTAAGCGAGTAAGCTCAGCCAAACCTCTAGTGATGACTGCTGAACGCGTATTTTCACCCGCGCCCGCACCGTCTCCCATCCCTGCTGCAATGGCAATAATATTTTTGAGCGCGCCACCTAGCTCACAGCCAATAATGTCATCATTGGTGTAAACTCTGAATAATCCAGTTCGGAATACCTTTTGTAAAGCCTTTGAAATTGAGGTATCTACCATAGCCAATACCGCAGCTGCGGCTTGGCCTTTTACGATTTCCCTAGCCAAATTAGGCCCCGTCAAACAACCTGCTGGATGACCAGGCATAATCGACTCTATGATTTCGGTCATCCGCATTTTAGTACCTTTCTCTAAGCCTTTAGCTAAATTAATGATGGGCACCCAAGGTCGGATGTGTGGACGGGCCTCTTCCAATACCTTTCGCATGACTTGAGCGGGCACTCCCATCACTACCACGTCAGCATCTTTGACGGCCTCCTTAATAGAATGGGTGGCAACTAGAGACTCGGTTAATTTTGCACCAGGAAGGTATTTTTCATTCCGGTGATGTTTGTTGATACTTTCAACGGTTTCATGGTCTCGTGCCCACATGATAGTTGGAGCATTGCGCGCAGTGAGAGAGGCTACCGTCGTACCCCATGATCCACCGCCTAATAGTCCTATACGTAGATTCATATGCTTAAAGGTGTAGTGATGTATATTAAAGTAACTAAAAAAAGTGTCCTTGACCTAGTGTTGTCCCAATTATCCGCCTCACTCTGTCATCTGGTCTAACTCTTCCAGGTAAAGATTTCTTATGGCCTCAATATTTTGGTCTAATGCTTCTCTCTTCCAACCAGCTGTTGAAATAGCAGGTAGCACAATGACATCGATAGCCGAGGGGCGAAAAACACTAGAACCTCTAGGCATAGCATCATGCGCATTTTTTATGACCACAGGTACAATGGGTACCTCTGCTTGCATAGCCAAGTGGAAAGCCCCCTTTTTGAAAGGACCAAGTTTATAACTATAAGAGCGGGTGCCCTCAGGAGCAATAGCAATGGATGTACCATCTTTCAGGGCATCTACCGCAGGTTTCATGGCTTCAATAGCTTTCTCCCTATTTTTACGATCTACAAAAATAATTCCAGCGGAGGCCATCATCTGACCAATTAGTGGCATATTTTGTAGTTCTTTCTTGGCAACGCCTGTGAAATCCCTGCGTAGTAATTTAGCCATAATGAAGAGGTCTGCATTACTCTGATGATTAAAGAGAAAAACAGCAGGCCTGGAATTCCAAACATGTTCTTCTCCTTTTACCGAAAGGCTGATCCCTGCCATAGTTGTACCTAAATCACCTAACGTAGCAATCATGGAATTGATACCGTCCTGCCAGGAAAGCGTACTAGCTCCTGTCATCACCCCACTTACTGCTGCTGGAATTAAACTGGCCAAGGTGAGCCCCGTTCGCACAACATTGGTAACGCCAGGTCGTGGATCATCATTAAATCGATAGACCGGCCAATCATTCTGAAAGGCAATACCCGACAACTTAATATCAGGGTTCATCGGGCGAGGCTTGCCAACGATTTCCAATAAAGGCATATCTTCTGCACTATCTGTATAGAAATAGCTCTTGGATAGATCTAGATCAAATTGGTCCTCTAATTCGTGAGCGGCTATGGCTTTTCCTTCTCCCCAACATACGGGCTCAATCATGTTGCCTGTAAAGGTGCCATCCTTCACTTCCATTCTTGTACACATGACATGCTCAATATTTAGGTCGCGAGCTACTGGATTGACTTGATAGGGCGTAGCAGCGGAGACTATGGCAACGGTATGCCCTTTGGCAAGGTGAGCAGCCACTAAAGCTCTAGATTCTGGATAGATTTCGTCTGCTAAATGTTTGAGGTATACTTCCTCTCCAACTTCGATAAATACTTGCTCTTTTACCCCTTTCACACCCTGCGCACCCAAGGCTGCTAATCCTGCAAAATTGCCATTACCTAAGGCATATACCAAAACACCTGCAAATTGAGCAACTATTTCTCTAGGACTCATCTTACCACTCAAAATGCGCGCTTGAAAAAACTCTTTTGCGGAGAATCCTTTGATGAGGGTCCGGTCAAGATCGAAAAATGCACCAATATGCGAACCAGAGGGCCCCTCCATAATGTCTCGAGTGAGATCGTCAGATTTGGAACCGGGTACAATTTCTCTTTCTATCGGGATTTCTGCTACTTCAATTTCTTCCCGAGCGAGGCTGATTTCTTGTATTGATTTTATGATGCCAGTAATCTTCTCTAATCGGGCTTCAAAGGTCGCCAGTTCCTCGGTTTTGGACTGCTCGCTAGTGGGTATCAATTTGAGGTTTTTCATCAATCGAATACCGTTGATGATAAAAGGTTTGGAGACCGATTCGATCCGCTGAATTTTTCCTTTCCACTGCATCTCTCCACCCAGCGCCATACACTCCTGTACGAATCGTTGTTCGTCAAAAGGGTAGCTGGTATCCATGTCTTTTAGTCCCTGAACGACTACTTTGTAGGCTTCGATGTAGGGGAACAGTACAACGGGTGCCACCAGTAGCTTTTGCTTTTTTAGGATGGAAAAAAGGTTCTTTTTGCCTTGTAGTACTTTAGTTCCACCTCCTGGGAGGCTGTCCAGGTCAGATTCGATCTGTTCCGTAAATAAGGGTTTGCTTGAATAGAAAAACTCAAATTTAAACAGGTCTCTCATTTCCATTATGGTAGACCAAAAGTAGAGTCTTCGATCATCTGTTTGCGAGCGATTGGTAAGCCCCAAGCCCAGCTCAATAAATGCTCGATGGTATAAATGGTGGACAGCCATATTGGCATAATAAGTGGCCTGTAGGTACTGTTCTGAAATGACATTATACTTAGAGTGGAGTGTGTCGCCATGTTGCTGGATGATACCAGCCTGAGAGAGTAGATTGAGTGCCTGCTGTACACTTTCACCAATGGGTGTCCCCCGATCAACCAAAGCATCGGGTTTGTGTGACTCTATCAGTTGCATGAGGTCTGCTACATCTCTTTCAATTCCTTTTTTAGAAAGCGAATATTTACTCAATAGGGTAGTGCAGACGAGTGAGGTCGTCGTTACGGGGGTGATTTTATTGATGCGATGTACCAACTCAAATGCAAACCTGGGGATAATATGGGATGCTTGTTTGGGCTTATCTTCTGTGCCAGGAACAGGCGCTTGTAATTCTCCACTGATATCAACAGGATTACCGAAGCGTATGGAGATTTTACCAAAGTTATCTCCAAGCTTTCTCAAATAATTGATAAACCAACCTAGGCTTTCGGGAGCTTTATTCTTGCCTCGACCTTCTAAAGTCATATCTTTTACGTCCGGAATCAGGTCGTAAACAATAGACACAGGTACATATTTGACCTCTTGGATGCTATCCTCTTCTCCCTCCATAATATACTTCAGGATCCCCATTTTGGGCCATACTAATTTACCCGTACGGGAGCGCGTGCCTTCTAAAGCCCACATAAAATGCTCCTTGCGGTCGATTAAATATTTGACATAATATCGCAGTACAGCCTTATAAATAGGATTGTCCTTGAATGATCTACGGATAAATATAATACCAGTCTGACGTCCAAATTGACCCAAACCCAGGAAGTCCATGTTGATACCTGCGAAGGTATGTGCAAGGGGCATACCATGCCTGATCAATACCAGCGCTAAGACCAACATATCAATGTAGGTCTTATGGGTCATGACGAAGGCGATAGGATGCTTGCGCATCAATTTGGTTAACTTTTTAAGCTCTGTGGTACTGACATCTATGGTGCGGTCATACCCTCTTGACAAAATGTATTGCGCCATCTGGCTCCCAATCAATTGAGGCAGTGGTTTCTGCTCGGTATACAACTCCTTTAAATAGGTGTTGGCTTCTTTCTGAACCACTTCTATTGATTGATCCGTTTCTTGTGCGAGTTGTTCTAGTATTGCCTGAAAAGTCTTATCCTCTGTGATGTGATTCATACGTTGTTCGCTTGCCTGTGTAATGCTTCTTGCATGGATTGAGAAGATCGCAAAATTGCATGACTTCTAGAATCTAAGTTAAGGCATTATCATCATTGTACAAACTTTGTATGAATAAAGTATAAAGAAGTATTGGAACAAAAAGGCCTGCTTTTTTGTATTTATATAAACTGCAAACCAATTTTTATTTGGAATTTGAAACAATAGCGTAAAGAAATCTGCTAAAATTTCAAGGTCGTAAATTTTATTTTTGTATAATGCGACCTGTTTAAAGCACCCGAAAATCCTCAAACGATTTTTAAAGCTTATGTTGCGTATGATAAATTCAATTTTATTTCCAGATAAGGTGAGAAGACCTTCCTTGTTCTGGCTCTTTACCGAAACGGGAAGAGCTATGACGGAGTACTCTCTCTCTTTACCGTACCGTAAGCTCCTGCGACATGTGAAAGCTGGAGATGGTCATCCAGTTTTGGTGGTTCCTGGTTTTATGACCACAGATACCTCTACTGTGCCCTTACGCGATTTCATTGAGCATCTAGGGTATACTCCTTATGGTTGGGAGCAAGGTCGCAATTATGCAGCAGTTGAATTAATTGATGTACTAGCTCAAAGATTGGAAGATATCTATAAGGAACACGGCCAAAAAGTAAGTGTTATTGGCTGGAGTATGGGAGGGATTTATGCACGTCAAATTGCCAAGCGTTATCCAGATTACGTTAGGCAAATTATTACGCTAGGTTCACCATTTTCAGGCATTACCGAGCCGAATAATGTAAGTTGGATTTACAACTTATTGACTTGGTCAAGGATCGAAAATGTAGATCCTTGGTTAATTTCAGATTTACCCAAACCAGCTCCTGTACCTACTACAGCAGTTTATTCTAAGCAGGATGGGATTGTTCCCTGGAAGGTCTGTCGAGAGCAAGTAGTAGACGAATGGCACCAAAATGTACAAGTGCGGGGCAGTCATTTAGGGCTAGGCGTTAATCCTGCTGTTATGGCTATTGTGGCGGATCGCTTGCAATACGATCAAGCATCTTGGAAGGGTTTTAAAGCAGGATTTCTTTCTCAATTACTCTTTATACCAACTTGGACTAAATCGGGTTAGTAATTCACCTCAATTTCTATTAACTTTGCGGCCGAATTGAAGGAGTATACTGAATATACTCTTAAGCTCTCAATAGGGTGTATCTCTGTTGTCGAATCCAAACAAATGATTACAGTAAACAATCTCGGCTTGCAATTTGGCAGGCGTGTTCTCTTTTCTGAGGTAAACATTAAGTTTAATCAAGGCAATTGCTACGGTGTTATTGGTGCCAACGGTGCTGGTAAATCTACTTTCCTTAAGATTTTATCTGGAGAAATTTCTCCTAACCAGGGGAATATTGGTATCGAACCGGGAAAACGCATGGCGGTGCTTTCTCAAAATCACTTTGCTTTTGAAGAGGAGCAAGTGCTGCATACGGTTATCATGGGCCATAAAGAGATGTATAGCATCATGCAAGAAAAAGATGCTATCTATATGAATCCGGAGGCGACCGAAGCGGAAGGTATGCGTGCCGCTGAATTGGAAAATCAGTTTGGTGAAATGGGCGGATGGAATGCCGAGAGTGATGCAGCGGAATTGTTGAGCAACATGGGGATCAAAGAAGATCTGCACTATATGACTATGGCTGACCTTAGTGCTCCTCAAAAGGTGAAAGTGCTTTTAGCACAAGCGCTTTTTGGTAATCCTGATATCTTGATTTTAGATGAGCCTACCAACGACTTAGATGCGGTAGCGGTTTCCTGGTTAGCAGATTTCCTGGCAGACTTTAAGAATATGGTGATCGTTGTCTCTCACGATCGCTATTTCCTGGATATGGTATGTACGCACATTGTTGATATCGATTTCAAAAAGATCAATATTTATACCGGCAACTATACCTTCTGGTACGAGAGTAGCAAACTGAAAGCAGCCCAGATTGCTAATAAGAACAAGAAAATGGAGCAAAAGCGTAAGGAAATGATGGAGTTTATCCAGCGTTTCTCCGCCAATGCCTCTAAATCTAAACAGGCGACTTCTCGTAAAAAGGCGCTTGATAAATTGAATCTTGAAGAAATCAAACCCTCCAGTAGAAAATATCCATATATCCATTTTGAAATGGAACGGGAGCCTGGAGATCAAATTTTGCGGGTTGAAAACCTCAGCAAGAAGGACGAGAGTGGGAATTGGCTATTTAGTAATGTGACTTTTACTATTAATCATGGGGAGAAAATCGCCTTACTAGGGCACGATCCTTCTGCAATTACGGCTTTGTTCGATGTTTTGGCAGGTGAGGTAGAACCTGATTCAGGGACTATGGAGTATGGCCAAACGATTACTAAAGCTTATATCCCCAACGAGAACCAAGCTTATTTTAGCGGAAATCAAGATATTGATCTCATGGATTGGCTACGTCAATATTCTGAGAATAAAGATGAACAATTCGTCAGAGGATTTCTGGGGAGAATGCTTTTCTCTGGTGAGGAAGTTTACAAGCATTCTAGTGTGCTTTCTGGAGGGGAGAAAGTACGTTGTATGATGGCTAAGACCATGCTTGGTCATCCAAACTTCATTTTACTAGATGAGCCTACGAATCACCTCGACTTAGAATCGATCACTGCACTGAATGAATCGATGGTTAATTTCAAAGGGAATTTGATCTTTACTTCTCATGACCACAAGCTAACGGCTACCGTTGCTAATCGCATCATCGAATTGACCCCTAAAGGTATGATCGATAGCCTGATGGAATATGACGATTACCTAGTAGCCGAGCGCATTATTGAACAAAGAGAGAAATTATTAGATTTGAGTTTGGTTTAGGAATGAGTCAATAATAAATTAAACATCTTTACTAGTTCTTTTGCCGCCCAGTTTCGTTAAAAAGCCTCGTAGATGCGCTGCATCGCCTGCGTTTTTTGCCTCACTGAACAGCAAAATACCTGCGTAAATCTTGTATCCTTTATTAATGCCCCATTCCTTAATACACTGTGAAATAAATTAAAAACCAAGTATTGATAAAGTAATTGGGAATACAAAGTGTCTTAAAAAAAGTTAGGCCAATGCCGAAGATGTTTGGGGCTCTGATAACCAATTGTCTATTATGTAATTGGAAATAGCAAGACAATCTTCTTTCATTTGTGCTTTGTCTTTGCCAAATATCTCGAGAAATTCGTACTGTCTACCTGCATTATTAATTAAAACAATTTTTCCTGTTATGATTTCTTTAGTTTCATAAAGGTGAGTTGACAATTCTTGTACATCTAGAATTGGAACTCTTTGCGATTTATATCCTTCTTTCATTCTAATCTCCTTGGAATCTATAATCAGACTCTTTTTAAGGTTGTCTTTTTCCCGTTGCCTAAAAGTCATCGCGTTGACAAATACTCCTCCTCCTCCGGAGGATAAACCACCAGAAAATACCACTTTAAGAATACTAACAAGAAAAAGAATGATACCAGCGGCTAGCTTATTTTTGATTTGCGAACTGCTCCTTTTTGATCTGGTAATTACTAAAGAATCATCTTTAAATTCGGCTTGCAATGAATAAAGCTTAAGTACTTTCTCAAAAGAGGATTGTATAACTGGAGTTTCCATTTTGTAGGTTTGATTATTTTAAGAAAACTAAAATTATTAATTTATCAGGGATAAAGCAAATACTTTTTTCTTTTCGCCTTAAATCTAGACAAGGTGGGCTCCCATGAAGCGCGGATTTCTGCTTCGTTTAAACCATTTTTTATTTGTTCTTTGAACTGGGCATTTCCAGCTAGTTTGTCAATAAAGTTGTTCTTGATAAAGAAATCCTCTTTGTTGGGATAATCTCCATAAGCTTCTATTAAATAACTGAGATTCAAACGAGCTTCGGACCTGATAGCTTCCGGGGCCTTAGTGCTCAAATCAAATCCATTGCACACTTTATCCTGATGCTTAGGATATTTGGCACCAGCTCTAGAAATGGGGGTAAACTGAAACCCTGTGGACTTAAATGCTGGAGATCCGTATAGCTGGAATTGCTTCTCCGTACCTCTACCTGCACTCAAAGTGGTGCCCTCAAAAAAGCATAAAGAAGGATAAAGATAGATGGCCCTATTATTAGGCAAATTCGGAGAGGGCTTAATAGGAAGTATATAAGCTTTGTCGTGGCTATAGTTTTTGCATTTTATTACCCGCAAATCGCATTTCAGATGGCCTCCAAGCCAGCCTTCTTCATTAACCATTTGAGCGTATTCTCCAATGGTCATACCATGTACCGTAGGCACCTCATGCATACCTACGAAAGAACCAAAATTGGTATCCAAAACCGGGCCGTCAACGTAATGACCATTCGGATTTGGCCGATCCAGTACCATAAAGGGGATACCCAATTCTGCGCAGGATTGCATGACATAATGCATCGAAGAAATATAGGTGTAAAACCGCGCGCCCACATCTTGAATATCGAAAACAAGGATATCAATACCTGCTAAATCTGCTGCACTCGGTTTTTTCTTTTTGCCATATAAGGATATAATGGGGATACCCGTTCTGGCATCTTTCCCGTCTACAATTTTCTCACCAGCGTCTGCTTGTCCACGAAAGCCATGCTCTGGGGCAAAAATGGTTTTTATTTGTAGACCGCTGGACACCATGCTATCTACCACATGGGTATTACCTAATGTCGAGGTTTGATTAACCACCATCCCAATTATCTTGTTCTCTAATAGCGGAAAGTATTGCTCTGTCTGTTCAGCGCCTACTTGTATCTTTTGATTTACCTCAGTTGCAGGACTTGCTTGATCGGTTTGTTGTGCTTGATTTTCACAATTAAAGAGCAAGAAGCTTGTGAGTAAAACAAAAATATTTATATTTGAACACATTTGTTTTGTGATTGGTTAATGACAGAATATAGTACATTAAATTCAATAAGCTATCAGTACTTCAAAAAAATACGCCATTATAGATATCGAGACCACTGGTGGTAGAGCTAGTCGGGACCGAATCACTGAAATTGCGATCATCATCCATGATGGGAGAGAGGAGTTGTCGAGGTGGAGCTCATTAATTAATCCTGAAACCTATATCCCCGCGGGGATCACGGAGTTGACCGGTATTAACCAAGAGATGGTAGCGGATGCTCCAAAATTTTATGAGGTAGCCAAACAAGTAGTCGAGCTCACCCAAGACACTATTTTTGTAGCGCATAACGCTCGTTTTGACTACAGTTTTATCCGAGAAGAATTCAAACGTCTTGGGTATACTTATACACGAAAACAGCTCTGCACCGTTCGGCTGAGCAGGCAAGTCTTTCCCGGTTTGGGGTCTTATGGTTTGAGCAGCCTTTGTAGGACTTTTAATATTCCTAACCATGCACGACATCGAGCAATGGGCGACGCCGCAGCAACCACCATTTTATTGGAATTAATCCTACACCATGACCAGAATCAGGATAATGTCAATGATTTGATTAATCTTGGTATAAAGGAATCTTTGCTACCTGAGAATCTTAATGTAGAAAAAATTCATGGATTGCCAGATCAATGTGGTGTTTATTACTTTCATAATCAAAAAGGAGAGGTCGTATACGTTGGTAAAAGTATTAATATAAAAAAACGAGTAGCCCAGCATTTTTCAAAAAAAACAGAGAAAGCTAGCAAACTTCAACACCATGTTTACGAGATTAGCTATGAACTTACCGGAAGTGAATTGGTCGCTTTTCTACTAGAGTCTTATGAGATAAAACGCTTGCGTCCGCCGATTAATCGAGCGCAAAAAATGCGTTTTTTCCCTTTTGTGATTTATACTTGGCACAATAAAAAAGGTTATCGCTGCTTCGGAATGGGTAGAGTAAATGCCAAGGAAAAGAAAAAACTACAAGTTTTATCAGAATTTCCACGAGCAGGTTCTGCCAAAGGAGCTTTAGAGAGAGCTAGAGTTCATTTTGAATTATGTAGTCATTTTATGCAGAAGAATAGCCATAATTCGGCTTGTTTCCATTTTCACCTTAATCAATGTCACGGCGCCTGTGGCGGATTCGAGCCTGTAGAGACTTACAATGAGAGAGCAGACCAAGCGGCAGAGTACTTAACAACGATTTTTGAGAAAGACTTCTTTATTCTAGATGTTGGTAGAGAAACCAATGAACTAGCGGTGGTACAAGTAAAGGATGGCAACTACACGGGATTTGGATATATCGATAAAGAGAGCCCTATAGATCAGATACAAGAATTAGAGAACGCGGTAAAAGCCTATCCTAATAATCCTGAAACAAGAAAATTAATCCAGCGATTTTTAGCAAGAGAAGGAAACTATAAGGTGATCGAATACTAAGTACACTGTAAATTAAGTTAGTTGATGTTTTGAAGTCAAGATTTTGGCCA
>JBELML010000151.1:0-15581 GCA_042095835.1 Saprospiraceae bacterium
AAAAAAATCACACTACAATTTTTTATTATTCCTACTGAAACTCCAATTCAAAACCACTCTAGCATCTTTCCCGAATTTACTTCGGGATCATTCGATACAAAAACGAAGCAAAAAAATCTTGCCTAGCCAAACTCGTTCCACTCGAACAGTGCCTAGGCGGCCTCCCGCACTTCGCTTATGGCTTTTTTAAAACTTAATTTCCAGTAAAAATCATTTCTTTTTCAGTTTTTATTTCAATGGGTTTGCCATAGTGTTAGGGAACGTGTATTGGGAAGATAATTCAGGTCAATTCATCCATAATAATCAGTTGATTCCGAATAGCGAATATGATCAGTCCAGCAGTATTCTTCACGCCTGTTTTCTCGATCAAATGCTTGCGATGATTCTCTACAGTACGAATACTAATCACCAATTCATCGGCAATCTCCGAAGAGGTATATTGCTTACAAAGCAATTGTAGAACTTCCATTTCTCTTTTGGTGACATTCAGTGTATCGTTCGCTTTCCAGGGGCGCACTTCTTTACTTTTTCGTTGTACACCCTTGAGCAAGGCTTTGGAGACGTACTCTGTAAAGAAGAATTCTTTTTCTACTACCGCATGTATAGCTTTACGGAGCACTTCCGGCTCCTCATTTTTGAGCAAATAGCCATTGGCTCCGACTTTCATCATGTGGTTGATGAGGCGTTCATCATCGTACATGCTCAGTAGGATGACTTTGATATCGGGATATTGTGCTTTGATCTTTTCAGTGGCTTCTAATCCGTCGAGTATAGGCATCCGCAAATCTGTCAAAACAACATCAGGTTGCTGCTTTTCAATCGCATCCAACAATTCCTGCCCATTGTGCGCCTCTATAATCAATTCGATTTCCTCGAAGGATTTGATAAGCAATTTGAGTCCTTTAAGAAAAAGCAATTGATCGTCTGCGATAGCCAAGCGGATAGACTGCATATAGAAAGGAAATTGATTTTGCTAAAATAGGTACTTATCAAGTATCGCCAAAATATAAGGGTTTCTACGCAAATTTTAGGTGCCAGGTAAAAACTGCAATCCAATAGGTAGAAATGATCATTTTCTTGGAACGCGTATTTCTACCCTATTATCCCACTATAGAAATCCCCACTTTTGAAGCATCGATCCAATACACCTCTAGGATAAAACGGCTCCATTTTCCCGAAATTTCAGTCGCTATACCCCTGCATAAATCCTAAAACCCATTTTCTCTTTCCCCTTAGGTAACCTATTTGGGCGTATTCAAATAAAGGACCAATAAGGTTCTTGCAAGAACACTTTTTATTCATCCAAAATTCATTTCAAATGAAGAAAACACTTACCCTTCTGCTATTATTTTTTAGCCTGGGAACCTTCCATTTAAATGCACAATTACAAAGCGCGTATTTCAACACATTCTCTGATGATTTTGTGGATACGCTTTATCAAACTACCCGCGTCATTCCCTTAGATAATGGAGATTTGGCCATAGCCGTTTTGACCAACCGACCTGGACAAGTGGAATTTGCAGTCAATGTTTACCGAATTAATGCAGACAACGAGGTAGTCACCTCCATTGAACTTGGTCCCATTGGGGAAGCCTCTTCCGCTCAATTGGCAGAAGGCCCCGACGGAAGTATATGGGTAGCATATGCCGTTTTGGAAACGGATGGCTTCGTCAGGGAGCAGACCAGGATCGTACAACTATCTGCCAGTCTGGATAGTGTACTTGCTGAAACAACCTTTAACCTAAGCTCTGGACGAGAACAGACGCGAGGGCTTTACGTGGACGAAAATCAGATCGTTGTTATCAGTAGAGGAGGTGTATTTAGCGATAGTTTAGGTTTTGCACTACGTACCCTGAACATGGCTAAATTATCCCCAACAACGCTAGAGGTAGAAGAACGGGTACCTGATTTTTTCCCTAAAGGCGGTTTTGCTTCCTCTGGGTATATTGAGATCTTACCTGTGGGCGATGACCGTTTGGCTATGGCGGTACGTGTAGATAAAGACTCTACAAGCGGTGCCGACATCTTTGTAATCAGAGAGTACGCGATTGCGGATTTAAGCCTCCTGGCAGAGTATGAATTGAGAGGTATTAGCCGTGATTCTTATTCGATGGATTTTGCCTACATCCCTCAAGCAGACGCCTACGCTGCTACCAATCGCTCCTTCAACACCTTCCTTTTTCGTAGGAATGATATGGCCACTACCGTAATTGACACGATATTAGCTCCCGAAGGTGCAAGAGGTAATTTTAGCCGAACTGGAATCGTCTATTCGGATAGCACCCTTTATGTGCTAGGACAGTCTAGCTACCAGATATCTTTTGCTGTAGGAGCAGCCGATACAGCTGTTGCAATTGAAGTTCCTACTAACCGCTTCAGTCGGAAGGAACTAAATGCTAATGGCCAAATTGTAGCAGTTAGTGGAAGCAACAGTGAGAACTTTCAAAACCCTTTATTTATCATTGCTTTTGGTGATTCAGTAGCCGCGAATGATACGCTTTCTTTGCTTTCTGCCAGTTCGAGTGAAGGTGTTTCTTTCTATAATGGAATACCTGCTATCCAAAGCACAACAGGGGAAGACGCCGAGTTCCTAGGACTTCGCTTTCAAGGAATATTTCCAGAGATTGGAACGACTTGGGGGCAGGATATCATCGATGCAGAAACAGGCGATTTGACGGGTAAACGCGTCACTACCAATGACATTTCTTTTTGGCAACCATGGGATTTTGATCCAGAGATGCCCGGAATAGTCGCTACGAATGGTGGCTATATGGGCTATATAAACGAAAGATTTACCAGAATTTCTTTCTTTAAGTTTGATCGTGATTTTAATGTTTTGCAACCCGATAGTGTAGGATTTGGGGCGATTGATTTTCCTGATTTTCCTTCATTTCTTAGTGATCGCATAAATTCCTCTACTGCTACCAGCTATGGGGTGGTCGGAACAACTAATGGAGAAATATTTGAAGGGCCGAATACGGGATATAGGCCTTATGTTTTTGCTATGGACACTAATTTTGTAGCCCGTATCGCGGCAACTATTGATACTTTTAATTATTACCCTTTTAATCCAATTAGCCTAGCAGTAGATTCGGCGGATAAAGTGTACACACTTGGTATACAAGCTGGATCAAATGGTCAGTTTAGTTTGTCTGATACGCTTAACCTGATTGCCCATGAAGCAGATGGTGCCGTACGTTATGCCCAGCAAATTGCCTTAAATACTGGGTATGATTTTGCTAATCCTGCGGTGAACAAGATCATGCTGAATAGTGACCAATCAGAACTACTCATCAGTGGTGTTTACTCAGACTCTACTTTTACACGCTTGGGATTCATTATCAGGGTAAATACTACAGACGGAAGTGTAGTTGGACAGACGGTCCTTCATCCTAATGATATTGGACAACAGAACATTAATTCTCATCAAGCCGTGTATGATCCTAATGATAATGTTGTCCTCAATTTTGTAAGTTCTCAATTCGCCAGCTCTGGGGTATTTACTAACAACCTCCGCAGTTTACAACTAGATGCCGATGGGAATATTATCGGAGATGAGATTTCGTTTACCTTACCACTTTCCTTTATCAACCTTTCTTCGGTATCGGTGATAGGTGAAGGTATCTATCTAAGTGGAAACTATAGCTCTATCTCGCGCGTGAAAGACCAGGCTTTTCTTACGAGAGTAAACACGGGCACCTTGGTCAGTACTAAAGATCAGAAAGAAGATGTAAGCGAGGAGATGCAGTTTAGCCTATTCCCTAATCCAGCATTTGACCAGGTGATTTTGAGCTGGGAAAATGAGCAAGCAAGTGAATATCGCCTACAAGTCATTGATTTGATGGGTCGGACTTTACAGCAATGGACGGGCGAGCAAGGTGCAGGGACCGTACAGATTGAAGTCGGTCTACAGCAGCTACCAAAGGGAACCTACTTTGTACGCCTGGATTTACCACAAGGGTACCTACTCAAACCAGTAGTCAAACAATAGTTTCATATATATCTGAATAGTGTAAATAGATGATGAATTGGGGGAATTCGAGTAATTGAATTTCCCTGATTTTTTTTTAAAATCTACCGTATTTTACCAACATTAAAATCCTATTACCAATGCCTATCATTTCAAATAATCATAAGCCAGATTTTGTAAAGGATGCTTTACAAGCTTGGAAAGAGTACTTACCAGATGAACTAACCAACCTCTTTTATATCAAAGAAGATAAAGGACTTAGACGGGTCAACGCCTTTATTCTTGATTTAGATGAAGGGGATAAACTCATCATTGAGGAAAAAATAGAAACGGACCAAGTCCATGCCATAAAAATAGGAATGGGCTGTAGAGACGGTCGTTTTTCGTCTATTTTTTGTATCATCACGGAGCCTAAAAAAGGGAACTTTCAGTACTACTACTTCAAAATGGTCGTCGCTCCTAAATTCAGGAGTGAAGGAATCATTAGCAAAGGCGTAGAAATGCTATTTGTCAGAAAGTGGATGGAGCTGAATGATAATGAGTTGAAACAATCCTTCTTCGGCCCGACTGTAGGGCTAATAAATGATATTGGACTGCTCGCTACAGGCGAAACCCGCATTGAAGATATACGAGTGAATTTCTATACTTACGAAGATAGTGATGCGGTGAAGATTGTGAGGCATTTAAAAGAAAATCTAGGTACACCAGACTATGGGTTGGGGCTATTATTTGGAGCAGGACTGACCGTTCGCATCACGCATCCTTTTGATTTTCGCCTGATCATTCAAATTTACGAGGAGGAAAGCACTCAAACTACTGAAAGTACTTTTTTTGAGCGGGCAAGGCCTTGTCCACCCTATTGTAATACTGCAGGATTCTAGTATAGAAAATCCTTAAATGCTAGCAGATTTATCTTATACAATTGCTGATACCTCAGCATACTTAAGCGCATTACCGCTGTTGGTTGGTCTATTATCAAGGAGATGGCATAGCCAAGGGCAGCGCTTACTATTTTATCTAGTTGTGGCGGTTTGTACTACAGAGCTATTGAGTTATTTGGTAAGAAAAACGGATTTCCTTCAACCCATTATCTACTATTTTTTTACGATTTTTGAATTCAATATATTACTACTCATTTTTCGTCAGGCACTGGTGCCATTTATCCAAAACAAATGGTTCCTTATTGCTGGCATATCCTTTACTTGTTTTGTGATCCTTGATATGCTTGTGCTGAGTGGTTTTGATCAATTCAACACCTATTCTGCGGCAGTGGAGAGTCTGTTGCTCATCAGTATGTCCTTAATTTTTTTCTATAAGACTTTACGAGACCTATCAATAGAACACTTAGAACGATCCTCGATTTTTTGGATCAGTGTAGCGGTAATTCTTTACTTTTCAAGCAGCCTATTCATCTTTTTATTTTCCAACCAGGTACAATATTCGCTAGATGCCTTGTATATCCTTTGGGGATGCACGGAATCTTTAATATCTTGCACAATATCTTTTACAGTATTGCGCTATGGCTGAAACCGGAGACCTAAATTCTGCACTCGTTTTGATTTTGATTGGTGTGATTGGTATGCTGCTGCTTTCCGTAGCGGTGGTTATCTTTTTTGTGGTTTATCAAAAGCGCTTATTTGCTCAGAAAGCTAAGATTCAGGGTTTGGAAGCCGCTTATCAAAAGGATTTGTTAGAATCATCTATCCAAGCATAGGAAATAGAGCGTAAACGGGTGGCTACGGACCTGCACGATGGTGTGGGAAGTTTACTTTCTGCTGCTCGTCTCTATGTGCAACAGTTGTCTACGCAGCGCTCCACCGAAGACTTTGAGGAAATACTCGGCGAGGCTAAGTCAATCGTCGATACGGCCATCCAACAGACGCGCGAAATATCTCATAATTTACTGCCGACCGTCTTGGATCGTTTTGGGCTACTACAAGCCCTGGAAGATCATTGTAAAAAGATAGAGCAGAGCAGTGGGTTGGAAGTCAATCTTTCTTATGATCAAGAATACCAATTTACCAAAGAACAGGATTTAGCGCTCTATCGGATTGTTCAAGAACTTATCAATAATACGCCAAAACACGCCGAAGCGAAGCAGATCACCATCCAATTTGAATCTATAGATCAAGACATCAAACTGATCTATTCCGATGACGGGAAAGGCATAGGTAAGGAAGCGAAAGGAAATGGTTTGGGTATGAAAAGTATCGAGAGTCGAGTGAATTTGATTGGTGGGAGAATGGAGATGGAATCAGAAAAAGGAAATGGATTTCGTTTCCTATTACATATATAATCAACAAAGATTGACGCTAGCGCAGTACATCATCCACCTCACGCCCATCCCGCCCACTAAAGCGGAGCAGATCGCTGCGTATTTTCAACAAGAGGCATTTGAAAATGGACACCTTTTGGTACAAGAAGGCAAAACAAGTAGAAAATCCTATTTCCTACAAAGTGGCATCATACGTTGCTTTTTAGTAGACCGAGAAGGCGAAGAAATCACAACCCGCTTCTTTGCCGCGCCGGACTTTCTGAATGACTTCCAATCCTTTTTCAAACAAAAGCCTAGCGAAGAGAACTACCAAACCCTGACGCCTTGCGAGGTCTGGTCGATCGATCTGGAGCAGGTACAATATTGTTTCCACAATATCCCAGAGTTCCGAGAATGGGGCCGGATGATGCTCACGATGAACTATGTGACCTTGCACCAACAGATGATCGCCTTTCACAAGTATGATGCCAAGGAGCGCTACCTCATGCTACTGGATACAAAACCAGAACTCATCAACCAGGTACCGCTCAAATACATCGCCAGCTATCTTGGCATCACTAAATATTCCTTGAGTAGAATCCGTAAAGAAATTACTGAAAGCTGAGAAGTTGCCTTATGGCAATCCATACTATTGGATAATCCTGTTTTTTTGTATCAAAACAAAAAACATGGACTTATCAATCACTCAAGTACCGCTTTGGCTATCGATTTCCTTTGGCATTTTAATGTTGACAGTACCTACCTATCTTATCGCGAATACCGTAAAAGTCGCAGCCAATAGAGCAGGAAAATGGGATGGAAAAGCCTTACAGAAAAGGGTTTTATTCTTCTATTTGGGCTTCTTTTTCATCGTCAGTTTAGTCTCCTTGACGGGCTTTTTCACGGTCAACACCTTACCACCTCGGGTCATTATTTTTGTGGTGGTACCGCTATTCTTATTCTACCTCCTGTGGGTACAAAGACGAGCTTGGTTTGCTACAATATTCGAGTCGGTTCGCTTAGAACAGCTCATTGCCATTCATATTTTCAGATTGGTAGGTGTCTATTTCTTTTTGCTATATAGCTATGATGCTCTGCCTTGGTCTTTCGCCATGATTGGTGGCACTGGAGATATACTGACAGCTCTTTTTGCGATTCCGGTGATTTATTTCCTACGTCAAAAAGTAGCCTTTGCTAAACCCTTGGCCTGGGTTTGGAATATTTTTGGTCTGCTAGATATCTTATCCGTACTCAGCACAGCTATCGTCGTCACTCGTGCAGCAATAGCAAATGGAGAGATGGGCGTAGGCCAATTTGGGACCTTTCCTTTCAGTTGGATACCGGCCTTTGCTCCTGCTACCATTGTTTTTCTACATATCCTGATCTTCCGCAAATTAAGAAAAGCGCAAAGGTGAGCAAGGTAGGATGCAGGGAGCTACTTATTTTTCTGAATACTAAAAGCCTTTTGTTTTATCCATTGGATGACCATCTCAACAGGCATTGTATCATCAGTAAAGGCCGTATTGTGGCCTAAGTTTGAAAATAGGGCATACTCGAAGGGTTTACCTTGAACTTTAAGCTCATTGAGGTGCTCCAAACATAAACCAACGGGTACTTGTATATCCTGACTTCCAAAAATCCAAAACCCTGGGATAGAAAGTGTACGCAGCGCAACTTTAGGATCTGTGCCTATGAATTGGTACCGATCGGGATCATTACGGATATGCTCTCGCGCCTCTGCCTCCGAATGGTTTTCCCAAAAATCAGCTCTTCCATTGGTATAAAACTGGAATCTAAGTTGCTCCAGACTTGTAATCAGAGGGCAGCTAAATAGCACCATAAAATCTACCGATGAATTTTTATTGGCTGCGATAGGAATAATCCATCCTGCTTGGCTGAAGCCTAGGAGTCCAACAGGTATATTCTGGTTGTACTGTTTAAGAAGGTTTAGGGCAGCACTGGCATCTTCGGCTAGCAGGTTGAGGTTGGCAGAATCGATATTGTTGGTCCCCACTTCAGGTCCAGCATAAAGGCCATCCGATTCTCCAACTCCACGTTTGTCATAAGTAAATACGGAAATGCCTCTTTTAGCTAGGAGTTCGGCAAATTCGTTCCTCCTTGTTGTCTGTCCCGAACCATGGACAATAACGAGGGCAGCATGGGGCTGTTGGGGTTTAAAGAGGGTGCCTGCCAAGCTAACACCTTTGCTCTGGAAGCTTAGTTGCTGTACCTCTATAGCATCAAATGATTGGGCTTTTGCCTGATAAGAAGGTGTTAATAATAGAAATACCAAGACATAAAATCCGTAATGGGAAAATATCTTTTTTAAGTAGTCTACTCGCATGGTAGAAGTAAACATCAGCATTTCGGTATTCGTAATAGTCTTTACATTCAACATTCCGTTCTTGTTTATTCTTTCTTGATGCGTCAAATGATTTTAGGTCCTAAAGGCACAGATCATGGCAGCCCTATAAGTATATGGTGAGTATACTTAAAATCTTTGATAGTATACGGAGAGCATCCGCATTGAGTAACAGCTAATAACAGTTAGCAATGGGTGAGATTTGGTAAAATTGGCTAATAGTGGGTAATAACGGTTAACAACAGATGATAACGGTTGACAACCAATAGTAACCGTTATTATCGGCTAAAGACTGTCAATAATGGAATATAACCGTTATTATCAATTATTAGCCGTTATTAACGCTTAACAAAATAACGAGGACCGTTATTTTGTTAAGCCATCACCACCTTTTAACTAGACCTAAACCAAGCTCCAGAATCTGATCAAGCAATCCTCAAATTTACTTTATATTTCAAACCCTACCCACCCACTCAAACCCTCAAGCTTCGTTATAAGGATTCTCTGTGAAATTTCAATACCTTTAGAAGGAATTCCAACTTCAATTTGACTCGATACAGGTAGATAAATAGCTTTTATATAAATGAATAAACCAACAAGTAAATCAGTAGCTATCCTTTTTGTTTTAGTAGCATTTTTAGTACCGACTAGCTGTATGAATACTCCTGAAGAGAGCAGCCCAAACGACAGTCCTAAAAAGGTCTACCCTAGTGATCTTATTCCCTTTTTCGATCATTGGAATTTAATTTTAGGGGATGGCTCAAATGCTGGCCCAGCTATCGGTTTTGAGCATAACGATTTTTTCTATACGGCCAAAGAAGGGGAACAAAACTGGGTCGTATTCAAAGCACCCAATTCAGGCGATACGCACGGTACGTCAAACAATACCAGGACCGAATTGGCTCAATTGAAAAAATGGTCTCCCCTAACAGATGCAAAACTATCGGCTTCGCTTAAAGTCATGAATGTCTCCGCCACTGGCAATGCACGAGTAGCTGCTTCGTATTCTGTGGTCATCGGTCAGATCCATAGTGCCGACGGACATGAGAACGAACCACTTAAAATATTCTATAAAAAATTTCCTGGCCATACGAAAGGCTCTGTCTTTTGGCATTACGAAATCAATACTGCAGGTGATGACAACTCCAAGAGATGGGATTATTCAACAGCCGTGTGGGGCTACGACTTTTCGGTAGTAGGAGAGGACGAAAATACCTATCCCGAAGAACCTAAGGATGGCCTTGCTCTGGGCGAAGAAATGAGTTACGAGATTGAAGTAAAAGATGGAATCATGTACCTAAGCTTTGCTAGTGAAGGCCATGAAACGAAAACCTTCACCCAAAATCTCATCGAATCGGAGTACACCTCTACTAGCGATATCCCTCAACAAACCCAAGACCTATTTGTCACCATTGGCCAAGATGGAGTAGAGCGCGAAAACGCCTATGCAGCCGAAGGACTTTTCTTTAAACTCGGCTCTTATAACCAAACCAATGGTAAATCCCCAGAGATCAATAAAAATTGGTGCTCCGGAGCAGATACTTATGATGGCAATATTCCCAAACAATACGACACCAATAATTACGCCGAGGTTTGGTTTAGGAAAGCCAGCATCTTTGTGAGTGAGCAAGCTATTTCTAATGAGGGCTATTTTGTTAAAAATGACTAAGTAAAAAGTTTATACCATGTTTCTACAACAGTCTTAATTTTATATTAAAAAAATTAAATAAGCTCCAATACATAACACTCTTATGTATATTGTCTGCTGAATAGTCGCACTCATTGGAGTTCGACGGAAAACATTAATTATTCAGCGATGCAAGCAGGTAGACCAAGAAACAAAGGGATTGATCTCGTACGTGGCTTATGTATCTTTTTTCTCCTAAGCAGTCTGGGACTTTCTGCTCAAAACATCTTCAGCAGCGCCTGCCGAGGTCAACTGAATCGCCTCGATAGCTTGGTCCAAGTCCAGAGCATTGAGGTAGTCGATGATCGAGGGCGCTCCCTCCTCCACTGGGCGGTAGCCTGTAAGAAAAAAGCTATACTGGAATATTTAGTTGAAAATGGTATCGACATCAACCATGCCGACAAAGAAGGGAAAACGGCCATGTACGTCGCCGTACAGTACAACAATGACAGCTATTTTGACACCTTAGTTCAGCTCCAAGCCGACTATGATTGGATTGATCAATATGGAATGATGCTACTAGAACGAGCTATTTTAAACAAAAACGATTGGTTTGTCAAAAAACTTATCGAGGCAGGCGTAGACATCAACCAAGTCAACCAAAGAGGAAGTACTCCACTCGAAATTGCTCAACGAATCAAGGCCAATGCCGTCAGCAATCTACTCTTATCGCTTGGAGCAGATCCGAATCGAGTACGGACCATCCAACTCTCAGGAGACTATATGGGACAGGAACCTCCAGGCATCAAACCCAAGGTATTCGCGCCCAACTTTATCTCTACGGAGGAGTCAGAATTTGGGGCCATTTTCAATTCGACTGCTACAGAGTTTTACTACGGCGTCGATGTGAATGGTAAAAACGAAATCCGATATTCTAAACTCGTGAATAATGAATGGACCTCACCAGAAGTTATCCTCTCCCATGAGCGCTACGGCTACAATGATCCCTTTCTTTCTAATGATGAAAAACGACTCTATTTCATTTCCAATCAAGCATTAGACGGCATTGGCAAGAATAAAGATATTGATATCTGGTACATCGAAAAACAAGAAGAAGGCTGGTCAGCACCGATTAATGCAGGATCCAACATCAACACTGCTGGTAACGAATACTATATTTCATTTAGTCAAGATGGTACAATGTATTTTGCCTCTGATGGCCATACAGAAGCGGACAAGCGCTCCAATCATGATATTTATCATTCTAGATACATCGATGGTGTTTTTCAAAGACCTCAGGCACTAGGAGCAAGCATCAACACCGATGCCTACGAAGCAGATGTCTTCATCGCGCCAGATGAGTCTTACCTCATTTTCTGTTCGACTCGTGAAGGTGGTTATGGCCGGGGCGATTTATTTATTAGTTTTAAAGACACCAATACCGCCTGGACTGCATCTATCAACATGGGTATTAGTATTAATACGAACAATTATGAGTATTGTCCTTTTGTAAGTAAGGATGGGAAATACCTATTTTACACCAGCAATCAAGATATTTATTGGGTGAGTACGGATGTTTTTAAAAGGGTTAAAAGGTGATTACGCCTGTGGCGTTTGGGGTTATGTCGCCGGGCAAAGCCCGTCTCTTTGGGTTAAACGTTTTAAACACTCTAATTGTAAACGATAAAGGATAGTATATTTTACTAATTTAACCCCAAGAGGCAGCTAAAAGCTGACGACTTAACCCAACATCGAAGATGTTTAACCCTTTAACCCTTCCTGATAATCACTTCGACTCCTGCTCCAAAAAGCCAAGGATATAAGTTAATGGTGCATTCCAGTTCAAGCAAATTTCATTGCTGGCATAACTAGGCCCCTGATCTACCCAGCTCTTCATGGGAGGTGCATTTTCAGGATAGACAGTACCGTCCTTTGCATCTTGTTGTCGACTATTGGGACCACCAGATAATAGTCCTGGTACGGGTTCTGCAATATCGTCAGCAGCACTTTGCCTGTGGTGGATAAACATGGGCGTCCGGTCACCAAATCCAGTCAAAAAACTATAGCCTACTGCATTAGTGCCAAAGATATAGTCCACTGATTGTTGTACCGCTTGCAAATATTGCGGTTTTTGATCTAAACGGTAAGCCTGGGCAAGGATCATTGCAGCATTTAGAATATCGCTATTTGATCCCCAATGAAAATCGTCGACTGGTTGAAAGTAAGGTAATGTTTGGCTTAGACCGACAAGTCGATTGGCTTCGTTAAGAATTCCTTCTTTAAGCGTTTGATAAAAATCAGAAGGCAGTAAAGCCTCATTTTCCAGCAAGGCAAAATATCCTAAAAAGCGCATAAAACCCGTCCAGCTTTCGCCTGCTTTAAAAGTAAAATCCAAGGTATCGCTTTGGATGACTTCTAGGTAACTTTTGTCTTGAGTCGCAATAAATAGCTCGGCATTGGCCCAGGTCCATTCGTCCTCAAAGTCTTCATCACCATACTCGCCCGTAACCACATCCTCCGGGTTTCTATAGACCACCTCTGGATTTTTCTTTGCCCATTCATAAGCTTGCTTAGATGCCTCTAGGCATTGTTGAGCGAAGTCATCCTGAGTCGGTTGATAAATACGATAGGCTTTGGCTGTAGCCGCAGCAAAATCAAGCGTAGCTGCAGTGCCTTTTCCGACAATATAGCGTTGACTGGTTGCCTCCTTGGGCATGACCATCCCCTCAAAACTTTTGGCAGTGAGTTTATGGAAGAGTCCTCCATCATCATCCTGCATAGATAGCAGCCAATCTAGTTCATACTTCAACTCATCTAGATAATCACTCTGGCCATTACCGCTCTCTGGAATATTCAAAACATTGTCTTTGACGGTCCCAGGATATTGTTCCTCCAACAACAGGAATTGTCCGATGGGGAAACTACCATTCACCACATACTTGTTGTAATCACCTGCGTCATACCAGCCTTTGGGAGCTACCCTAAACCCTTCTGACTTTCCACTCGATGGATGGTATAAAACTCGGTCATCCGGATGAGCCATTTCACGATGCCACTTTCCCGCATGTTGCTCTTCTAGCGCCGTACTCATGCGTTGGTAGTACATGCCTTTGATAGAACCCAAATAGGCCTCCTCCAACACTCGCTTTCTAATTTCAAAACTATGAGAGCGGCCCATATCTTCTACTAGAAGAAAGTAAGTACCTGGCTTGGTTACGGTACTAAAGTCGGCGATTTGTACATTTTCTCCCGACAAGTCCCATTGCTGAGGAGCCGAAAGTAGGCCACTGAGCACCACTTTATTAGCTTGATTGACAACTTGAAAATTAGCTTTTTGCTCGTCTGTGACGATAACCGCTTGCTTGGTCGCTTTGGGATAATACCCTATTTGGTTGACCCTGATGTGGTCGCTCCCGCTTTGCTTCCCTTCTTCTTTATTATAGGGTAAAAGGCGCTGGCTGCAGCTAGTAAGTATCACCGCAAGAAGTAAAGGGATTGCGCTAGCAGAAATTAAGTGCCGTTGATAATTATAGAAATTAGTTCCTGAACAGATTTGCTGTAATGTATTCATGCTATCATATTTAAAATCTTACCAATTTGGGAATCCAGTATGGTATTGCCCTCCAGGCCCAGCATTGAGTATGGCCTTTTGCTTTGAGCTTGATACGGAGCCTTTTTCTTTTCCCTCTACGACACCATTCAATTTACTCATAACAGTGCCCATTTTCGAAGAAGTTACCACTACTGTGTGTACGCCAGTTGGTAGCTCCTTGGTATAAGGTGTTTTTAGTTGTTTCCATTCCTGAATTTCTGGCTCTTCCCCTAATTTGGCCGCACTTTTGATGGTGAGGTCGAAGGGTATTTCTTGTTCAGAGAGGGACTTTACGGTAAGCAGATAAGTATAGTCCTCCTGTTGCTCGTTTGGGCTAGTCTTGGGTAGAAATAACACGGGGAATACCAGAAAAAGAAATATAAATTTTGACATGGTGTAATGCTTGAGGTTCATGAAAAACTGAAAGTAATCTTTAAGATAAGCAAACTTATTACAAAGAAATGCTTCTGTTGAGCAAGAATCAATGACTTTTATCAAGAGCTGGAATCCCAATTTTTCATTAGGGATCGACTACCGACCGTCCAATTGGATTAGCTATCATGCAGGATATAGCTATGGTTCTACTTTAACTTATCTAGAGAATGTACCTCGTAAACATCAGGTAACTTATGGATTTCGGATAGCTCCATTTTACAGAAGTAAATCTGGTTTTCTACGCAACATGAGAATAGAGATGCTGGCTATCAATGGTTTTTTTCCAGATGTAAATGCAGAACAATTATTCCCATTACCGCTCTTTCCTTATTTTTACTGGCAGTGGCATAGGAAAAAGAAATCAGCTAAGTAATGATTGTCAATTCTTCTCCAATGCTTTCTCATAGGCCTTCTTCTTCAGGATCGCTAAAAATAGCGGCTGCGGTAATAACCACTTGGTCCACCTGAACAGCTGGGCATCGCCACCTACATAATGATGTACTTTTTTGGAATGAGCAGCTTTCCAGACTGCTTTTGCAATTTGTTCGGCAGATAACTTGACCTCTTTATTGGGCAGCTGCATGGCCGCTTGCTCGCTGCTGACCATTGTCGTTTTGACATAGGCGGGGTTGATATCGGCGACATGAATATCATACTTCTGGAAGAGTAGGTTCCAACCTTCGGTCAAGGACTGAACCGCCGATTTTGAAGCAGCGTAGGCGGTTAGCTCGGGGTTTCCGTAACTGGCAGAGGCAGAGCCCATCGTGATGATGGTGCTATTTGAGGTCGCCTTTAATAAAGGCAGCGCCAAGTAGGTGACATTCATTTGCCCCGTAATATTGACATCTACGATGGCTTTGTGTTTTTCTAAAGGCACCTTCTCAAAACCACCCGAAAAGAGAATGCCCGCATTATTGAAGAGTACATCCATCCGACCATCCGTTTGAAAACCAAAATCGGCGATGGCCTTTTTGACCTCATCGACTACTCTCACATCTACAAGATAGCTAGAGCAATGCTCCGGCCCTAGGTCTTGGGCAAGTGCAGCTAGCTCCGCTTCATTGATATCAGAGAGTCCCACAAACCAGTCTTTACTCGCAAAAAGTTGAGCAGTAGCTTTGCCTATGCCACGGCCCGCTCCCGTGATGAATATTGATTTTTTATGCATGGTTGTTTTGACTTAATGATCCTTAATCTGCCCTGAACACCTCGGTGGTAAAATATAGGGGACACAAATAAATACACTCTAAAATTAACGATTTAAGCCATACCATTTTAACTCATCCTTCCTACTAGGGGTAAACCTTCTCTTTCAACATCTAGATTACAGAAGAGCAATCC
>JBELML010000152.1:0-15486 GCA_042095835.1 Saprospiraceae bacterium
CCTGGCCAAACTCGCTCCGCTCAAACAATGCCCAGGCGGCCTCCCGCACTTCACTCTTGACCTTTTTACACTTAATTTTCGGTACAAATCATTTCTTTTTAGGTTTCTATTTTAATGCGTTTGCTCTAATTAAATTAAAAAACTTATCGATGAAAAATTAAAGAATATGATAATTGGAGTCCTTCCTAAGATGATTATTTAAATTCCATTTTAAATAAAATGGCATCGTCTGGAAATTGGGCTCGCTTAGGTGGAAATACGGCCTGATTATATTCACCTGTAGCCCATTGCTGGACCATATTGTCATAAAATGGGCTGCCAGGATTACCAGATTGCCCGCCAGGATAAACGACATTAGCCTTTACACCCGCAGGGTCCATTTCCACAATCATTCGCCAGGAAGGGCCATGATTTCCTCTAATGGCATTGAGGGACCAGCCCGTACCATCAATGGCTACATCTCTAAACCCAAATGGGCCAATATTCGCCATATGATTAACTGAAGGTCGGTTTTCTTCCAACCAGGTTTTATCAGATATATTAGATAATGCTTCTTTAAAAGCCCGATTGACGATAGTTTGAGCATCCTCGGTTGCCTCTGTTCTTTGGTCATCAAAGATAGGGTGCTGAGGTACCTGCTTCATGATTTCTAGCAAACGCCAACTCTCTGGGTAGAGAAAGGATTGGTCAGCCGCTAAGGCAGCTATCTCATCCATAGTTTTATCATAAATCGAATCATCTATGGCTTCAAAAAGCACAGGAGCAATGGAGTTTCTATCGTATTTAAAATCCCAATCTTCGAGTGTTTTGAGGGCTTGCAGCTCAGCATCGCCCAGCGTTGATTTGTCGAGCATGGCTAGATAAGTAGGTAAGGCTTCCTCCGCATAAAGGGAAAAACTAGAATTCTGCATAGCCATCACATCCTCAATAGTAGCTTTTTCTAAAGTATCGAGCATCTTATTCACGGTACGCCCACGAAAGTCATCAAAGCCCCCATTATAATAGTAGGGATAGTCTTCATCGGTAGAGTGCTGGTTGGCTGAAGAGATAAAACCCCGTTCAGGATTGAGTACCTGTGGGAGTTGATCTCTGGGAATAAACCCATTCCAATCATTCTCGCTTTCGCTACCATCTTGCACAAATCGCCCTTGCTGGTCCCGCTTCACAGGTAGCTTACCATTAACGGTGATAGCGACATCACCATTGGTAGCTGCAAATGCGAAGTTTTGTGCTGGCGCATCATAGCCTTTCAGGGCCGCCTTATAATCATTATGATTCTTTGCTGCTTTTAACTGCCAGAAGGTGCCAAATTCATAGAATGGTTTTTCAACAGGTTGATCGTGGGCAATCCAACGCATGGCCATATCATTGTAGGCAGAGGCGGTGTCTTCGTAAACGACAGGGCCCCATACAGTATACTTGGTTTCTACGATATCGAAGTCATTCTTCCCAGAAAGCCATACGGTATCCTCTCGAATTTCAGTGGGCACCTTTTCGCCATCCAACCAGTAAGCTTGCTTCGTATCATCTACCCATTTGATGCGGTACCAATCTAATACATCGTGACCAACATTCGTTTCTGCCCAAGCAATATGATCATTGAAACCAATCAAAATACCAGGTAAAGACGGAAGGGAAACCCCATAAGAGTTAAACTCTGGCGTGTTTAAATGGATTTCGTACCAGATGGAAGGCAATGTCAGTCCTAAATGAGGGTCACTACATAAAATAGCATTTCCACTGGCAGTCCGCTCGGGAGCTATTGCCCAGTTGTTACTTCCGTTGTTGGGATGTGGCAATTCGAACATCTCATGCGGAACATAGGAAAGCTGATTGGAGTCTTGCGGACTAGGAAAAGGTGATTTTACCTCTTCGAAATCAAATTCTACATCGGCAGGGATAATAGGTGATTGTTGGGAATTATATTCGGGATATAAAAAGTCAAAAAGCTCTGCTCCAAGTGCCAGCTTGGTATTGGTGGCAGGTACATCTCTATGTCTTGCGCAAAGAGATTCTGCCATATATTTTTGAAATAAAGCTGATTTAAGCGGGGTCCAAGCCTCTGGTTTATAATCTAAGATTTTGAACTCTAAGGGATAATCTTTAGGCTGTAATTGCGCCAGATAATCATTCACGCCATCCGTGTAGGATTGTACTAGGCCCCATTCATTAGGATTAGACTTCCAGGCGCGTAAAGCATTTTCTGCGGCAAAGACAAAGCCTTTCTTTTTCTGCAATTTGTCTCGTCCTAAAGTCCTGGCACCTAAAACTTCTGATAAGCGGCCACCTACTGCTCTGGTGGCGATATCCATTTGCCAAAGTCTGTGCATAGCGTGTAGATATCCTTGCACATAAGCTAGATCATTATTGTTTTGGCCATAGAGATGAGGGACTAAACGATCATCGAAAACCACTTCTACAGGAGCTTTCAATTGCCCCGTTTCAAAGACTAGCTTTTCGGGAGCAGCAGATGCTTCCGCATTCTGCCAAAAGCCCGTATTCGGGTTTAATAATTTACCAATGGGCGGAAGTTGGCTTCCAAAAGGCTGGTTGCTATTAAAAACATAGATTAGACCGAATAAAATTCCGGTGACAAGAACAAACTTAACAAGTCGCATACTGTTAGGGAGATAATCATCTAATTGAAAAATCTGTGAAAGATAAGTTTATTTTCTTAATTCTTAATGCTGCTTGCTTTTGCCTAACGATGTCCTGTGATATTCCGACTGAAAGCACCCAAAGTAATCCTTCTAGTTTCTATTATGTAGATGATGCAGATCATTTATATTTTAAGAATATGAGAGCTTATTATTATGAGAATGAAAAAGGCCCCGGAGAAGGCATCGACTATTATAAGTTTAGAAAAATGCCAAAAGCCAAAGATCGGCCAATCCTACAACCTACGATTACAGATTATTGGATCAAAGATGAGGCCTACTTGACCGTGGGCACCAATGACTACCAAGCTGGCTTTGCTGATCCGCTCACTATCCTTGCTGTACAAGCCGGTGATACGAGCACTATTGCATTGGCCAATCAAAGACCGCAAACACAGACGGATTTCCATTTGGCAGTTCGTAAAGCTTTAGACCAGGATGCTGATTTATTGGTACGGACAGCAGACCAAAGCTTAGTATTTATTCTGAGAGATCAAGATGATAAAATGGCCTTTGGAACCATTCTAAAAGACTACCAGAAAATGGTTGCCAAAAACTAATCTTGACGGCGGCATTAGCCCGTTGTAAATAGGAGGTGATCTTCTGTAGACAATTCAGCATTGTAGGTATAGTCTAAAACTTTTAAATCTTTTAGATCATTTACCTGCTCAATACGCTGCTGGATGATATGCTTAGACATGTCGCCTCTCGCCTTTTTAGCAGTAAAGGAGATGACTTTATAGACCCCATTTCGATTTTCTTTAAAATCTACGGTCACTACTGGTACGGCTAGTTGCTTAGGCTTAATGGCTTTAAAATATTCTTTGGAGGCGAGATTGAGCAGTACCGTATTATTGGTCTCCGCTAAATCAGCGTTCAAAGCTTTGGTGATTTTTTCTCCCCAAAATTGATAGAGATTTGTTGCTCGACGAATCTTCAGGCGCGTACCCATTTCCAGGCGATAGGCTTGCATCAAATCCAGGGGGCGTAGTAATCCATAGAGGCCAGACAAGATTCGCAGGTGATTTTGGGCATAGTCCAAATCTTCATTGCTAAAGCCTTCAGCTTCCAGACCAGTATAAACATCACCTTTGAAGGCGAGAATCGCTTGTTTGGCATTCTCCTCAGTAAATGGAGTTTCGAAAGATCGGTAGCGATCTACATTGAGTTGCCCCAACTGCTCGCTAATACTCATGAGCTCCATCAATGCTGGTGCCCTTTTCTTTTTTAGATTATTGACCAAAGCTTGGGTCTCTTTTTCAAAGCGAGGTTGGCTAAAATGGTCTGCTCTATTATCGGAAAAATCAATCGTTTTGGCTGGTGATATTACTGCTAAAAGTCCCATATCTTCTATTTTCTTCGCTTTTTATTAAGTAACGGACAAATAATAAGTCCCGCATTTTGATCGAGAAGATTCCCGACGAAAGGCAGGGATAAATTCGTGCCAAGACAAGGCAAAAAACGTAGGCAATGCAGGGCATTCTGCCTTGCTTATGCCTGCGGCATAAAGAGCTTTTTAACGCCGTATTGGAGCAAAAGATTCCATCAAAATCGGTAAGTTGTTTTTTGGCTGTTACTAAGTAAAAATAACAAGCCTTTTGGATAGTTGTTTGAAATCCTAGTCAATCGGCTGTAATAATAGTTTTTTTAGTGCTAAACTTAAAAAACAAACCCTACAAAATACTTGGCAAAAAACTCGAAATACAAAATCTTATTGGGTATTCTTTTTTATTAAAAAATAAAAAAACCTTGCGGGAGTAGTTAAAAGATATTATGTTTGTAAAATCTAAAAGTAGTTTTTGTGTTTATTTGTTTGGGTTAGAAACCCTTACTGCTGTCAGTAAGGGTTTACTTTTTCCGTAAAACACAAAAGACCTGTTGGTAGCCAACAGGTCTTTTTCTTTTAAATCTTGTCTATCAAAGAGAGACTAGCCGTTCGAGTTATTGAAAGGATTTGACTCCTTCGTTGGTGTACCCGCTGGTTTAGCGTTGATCTGACCAACTACGCGAATCGTTCTTGTTTTACTCTTCTCATTGGTAGTTAAAGTAACGGTCTTGTTGATCTTTCCAAGACGCTTTGTATCGTAGCGTACTTTCATCTCCGCAGATTCACCTGGTGCGATAGGTTTTTTAGGCACAGTAGGCACTGTACATCCGCAAGAACCTCTAGCATTCGTAATCAAAAGTGGCGCATCACCGACATTAGAGATTTTGATGGTACGGAAAGGTTCAGAGTTTTGCTCGATTGTACCAAAGTCAATCTGCTCTGATTCGAACTTTAACTTAGGACCGACAGCTTGGTCAGCAGGCTTCGCCGCTGCTTCTTGAACTTCCTCTTTCTTTTCTGCAGTAGATTCCGTTTGAGCAGTAGCTACTAATGAAAGTCCTACTAAGAAGAATAGTAATGAGAATAATTTCTTCATTTTGAATATGTATTTGAAGATTAAATAGTTTTATAAAGTAACGAACAAAGAAATAGCTTTTGTATTTCTGCTTATTACTTAAACTGATCTAATGGTTACAAGTTCAATTATTACAATTAGATCAATTCGACGCTACAAATGTAACCGAAACCCAACGGATTTAAAAGTTTTCAAAGCTTCAAAATCCTTAATGAGACGTTAATCAGTGTTGTCAAATCTTAAATACCTCTTTACATTCCTTGATACCTCGCCTAGTTCTCCTCCATTTCGCGCAGCACGCGCTCAGCTTCCTGGTACAAATCAAGCAGGTCTTTTTTAATAGCCGCTTCGTCATCAGGATTTTCTTTTTGAACAAGAGAGGTCGTGCTGTAATCTTGAGGCTTATCTAGATTCTCTAAGCGGCGCTCTAAATCTAGGCGTTTCGCTTCCAAATCTTCTAGCTCAGAATAATGTTGCTGATCATTATTTTTCTTGGCTACTCCTTTAAGTTTGTCAAAGACATCTTTGATTTTATCTGCGGCCCCGTCATACTTACCAGCTTCCATTTTTTCTTTTTCCGATTTGAGTAAATCCCAACTGGCTTTTCCGATATTTTTGACTTCCTCAACAATCCCGCGAGCATTTTCTTTTTCTTGGACATCGCCAAAGAAATAATTGTAGCCAACCAAGAGGCCAACAAGTACGACACCGAGGTATAATAGTCTCCTAATCATAATGGTTTAATATTGTATTGGTATAATTATTGACGAAGAATTGTACAAATTCTCATCAGTATTGATAAAATCACTCTGTCAATAACGGAGCGAATTCTCAAGCAATTCTTTCCTTTTTCAAATATTCCCAGGTAATCTGCTTTGAAAAAATACACAAAACACGGAACTATTACCAGTTTGATAACGCTAGTTTAAAATAATTTGGATTTACTGCGGAATAGAATCGATACAAGGTATCAAAAATTTGATTTTTTACTAATTTCGCAGCGCTAAAACTGAATGAGGAACTAACCTCCATTCACTCATTAGCTCATTCACTCATCAATTCATTGAACAAGGTATGGATTACCAACCAAGAGACATCGAGAAAAAGTGGCAGCAGTATTGGGTAGACAATGGAACCTACAAAGTAGACATTGATCAAAACAAACCCAAGTATTATGTATTAGACATGTTCCCCTATCCTTCGGGAGCTGGTCTACACGTTGGCCATCCACTCGGATATATTGCTTCTGATATTTATGCGCGCTACAAGCGCTTAAAAGGTTTTAATGTCCTGCACCCAATGGGTTATGATGCCTTTGGTTTACCTGCCGAGCAATATGCCATCACTACAGGTGTCCATCCAGCTAAATCGACCGCTGATAATATCGCACGCTATCGCCAACAATTGGATAACTTAGGTTTCTCTTTTGATTGGAGCCGAGAGGTGCAAACTTGCGATCCATCTTATTATAAATGGACCCAGTGGATCTTTTTGGAATTGTTTGAGCATTATTATAATAACAAAGAAAATAAGGCCCAACCCATTGCAGAATTAGTAGCTCACTTTGAAAAGGATGGTAACGCTACGGTCACCGCTACCAATAGCGAAGAGTCAACTTTCAGTGCAGCAGAGTGGAATAGTTTCAGTCGAAAACAGCAGGACGCTATCTTGATGAATTATCGTTTGGCCTATCGCACCGTCACCTACGTCAACTGGTGTGAAGCTTTAGGTACTGTTTTGGCTAATGATGAGGTCAAAGATGGGGTTTCAGAACGTGGTGGTCATCCTGTGGAGCGCAAACCGATGTTGCAGTGGTCTTTACGCATCACGGCCTACGCCGAAAGATTATTGGGTGATTTAGACACCATCGACTGGTCTGATTCCATGAAAAAGATGCAGGCCAATTGGATTGGCCGTTCAGAAGGTGCCCAGATGTTCTTCGAAATTGAAGGCTCTGATCATCAGTTAGAAATTTTCACCACACGTCCAGATACGATTTTTGGTGCCACCTTTATGGTCATAGCGCCAGAACATGATTTCGTACCAGATTTGACAACTCCCGAGCAAAAAGAAGAAGTAGAAAAGTATATCGCCTATGTGAACACTCGTTCCGAGCGTGATCGTATGTCGGAAGTAAAGGAAGTAACAGGTGCCTTTTTAGGAAGTTACTGCATCAATCCCTTCACCAAGGTAAAAGTACCGATCTTTATTGGGGAGTACGTCTTGAAAGATTATGGTACTGGAGCAATCATGGCGGTACCTAGCGATGATGATCGGGATAATGCTTTCGCTGATAAATATGGATGCGAGATTATTGATGTGATTGATAAATCTAAATATCCAGGTGCGACCCGCTCTGATAAATTAGGGATCATGATCAACTCCCATTTTTTGGATGGCATGGAAGTACCCGACGCTATTGAGGAAATGTTGCAGCGTATTGAAAAAGAAGGTATCGGTAAACGCCAAATCAACTATAAATTGAGAGACGCGATCTATAGCCGTCAGCGATATTGGGGAGAGCCTTTTCCTATTACTTATGATGCAGAAGGTGTTTCACAAGCAATGGCACTTGAAGATTTGCCTTTAGAGTTGCCTGAATCTGATGACTTCAAGCCTGCTTCTGGCGCACAATCTCCTTTAGCAAGGGTCACCGACTGGGTCAATTTACCCAATGGTCATACCCGTGAGACCGATACCATGCCTGGTTTTGCAGGTTCCTCTTGGTATTTCTTACGCTATATGGATGCCCAAAACCCAGAAGCCTTCGCTAGCCAAGAAGCTGTCAACTACTGGAGAGATGTAGATTTATATATCGGTGGTACGGAGCATGCCGTAGGCCATTTGATGTACTCTCGCTTTTGGCATAAATTTTTGTATGACAAAGGCTTGGTCCCTACCAGTGAGCCTTTCCGTAGGTTGGTGAATCAGGGTATGATCCAAGGGGTGATAGAGTTTATCCACTTAGAAAAATCGGAAGGAAAATTCATTTCTGCGGATATTTTAGATCAATATCCGAATGCAGAATTTGCAAAAATACCCGTACACGTCGACTTTGTACAAAACTACGGAAAAGAGGACTCCTATTTGGATGAAGAAGGAATCCGACAATTCATAGAATGGAGGCCAGATTATAAGAATGCAGATTTTATTTACAATGATGCTGGTCGCTTAGTGACCAAAAGTGAGGTGGGTAAAATGTCCAAGCGCTACTTTAATGTCGTCAATCCCGATGATGTTGTAGATCGTTATGGAGCCGATTGCTTTCGTATGTATGAGATGTTTTTAGGTCCCATTGAGCAATCCAAGCCTTGGGATACAAAAGGGATTGATGGGGTTTCAAAGTTCTTGCGTCGCTTCTGGAACTTGTTTCATAGAGATGGAAAATTCACCCTTAGTGAAGAGGCTCCTAGCAAAGAGGAATTAAAAGTCTTGCACACTGCTATCAAGAAGATCAATTTTGATATAGAGCGATTGGGCTTCAACACCTGTGTCTCGGCATTTATGGTAGCTACGAATGAGTTGAACAGAATAAAGTGTAATAAGCGAGCTATCTTACAAGAAATGGTCTTGTTGTTGGCTCCTTTTGCAGTGCACCTTGCTGAGGAGTTGTGGCATTTGTTGGGACAGGAAGGAAGTGTACACCATGCCAGCTACCCAGTGCATAATGAGGAATACTTAAAGGAGTCGGAGATCGAATATCCCATATCCATTAATGGTAAAAAAAGAGCTACCGCCACTTTTCCAGCTGATGCATCAAAGGATGAAATTGAGAAAGCGGCTTTAGCTTTACCTGCCTTAGAAAAATGGATTGAAGGGAAGACAATTAGGAAAGTGATCGTTGTTCCTGGTAGAATGGTGAATGTGGTGGTGGGTTAATTCTTGAGTATGGATTTTAATTTTGACATACGCGGTTTTCTAAAGCCTGAAGGCAAAAACGAATGCACTTTTGAAGAACTTCAATTGAACTTTGTTGAGCCTTTTGACTTAGAATCCACTAGGTATCAACTTTTAAAAAATCTAGAAAAGTACAATCAAGAATTATTGGAGCTACTTGAAGGTCATCCAATTACTCAATGGATTAATGGCAGTTTTGTATCAACCAAGAAAAATCCAAAAGATATTGATTTAGTGACCTTGCTTGATTATTCAATAGTAGAAACCAAGGAGAACAAACTCAAAAAATTCACTAGAGAACATTCACTTGATCATTATAAAATTGATGCTTACATTGTTAAACTCTATCCATTAGATCATCCTTATTATAATAGAACCAAATCAGATTTGTTATATTGGGAGAACTGGTTTAGCAAGACCCGATTGAATAGAAGAAAGCAAAGATTCCCAAAAGGTTTCTTGGAGTTAAGGTTAAAATAAATGGCTATGGAAAAAGTAGTTAGCGAAAAAGCTGCAAAAGTTCTTGATCTTTTAGAGCAGATTGAATCTGTGAATGCGATGATTACTCTACACGAAAATGATCAGTTTATGAAAGATCAATACGTTTCTCGCAAAGAAAACTTCATTAAAGAACTAGTTTATTCCTTAGAGAAGTTTGAAATATTACCTGAAGATTTAGCTGCCTAAAGCATTCTTATTCCTGGTAGAATGGTGAATGGTGTGGTGGATTAAGAATTAAACCACATAGGTACAGTAGAGTACATAGATTATGCTCCCTATTGTATCTATGTGGTCCAATAAATACTAAAACGTCAGGTTTACGCCCAGAAGATAGTTCCGAGTTGCTTGCGGGTAGTAACCTCTAAGTACGGATGTCACCCCTTCGAATTGGGAACGATAAGACCACCCATTGGTCACATACAGCGCATCAAATACATTCTGTACTAGTAGCGATACTCTTATATTTTCACCAACCAAATCCCCTAGATTAAGATCGAGTTGTAGATCGGTAAAGGTATAAGGGTCTATTACATTATTCTCATCTGAAGTATTGTCTAGGTATTGTCGACTCACATACTTATTGAGCAAGGAGATACTAAAATCGTGCTTTGCAAAACTTTCGACTTCTTTGAATGGTTGCCAAGTGATGCCAAAGCTAGCAATTAAAGAAGGCGAAAAGGAAAGATCGGTATCCTCATGAGACACCACTGCTTGATCAAATGAACCATCTTCAAAATAGAGGTCTACAAATTCATCAAATGCGACTACCTTATTTCTACTCAAAGTCGTACCTGCATCTAAGCGCAGTTGATTGGTCAATTGGTATCCTCCATTCAACTCCAGCCCTAGTCGATAACTCTCATCAATATTGATCCGAGTTGCAGCTCCTACATCGTTCAATTGGCCATTTAGTGCTAGTTGATCAATATAATACATGAAATAGGCGGTAGCTTCAAAGGCTCCCTTTTTTCCTGTTTTTCGATAGCCTAGCTCGGTATCATATAATTGCTCAGCTCTCGGGCGGCTATTAGGTGTAGACTCTACATAGTCATTGCGATTAGGTTCTCGTTGGGCTACTGCAAAAGAAGCATAGGCATTCGTTTGATTACCCAAATCATAGAATACACCCAGTTTTGGATTAAAGAAAGTCAGTTGATCATCTTGGGTTACATTATTCCCATCAATATCAAAACCTAGAAACTCATACCCCACGCGTCTGAGTTGGAGATCCAGGTAAGCTTCCAGTTTCTGGCTGAGGGCGTAGGAAAACTTTGTGTAAATATTAAAGTCGGTCTTGCGGGCATCATTATCATAATACACCTGCTCCGGCTCCAACACATCCGCTAATTCGGACCAGACGATTTCTCCAAAATGACGGCCTTCGTAGATATTATAACCTCCGCCCAAGGTAAAGTCGAGACGATTTTTGCTCGTATTTAAGCTATAAACCGCTCCATAATAATCATTATCGAGCCAAAGTCTTCTGATCAAATCAGGATTAAAACTCGTATTCACTTCGGAGAGGAATCCATAAGCAGCCAAATCTTGATCTGCTTTGTATTGCTCAAAAAAGCCTTCTCCCTGGGTATAATGCAAAGAGATATTCGCATTAGTATTCGGTGCCAGTTGGTGATTAAACAATAGTTGATAATGGGTCTGTCTATAATCATCGACTTCATTATCGTGGGGTTCTCCCGTTTTCTCAAGACCAGCAACATTAGTTGTTCGCGTATCTCGATCGTCTACCAATTCTGCTGCTACTCCATACCAGGCTTGGTAGGTAATCTCATGTCCAGAGAAGGTATTAAAACGTAGCATCGAACGATCCCCAACATAAGCAGCCGAAACATAGTAAGAGGAAAGGTCAGAACTAGCCCGATCAATGTATCCATCCGAAGTAATCTTGGAGAGTCTCCCATCAATGGTGAATTTATCATTGATTAGGCCTGTACCAAACTGCACATTGCGTCGAAAGGTGTTAAAAGAGCCCACGCTAGTATTGATACTAGCAAAAGATTCGGGTTGAAGCTTAACCGTATTCAAGTTGATGGTGGCTCCAAAAGCCCCGGCACCATTAGAGGAACTTCCCACTCCTCGCTGTACCTGTACATCAGAAACCGAGCTAGCAAAGTCGGGCATATTCACCCAAAAAACACCCTGCGACTCCGCATCATTTAATGGAATACCGTTGATTGTCACATTAATGCGCGTAGGATCTGTACCTCGAATACGAATGCCGGTATAGCCAACCCCTGCTCCTGCATCAGAGGTCACAATAGCCGAAGGTGTCCAACGTAGAAGAAAAGGTACATCTTGTCCCAAGTTCCTGGTCTCTAATGCCTCTTTGTCTAGATTGGTGTAGGTCATGGGCGTCTGCTCATTAGCCCGAGTAGACTGTACAATCATCTCATCCATCAAATAGGAAGAAGGAGATAATTGCAGGGAGAAAGCTTGCTCCGGCTGACTGTTTTCGATGCTAATGCGCATTTCCTTTTGAGCATAGCCGAGCATGGATACTTGGAGGGTATAATCTCCAGCTTGTAAGTTTTTGTACTGATATTGACCATTCGCATCAGTAGTAGTCCCTTTTTGGATAGGTAGTAAAAAAATTAAAGCATCTGTTAGTGGTTCGCCTTTCTGGTTGCTAATCACACCACTCAAGGTAGTTTGAGCATGGATAAAACCAGTAAAGCATAACCCCAACATCAAAAGTTGCCATTTGAATCTCATTTGATCAAAATTTTAAATAGGAATGAACAACTTTTGGGGAGGTCGATCATAGGTAGGAATACTAGACACGACGGACCGTGCTAGCAATGCCTTCATTTCCCTTCCCGGCTTTACCCGGACAGGTTCTATGGGTATGATCTCAGACCCGAGTCAAACTCAGGACACCCCAAATGAATATCGACGCGAAAGTACGTGGTTTTTTGGAACTTTGGTTGATACCTTAGTAAAAAGACTGAGAAATGACAGGCTTGGGTTTGGGGATTAGAGGGGGTTCTGGGGTTCTGGGGTTCTGGGGTTCTGGGGTTCTGGGGAATTAGGGGGAGATTGATTGAATTAATTTGATGGCTTGGGATTTTCTTTGTGGTAGATGCTCTCCTTCGATGATAGAAAAGGGTTTGCCTGATGCAACTAATGCCTTGTGGTATTTCTCAAATAATACATCTCGGTCTTCTGGATTTTCGCGAACAGGATCTGGCTCCCAGGGGATATCGGGTTTACATAGTAGGTAAAGGTCAACAGGATCATGCTGAAAGGCTTGGTCTACCCACTCATTTTGGATATTGTATTTATGGAGGAACCACATTTTCAATACTAAAATACTGGTGTCGCAGATGAGTATTTGGGTATTCTCTAGCACCAAATCTTGGTGTAATGCCAGCTGCCCTTTTCCAATTTCAGGGATATCCCTTATCCCATATGGCCGATTGATGCTTGCTAAATAGTACCTGGAATACTCTGGGGCATAGACAGCATGAAAAAACTTAGCAAGATCCTTTGCTAAAGTTGTTTTACCAGATGACTCCGGTCCCGTAATCACTATTTTTTTTACCTTGGGCATTACTTAATTATACACATATTTCTGAAAATGGACAATCAAAATTGCAAAACTTGTCAAGCTACCCTCAGTGGCCCTTTTTGTTCGAATTGTGGGCAAAAGATCATCACTCACCGTTTGAGTGTAAAAGTACTATTTCGGCAATTATTCTCCATGATTACGAATCTAGAACGAGGGATGTGGTATACGCTGATTGCTATGTTCAGAAGCCCCGCCAAGGTAGTCAATCAGTATGTCAATGGTGCTACGGTACAGTATTACAATCCTATTCGGCTAGTGCTAGTCGTAGGTACTATTTCTGTATTAATCATGTTTAGCTTTACTAGTTTCTCCGAGTCTCAGACAGAAATCAACGAGATGATCAATCCCAATATGAGTGAGAGTCAGGCTGCATTCCAACAAGCCTTAAACAATAGAATGAAACCTTTCATGAACCTTATGCCCATCCTTTTGATTCCATTTTTTGCGATGGCTTCTTATCTATTATACCGAAAACGGCACCTCAATTATGCGGAGCATATGGTCATGCAATCCTTCAGTTATGCCGCCCTTTCACTGATTACGATTCCTACTTTGTTTATATATGAATACTTTGACATCATGAAATACGCCCCTATTATTGGAGTCTTTGTATTTGTTGTATTCCTGACCTTCGTTTATCGCGATTTATTCAAAAGTAGTTGGCTGGCAAGCCTGTTAAAAGGCTTATTTTCGATGGTTCTTGGATATGGCTTTTTCTTTTTTTCGATCACGATCTTATCCTTGATCATCATCCCAATTCTCATAGCCACCGGTTTATTAGATCTTGATACTTTTCGATAACAATTTCCAATTATCAGCTGTTATTAGCAGGTAACAAAATGGGATATGCAAGATATAGAACCCCACTTCAAGTGGCGTAACCTTTACGAATCAACGAGTGATCCGAAGTCTCCTTTCTATGGGAAGGTGCACAGCGAGTTTCACTTTACGAATAAAGTCTACAACTATTATATCCATCCGCAATGGGATGAGATTGGCTCCCCTACCCTTTATCTTAAAGTCATTTTTGTCGACTATGAAGATGGCCAAGCCATCATAGAATTGATCGGTGAGTGGAATGATGCTATCCACAACGATGTCATGTTTTTGAAAAGAGAACTTATCGATACCATGACCGAGGAAGGCATTCATCAATTCATTTTGATCTGTGAGAATGTACTCAATTTCCACGGTAGCGATGATTGCTACTACGAGGAGTGGCACGACGATATCAAAGATGACCTAGGCTGGATTTGCCTACTCAACACCTTGGACCACGTAGAGGAAGAGATGAAAGAACACCAGATTCACTATTTTTTGAATCTTGGCTATCCCCTGAACAATATCAATTGGCGTCCGCATAAACCACGGAATCTATTCAAGGCCATTCAGGCAATATTAGATGGTGAAGCTCCAAAATTAGCAGTAGGACAAGACTAATGGAGATAAGAGGGCCTATCTTTTAGCGGTAGCCAAAGTGTTTAAGTAGGCGATCATCGTCTCGCCAATTATCCTTTACCTTTACATGCAGCTCTAAGAAAACTTTCTGTTCTAGCCAAGTTTCTAGCGCTTTTCTCGCCTCCATACCTAAGTGTTTGATGGCTTTACCTCCCTGGCCTATAATTATTGATTTTTGGGTTTTGCGGGCAACGTAGATTTCTGCACTTATTCTAATCAATGGTTCTTCATTGCGATTTGTACCTTCTTTAAAGGAGGTGACAATGACTTCTACGGAGTAGGGTATTTCTTGGTGGTAGTACTCCAATATTTTCTCTCGGACTATTTCTGACACAAAGAAGCGCTCAGGACGATCCGTTAATTGATCTTTAGGATAATATGCCGGCCCTTCGGGAAGATAATCTAGTATCACCTTGAGTAGTGTATCTGTATTATTTTTGTGTAATGCCGCCATAGGGATCGTCTCCTTAAAGGGAATTAGATCATTCCACCATTTGATCAATTGAAGTACCCGTCCGGGTTTAACCAAATCAATTTTATTGAGTACGAGGAATAAAGGTGCCTCTACCGCTTTCAGTTTTTCAACAATGGGATCATCTGCCTTGTATTGCTCCTCAACTGTGGTCACAAACAACATCAGGTCCGCATCCTCAAAGGTCGTTTTCACAAAAGCATTCATGACCTCTTGCATTTTGTAAGAAGGATCCTCAATGATACCTGGCGTATCGGAGAAGACGATCTGATAGTCTTCTTCACTCAGAATACCAATAATGCGATGCCGAGTTGTTTGCGGCTTATTGGTGATGATAGACATACGCTCTCCTACTAGGGCATTCATGAGCGTTGACTTCCCTACATTAGGTTTACCGATGATATTGACAAAGCCGGAGCGGTGAGGTTGGGTCAATGAATTAATGTTGTAGTAATTTAATATTGTAATGTAGGAAGAATAGCTTGGAATAATAAAAAGCTACCTAAGTACACT
>JBELML010000153.1:0-15382 GCA_042095835.1 Saprospiraceae bacterium
TTTTGCTTCGTTTTTGTATCGAATGACAAAAATGAAGATGCTAGAGCGGTTTTCAATTGAAGTTTTAGTTGAATTTATAAAAAATTGCAGTGTAATTTTTTTTGGGCGTTTGCCCTAGAAAAAAACAGCCTTGAGGATTACTAAACCTTAGACAACTTTAAAGAGTAGACATCTTGATCTAGTATTTTAGGTGGGGAGGTGAGCAGATTTGTTCACCTCCTATATTTTGTAGCAGCCTTTGCTCCTTGCTTTATTCATTGATTTGTGACCACCATTATCCTTTCTTCGGCAATTTGATGGTAAAGGTGGTGCCTACATTCTCTTCAGAACGTTTTACAAAGATTTTCCCAGAGTGGTACTCTTCGATAATACGCTTGGCTAAAGACAAGCCTAAGCCCCAGCCTCGCTTCTTGGTGGTAAATCCAGGCTGGAAAACGGTCTTGTGTTTAGAGGCCGGAATCCCTTTGCCCGTATCTGTAAAATCGATGGAGACAAATTGGTTGTCCTCGGTAACCTCCGCCGTTATGGAGCCTTTGGGGCCCATTGCATCAAGGGCGTTGCGCAGTAGGTTCTCAACTACCCAATTGAAAAGATGCGAATTGACTTTTACATTCAATGGAGATTGAGCAGGATCAGGAAAGTGAAACGCTACCCTACGTGGAGCGCGGCGCTGCATATAAGCTCGCGCATCTTCCAACTCTGCAAAGATATTGACTGCTTCCAGCTTAGGTGCGGAGCCAATTTTAGAGAATCGGTCAGCTACCAACTCTAGGCGATTGACATCTTTTCCGAGCTCATCTAATACCTCCAAAACTTCTTCGTCTTCTTCGCGGATAGCTTTCAAATGCTCAATCCAAGCGATGATACCAGAAATAGGTGTACCCAATTGATGAGCCGTTTCTTTAGCCATGCCCGCCCAAACGCGGTTTTGTTCGGCCCTTCGACTAGAACTGAAGGTGAGATAGCCGAAGAGAATAAAGGCCCCAATAAGTAGGAGCTGGATTACAGGAAAGTATTGAAGTTGCGTAAGAATGGGTGGGTACTTGTAATAGATTTCCTGGCCATAGTCATTAATTTGAATTGGGGGAGGCCCATTTTTCATAATTAACTCTAGCTGTTTTTTCAAATAGGTGGTATCTTCTCTAGGAAAATTCACAGGACTTTCAAAGGTCTTTCCATCCTGGACTATCATCACAGGTATATTGTTGTTTTTTTTAATGATCTGATAAGCTAAAGTATAATCTACATTGTCACCCCCAGATTTGATACTACGCTGAGCATCAGCAAATACTTCAACTTGTTTTTCAACTTGTCTAGTCAAATGATTAGCCAAAAATCTTGTATAAAAAAGCGAGATCAACAGGATAATCACTCCGGCAATCGCCAGGTAAATTTTCCATCTCGATTTTTTCTGGTATAAATCCATTCGTAAAAGGCATTAAATCGCGGTGGAACAATGCTGATTTGCATGATTCCGCTACTATAACGCCTAAATTATTGTTTTCTGTTAAATTAAGTACTTTTTTTTCGTAAGCGACTAAGATTCTACCTTGAGGTATTCCACAGGCACCTGATCGGTCAACCAGACACCATTATCAGAGCAGTAGAATAGGTGGCCTGCTAGCTGCATCTTTTCTGCCTGAATTTCTAGCACTACCACTTTGCCGTGTCGTTTTCCAACTTCTACCGCGGTGGTATATTTTGTACTCAGATGCACGTGTTGACGCTGCCTTTTATCCAGGCCTGTTTGGAGAATACTTGGAAGAAAACCTTGAGCAGTTCCATGGTATAAAATAGTGGGTGGCTGCCTTGGCTCCAAGGCTAAATCTATATCAATAGAATGGCCTTGATTGGCTCGGATCAGGCTTTGATCTTCATTGAAAATGAAGCGCTTTTTCGGGTTATGGGCAACAATATATTGTAGCTTTTCGAAATCAATCGAACTACCTTTCTCCTGCATTTTTGGTAAGAGCTCAGCCACTTTTGCCCAACCCTGATTGTTGAGTTGTATATCAATGACTTCGGGGCGGTGCCTTAGGATGAGACTAAGGAATTTGCTGAGTCGTTTTTCTTCTTGTTTGTTCATAATGGGGTTTTCCGATGCTAACCCTAACTGAGCACATTTAGTTCCAGAAGAGCTCATCCTATTGCTTGGATAATGTTTTCAAAAAAGCTGTTGCTTCTTGATCGGTCTTAAAAATATAAGCCTGCTGATCGGATCGGAGTCGAGCTAGGCGATCCATATTAGCGGGCCGTTTTTTTCTACGAAAATGATAAACGTACATCATAAAAGCCCAGTCGAAACGCTCATTACAACCTTCGGGCATATCTGGGCGGTTTTGCCCATAATAAGTGATCAGCCGTTTAATAACTCTCCATAGACATTTCCAGGTAGGATAATCTAGCATGATGACCGTATCTGCTTTTTCCATACGCATATCGATACTACTCCCGTAGTTGCCATCGATAATCCAGCTTGGCTTTTGGAGTATCTTTTGAGTGGTTGCCAACCACTCGGCCCGCTCTGATTCTACCCAGCCAGGCTTCCAATAGCATTGGTCTAGGTGGATGAGTTCGAGGCCAGTGATGTTGTGGATTTTTTTTGCGAGCGTCGACTTGCCAGCGCCACTACAGCCGATGATCATGATTTTTTGCATGGGTTTACTGCTTAATAAAACGCTGCTGGTGCGAAACACCATTGTGATCTATTCGAAAAATATACATTCCAGGCTGGAGCTTGGAAATATCAAGTATAGCTTTTTGACCTACCTTTTGGTAATATAAAACCCGACCATAAAGGTCTATTAAACTCAACTGCGCTTGCTGTTTTAATTGGAGAGTGACCTGATTTTTTGCTGGGTTGGGAAAAATTTGAAATACAGTTGATTCATGGTAAGGCAGAATGACAAGATCAATTGAAGAATAAGAATATTTGCCATTAAAGTCAACCTGTCGAAGGCGATAAAAATTTTCATTGGGTACGGGTTGGGTATGAACAGCTAAATAGGTATTTGAATGGGTGCTTGTTCCTTTTCCCTTTACATTTAAAATAGGTAGAAAAATACGGCCATCTGTACTATGCTCCACTACAAAATAATCGTTGTTGACTTCACTAATGGTCTCCCATTTCAAATCAACTTCTAGATGATTACTAACCGAAGCTTGAAAATAATGTAGTTCAATAGGTACAGGATTTGCAGGCAATAGAAAACAACAATTCTGTGCGTCTTTAATTGAAGAAGGAACTACGGCCAATGCCACGCTATCTTGAAAGGCAATTACATTACCTAAATAACTTGCAGCAATATTAGATTCTCCAATTTGGCTGAAAGATAAATTGGAAAAGCAAAGCAGAAGAAAATAGGTAATCCTAACAGTGAAGCGCATCTCCTAATTATTGAAATCATAAAGAGCTGAAGAGCCACTAACTACATGAGTAGCCTCCATTTTGGTATAAGTAAAGCTTACTTCTTCAAGCTCTCTACTTTCCGTTGGCGAGGAACCATCTATTTCTTGACTTAAAAACCTAATGGAAGTAGCTTTTGCTCCCGTAAATTTAAGGGTGTAATAATGCTCTTTTGAATTGCTAGAACTAGTCCTATAAAACCTCAAAGTGATTTCAAGCGTTTCGCCACTTGCCACTGTCAGTGATTGAAATAAGAGGGGAGATGCCTTATCGACAAGCTTTTTTACTTGTAGAACACAAGGGATAGGATCGCCGGTAATCGCACCACTTGTTGGATCTATATCTCGCTTAGTCGTGACCTCCATTGCAAACACAAAGGATTCATCTTCAAATCCATTTTGAAATAAATCCCCCGCCGAATCGCCTGCACCAGCATTTTGAGTAATATCTCCTTGGGTGACACCTTTCACCTCCATATAAATATCCTGTGCATGGGAGATTAGATTCATACAACAGAAAAAAGAAATAAACAGGAATATCTTTTGTCGCATTTTAACACAATTATAAAGTGATTTTTAAAGATATAACAAAAATTTAGTCTTCGACTAATTCCCCCAACATAAAATGTTCTATAATTTTAATTATAAAATTAATTGTTTTATATTGAGATCATTTTCAAACTTATCCTAAACCATGCCAACTATCCAAGAACCAAAAATCAGCCCATTCCTCTGGTTCAATGACCAGGCGGAAGAGGCCCGTGCTTTCTACGTCGATATTTTTCCAGATTCGAAGCTTTTGCAGGGAAATTCGTTTATTTTTCCATTTGAGATCACTGGTATGAAGTTTACAGCTATGAATACTGGACAAGATCGTACTTACACCGAAGCTATTTCTTTTTTTATCAACTGTGATGACCAGACAGAGGTTGATTATTATTGGGAAAAATTGACGGCCAATGGTGGTCAAGAAGGACCTTGCGGATGGTGTAAAGATCCATTTGGAATTTCCTGGCAAGTCATCCCAAAAGCACTCCCCATCTTACTTAATGACCCTGATCAAGAAAAAGCTAAACGAGCAACCCAAGCCATGATGGGCATGTCCAAAATTATTGTGAAAGAGCTGGAAGAAGCTTAAGATTACAGACAAGAAACCATTCACTCATTTATATATTATTCACCCAATGCTAACACCAATCTATCATATCCTCAACGGAGATGCACTCCGAGAACACTTCCCCAGCACCATTGAAGGGAAGCAGATCACTTTTCGGGAATGTCTGGTCGAAGGCCCACTTCAGGCACTCAACCAGGAAGACTTTTATGAGAAGCGTGCTCGATTTCTGACAAGTTATGATACTCAACACGATCTCGAGTTTTACTTCCAGCAGGTCGTACCAGAATTGGAGGCGATACGAGCAATTCCAGATGAAGCAGAAGTCAATCTTTGGTTTGAAGAAGACCTCTTTTGCCAAGCGAATATGTGGTACACCTTAGCGGAACTAAGCAAAAAAACTTGCCACCTATATTGGGTACGACCACCCGAATTAACTGCTTATGGTTTTGGCAGGCAAGATCAGGAGGGCTTGCGAAAAGACTTCTTGGATCGTCAAGCTATCCAGCATTTGGAAGCATGGGCAAGGCTATGGCACCATTATAAAAATGAACATTGGCAACTGTTTCTACAAGTCGCTACTCAATTGGCAGAGTACTACCCTCAAATTGTAGATGCCGTAGAAGCACAGATTAGTCGTCTACCAGTTGGGGCATCTCCCGGCCAACCTCATCAACTGATCCAGGAGCTAGTCAATGAAAAGCCAGATGCCAGCTTTGGTGAAATCTTCCAAACCTTTTCTCAACAAGCTCCAATTTTCGGTTTTGGTGATTTACAGATTAAACGAATTTATGATTCAATAATAGCCAACTAAGATGCGTATACTTATCCTGCTGTTTTTATTCTCTGCTACCAGCCTTTGGTCCCAAGAAGACCTCTCTACCTTATTCCAACCACTTCTTCATAAAACGTGGGCAGCCTCTGGCGAATGGGGCGATGGAAGTGCATTTGAGCAAACTATCCATTTTAAAAATGCGGTAGAAGGCAGCTTAATCCTGAGCGAATCTTATGGTTTTGTCGATCAAAAGCAGAAGAAAAAGGGTCATCGCAATCATGGTATCAGAAAATGGAATCCCGAAACCGGAAAAATAGACTTTTGGGAGTTTGATGTATTTGGAGGAGTCACCACCGGCACCATTGAGGTAAAAGAAAAGGATTTTATCTACCACTACCAGTATGGAGAAAGTACCGTCACCGATTATTGGGAGTATGTAGACCCTCAAACCTATAATTTTAAGGTAGGAGAATTCGAAGATGGCGAGTGGAAGCAAGTTTATCTATCTACTCAATTCAAAGAGAAAATCACGAATCTGGCAGAACAAGGGTTTGCGCTGCTAAAAGCGAATGTGCTTGGAAAATGGTCTAGTCCTGCCTGGGATGGTACGCTGGTCGAAAACTGGCAGTTGGATGCCAACGGACATATCCACCAATCGGCCACCTACTATGAGGAAGATCAAATTCTGTATCAGGCCCAAAATAAAATAGAGATCGTGGCAGATGAGCTTCTACTTTTTACAGTGATTGAAAACAGTAATCCCAAAATTTTCAAAGCAACTATGATGACCAATTCTAGTATTACATTTGAAAATACGGAGTATAGCAATCCCAATAAAGTAGTATACCAATTTGGAGATACAGCTGCTTTTCAACGGACCATCAGTGGCATTGAAAAAGGCCAGGCAACGAAGTATACCTTTCAATTCAAATTGAAGGACTAGCCTAGCCCTACTAGCGCAAACGCATTAAAATAAAAATTTAAAAAGAAATGCTTATTACTTGAAATTAAGTAACGGACAGAGAATAAATCCCGCATTTTGATCGAGAAGGTTTTGAGCCAAGACAAGGCAAAAAATGTAGGCAATGCAGGGCATTGACGAGGCTTTTTAACGTAGTATTGGTGCAAAAGATTCCATCAAAATCGGTGAGTTATTTTTTGGCTGTTACTAAGTGTAAAAAAGGTCATAAGCGAAGTGCGGGATGCCGCCTAGGCACTGTTCGAGTGGAACGAGTTTGGCTAGGCAAGATTTTTTTGCTTCGTTTTTGTATCGAATGACAAAAATGAAGATGCTAGAGCGGTTTTGAATTGGAGTTTCAGTAGGAATTATAAAAAATTGCAGGGTGATTTTTTGGTGCGTTTGCCCTATAACCCTACCATAAGTTTACTCAAATACAATCGTCCGATTTTTATACGGCAGGATTTTGTGTTGCAACTCTAACCAAATCGCTTGTGATAGGACTACTTTCTCTAGATCTTTTCCTTTGCGGATCATATCTTTTACGCTATCCTTGTGAGAAACCATCCCTACATCTTGTGCAATAATTGGACCTTCATCTAGATCGGCAGTCACATAGTGACTAGTGGCGCCAATCACCTTTACCCCTCTTTGATAAGCCGAATGATAAGGACGCGCGCCCTTAAATGCGGGTAAAAAGGAGTGGTGAATATTAATAATCTTATTGGGATAAGCTTGAATGAATTGATCAGACAAAATCTGCATGTATCGCGCCAAAACAATGAAATCTATATCCAAGTCTCGTAATTGGGCCATCTGTAGCTGCTCCTGCTCTAATTTATTTTCTTTATTGATAGGATAATGAGCAAAATCAATATCAAATCGCTTGGCAACTGGCTCCAGGCTCCTATGATTGCTTATGATCAATGGTATTTCTACGCCCCACTCACCAGACTTGTAACGTTGAAGTATATCGTATAGACAATGAGACATCTTGGTCACAAAAAGGGCCATTCTAGGCTTCTGATCCGTAAAATAAAGCGACCAATCCATTTGGTAAGGCTGTCCGATTAAAGTACCAAAATAGTCATCTAATTTTTCTTGTGGAATCGCAAAGTCTTGTAACTCCCACTCTACACGCATGAAGAACTGCTGTTCCTCCTGGTCTACATGCTGATCTAAATAGATAATGTTTCCATTATTCCGATGAAGAAAGTCGGTCACCACAGCGACCAAGCCTTTCTGATCTGGGCAGGTCATCAGTAAAATTGCTGTCGATTTGCTCACTTTTGTTCTTGTTTTGCCTGCAAAGATAAGCGTATTATAAATACTACTCGCACACCATTTTATTCTTTTTCTACATCTATCAACTCATAACGTCTTTTGTAGTTAAGTAACGACCAAAAAATAACTTCTCGATTTATGGCGGAATCTTTTGTCCCAATACTTCGTTAAAAAGCCTCGCTAATGCCCTGCATTTGCTACATTTTTTGCCTTGTCTTGAAACAAAATCTTCTCGGCCAAAATGCGATACTTATTCTATGTTCGTTACTAAGTAACTTAATATCACAGTAATGCGAATCCTTTTATGCTTGGTGTTTGTGAGCCTCCATTATCTTGCTGTTCAATCTCAATCTTTGGCAGATACTAGTCATCAAATGGACGCCTGGTACCAAGAAGCTCAAGTATTGATTGAAAAATATCAATTTAATGAAGCCCTGAAACCCCTCACCAGTTGCTATCATTATGATAATAAAAATATAGACTACCTGTCCAAGATCGCTTACTGTCATCAGCAGTTAGGTAGATATACCGATGCCAAAATTTACTACAATGAGGTCCTTAAGTGGGATTCGCTCCATGTTCGCTCGATTATGGCTTTAGCCAATATATCCAATCGAGAAGCCAACTATGGAAAAGCCTTGGACTACTACCAACAACTCCTAGCAGTTGATTCGACCAATAGTTATTATTTTAAACAAGCCGCATTTACTGCTTTACGTAAAAACGACGTCCTCCAAGCTGTCCGGTATTTTCTAGCCGCACACCAACTCAATCACGAAGACTTAGAAGTCCTGGATCAATTAAGCGATATCTACATTGCCCTAAGAGATTTAGAAAGCGCAGAAAGGATGGTCAATAAAGGTCTTTTCCTAGATCAGAAAAACATCAAACTACTATATAACAAAGCACGTATCCACCAAAAAAGAAAGGAGTATGCCGAGGTCGTCAAGGCAGTTAATCAAGTCATGGTACAAGGCGATACAGCAGATTATTACCAGACCATTCTGGGCGTAGCCTATATCAAATTAGATAGTCTAGATCAAGGTATTTTCCATTTAGAGAAGATTGTAGGCCGAGACAAGGCAGATGATCGTGTCTTCCACTATTTAGGAACAGCCTATTTTCAAAAAGAAGATTATAAGAAAAGCGAGGCCAATTATCTATTGGCTATTGAAGCGGGAGTATCTCCCCAAATGCCCAGTTACCATGGTGACTTAGGCTTGTTGTATGATAAACAGAAGCAGCTAAGAAAAGCCATCAAGCACTACAAACAAGCGCTCTATTATGATCGTACGCCCGAGTACCTTTTTCATCTAGCACACAGCTCTGATCAATACTATAAAGACAAAAAAATAGGCTTCCAACTTTATAAAGAGTACCTAGCAAGTGGCCATAAAAAATATCGAAAATTTACCACGCAACGCGTAGAAGCCCTCAAAGAATATTTGCACTTTCAAACCGGTAGTCAATAATACAAATGCCCCAATATGAGATCAAAATATTTCATCACGCTCGAGGAATAAACATATAAGCATTCACCCAATTACCTTGGCGGAAGATTTCACTTTCATTGACCTTCTGCTTGGCGTATTGACTACCCATTGCTTGCATAGATATTCGGTCATTAGAGATGCCTTTTTGTTGTAAATACTTCAGAATTTGAACTGAGCGACGCTGGCTTTTTGTTTTTTCTGTATCACTATTCCCTCCTTCGTTGCTGTGTAAATAGAGCTGGATAGAATGCTTGGGATTATCTTTTAGAAAAAGGACCATCTTGTCCAATTCCTCAATAGCCTCTTTGGGAAGACGCTCGCTGCGAGTTGGAAAATCAATATTAGGTAGATCGACGATCGTCCCCTCCAAGAGGTCTCTTTTGGTAGAATATCCCAGCTGTGGCTCGTTGAAAGTAAGCTGCTCAAAGCAAATTTCGTGCATATTCGTTTTTTTACCAGTAGCTGCGGCAACGCCCCAATACAAATCTGTCTCTCCGTTAAAAATCTCGCCAACTAAGTCTATGCTATGCGCAACGATTTTTTGGTTATCCAAATAGACACTCAAGCGCTTTGCATCCGGCTCCCAATTGATCCGAAATAGATGTTCTTGGCAATCCTCGATATTAGGTAGCTTGACCGGACCGACTAAGTTGAAATCATCATAATGACGGATGGTCCCGTGTGCCATGATTCCAACGTGATCTTCAGCAGGATCCATCAGGTGAAAATTTTGGTAGGTATCAATTTCTACGCCCAAAGAAGGAATCATTCCAGCAAAACCCATGCCTTCTCCTTTATACCCTAAGGGAATTTTTTGAGTATGAAAAATAAAAACCAGGCCATCAGCTCCCATTTCATCTTTACAGCCAAAAAGGATATTCATCTCCATTTCAAAAGGTTCTAATAGGGAGATTTTGGGATCGTACCAAACCGAACCACCTTCCCAATACTGTGCAGTTGTCAATCGAAAACAGTTATTCCCCAAGCTTCGGGTATCGCCTGCTGCGTATAGATCTTTAGGATCAACCTCAAGAATTGTTTGAGAAAAGATAGGAAAGAAGAACAGTAAAAAGATAAGTGTAAATATTGTTTTCATAGCCCTGTGGAGATTTCTTGGTTTTAAGACTGTGCCTAATTTTATTTTTGGAGTTCAAGTTTGATGATAAGGCAGGGATCAATCTTGGACATACCCTAAAATAAGAAATTGAAAGAGAGGTTCAAAAACTTTAACGTTGTGGTTAAAGCGTGCACAAATAATTACAAATCGCCAACAAAGCGAAATGCCAGCTGTTGGGTTGCTAAATCTTTTTTTTGAGCATGGAGCAAAAAGCCTTAATGGAAATCGGTAAATCTTGGTTCGACCAGCGTGGTTGGCAACCTTTCCCTTTTCAAATAGCCGCCTGGGAGGCCTTCCTTGCCGGAAAAAATGGAATCGTCAATGCCCCAACAGGCAGTGGAAAAACTTATGCTCTAGGCATCCCAATTCTTCTAGACTTCATCAAAGCCAACTCTAATCGTTTAGACCAAGAAAACAATGGCCTGCGGGCCATTTGGATCACACCCATCCGCGCCCTCACTAAAGAAATACAAACTTCTCTACAAGCTGCCGCTAATGACCTGGGCTTAAATTGGAAAGTCAGCATTCGGTCTGGCGACACCTCTCAATCGGAACGAGCCCGTCAAAAAAAGAAGGCTCCCGAAATATTAATTACTACGCCCGAAAGCCTCCACCTTCTTTTAGCATCCAAAGGCTATCCTCAATATTTTAAACACCTCAAAGCCGTCATAGTCGATGAATGGCATGAACTGATAGGCTCAAAGCGAGGTGTACAAATGGAATTGGCGCTATCAAGACTCAAAGGCATGCTGCCCGAATTACGCACCTGGGGCATCTCCGCAACCATTGGTAATATGGACGAAGCCATAGACGTATTGATGGGCAGCACCGACACCAAGCAAAACTTCCAATTGATCAAGGCCAAGGTCAAAAAGAAAATTGAAGTCGAAACCATCTTACCCGATGAAATTGAGACCTTCCCCTGGGCCGGGCACCTAGGCACCAAACTTTTATCCAAGGTCCTCCCAATTATAGATCAAAGTAAAAGCACCCTCATCTTTACCAATACCCGAGCCCAATGTGAGATTTGGTACCAACAACTACTTGATGCCAATCCAGATTTGGCAGGCACCATGGCTATGCATCACGGTTCGATAGATCGCAAACTCAGAGATTGGGTAGAAAGTGCACTACACGAAGGCATTCTCAAAGCAGTTGTATGCACCTCTAGCCTCGACTTAGGAGTAGACTTCCGTCCTGTAGAAACCATTATTCAGGTAGGTAGCCCTAAAGGCGTAGCCAGGTTTGTACAGCGAGCAGGACGCAGTGGTCACCGACCTGGAGCTTCGAGTCGGATTTATTTCCTCCCTACCCACTCTCTAGAGCTACTTGAAGGAGCAGCTTTGCGACAGGCTATTGCCGAAGAGGAACTCGAATCAAGGCTTCCGTATATCAGATCTTTTGATGTATTGGTACAATATTTAATTAGTCTGGCCGTCTCTGAAGGCTTCGATGAACAAGTGATCAAGCAAGAGGTTTTGCAGACCTATTCCTTTGCAAGTCTCAGTGATCAAGAGTGGGCTTGGTGCCTACAATACATCACCTCCGGCGGCAATTCGTTGCACGCTTATGATGAATTTAACAAGGTAGAAATCGAGGAAAATGGTCGGTATAAAGTCCATTCTAAAAGAGTGGCGCTGCGCCACAGGATGTCTATAGGCACCATTACTGGAGATGGCCATTTACAGGTAAAATATGTAAGTGGCGGACGCCTGGGCACCATTGAAGAGTGGTTTGTCAGTCAATTGAGTCCTGGCGACACCTTTTGGTTTGCTGGCAAAAGCCTAGAACTCGTACGCATCAAAGAGATGACCGTACAAGTGCGAAAAAGTAAAAAGAAGACGGGCAAAATTCCGTCTTGGCAAGGTGGCCGTATGTCCTTTTCTACTCAACTGTCAAACCTCTTCCGGCAAAAGTTGGACGAGGTGAGCAGGAATGAAATCTATGATATAGAGTTAGAAAAACTTGATCCATTATTCACGGTTCAACAGCAGCGATCACATATCCCAAATGCTGAGGAGCTACTGATGGAGTATTTTAAAAGCCGGGAAGGTTATCACCTTCTCATCTATCCATTCGAAGGCTATTATATCCACGAAGGAATGGGTGCCCTAATCGCCTATCGCATTGCTCAAATGACGCCCATTAGCTTCAGTATTGCGGTGAATGACTATGGCTTTGAATTATTATCAGAAACACCCATACCCATTGAGCAAGCATTAGAAGACGGTCTATTCCATACCAAAAACTTGGGAAAACATATCCTGACCAGTATTAATGAAGCAGAGCTAGCCAAGCGAAAATTTCGTGATATTGCCAGTATTTCTGGCCTAGTATTTAAAGGCTATCCTGGCAAGCAAAAGAAGGATCGCCATGTACAGGCTTCCTCTCAACTCTTCTTCGATGTATTTTCAGATTACGACCCAGACAATCTACTCTTGATGCAAGCCTTCGACGAGGTCATGACCTTCCAATTGGAGGAAGCGCGTATGCATACGGTATTCCAAAGGATCAATCAACAAAAGATCGTCTTGAGTAAGCCCGAAAAAGCCACTCCTTTTTCTTTCCCAATCATGGTAGGTCGATTACGTGGGAAATTGAGCTCCGAAAAATTGGAGGATCGAATCGCCAGAATGAGAGTCCAACTTGTTAAGTAACAGCCAAAAAATAACTCTCACATTTTAATCGCTAGATTTTTAATAAACCCTTACACCACGCAGGTAGGTTTCTAAAACAGTTATGCTATGAATTCGCTCCGTTGGGATTTCAAATGGATTCTGATCCAGAAGGATAAAATCAGCCTCTTTCCCGACTTCCAGTGAGCCAACTTTGTCTTCTTGTCGCATCACATAGGCCGCATCCAAGGTATAGGCTTTTAATGCCGCTTCTAGCGAAATGTTTTGAGGACTACGCGTCACCGCATTTTGGATACCTACAAATGGATTGACAGTACTGACGTCCCAATCGCTACTGAGCGTGAGTCGCGCTCCGTTCTCCACCAAACTTTTGATAGGAATGATTTGCTGATTGAGGGTAGCGCTCACTAAATAATCATTATCACTCCAGGCCGCTGGCTGAGTAAAATCGCCAGCCACTTGGGCATCCGCCGTAACATTTAATTCGGCAAATCGACCATAATCTTCCCGATCAACGTATTCCACATGGGTCAGGCGGTGCCGACCTTGACCTCCTCCTGCTTGTTGGATAGCGTTCAGCGCCTCGTGTACACCCCGATTACCAATTGCGTGAATATGAAAATCAAAACCCTGGTTTTCTAATGCAGAGATATAAGCTGCCATACGCTCCTCTGTGAAATAATTCAGGCCATTATTCGTAGGTAGGCCAAAATAATCAATCAAAAAATCATCATGCATAGCCGAAGTCGTATTATGTATGATCCCATCGCTGTATAGCTTGATCTGATTGATTTTAAGAAGGCTGCTCGGATCGTTACGATATAATGACCTCAGTGTTTTGATCTGTTCCGCATCTGTTTCGTCTGGATAGGCCCATAGCCCAAGGTTGGCTCTTACTGTTAGGCGTTCTTCGTCTGCCACTCTTTGCCAGACAAGATGGTGATCTCTTTTCCAGTAGGTTCTAGCGTCACAAATGGAGGTAATGCCGTGCTTGACCAGCTCTGGTAAAGCGAAATTGATCAGGCCATCATAATCTGCTTGTGCCCGTTCTGGACTTGGTGCAAGCGCTAGGTCGATAAGTAAATTCCCGGCATTATCAATCAGCAAACCATTGGCCTCTCCATTATCGCGCATAATTATGCCTCCAGGAGGGTTGGGTGTTGTGCTATTGATCTCCATTAGCTCCAAGGCTTTGGAGTTGCACCAAACGGAATGAGAGGTCTGCTCCATCACGGCAATGGGGCGCTCCGTCGAGACCTCATCTAATATTTCTTTGGGCAGCCGATTGGCCGATAGCGGCACATCGATCCAATGTCCCCAACCCAACAACCAGCCTGTTCCTGGATTATCATTACTTGCCCTGCGGATGGCAGGTATATAGTCTTCTGCATCTTCTATTTGGTCATCAAGAATGAATTGAAAATTCTCAGTCGCCGCTTCCAAGGGATGTAAATGGACGTCATGTATGCCCGGCATGACGAATCCACCACGCAGGTTGACGAAGGTGGCATCCGCAGAGGCCATAGCCTCTGCTTCGGTCTCCTCTCCGATAAAAACAATTGTTCCCTCTCGGACGAGCATTGCCTCGGCCCAAACTTGGTTGGTATTTAGAGTATAAATTGCTCCATTGTGGTAGAGCACCTCACTGGTCGCTGCCATCAATCCAGGTCCAGTGATTTCTTCTTCACAACTATTGAGTGTAGAGAACATGAGCAAGAAAATGGTAGTGAGCAAAACAAGTCGCATTTGATCAGCTTAAAAAGGAAGTAAAATCTCCTCTAATTTACTGGATAATAATCACTTCACCATCTCTGAGTACTTTGAATAACCTTTTATGTTCTATACAACGCTGTACTTCTTTGGCAATTTCTTCAGATTCCGGATGGTCCGAATCATAATGTGGCAAGATGATATAATTGAAAACACCTAAACCCTCAAAAGAGGGTTCCTGGATTTGAGAATAGGGAAAATTATAAGGATCGTCATCATGTTCGATACCACGTAAAGATTCTGCTAGCACACAAATCCCAGCACTATATCCCCCATAAAGGAAATCACTACGCCCTTGTAGATCAAGAAAGATTTGATCAAACCCACTTATTTGCATAGCCGTACGCAAAACGAAAGCATTGCCTCCACTCACCCATAATGCGCCCAAACTAGCCAACTTTTGTTGTAGCAGTTCTTGCTTTCCAAAGTAGGCTTTTAAATCAAGTACCTCTGGAAGGAACCCGTAGGTTTGTAGTTGGGCCATTTCCTCTAGTTGCTTTTTTCTGGCATATGCTGGGTCAGCGCCTACCCAATCTCTGGCATTATTGATATGTCCGATTTTGGCATTAGCTGGACGCATCGCCACCAATTGATCAACGGCATCGCCAAACTTATAGGAGGATAGATAATATTTCATTATCTAGGATATTTAAGTAGTGATAAAATCTTCAACAAAGGCATGCTTGTTGTAACAAAATGACAAGAGAGCAAAAAACAAAGTCGACTAAAGTTCAGTACACTGCGTGAAAGGTTTATTGATGTTTTGAACCACCAAATTTTAAGCTAGATCAAGGCATGGCGCAGTCCCGATTTATATCGGGACGAGTACA
>JBELML010000154.1:0-15015 GCA_042095835.1 Saprospiraceae bacterium
AGTCACTCTCAACCTCCCTTATACACCCTCTTCCACTGCTTCTTATACCCTTTCTTTAGTTTCTTAAAGCTTTTACTCGTCTGGCCATTTGGAATGAGGTAGTTATAGGAGCTTTTGTAGCTTTTTCCTGGAAATAATGGATAGAGTTGTATCGCTAGTTCCCTACCCAATGCTTCCATTTGCTGATTACTACTCATAAAACTTAAGTTGCCTAAAGCCTCCCTTACCGCGTCTAACATTTGGTCATCTCCGGCATAGTTAACAATGAAGTATCGCGATAAATCAGCATTGCGTTTGTCCAAGACATACTGCTCAAATGGGATCAAGTCATATCCAAACTTTGCTTTGATTCCATAGTCTAAATAGGCCTGCCACAATTGCTGGTATTCTGAATCAAATACAGACCAATTCTTGCGGCTATATAAAGTTTCCAAATTCGCTTTTCGCTGATTAAAGTCAGCCGCTAATTGGTAAAAGTTGATGCGCTCCTGTGTGTCTTCTAAGTCCAACATACATCTACCGATGCCAGATTCTAAACCTTGTGCAGCACTGTAGTAGCGAATCGCACTATCATAGTCCTCCTGAGCAACGGCAGCTTCTGCTTGTAAGATGGATTGATTATACCTTCTATAGTCCAAGCGACAAGCTCCACCGAACCAATCCAACTCTTGCTCCCGTAATGCATTTTCTGCTTTTTCAGTGAGTGGGATAGAGGCATTGTCTTCAATCGTGCCCAATATGGCCCTGTAGGATTTCACCTGACTGCTTTTGCCTACCGTTTTATACCTGGATATCTGTGTCAAAACAATCCCTTCTAATGCCATTTGCTGTCCTCTTTTGATCAGGTCTTCCTTCTCGTTTTGCTCATTTGCAGGAATCCTATCCAATTTCGAGGCGGCGGCATTAAATAAATCTAGGCTTTGCCCAAAGTCTTTCCTGCGTAGGGTACTCTTGGCCTGTTCGTAATCGTAGTAGAAAGACAATTCCGCTTCCATCTGCTCCATTTGCCCATTACTGATGACACCAGGGAATTGTTGCTGTAAATTCCGAATCTGCCCCACTTTGCTTTGGTAGTTAAAATCACCCTGCTGCATACTGGTGACGATAGCTGACCTTTGCTTTGCGAAAATATCTGTGAATAAGTTTTGAATGTCTCCTTGCACAGCTTGGTCATTCCATCCTTCCATTTGCTGCAGCTTTGTACCAAAATTACCGAGGTCACGTGCCATATTATAGCGATCTTCCCAAGTAAGGTTTTGGCGATTGGTACTTGCAAAAACAGCCATCTGTTGGCTACTCGAATAATCGAGCAATCGATTCATCTCTTCGTAAGGTCTTGGGCCAATAACTGACCGATAGCCCTGCTGGTATAAGAAATCATTTAGCCCTACCAATTGGCCAATGGCCTCCCCAAACCTTTGTTGTGAAATAGCCGCTCTGGAAGCATCCATCGGGCCTTTACTAAGGTCAAAAGCAAGTCTACCGATGCTAGCACGGTGTTGATTGTTCAAATATCGATTGAGCGTTTGGTAGCCATCCATCAGATTGTTGAAGAATCGATATTGGCCCTCCATCGGATCCCTTTGAATCACCTGCGCACCAATATCCAACTGCTCTTCAAATTTGGCAATATCCAGGAGCACCAATTCTTCTTCCAGAGATGCTCTCACTAAGATGAACGGCGCATCTTGGTATAAGGCATCAATCGTCTGTAAGATACGATCCGCATTTTGCCAGTTACGCGACTGCTTAGCCAACTGTAATTGACGGTGATGCTCCTCATACAATTTTTGGTAGACCTCTCTGTGACGATATTTTTCTGGTCCCTCAGGTAGAATATTTAGACTTGACAATTCTACTGCACCAGCTAGGGCTAATTGCGCATCTTGTAATTGTCCTCGTTGTAACAAGGCTAGTGATTGTTGTACTCTCGCCTCATATTCACCCATTGCAAAACGCTGTCTATTACGACGGATTCTGCGTAGGGTGCCATCTTCTACTTCGTTTTCATAACGCTGGGCAAAACGCACCAAGTTGTTGAATCCATCAAGCGTAGCTCTCCAATCAGTAGTTCGTTCCAGATCTCTGCTACGGCGATCGATCTCCGACATCACGGTTTCTCTTTTGAGGTTTTGAAACTTTCGGCCTCTACCTCTCACCAATTCGCTTGGTAAAGTATTGAGTTCCTCTTCTGCTTCCTCGATACGGTTCAATAATCGCTCAAAGTTATTCCTTCTTCTAGACGAAGACTCTAGATTATCTAATTCATTATCAATGAAATCACCCAACATTCCTTGAATCAAATCGGTCTTCCTGGAATCGATGAAGGTAGTATTGATTTTCCAGGCCTTTTCAGTGTCTTTGATCTTCTCAGCAAAAGCGCCACTTTGATCTAATAATCTCCGAATTTCGGTTTCATGAATTCTGTAAGCTACCTTTCTGAGTTGTTCGCTTTGGGTAGTTCCTAGGTAGTCCTCATCAAATAGGTCTTCTAGTTCCTCAATGGCTGCAACTTTTTGCTCATAAGACATGGAGCTGGACTGTAAACGTCTTATTTCTTTTTGAAAAGACTCCGCATAAGCACTTTTCAAGAGAGATTCGACCTCATCAGCACACTCATCTTTCAAAAACGATTCACAAATAGCTTCAGCTTTTTGAAAAGCTTCGATTTTATCAGCAAGTTGAGTAGCTCTTTTCCCCTGAGCAATGTAGGTGTCAAAGAGTTCTCTATTCTCATTATCTTCCTCATGTTCTTCTACGAGCTGTTTGATGGAGGAACAATCGACATAGGTCGCTAAACTTCCTTTACAGAATTTGGCCTGCAGTTGAGCTAATTGCATATTGGCAGTGCTACTATTCGAATTGGATTGATAGCTCGCCAACCATTTATTGAAAACCTTTTGGGTTTGTTCTTTGATCTTGGCATCACAGTCTGCTAGCTTGTTGCCTTGGCAGGTTTTGTAAGCAGCCATCAGCTTTTGGTGAGCCAAGTCTAGGCTCTCTGCTTCGTTAGCGGATTTTAATAAACCTAGGAAGCGAACTTGGTTGGCAGTACTTGCACTTAAAGAGGGATTGTTTTTCCCCAAATTGTTCGTGCGCTCCTGTTGTTGCGTCAGGACTTGTGCATTGATTTGGCTAGATACCAATAGCAACAAAACGATGATGATGGGTTGGACTGGCTTCATAAGTATTGGTTTTTGTTTCTCAAATAACTATAAACACTTCTATATCTAAAGATAAAGTATTCGCCTACGAAGACTCCTAAGGTGGAATTAATATGCGTTAAAAAGAGGAGAGGCTTTGTTAATTACAGAGTTAAAGTGTTAATTTTTTATAAAAAACAATAAAGTTACTCTACTGACGTTTTGGCGACTTTACGCATGATGGAATAATAGGAGTCATCTTCCAGGCCATCCAAATCCCAATCTATAAGGCCAATCCAATGTGCTTGACCATCAATAATCCTGATTTTGTATTGTAGCGTAGCATTAGATTGTAGGAGCATCAGGGTGTCTCCAAAATTTTGCCATAGACCGCGGTCTTCTCCTATATAGTCTCCATTTAAACCCCGACGGACTGTCCTGAAGGTGCTATCCTGGTTAAAGAAAGTACGGAAGGGGCGCACGCGATAATTCTTTTCCCAATCTCCTTCGCTGACCTCAAAAATAAAGGCGGAGTCGCTACCTTGATAGCTAGATCCTTGAACTTTTAGGTATTTCGCTTCCCAGGTACCTAGGAGATCTTCTCTTGCAACACCAGGACGAGTGCTTTCCTCAATAACTTGTTCTTGTTCGGTCGCTTGCTGACAGGTAAAGAGTAAACCTAATAGTAATACCGCCACTAAAAAATTTCGCATCATTTTTTATAGCAAAAATAAAAAACCATCCCACTAAAAGCAGGATGGTTCGAATAATAATTACACACACTTGGATTCAATATTCTTTACCCGCTGCAACTTCAGTGAAAGCGGGGTCCGCAATGGCTTGGTGTGAAGGTCTGGCGCTATTCGCCGAACCTTTCGTTTTCTGCTCTAGCTTGAGCATAGACACAAGCGTTTGCGGGTTATTTTCTTTGTTCGCACAAGTTTAAGCTAGGCGGATTATATAGAGCGTATGCTCCCTGATCCACTAGATTTTGAGCGTAGACGCTCTGGGCTGCCTTTATAGCGCACATCTCCTGACCCTGAGACGGATGCTTCTAGGGATTCGGTTGCATAAACTGTAATATTTCCTGATCCAGAGACCCTAACATTCGCTTCTTGCACTTTCAATCCTCCTGCATTCATGTTTCCAGAGCCACTGATAGTAGAGCTAATACTAGAGCCAGAGCCATTTAAGGTGACATTTCCTGATCCACTGATGCGAGTAGCTACGGCTTTTGCTTCAAAGTCAAAACTTATATTACCAGAGCCCGAAACATTGATTTGCAGATCATCAAGGCCTTTAAATTTGCTATCTCCTCTAACGTTTCCAGAGCCGCTGACCCCAATTTTATCTACCGAAGGTGTAGTGATATAAATCTCAATACGTTTTGCTCGCCACACGGGACGGTCATAAGTGATCTTCAAATGGTCGCCTTCGTATTTTAGCTCTATATTATCTATAATATTGGGTTGTGCTTTGACAGTCATTTCATGACTTTCGCCTTGGCGGATATAAACGTTGGCACTTACCGCCACTGTAAATCCATCAAAAGGATCGACGGAGATTTCTTTCTTTTCAACTTCTCCCTCTCCTTTAATTTTGTTTTTCCACCAGTTCTGGGCATCGATGGTTTGAGCTATTCCTACTAATGCAATTAAAAGCAGCGTGATTTTTTTCATTTTCATTTTGTTGTTTTTTAGTGAAAAAGACTTGTGGGCGAAGCAATAGTTGCACGCCACTATTAGATAGATGCCTTTTTGGGACGAATACCCTTATTTGTTCGATAAAGTCTCGGTGCTTAGGATAGTATTTGAATAGGTTTAAAATTGGCTTTTGAGGCCACTGGGGAAAGCTTCAGTGGAGGAGTGGAGCAATAAAAAATCAGACTACTGGGCAAGTTGAAGTTTGATCGTTTAGTATAAAAGAAATAACTTGAGGGCGAATCTTTATTACCCACGTGGTATCCAATACTAAACAAATGTCAAATAAAATAGTAAAGAGCAGTATTCTTTTACAAAAAGAAACCGAGCTTAAAGCTTTAGAAAAAAGATATAAAAAGGTTATTCGGAATTTGAAAAGTAATAAAACTCGCCTCAAAAACGACAAGGCAAAGATCGCTGAAATACAGCGAGAAATGGCCTTGGTTATGCAAGAGCAACAACTACAATTAGTAGCGTTACAAGCTGAATTATTAGAGGCTGTTAAAAAAGTGAAAAATTCTAAGAAAGTTCCTAAAGAGGATAAGGGCAATTTTGCAGAGATGTTCGAAGACATAAAAAGTCAAACACTTTCCGAAGAAGAAATACAAAAAATGACCGAGGAATTTGCCGAACAGCGAGCACATGCCGAGTACGAAAAACACCTCTTTGAAAAGTTTCACCAGATTCCTTCAGCGGATGACCAAAAGGCTATTCGTAAGATTTATATCCAACTTTCTAAGCAGTTTCATCCTGACTTGGCCCATAGTGAACAAGAACGTACCCGTTTTAGTAAAATAATGGTACAAATCAACCAGGCTTATCAAGCTGGTGATGTACAAGAGCTGCTTCGACTCCAAAAGAATATGAAAAGCTATAAAAGAGAGGACCACGATTTTCCAATTGAACAAAATGCAGTCATCTCTATTCTACAAGAAAAAATAAATATAAAAGCCAACGAATTACATTTGCTAGAAGGTCAATTGGAACGTAGTAGGTTGGAACTATCCAAGTTGAGAAATTCCGAGGAGGGAATACTTTTGAGTGATTATAAATACTATCAAAAGTCTGGGTTTAATTTAGTTGCAGAAATGGAAGAAGAAACCATGCAAAAAATCGAATCGCTCAAAGCAATTATTGAAAACTTAAATGAGTTTGCTAAGACTGGCGAATTTAATCAAGAGTTCTTATTCGCCATGAGTGCCAATGATCCATTTTTGCTATTTAGTGATGATGATGATGATGATGATGATGATGATGATGATCTGGATTTCGATTACTTTATGGATATTTTTGTTAATGGCAATTAGCCTGAAATTTGAACAAATGCGGACCGTTTTTCTCGTCTTTTTTTCTTCTCTTTGTTGGCTTGGTTGTCGGCAGATGTCCCCCCAAGATTATCAAAAGCTACCCACCTTTGGCGAATCCGGTGTTCATGTTGTCGTAGAAATTCCCGCAGGAAGCAACCATAAGATTGAATACCAAAAAGAGGAGAGGCGCTTTGAGAATGATCAGGAAGAGGGAAAAGATCGTGTGATCAACTTCCTTCCGTACCCAGGTAACTATGGCTTTATCCCTTCGACTTATATGGATCCTATGCAAGGAGGCGATGGAGATGCTTTGGATGTGTTGGTGATTGCGGAAAGCCTACCAACGGGTACGGTCTTGGAAACCAAGCCCATAGCTACTTTGTTGTTGAAAGACAATGGCGACTTGGATACCAAAATTATTGCGATTCCAGTTAATCTAGAAGATCAAGTATTGCCAATAGCTAATTTTCAAGATTTTCTTATTCATCATGATATTAGTAAGCGCATGATTGAGCAATGGTTTCTCAATTATAAAGGACCCAATGAAATGCAGTTGATTCGTTGGGAAGATGAGCAGTATGCTATGCAGGAAATTAAAAAATGGCAGCAATAATCTTTAATAGACATCCAATTTATATCATCCTAAATCTATTCCGATGCCCGATATTATTTTTCACACTCCTGCAAAACCTTTAGCAAAAAGTCACCAATTTTATACCGATCTAGGTTTTGAGGTTGTAAAGCATAGCAAGTTCCATTTGGTTGGAGATGAGAAAAGTATTTTTGAACTGAATCCAGATCCCTATGCTCGAGCGGGTATCAAAATATTTGGTGACCTTTGGGAGGAATGGATTCCAAAACTTGAAAAGCAGTATACAATCCTTGAAAAGGAGGACCAAAAAGTGGTCTACGCGCCTTCAGGTTGCCCAATTTATATGCTTAAAGAAGCGCTTGATATTGAAAAGCCGACAGATACACGCTCTCTTCTAGGTAATTTTATGGGTTTAAGTCTGGAGTGCCACGAATTGAATCGATCTATGGATTTTTGGCAATCTCTAGACTTTAAAGTGAGTATGGGTTCCATTGAAAAAGGTTGGGTTTTGCTGATGCACGAAATAGGCTTTGGCGTAAGTTTAATGAAGCCACTTTCTTGTCCTCATTTGTTCTTTAACCCATCAATCAGCTACTTCAATGGAGGTAAGAATCCGGAGATTATTCAAAAAATAAGAGACATAAAGATACCTATAGCGGAAGAAATCACCTTTTTTAATAAGGAGAATGTAGTTGATAATGTTATCATCCAGGACCCTGGCGGATTTGGTTTTTTTATTTTTAACGACTAGCGACATCACTATTTTCCTGCTTGAGCAAATCACCCTTTAAAATGGTTCCTACTTTAACTACGGAAAGATTAATCCTGCGTGCTCCACATCGAGATGATTTTGAGGATATATATCAGCTTGGTACTGATCCGGAAGTCATGCGGTACATCAGCTTTGGAAAGGTACAAACTCAAAGAGAGGCTAGAAAAGACTTGGCCACTCGGATTAGAATGTCAACTGGGAATACAGGTTATTGGATCATTCAACATGGGGAGACAGGTGCCTTTATTGGTTGGTTGGCGCTTAAGAAATTAAGTAAAACCAAAGACTATGAAATCGGCTTTCGTTTGATGAGGTCAGCCTGGGGAAAAGGCTATGCTACCGAGGGTAGTAGAAAGCTTTTAGACTACGCGTTTTGGGATTTAGGCTTGACGAAAGTCTTGGCAGTAGCCATGCCAGAGAACAAAGCTTCGCGTAGAGTACTAGAAAAACTGGGGCTTAATTTTCAGGGTACTGGAGAATATTACGAGACGCATTGCGTACTCTATTCCATTAAAAAAGAAGAATTCGAACTGGTGTAATCATCATTGACGATGAGTTCTTGACTTTCTTCTCCTTCCTCAATGGGATTGGTCATTCTATCTTTGAATTTGATGGTGAATTCTACTTCTTTATAAACCTCAGGATCGATTTCTTGAGTAGAAATAGGCTCTGCCTGGGCAATTGCTTGCACATCAGAAGCCATCAAATGCTGATTTTTAACACTCAAGGTTGTCATCATAAAAGTAAAAACAACTAGTAGTAATACGGCTGCTACCATAGCAAAGGTCTTCAGAAAGCCCAGTCGGTTCCTTTTCTGGTGGGCATCCAACCTGCGCTCCAGTTTTTTCCAAGCAGCACGAGAGGGAATCTCACTCAATTCGGATTCGTGTTGTTTAAAAAAGTCTGATATTTCTCTTTGTTTACCCATTATTATGTATTGATATTTTTATTTGCTTAGGGTTTAGTCTTTTTTTTTGTCTTGCTTCAATGATACCTCTTAGGCGTTTTTTAGCCAGAATCAATTGACTTTTTGAGGTGTTGATACTGATACCCAGCATCTCTGCAATCTCTCTATGTTTATACCCTTCAACCACAAAAAGGTTGAATACTGTTCTATAGCCGGTCGGTAATTGTTTGACCATGTTCAAAATATCTTGAACGGCCATGTCATCTTCGACGGTCAACCTTTCGGGTTTGTCAAAGTCGGTGATTTCTAAGGTCAAGTTGAAGTTGTGTTGTTTACGAAGAAACATCAAGGCTTCATTGACTACGATTCTTCTGATCCAGCCCTCAAAACTTCCATCACCACGAAAACGCTCTAAGTTTTTAAAGACCTTAAAGAAAGCTTCTACCAGCACATCTTCTGCATCCTCTTTGGATTTTAAATAACGTTTTAAAACGCCATTCATTTTGGGCGAATACAAATCGAATAACCGCTGTTGTGCTTTGCGATTGTTCTTCCTGCAGGCTTGTATTAATTCTTTTTCACTCACTGGCGTGGTATTTCTTCGTTATAGTGTGGTGAAAGCAGCTGCTGTGCTTTTTATTCTATACCCAATAGATGAAATTCCTAGCATGTTTGGTGCGTCAAAATAAAAACAATTTGACACAATCGAGTATTTCTCCTATTTTTGGAGCCTCAATCCAGGAAAGCTCTCCCATTCAAATCGAAATTTTAATACGGATGCAATTAGAAAATGGTACGTACAGACTTAGTGGTGACCAAGACCCACTTGCTTTAATTGAAAAATATGGTGCTCCTTTGTACCTATACGATAGCGAAGTTATCAAAAAGAAATACGAAGAAATTGTCGATGCATTCGATGTGCCGGAACTGAAAATTATGTACGCTTGCAAAGCGCTGTCTAATATCAGTGTGATTCAGTACCTCAAATCTTTGGGTAGTGGTTTGGACACCGTATCAATCAATGAGGTGCAGTTGGGGCTTCGAGCTGGATTCCAAGCTCACGAAATCATTTATACACCCAATTGTGTTAGTTTTGAAGAAATTGAGCAAGCCGTGAAATTGGGGGTGATGATCAATATCGATAATACCTCCATTTTGGAGCAATTCGGACAAGCTTTTCCGGATTATCCCATCTGTATTCGGATTAATCCGCATATTTTGGCGGGCTTAAATGCCAAAACCTCTGTTGGGCATATTGATTCTAAATTTGGTATTTCTTTCCACCAAATGCCTCTCGTGCACCGCATTGTGAATGCCACTGGTCAGAAAGTAGTCGGAATTCACATGCACACCGGCTCGGGTATCTTAGACCCAGATGTCTTCCTACAAGGCGCAGAAATTCTATTTAACATCGCTAAGGAATTTGAGGACTTGGAGTTTCTTGATTTTGGAAGTGGGTTTAAAGTACCTTATAAAGAAGGAGATGCCTATACGGATATCAAGGAATTAGGTCAAAAAATTTCTGCACGATTCAATCGGTTTTGTCAGGAATACGGGAGAGATGTGGCCTTAATGTTTGAGCCTGGTAAATTTTTAGTGAGTGAATCCGGCTCTTTCTTAGCAAAGGTGAATGTAGTCAAACAAACTACTTCTACTGTATTTGCTGGGATAGATAGCGGTTTAAACCATCTGATCCGCCCTATGTTTTATGATGCCTATCATGAAATCATCAATGTGTCAAAGCCTGCTGCTAAACCCAGATTCTATACAGTGGTTGGCTATATCTGTGAGACCGACACCTTTGGTATCAACCGCAGAATTAATGAAATCACTGAAGGCGATATCCTCTGTATAAAAAATGCCGGAGCCTACTGTTTTTCAATGGCTTCCAACTATAATTCAAGGTTCCGCCCTGCGGAAGTGATGATTCTGAATGGTCAAGATTATCTTATTCGAGAACGAGAAACCTTTGAGGATTTAATGCGTGGGCAAGTACAAATTCCTGTTTTTAATCAAACACCTGTCGAATTGACTTCTTAGACCTGATTTTGTAAGTGTTTTGTTTATCTTTGCCGCGCGAATGCACCAATGGAACTATTTCTTTCATTGGTGCATTTATTTCCTAATAAATGAACACAAAATCACGGCACATGAGTTTATCTACTCGTTACAATCCACAAGGAACGGAAGACAAATGGTATGCCCATTGGATGGAGAAGAATTACTTTCATTCTGAACCCGATGATCGCGAGCCATTCACTATAGTAATCCCTCCACCAAATGTAACGGGCGTCCTACATATGGGGCATATGCTCAATAATACCATTCAAGATATTCTTATCAGAAAAGCCCGCCTGGAAGGCAAAAATGCCTGTTGGGTTCCTGGTACAGACCATGCCTCCATTGCTACCGAAGCCAAGGTGGTAAAAAGACTACGCGAGCAAGGAATCAAAAAAGGAGACCTTAGTAGAGAAGCATTTTTGGAACATGCGTTTGCTTGGAAAGAAGAGTACGGCGGGATCATTTTGGACCAATTGAAAAAACTTGGTGCCTCTTGTGATTGGCAACGTACGCGCTTCACGATGGAGGATGCTCCCTCAAGAGCCGTCAATCGTGTTTTTGTTGATTTGTACAAAAAAGGCCGCCTTTATCGTAAGCTAAGGATGACCAACTGGGATCCCTCAGCTCAAACGGTACTGTCAAGTGAAGAGGTTATTTATAAAGAGGAAAATTCCAGGCTTTTTTATGTACGGTATCAGATTGAGGGCAGTGAAGAATACATCACCATTGCTACTGTACGTCCGGAAACCATTCTTGGGGATACAGCAATCGCGGTTCATCCAGAGGATGAGCGCTACCTGCATTTACATGGAAAAAAAGCCATTGTACCGCTAGTTGGTCGTGCTATACCCATTCTGGCAGATTCCTACGTAGAAATGGATTTTGGAACAGGAGCGCTGAAAATCACTCCTGCCCACGATATGAACGATTATGATATCGGTCAGAAACATGGTTTGGATACCATCGATGTATTGAATGCAGATGCTACCATGAGTGAGGCTGCCGGCCTATATATAGGAGAGGACCGATTCAAAGCCAGAAAACTCATTGTCAAAGATTTAGAAGCTGCTGAGCATATCGTTGAGATTAAAGACTATCGCAATAAAGTAGGCCGAAGTGAACGCACAGATGCCATTATTGAGCCTAGGCTCACCGAGCAATGGTTCCTACGTATGGATGAGTTTGCCGCTACTGCTTTGAAGGCGGTTAAAGATAAAGAAGTCACTTTCTATCCCGAGTCGATGTGGAATATGTACTTTTCCTGGCTGCGAGAAGAAAACGTAAGGGATTGGTGTATTTCGCGTCAATTGTGGTGGGGCCAGCAAATCCCTGCCTGGTATTACGAGGGCGAAACCTTTGTAGCAGAGACAGCAGAGCAAGCATTGGAAGAAGCCAGAGAAAAGTTGAATAAGCCCAATCTCAAGATTGAGGACTTGAAAAGAGATGAAGACGTAGTCGATACTTGGTTTTCTTCTTGGCTATGGCCAATGACTGTTTTTGATGGTTTCGAAAACCCCAAAGAGCTAGCTTATTACTACCCAACGAATGTTTTGGTTACCGGCTGGGATATTATGTTCTTCTGGGTAGCTCGGATGATCATGTCTGGCTATGAATGGTCTGAAGAATTACTAGGACAGGAGTTGATTCAACAAAAAGGCCGTCAGCCCTTTAACGATGTTTATTTCACGGGCATGGTTCGAGACAATAAGCGCCGGAAGATGAGCAAGTCACTGGGGAACTCTCCGGAAGCCTTGAAGCTAATTGAGAACTACGGCGCAGATGGTGTACGTTTCGGGATGTTATCTAGTGCGGCGGCAGGAAACGATATTGTTTTTGATGCACCTTTTGATCAGGAGACTAAGGCGGTGTTGAATGAAAGCAAACTTTGCGAGCAAGGTCGCAATTTCTGTAATAAAATGTGGAATGCCCTTCGTTTATTGAAAACTTGGGAGGTCAGCGAGGAGGCCCTAAGCGCGGAAAAAGCAGCCATTAACGAGCTTGCTTATCAGTGGATGGCTAATAAATTACAGCAAGTTATTGGTGAAATCGATGATCATTATCGTACCTATCGCTTGAGCGATGCCTTGATGACTTTATACAAGTTTATCTGGGGCGATTTTTGCTCCTGGTATCTTGAGATGATAAAGCCAGAATATGGCCAGCCGATCAACAGAGACATCCTGGAGCGTTCCTTTGAATTGATGGAGCAAATGATGACGCTATTGCATCCATTTATGCCATTTGTTACCGAAGAAATCTGGCATCAATTGCGGGATCGCTTGGAAGGGGAGGATTGTGTAGTAAGTGCTTATCCGCAGGCGACTTCTTTTGACCAAACTATTATTGATAGGGTAGAGCAGGCCAAGTCGATCGTTTCTAATATCAGAGATATCCGAAATAGCAATGGAATCAAGATGAAAGATCCATTGAAACTATTTGCCCAGGATACCACCGAAGCACAAGCTTTATTAGCGACGGAAGGTTTGCATGCGATGATCCAGAAAATGGCTTTCTTGGAGTCTTTAAGCTTGACTAGCGAGGAAATACCTAATACGGTTTCCTTTTTAGCGGGTACCGAGCAGTTTTTTGTAGCATTGAATCAACAGATTGATACAGAGGAGGAATGTAAAAAGCTCAAAACAGACTTGGAATATCAAGAGGGTTTTCTGAAGATCGTTATGAAAAAGCTGGGGAATGAGCGTTTTGTAAATAATGCGCCCGCAGTAGTCGTCGATAAAGAAAAGCAAAAACAAGCAGATGCAGAAGCCAAAATCAACAGCATCAAGGAAGCGATGGCGAAGTTGGGCTGTGCTTAAGCTTCTGCTAGGCTTATCATAGTTTTTTGTTAATGCCATAAAAAAGCCCGCTTGCAATCTCGATTGCAGGCGGGCTTTTTACGTAATAAACGTCTGGATTAAACCGTATCCACCAATACTTTATAATTGGGATCCTCTAGTACATTGACGTCGATAATTTTATCAGCATCCTTGAGCAGCTTTTGGCAATCACGACTTAAATGGCGAAGCTGGACTCTTTTACCAAATTTTTGGTAGCGTTCGGTGATCTTGTTCAGGGCTTCGATAGCGGACATATCGACCACCCTACTTTCCTGGAAATCGATGATGACTTCATCTGGATCATTCAAGACATCAAATTTCTCATTAAAGACGGCTACCGATCCGAAAAAGAGCGGCCCGTAAATCTCGTAATGCTTTACACCGTTCTCGTCAATGCGTTTTCTTGCGCGAATGCGGATGGCATTATCCCAAGCAAAAACCAGTGCTGCAATGATCACACCGATGACCACCGCTAAAGCCAAGTTGTGCAAAAATACCGTAACTAAAGTCACGACAACCAGAACGAAAATATCGGACTTGGGCATTTTATTAAATGTCTTCAAGCTAGCCCATTCAAAGGTGCCAATGGCGACCATAATCATAAGTCCCGTTAGAGCAGCCATTGGCAACCGCTCAATCAAACCTGCTCCAAACATGACAAATAATAATAAAGCAATAGAGGCTACAATACCAGAAAGTCGGGCCCGTGCACCATTGGAAATATTGATTAAACTTTGACCCAGCATCGCACAACCACCCATTCCAGAGAAAAATCCAGATAGGATATTGGCAGCACCTTGAGCAACAGCTTCCTTATTACCTCGACCGCGGGTTTCGGTAATCTCATCAATAATGTTTAAGGTCAACAAACTCTCAATCAAACCAACACCGGCAGTAATGGCTGCATAGGGAAAAATGAGCATGAGGGTTTCCAAATTCAAAGGGACCATTGGGATATGAAATGGCGGGAACCCACCCTTGATAGAAGCGATGTCTCCAACTGTTTTTGTATCAACGCCCAAACCAATCACAATACCTGATATAACCAGAATAGCAATTAAGGAAGAAGGAACAGCTTTTGTCAATTTTGGTAAGCCCCAGATGATGAGCATCGTTAAAAGCGTCAAACCTAGGATGATGTACAGACTAGATCCGGTGAGCCAATGCCCAGCTCCATCCTTAAATTGATCGAGTTGAGCCATGAATATGATAATGGCTAATCCGTTTACAAAACCAAAGATAACAGGATGGGGAACGAGCCGCATAAATTTTCCTAATCGTAAAAAACCAGCTAGCATTTGCAAAATCCCAGCTAAAATAACTGTAGCAAAAATATACTCCGGACCGTGCGAAATGGCTAAAGCGGCGATCACTACTGCGACGGCACCCGTAGCTCCTGAAATCATGCCCGGGCGACCTCCCAAAACAGAAGTCACCAAACCCATGACAAAGGCGGCGTAAAGACCAGTCAAAGGGGATAAGCCCGCAATTAATGCAAAAGCAACTGCTTCAGGAACGAGGGCGATAGCTACCGTAAGCCCAGAAAGTACTTCCGTTTTGTAGTCTACTTTCTGTCGGAAATCAAATAAGTTAATATACTTCTTCATGTGCTTATTTCGATAATTCGTGGTCTATGAACCAAAGTTTAGATGAATAAAATGGACAATTAAAGATACTTGTCAGCCCAGCAAACAAG
>JBELML010000155.1:0-14583 GCA_042095835.1 Saprospiraceae bacterium
AACAGCAAAATACCTGCGTAAATCTTGTATACTTTATTAATGCCCCATTCCTAAGCATAAAACAAAGAATTGAAGCTGTTTAAAGTTCCCTTGTTGGGCTATCAAAAACATCTTTTAAGGCTACTCTTCGTTAAAAAGCCTCATCTATGCGGTGCATAGCTTGCGTTTTTTGCCTCGATTAGCCTCAAAATACTGTTTTCTCGCCTGCAACAGAAAACCTTAGACAACTTCATTAATAAACAAACAACATTCAGATGAAGTACTTAAGTTATTCTCTTTTATTCTTTTTCGGAATCGCCTTTTTATCTACTTCTTGTAACGAAGAAGACGATCCTTGCGCAGAAATCACTTGGTACCAAGATGCCGATAATGACGGTCTTGGCAACCCCGATGTTAGCCAACTGGCTTGCACCCAACCAGAGGGATATGTAGCTGACAATACCGATCCTGACGATACTGGTGGTGCTGAAGCTCTAGGTAGCACACCTACCTCTGCATTTGACGACTTTAATGCAAGTGCCGTAACGGTATCGTTTGATGGCAGTGAAATCACGATCGAGTCTAATGCTTTACCAAATCATACTTCACCCTACTGGGCTACAACGAACAGTCTCTATATCGATCCAGTTATTGCCAACGAAGCACAAATGTCTCCAGGTACGATTAGAGCGGGCAGTTATACGCTTACTGTTCCAGCTGCTCCTCAAAAAGCCTCTAGGACATCTGCTACTGGTCTAGGAGCTATCGGTATTTCCACAACTGGAGCACCTATTTTTAACGATCAAGAAGGTCCCAACATTTCCTTATCTACGAATGTAGCCTCTGGATTTGATTATGCAGGCGGTCACATGGGGCCTACAGGCTACCACTATCACCTAGAAGCAGCAGATGTAAGTGAAAACACCTTGCTCTCTCATGATGATGAAAAACTAGTAGGCATTCTCCAAGATGGATTCTTGCTCTACGGCAGAAAATGTAGTGCTTCTGGAGAATACCCCGATGATTTAGATGAGTCCGGAGGGCATCTTTCATCTACACAGCATAGCGATAGAGAAGAATTCTATCACTACCATATTATCAATGAATTTTACACTGGTTCTTATATCATGCTGTTTGGTGTTGATTTACAAGGAACACCCAATAGTATTTTCTAAGCGCACAAGCGATTTAATACTTAAACTGGAATAACTAGTGATCACTGGTTATTCCAATTCTAAATCATCTCAAGACATGAAGTACCCTTTTGTAATATTCCTATTACTTAGTCTTTTGTTCATAGCTTGTGCAGACCGCTCAGCAGTTGAGCATATTGTTCCTGCCAGCAATACTTCAATAGAAATACCAGATATAGCTGTCCAGAAATCGAAGCTCGACTACGATAAAAAGACCTCGGTTTGGACATTAGATGGAAGCTTATTTTCAGGTTATGCGGTCGTTTTTTATCAAGACAGCAGTCTTCAAGAGAAGGTTGGGATCTTTGATGGTAAAAAACAAAACCAGACGACCCAGTGGTATCCCGATGGGCATTATAAACAAATTGCCCATTACGAAAAAGGCAAGCTTCATGGCTTGAAACAAAAGTGGGGATCTGATGAAAGTCACGTCTTAATTACTCAATTAAACTACTACCAAGGCAAAGCACACGGAGAGCAAAAGATTTGGTACCCTTCGGGTGAATTGTTTAAAAAATTAAACCTTCGGATGGGAAGAGAAGAAGGCCTGCAACAGGCATTTAGAAAAAATGGTGCCTTGTTTGCTAATTATGAAGCGAGAGAAGGTAGAATATTTGGCTTAAAAAAAGCCGCGCTTTGCTATGGTTTAGAAAACGAAAACATCCAATATGAAAACTAGTATTCTTCTTTTATTGCCGATAGCTCTCTTCTACGCTTGCGTTGAAACACCCCTTAATGAAAGTAGAGTAGAAACGCTTCCCTTTTACAAAGAAGCTACTTTTACACCTCATTGGCTTTCGCCAGATGATGAGGCCTTAGATACTTTTCATCAAATTTCGCCTTTTACATTGATCAATCAAGAAGGGGAAGAAATTACGGAGAAAAATTTCGAGGATAAAATATATGTCGTTGATTTTTTCTTTACCACCTGCCCTGGAATTTGCCCTAAGATGACGAATAACATGATGAAGCTACAAGATGAATTTTTACAAGATGAGGATATTTTGCTCCTATCTCATTCTGTCACTCCTGATAGAGACTCTGTGCCTGTGCTAAAACAATATGCAGAAGAGGAAGGTATTGTTTCTCATAAATGGCATCTAGCTACCGGCGTCCGGCAAGAAATCTATCAACTAGGCAGACAAGAGTATTTCATCGAAGAAAACTTAGGTTTAGATAAAGAAGTAGACGAATTTCTACATACTGAGAACTTTGTACTAGTAGATAACAATCGGCATATCCGAGGTATCTACAACGGCTTAAACAAGACCTCCGTCAATCAATTAATCGCAGATATCAGAACCTTAAAACAAGAAAAAACTACTACCGAAGAGTAACAACTATTTGAACTTATACAAACGCTCAAAATAAACGTATCTTCTAGCTTATTTCTCAACCAAAATCATACTATTATGGCCATTGTAAAAGTTATTGAAGTCATCGCTACTTCCGAAATAGGAATTGAAGATGCTGTTCAAAATGCAGTCACAGAAGTAAGCAAGTCGATTCGAAATATAGACTCCGTCTATGTGAAGGATATTAAGGCGCACGTCAAAGATGGGAAAATCACCACTTACGGAGTGATTTGTAATGTCTCTTTCCGCGTGAATACGGATGATGATTAATTGACCTCCAAATCGAGATATAGGAGTTTTAGCTGAGAGATTCGGCTATACTCCTTTTAAAATTTCTTTAAATTTTTCAACGCCTATTGTTACTATTATACAAAGCGATTCTCATAAAAATTAATTCTCTGGACTGTAATAGGGCAAACGCACCAAAAAATTACCCTACAATTTTTTATAATTCCTACTGAAACTCCAATTCAAAACCGCTCTAGCATCTTCATTTTTGTCATTCGATACAAAAACGAAGCAAAAAAATCTTGCCTAGCCAAACTCGCTCCGCTCAAACAATGCCTAGGCGGCCTCCCGCACTTCACTTATTATCTTTTTTGCACTTAATTTCGAGAAATAACCATTCCTTTTTAAGTTTTTATTTTAATGCGTTTGCCCTAGGACTGTAAGGCGTTCTTTCATTTCTAAACAGTAGATCATCCATATCTTCATCAGTCCACTGATTGGTTTCCCATAAATCATCGGCCATTTTTGTAACTTTCTCTGCTAGGTAATTAACGATTAAACGTTTAATCGCCAATAGGTCATGCTCATCTAGATCTCTTGAAAATAATCTCAAGATGTCAAGCTGCATATTATTAAGCGGAGCCTTTAATGGTGGAGAAGCCATAAATCGTGTTTGATTTAAAATTAATGGATTATTGAATGATTTCCAAAATTTTATGATTCAGGAAAGGCAACTGAGAAACATAATAAGGGTCGATTACCTCCGCTTATGCTTCGACTTTGATGTACGTTTTTTGCGATTCTTGACAAACTCCTGCTTATTGTGGCGCTTCTTATCCGCAATCAACTTATCAACAAGATCCTCCCTACCCATTGCTTTGAGTTTATCGCGGATTTCGTTGTGATTCTCTCGCTTATGCCAGAAGAAGAAAAGGTGTTGCTTTTTCTTTTCGTGCTTTGACTTGGCCGTATACACCGGGCGTAGGGTATACGGATGCAAACCCGTGTAATAAATGATGGTCGCCACCGTCATCGGAGTGGGCGTGAAGTCCTGCACCTGCTCTAGGCGAAAACCCATATCCTTGGTCTCCGCAGCTAAGTTGGCCATGTCTTCCATCTCAGAACCAGGATGACTGGATATGAAATAAGGAATCAAAGGCTGATTCAAGCCATGCTTTTTATTAATGCGGTCGTATTTCTTTTTAAACTCATGAAAGTGCTTGAAAGAAGGTTTGCGCATCACCTTGAGCGTATTGTCTGAGGTGTGCTCAGGAGCTACTTTCAGGCGGCCACACACGTGATTGGTGACCAATTGCTCCATATATTCTTCGGAGCTACCATCATTATTTTTATTATAACTATCCACCAGTAAATCGTAGCGGATACCACTTCCCACAAAGGCCTTTTTGACATCTTTATGCTCAGAAGCTTTTTTATAAATCTCCGTTAATGGCTTATGGCTGGTGTCCAGATTACTACATACGACCGGATGGATGCACGAAGGCGCCACACAGCGATCACAAATCGATTGGTCCTTCCCTTTCATGCGGTACATGTTCGCTGAGGGACCACCTAAGTCACTGATATACCCTTTAAAGTCCGGCATCTTTGTGACGGCATCTACTTCTTTAAGAATACTTTCTTCGGAGCGACTGGCAATAAATTTCCCTTGGTGAGCGGAGATCGTACAGAAGCTACAACCACCAAAACAGCCGCGGTGCATATTGACCGAAAAACGGATCATCTCGTAAGCAGGGATAGAACCGCGTTTTCTGTATTTTGGATGCGGTAGACGTGTATAAGGCAGATCAAAAGAGGCATCAATCTGATCTTCCTCCATTGGCGGATAAGGCGGGTTGACGACCAATTGCTTATCACCAATCGCTTGGATAATCCGCTTGGCTCGTACCTTATTGGATTCTTGTTCGATATGCTTGAAATTCGCCGCGAAAGCTTTTTTATCGCGCAGGCACATTTCGTGAGAGCTCAGCACCAAATCTTCCCAATTTTTATTCTTGGGGAGGTTTTCTCCTTTATCTACTAAAACAGCAGTCTGAGGGATGGTACGCATAGAAGACAAGGGCACGCCTTTTTTTGCCAAACGGATGATTTCGCGTAGAGGTGGTTCGCCCATTCCGTAGACGAGCATATCTGCACCACTCATCTCTAGTATCGAGGGGAATAGTTTATCCTCCCAATAATCGTAGTGCGTTACTCTGCGCAGAGAAGCCTCAATACCACCTATCAATACAGGCACATCTGGATAGAGTTGTTTGAGTATTTTGGTATAAACCGTAGACGCATAATCTGGCCGAAAACCTGCATCTCCACCAGGCGTATAGGCGTCTGTAGAACGACGGCGTTTGGAGGCTGTATAATGGTTGACCATAGAATCCATACAACCAGAAGTCACCCCGAAAAATAAATTTGGCGTACCTAGTTTTCTGAAATCACGTAGATCATCTTGCCAGTTAGGTTGCGGTACAATGGCTATGCGCAAGCCTTCACTTTCCATGATCCTCCCAATCACCGCCGTACCAAAGGCTGGGTGATCGACGTAGGCATCGCCTGAGATAAGGATGACATCAAGTTCTCCCCAACCTCTTTGTTCTACCTCCTTCTTGGTGATGGGCAACCAATCTGTAATTGGGCGATCTGTGATCATGGTATATTTTTTAACGAAGTACGAAATTAGGCTTAATTTAGATAGCTGTCAAGGAGTTACCCTTATCTAATGTGGTTTTTACAATAGAGTGAATTGTTTACTCTTTTAAACCATGGAGGCCACAGCGTTACATAGCGCTTTTAATCCATCACTACAGCTACCGCGTCAATCTCAATTAGCCATTCTGGAAGTGCTAGAGCAGTAACCCCTACTAAAGTACTCGCTGGCATTTGCTCATCGCCCATGACCTCTTTCCGAACACTTCGGAAGACATCTAGCATCTCGGGTTGGTAATCGACAATGTAGGTGTTCATTTTGACGATATCTTTCATATCGGCTCCTGCGTTCTTGAGGGCCTTTTCGAGATTAGCCAAAACGGAGCGCATTTGAGATTCCAGATCATCCCCTTCGCCGACTTGACCCGACACATAGATCGTCTTGACATCGCCATGTGTAATCATGACAGATTCCGAGTAGCCATTCTTTTGGTTGGTAAAGTTACGCCCCTTGGTGAGGATAACTTCAGCGTCAGAGCAACTACTCAATAGAAGGAGTGAGATGAAGAAGGCGTATAGAATTCTATTTTCCATAAAAAATATTTAGAGCATCTTTGGTTTTTTACGCAAGTACTCAAAACCCGTGACGATAGCAAACAGCATCAAAAAGTTGTACACCGAATCGTCAATTGGTACCGATCCGATACGCACCCCAAAAAACTCTGCTGGATTATAGATCACAATTGGCGCCTCTGTGAAACCGCCCGTGAGCACACCATTTACTAGTAAAAAGGGCGCCCAAATCACAAAAAAGGCCAAGTAAAAGCGGCCTCGATAGGTGCCATCTAAAAACAGCAAATGGTAAAGCAGAAAAAGACCTGCCAACAGAAAAGTCGTAGACGTATACATATTCCAAAACTTCCATAAACCTATACTCATGAACAGGACAATCAATGCTAGAGAAATGCCTTGTTCAAAAGGTTTGATGAGATCGGGCTTAATGTAAAAATTGAGGCATTCATAGACAAATACACAGGCGTAAGGAACGGTAACAAAAAATAGAATCTCCTCTAAAGGTAGGCCCATCAAGAAAATTCCACTTAGGTAATCATGGTTAAAACCCCAAACCTCTCGAGCTGTGAACACAACATCCCAGGCTATAAAGATAGCCCCTACGATTAGCGTAGGTGGGAGGAGGTATTTCCACTTTTTGTAAAAGTGAACATTCTTATCAAAACTCAGTAGAAAAACTGGGACAATAGTAAAAAGGTGTAGATAGAAGTAGGTCCAGTGGCTTTCTAAAAGATCAAATTGCGCCCATTTAGGTACTTCGTAGATCAGTTGTTCTCGATCTACCGTATCGAAGCTCCATTGTAGGAATACTAAAAGGAGCGCTATACCAATAATTATCCATTTTACCCACTGAGTAGTTGATTTACTATGCACATCTGTACCATTATCAATTACTTCTGAGTTGATCATAAGTTTAGAGTAGATTCAGACTATTTCTTAAGGCCGAGCTAAATACCAACATCACTTTGCGGCTATCATTTACTCGAATACGTTCTTCGGTGACTTGGCTCGCTGGGGAATTTTTGATCTTCTTAAACAACTTGGTATAGTATACATAAGCTAAATAAACGCCAAAGCGCACCCCTTTGGGTAATTGGGTGATGCCGGTATAAGCAAAATCAAAATCCTTTTTAATATCTGCTTCAATATCTAACTTGTCTTGTGTAGAAAAATTGGTAAAATCGACTCCCGGAAAGTACACACGTCCACGGTCATCAAAATCACTAGCCATATCTCGCAAGAAATTAATTTTTTGGAAAGCCGAGCCTAAGGCGCGTGCAGGCTCTTTGAGTCTTTGGTATTCTTGCTCATCTCCTCCTACAAATACTCGTAAGCACATCAGGCCCACTACTTCAGCCGAACCGTAGATATACTTTTTATATAGACTATCCTCGTAGGTCTGAAAATGGAGGTCCATCTCCATACTATCGAGGAAAGCATCGATCAGCTCCATCTCGATATTATAGCGATGTACCGTCTCCTGAAAAGAATGCAATACTGGATTGAGGCTGATCCCCTCTTCGATAGCCTGGTAAGTATCTTGACGAAAACGCTTGAGTAGGCTGTCTTTATCAAAACTGTGAAAAGTGTCCACGATCTCATCTGCAAAACGTACAAAACCATAGATCGCATAAACGGGTGGGCGGTACTTCTTGTCAAAGGCTTTGATGCCCATCGAAAAAGAAGTACTGTAGCGCTGTGTGATCAACTGGCTACACTCTAAGCAGGTACTGTTGTACAGTTTCATGTGATCGAACATAATGGTATGCGTTTTCACCTATTTAACGAATGTTACTAAAAGCGTTTTTTGATCTCCTCGGCTACCACCTGGCCAGAAATCAGCGATGGTGGCACACCAGGACCAGGCGTGGTTAATTGTCCGGTATAGAATAAATTGCTTACTTTTTTGCTCCTTAGTTTAGGTTTTAAAAAGGCCGTCTGCAATAAGGTATTGGCTAGGCCGTAGGCATTACCTTTATAGGCGTGATAATCCTTTTTAAAGTCATTATGAGCAAAAGAGCGCTTATAACTAACATACTTACGAACTTCTTGGCCAGTTAGATCTTCCAAGCGGTCCATAATGATGTCGTAATATTTTTCTCTCAATTCGGGAGTGTCTTCTAGGTCTGGTGCAAGAGGTACCAATAAAAAGAGATTCTCCTTCCCTTCAGGTGCTACACTTGGGTCGGTAACAGAGGGAACACAAGCATAGAATAGTGGTTTTGTAGGCCATTTGGGATCTTCGTAAATTTCTACTGCATGTTTTTTGAAATCCTCATCAAAGAACAGATTATGATGGTGGAGGTTTTTTAATTTCTTATCTACACCCAAGTAGAATAGTAGCGAAGAAGGAGCCATTACCCGCTTGTCCCAGTATTTTTCGTCATAGTTCCTTACCCGCTTATCTAGTAGTTGCTGATCTATATGATGATAATCGGCACCACCTACCACTACGTCGGCCTCGTATTCCTGATCTTGGGTAATCACCTTAGAGGCGTGGCCATTGGGCACATATATTTGCTGGACTTCTTGATCGAGTTTAATAGTGACGCCTAGTTCTTCGGCCAAACTCACCATACCTTCGATAATCTTGTGCATACCACCCATTGGATACCAGGTACCCAATGCCATGTCCGCATAATTCATCAAGCTGTACATAGCGGGTGTATTCTCTGGCGTAGCACCTAAAAACAAGACCGGAAAACTTAACAACTCGATGAGTTGCGGATGCTTAAAGAGCTTGCGCACGTGGGTATCCATCGAGGTCAACATCTGTAGACGGAACATACTTTTGAGCACCCGCAAATCAGCAAACTCCATGATAGAGTGACTAGGTTTGTGTACAAATTCCGACATACCTACCTGATACTTGTACTCCGCTTCTTCTAGGAATTTTTTAAGATTGGCACTACTCCCTGGCTCATACTTTTCAAACATGGCATATAAACCATCCATAGTCGCGGGTACGTCCATGATATCGTCCTTACCGAACACGACCGAGTAAGAAGGATCTAAACGTACCAGATCGTAATAGTCAGAGGGCTTCTTACCAAAACGGGCAAAATAAGCCTCAAATACATCAGGCATCCAGTACCAGCTAGGCCCCATATCAAAGGTGAACCCATCTACTTCAAATTTACGTGCCCGTCCACCTGGTATACTATTCTTCTCCAGGATGGTGACATCATAACCTTTTTGTGCTAAGCAAGATGCTGCCGCTAATCCGGCAAAACCTGCTCCTATTACAATTACTTTTTTAGCCAAAGTGGTATGGAATTGATTAACAGAGTCCGAACAGCAGGAGGTAGGTTTTGTTCAGGTTGCCCTTTTTTAAAGGGTCTGAAATAAAGAATGAGGAAGTCGAACTTCATGCTGACAGACATCTAATTCCCTGCTGAGCAAAGCGGATGTCGGGATGCTTTGCTATGTGCTATGTATAATGCAATTCACTCATTAAAGCATCCACCCATTACCCATTGTAATTAATCTACTACCACTTGTCAAAGCCGCCTTCTAAATCATAGATGGTCTTGCAGCCCATTTCTGCCAAAACCTTGGCTGCCTTAGCAGAGCGACCACCTGCTTTGCAGTACACCAAGATGGTTTTGCTAGGGTCAACAACTTTTTTCAATTGCTCTTGAAAACGCTCGTCGAAGTAGTTGATATTGGTAGCTCCCTCGATGCTCCCAAGCGCATATTCCTTGGGGGTACGTACGTCAAGTAATTGGATATTATCTTTCTCGAGTAGGCTTGTAAAAGTAGCTTTGTCTACTACCTCATTGATGGCAGCACCTTGTTCCGGAGCAGTTTTGGCTGCTTGGTTGGTATTTTCAGAAGAAGAGCAGGCTGTAAATAAGACAAGCCCTAATAGCACAAAAGTGATGGTACGGAACATAATTTTATTTTTATCCAAAAATAATGGGAACAAATCCACTTTACAAAATCTTTAGTAGGTCAGTTTACTTTATTTTACCTTTGCACCGTGGAAAATCTCAATCAAGTACTCCGTAAGTATCAAAGTGATCCTAGAATTCAAGATCTTGTACAAGCCTTCGAAGCGGAAGGGCCGTCTCGTGTACAATTGCTTGGTCTTAAAGGAGCACAACCCGCTTTTGTCCTAAAGGGCTTTCATGCAAATACAAAAAATGCTCATCTGGTCATCGCGAATGATAAAGAAGAAGCCGCCTATTTGCAAAATACGCTGGCCAGCCTTTTTGAAAATAAAAAGATCACCTTCTTTCCAGATTCTTTTAAAAGACCACGCTATTTTGAGGAGCTGAACTCTTCTAATGTGCTACAGCGGGCAGAGACCATTAATCAGCTGAGTAATAATACTATCGGCGACCAGATTATCGTCACCTATCCAGAGGCTTTGTTTGAGCAAGTAGTTGCTCCCGATGTCTTAGACGATGTACGGATCACCATTGAGAAGGAGGAGTCTCTTGATATAGATACTGTCATTGAGGTATTTTCGGAACATGGCTTCCAAAGAGAAGATTTCGTGTATGAACCTGGTCAATATGCGATACGAGGTGGTATTGTAGACATCTTTTCCTATGGCAATGACTTTCCTTATCGGATTGAGCTATTCGATGAGGAGGTAGAAAGTATCAGAACCTTTAATCCGACTACTCAACTGAGTGTTAAAAACATCAGCAAAGTATCGATTGTACCCAACATCAATACCCGATTTTCCAGGACCGATAAAGTATCTCTTTTTCGCATTCTACCAGAGCATGTGATCATTTGGATCAAAGACGTTGAGCAAATCCTGCAAGGCCTTTTAGCTTGCTTTGATAAAGCCCAGGAGTTTGCTGAAAAAGTAGCACTCCTCGAAGAAGAGGAGCTGAAAAAGATTTTCAAAGATCGGGCTTTCATTGCACCTCCTGACATCATCCAAGATATTGAGCAGCACCGCCTGATATGTTTCAGTGAGAATAAGCAATCTGTCAAGTTTAATAAAAAAATAGTTTTTGAGACGCGTCCTCAACCTGTTTTTAATAAAAATTTCTCCCTACTGATCGACACGCTCAAGGAGCAGAAAAATGAAGGTATAGAGCATTACTTTTTTGTAGAAAACCCCAAGCAGGTAGAGCGTTTCTACAGCATCTTTGAAGACCTGGAGGCGAATATACATTTCCACCCAATCACCAAAGCCATTCATGCTGGATTTATCGATCTCGATCTAAAGATTGCCTGCTATACAGATCACCAAATCTTTGAGCGCTTTCATCGTTATCGACTCAAACAGGGTTTTACCAAAGACCAGGCACTCAATCTGCGTATGATTCGGGAGCTACAAGCTGGCGACTTTGTAACCCACCTGGACCACGGCATAGGTCGATATTCGGGTTTAGAAAAAATCGATATCAATGGCCATATCCAGGAATCCGTGCGCCTCGTGTATAAAAATAATGACATCCTTTATGTCAGCATCAACTCTCTACACAAAATCTCTAAATACGTAGGGAAAGAAGGAACAGCGCCTAAGCTCAATAAAATCGGCTCCGATGCCTGGAAGACCCTCAAGAAACGCACCAAAAAGAAGGTCAAAGACATTGCAAAAGAACTCATCAAACTCTACGCCAAAAGAAGAGCATCTGAAGGCTTTGCCTTTCCTCCTGATGGCTATTTACAAACCGAGTTAGAAGCCTCCTTTTTATACGAAGATACCCCCGACCAAGCTACAGCCACCGAAGCCGTCAAAGAAGATATGATGAAGGCCTATCCTATGGATCGCCTTATCTGTGGTGATGTAGGATTTGGCAAAACAGAAATTGCTATTCGCGCCGCTTTCAAGGCCGTTGTTGGTGGCAAGCAAGTCGCTATTCTTGTACCCACTACTATTTTGGCCCTACAGCATTATCACACCTTTAATAATCGCTTGAAAGCTTTCGGTGTAACTACCGATTACGTCAATCGCTTCAAAACCGCCAAGCAGAAGCGGGAAATTTTTGAGCAATTAAAAGAAGGTAGTATAGATATCGTCATCGGTACTCACGCCATCTTAAGTAAAAAGATTGGTTTTAAAGATTTGGGCTTACTAGTGATCGATGAGGAGCAAAAGTTTGGTGTTTCTGCCAAAGAGAAACTTCGCAATCTCAAAGTCAATGTCGATACTTTGACCCTCACTGCTACACCAATACCACGTACACTACAATTCTCCTTACTCAGTGCCCGCGACCTGTCCATTATCCGCACTCCTCCACCCAATCGCCAGCCGATCCATACGGAGGTTCGTATTTTTAATGAAGGCTTAATCAAAGACTCGGTAGACTACGAGATCAATCGCGGTGGCCAAGTTTTCTTTGTGCACAACCGTGTGAAAAACCTGCCCGACGTAACGGCTATGTTGCGCCGCTTGTGCCCTGATGTAGATATTGCCATGGCCCACGGCCAAATGGACCCTAAAGCACTAGAGAAAACATTAATTGATTTTATCGACCATCGATACGATGTGCTGGTCTGTACCAATATCATTGAGACGGGCCTAGATATTCCAAATGCCAATACGATGATCATCAACAATGCCAATCAGTTTGGCATGAGTGACCTGCATCAGTTGAGAGGGAGAGTAGGTCGATCAAATAAAAAAGCATTTTGTTATCTGTTTAGTCCACCGCTATCTACGCTCACTTCTGATGCCCGTAAACGCCTGCGTACCTTGGAGGAGTTTTCTGATCTTGGAAGTGGGTTTAATATTTCTATGCGCGATTTGGATATCCGCGGTGCTGGTAATTTATTAGGAGCCGAGCAAAGCGGATTTATCTCTGACATAGGCTACGAAACCTACCAGCGCATCCTAGAGGAAGCCGTCATCGAACTCAAAGAAAACGAGTACAAAGAATTATTTAAAGAGGAGCTGCAAGAAGATCGTCAATATGTACGAGATGTCCAGATCGATACCGATGTAGAGATGTTGATTCCAGACGAATACATCAGTAATATCCAGGAAAGGTTAAGTCTCTATACCGAATTGGATAAAATCGAAAATCAAGAAAAACTTGATGCTTTTAAGCAGAAATTGGGTGATCGCTTTGGCAAAATACCACCAGAAGTAAAAGAGCTTTTCTCCGGACTACGTTTGCGGTGGAGTTGCAAAAATCTGGGTTTCGAAAGAGTCATTCTGAAAAGTGGTAAGCTACGTTGTTATTTTGTAGAAAATCCGCAGTCCCCTTTCTACGAGAGTCCACGATTCCAGAAGGTAATGGGCTATATCACCACACAGGGCAAAAGACAAAATTTGCATCTCAAACAGTCTAATCGGCATTTAATTATGATCAAAGACGGTGTACGTAGTTTGAAACAAGCCAATGCTGTATTAAAAGGTATTCTAGTGGCCGTTTCTGACAAAGCCGAGATTAAAGCTTAGAGATTTGATCTTAGAAAATGTTCCCTACGAATTCATTAAAACCGAAGGCCAGGTTAGTCACCTCAATATTTATGAAAGTGGATCCCTCTTCGAAGAGGCTAAGAAGCTATAAATCTTATATTTTCACTTATGATTAAGAACCTATTACTTATACTGCTGCTAGGGCCGCTTTTATCATTTACATCACGAGGCCAAACAACCACTATTCAAGAGCAGCTAGGTTATGCCAAAGATGCCAAACTCCTCATCATCCATGCCGATGATCTAGGTGTATCTCACTCAGAAAACGCAGCCAGTATCGAAGCTATGGAAAAGGGCCTTGTCAACTCTGCTAGTATCATGGTGCCCTGCCCTTGGTTCCTGGAAGTTGCCGACTATGCCAAAGGTCATCCCGAAATGGATTGGGGGCTACACCTGACCCTTACTAGCGAATGGAAGCACTACAAATGGGGCCCGGTTGCGAGTAGAAATGAGGTACCAACCTTAGTTGATGACCAGCATTTTTTCTATGCCACTCAAGCAGAAGTTCGAGACAGTAGTGACCTTAAACAGGTGGAGCATGAGCTACGGGCTCAAATTGAAAGGGCCATCCAATTTGGAGTACCCATTACTCATTTGGATGCGCATATGTTCACCTTATGGACAGATCCAGCCCTAGTGAACATCTATAAGAAATTAGGGAAAGAATATAAAGTACCGGTACTACTCAATCGACAATGGCTAGATCGTATGGGAGCCGGAGCAGACAAGTGTCTTGAGGAAGGCGACATTATAGTTGATCAGTTGTATATGGCCTTATCTAGCGATCATCCAGATGGTCTAAAAGGCTTTTATACTGAGACGCTCAATCAGCTAGCCCCTGGATTCAATGTATTACTTATTCATACGGCTCACGATAATGCAGAAATGCAGGCCGTGACTATTGAACGGGAAGATTTTGGAGCGGCTTGGCGAGAGACCGACTTTAACTTTTTCTCTAGTCAGGAATGCCGCGATTTATTGAAGGCTAATAATATTCAGCTAGTCACTTGGAAAGAGGTTAAAGAGCAGTTGATACAAAAGTAGCTACTTACATTATTGGACTACTCTAATGGTCTAGGGCAAACGCATTAAAATAAAAACTGAAAAAGAAATGAGTATTTCTCGAAATTAAGTGCAAAAAAGGTGATAAGTGAAGTGCGGGAGGTCGCCTAGGCATTGTTTGAGCGGAGCGAGTTTGGCT
>JBELML010000156.1:0-14542 GCA_042095835.1 Saprospiraceae bacterium
AATCTTCTCGATCAAAATACAGGACTTATTCTATGTCCGTTACTTAAGATAAAAAGGAAACGGCCTATTCCAAAATTTTGGAATAGGCCGTTTCCTTTTTAGGATCCCCTCAAATACTAGGCATCCTTTGGTTCCTCTGGCGATCCAATGTCAGTCAAACCATCCGTAGCATCGCTATCTGCTGATGCAGGCACATCTATATCCTCACCATATCCATAAGGTCTTGGTCCGATTAGTCGCTCTACATCTGACTTGAGTAGTACTTCTTTCTCTAGAAGCGCTTGAGCCAATTTTTCTAAAGCATCGCGGTGCTCTGTCAGCACTTCTTGAGCTCTTTGATATTGGGAGTTCACTAGACTACGAACTTCTGCATCGATCATAGACGCGGTCTCATCAGAGAAGGGCTTATTGAAGGACTCACTTTGCATACCATAGAAGGAGATTTGTCCTACTTTATCACTCATCCCAAAAACAGAGACCATACTGTAAGCCATTTTGGTCACCTGATCTAAATCACTCTGAGCCCCAGTCGATATCTTGCTAAAGACGATTTTCTCCGCTGCTCTACCACCAAAGGTCATACACATTCGATCTAGCAACTGTTCTGTGCGCGTGATGTATTCTTCTTTTGGTAAATATTGAGCATAACCTAGTGTGCCTATACCCCTTGGCACGATGGTCACCTTCACTAATGGCGAAGCATGCTCCAGGAACCAACCACAAACCGCGTGTCCGGCCTCGTGGTAGGCAATAATCTTTTTCTCATCAGGAGAAATAAGCTTGTTTTTCTTCTCCAAACCACCGATCACTCTATCGAGTGCATGGTTGAAGTCGTCCATATCTACTGATGATTTATTTCGACGGGCTGCTACTAAGGCCGCTTCATTACAGACGTTGGCAATATCAGCCCCCGCAAAACCTGGTGTCATTTCCGCCAAGGCAGCTGGCTTAATATCATCTGATATTTTAATAGTCTTCAAGTGAACTTTGAAGATGGCTTCTCGACCACGCAAGTCGGGGCGATCAATACCAATCTGGCGATCGAATCGACCTGGGCGTAATAATGCCGAATCTAATACATCAGGTCTATTGGTAGCAGCCATCAGGATTACTCCTTTGTCTGTACTAAACCCATCCATCTCTACTAGCAGCTGGTTCAACGTGTTCTCTCGCTCATCGTTACCGCCCTGAACTCTATTTCCTCCTCTAGCTCTACCGATGGCATCAATCTCATCGATGAAGATAATACAAGGTGCTTTTTCTCTTGCCTGCTTGAACAAGTCTCTCACTCTTGAAGCACCAACCCCTACAAACATCTCTACGAAGTCAGAACCAGAAATCGAGAAGAAGGGAACGCCTGCTTCACCGGCTACTGCTTTGGCAAGTAGCGTTTTACCAGTTCCTGGAGGGCCTACGAGTAATACCCCTTTAGGGATTTTTCCTCCCAGAGCAGTATATTTCTTTGGATTCTTCAAGAAGTCTACGACTTCCATCACTTCCTCTTTTGCTTCATCTAAACCAGCAACGTCAGCAAAAGTGACATTTACCTTGGCATTTTGATCGAAGAGTGTAGCTTTAGATTTGCCGATATTAAAGATTTGAGCTCCTGGCCCACCGCCTCCGCCACTTACACGACGCATAATGAACAACCATATCACAACAATCAAGACGAGTGGCACCACCCAACTTAATAGAGGTAAGAGATAATTCTCTCGTGTCTCATGGTTAATAAAGATGCGCTTGCTGTCTTCGATCCGAGCATCATCTTGCCATTGATCAACCTGCTCCTCAAAACGCTCTACGGAGCCAATCTCTCTGGAAAAGTGATGACGATCTGCTCCCAAGTTGGACTTTTGAGCATCTTTATACTTTTCTAGGCGATCCTTTTTGATTTGGATAAGTGCCAAACGGTCGTTGACGACAATGATTTTATCTACATCATTGTCGACTACCATTTGCTTAAGCTTATACATTTCTACCTCTTCCTGACCTCCCCCTAAACTACTCAGTAGTTGGAAACCTATGATCGCCAAAGCGATAATCCCGTATATCCAAAAGGAATTAAACCTTGGGGTACCGTTCCTTGGTTCGGTATTTTTATCGTTATTCTCCATTAAAATTTCTTTTCTTTTTTTACTTCTATCTCAACTTAGGAACACCTGGTAACAACGGTAATAGGTCCTCCTTTTATAATAAGGTAATAGAAGTGTATACTAGAACTTACTGATAACAGTCAACTATTGATTGCCTAAGTATAACGCGAGGTCAGGTCAATCGTTGTATATTTTCGATAAATTGTCTGCTTTGACCTATAAACTTTCATATTCTGTGACAATTGCGTCACTCCACAAATTCTCCAATTGGTAAAACGATCTTTTTTCCGGATGGAAAATATGCACTACCGTATTGAAGTAATCCATACATACCCAGAGCGCACTTTGGGTGCCTTCTACATGATTGGCGTAAGTATTTCCTTCTCGTTTTAATCGGACATTGATATTATCCGAGATGGCCTTTACTTGAGTAGAGGAGTCCCCCTCACAAATAATGAAGAAATCAGTAGGAGCTTCGTCGAGTTGTCTGAGATCTAGTTTTACAATATGCTTACCTTTAATGTCTTGGATGCTATCGATAATTAAATCGTTCAAAGCTTCCAGGGATAGGTCGTTCCCTTGTAATTTTACTTGTGAATTCAAATTCAGATTATATAGTTTTGTATGGTTGAATATAAATTTTGATATACCAACAAAAAGGTAAAATTTGGTTAATAGTTCCTTCAGGTGAATTTATCTTCGACCTTGTTAATACCAAAATACAAAAAAATCACGCTTGCACCCTAAAAACACAATTTTTATTGGAAAGGTTCTTCATCACTTCGATGCGCTCCCTTCTACCAATACCTACGCTCAAGAATTACTGTCAAAAAGCAGACCAGCTGATGGAACTGCCATAATTACCGATCACCAGTATCAGGGCAGAGGACAGATTGGCACAAGTTGGGAAAGTGCAGCCGGACAAAATATCACCCTTAGCCTGATTCTGTATCCCAAATTCCTACAGGTCAGAGCACAATTTTTATTGAGCCAAGCCATAGCTCTTGGTGTAAGATCTTTTATTGCAGACATCGTACACAAAGATACTTGGATCAAATGGCCCAACGACATCTATATTGAAGATCGAAAGGTATGTGGTCTTTTAATTCAAAACACGATTAGCGGACGCAGCCTACAGAACGCCATCATTGGTATAGGCATCAATCTCAATCAAACCGATTTTACGCATCCAATCAAAAAAGCAACCTCTATTGCGCTAGAAACAGGAGAGACTTTCCCTGTTTTTGATCTTCTCCCTGCTTTATTTCAATCGATTGAACACTATTACCTTAAACTTCGAAATGGCCAAGAGGGCGTCATTAGAGATGCTTATCTAGAACATCTTTATCGCTACCAAGCATGGCATGACTTTGAGGATAATATAGGCGCAAAGTTTAAAGGAAAGATCCTAGGCGTGACCGAACAAGGGCAATTACAAGTTCAATCCAAAGAAGGGTTGATCCGATTGTTTGCCCTCAAAGAAATTAAGTTTTTGTAGTCTATAAACAAAAGAAAACCGCTTTGATAGCTATTATACCATCAAAGCGGCTCCACACATGTGTTTACACTTACTCTAATTTTTTCTTAGTACCGTCATCGTCGGATTATCGTTATTTTTTCTTTGGCTATGACTTGGCCATTACTATCCAGTTGTACCAAGATGAACAATCCTGGATTCAGGTGGCCTACTTGCAACTGTTTATAGTACTCTCCTTCATTAACCCGTTGAGAGATGACTAGCCTACCCGATCGATCATATAACTCAATTCTTTCAATAGAGCTCACTGATGGCATATTTACTTGTAAGCTTGGTATATCTTGCTGCTCTGACATCCGAATTAAATCATCGATAGATTGCTCCATATTAGGTAGCAGGAAGTCTGCTGGCTGCCATTCTACGGTGAGTAGGTTGGTAGCTGGGTTAGGATATGCTTTTATCTCAGCCATAGAACTACTAAATGAAGTCACCCGGCTATTAGAGAGGTTGAAATAAGCATATTCGCTAAAGGCTCCGTTATTGCATATTCGTTTTATCCTAGATTCGTATTTCAGACTAGAACTCAGGCCTGCAATACTTACTTGTTGTTTATTCAACTCAAAGCCAAACCATCGAGTAGAGTTCGGTAATTTAATTTCAAAAATGAATCTATCTCCTGGATCACCTCCCCAGCTAGCGTTGAGGTAGCGACCATCAATCGAAGCAAATAGGTTGTTTGGAGCAGCACAGGCAATTTCTTCTTCCTCTTCCTCTTCTTCCTCCTCTGCATCTTGATTACCTTGGTTAGCATCTTCCTCCTCTGTTTCTTCTTCTTCTTCGTCAGGAGTACTCTCCTCTTCCTTATTATCTTCTAGAGGTGTTTCTTCTTCTTCCACTTCTCCCAATGCAGGAGAAGACAAGATTGCATGGCGAAAGCCTCCAGGTTGGAACAATGCACGCATGCGGTCCTTTTGGCCCTTAGTAAATAAATTCATGCATTGGTCGTAACTATAATCCATGAAGTTAGCTACCATATCTTTTGATCCACAGCTTTCTTTACCATCCTGGCAACCAAAGCTAGGGTAACTTGAGCTAGGTGTATCTTCTACAAAATCATCGTGGTTACAATCGCCATCTCCCCAAATATGTCTAAGGTTTAACCAGTGACCTACCTCGTGGGTGGTCGTTCTGCCTAATCCATATTTTCTAGTCTTGTAGGTACGTCCGAAGAATTGATAATCAATGGTTACACCGTCCGTAGAAGCATTTCCTCCACCAGGGAACTGAGCGTAGCCCATTTTATTGGCATAGAGATCACAAACCCAAAGGTTCAGATAATGCTTAGAAGGCCAAGCCGTAGAACCTTGGTATTCATCAAACTTCATCTCATTATTTGAAATGAAGTGTCTCTTACTTGTTTTCTTTCTGATGATCCCGTTAGTTGGATTCCCTTGTGGATCAAACTTGGCTAGCTCAAACTCAAACCTAGTGTTTGCTGCTTGGCCCCATTCTTCTGTTTGATCTGCATTGTAGCGACCGAAGTCTTCATTGAGCACTTCAATCTGAGACAAGATCAAATCTTCAGAAATGTTCTCCGTTTGATTCTCGTAGATCACGTGTACAACTACAGGGATGCGAATCACCTTTTCTTCTGAGCGAAGTTGCAGCTGCATTTTGGGAATAACGGTTTGCGTGTGACGCTCCACTGCCGCCATTTTAGCTTTGATTGATGGATCAAATGTCATCATCAAGGCCAAGTTGTCATTGGTTTGGCAGTTTCGTTCTTGCCCCGTAGTTACCGTCATAGTAGATAAAACGAGGATAAGTGTAAATAGCAAGTGTAAAAACTTTTTCATCTTCGGGGGATTTAAAGTTCTTAATTAAGTGGTTAGACTCTCGTCTAAATTTTAACAATGAGTTATAAATTGACAATTATTAGCAATAAACTACTAAAATGATCGTCGCTCCTGTTGTAAAGATGTAACTAAAGGGCATCAAACAGGATAGAGGTTTCTTTTAAAAAATAACTATGTAAAGGTGAATTTAATAGACGGTACTACTACAAATATACAAAAAAAGATTATAAATGATTTAAATACTATATAACAAGTTGACGGCACACCTTAAATAGAGCAGGAACGGTTGATTTCAACTATTAAACGGTAGCGATACACGGATAAAAAAACTTACATATGTAAAACTTTTAATTTATAATTAACACACAACCTGCTTTAAAGCAAACAAAAATAATCAAATAACTATCCATTTAAATATGAAAATCAACCTTATTACTATTGGTGATGAAATCCTAATCGGTCAAATAATAGATACCAATTCTGCCTGGATGGGCGAAGCGTTGAATAAAATCGGGGCAGAAGTTAAGCGTATAGTCTCAATTGGTGACGATCGGCAGCAAATACTGGAAGCTCTAGAGACTTCACTACAAGAAAGTGATGTTGTGCTCATCACTGGTGGTCTGGGACCAACTAAAGACGACATCACCAAAAAAACCATTGCCGACTTTTTCGGAGTAGGTATGCGTTTCGACCAAGCTACTTTCGATAGAATAGAAAAGCTATTTGAGCGTTGGGGTAGATCTACTACTGCGGCACACCGAGAGCAATGCTATATGCCTGAGAACGCACAGCTCCTTTTTAATAAAATGGGTACCGCACCAGGTATGTGGTTCGAAAAGGATGGTAAAGTATTGGTCTCTATGCCTGGTGTTCCTTATGAAATGAAGTACTTGATGAGTAACGCGGTATTACCTCGACTACAGAAGCAATTTCCAGGGCAGCCTATCGCACATCGCACGATACTCACCATCGGTGAAGGAGAATCTAGGATTGCTGACCGTATTCAGCCTTTTTTAGACCGTTTACCTAAGCATATTAAGATTGCTTATTTGCCTGGTTTGGGAAAGGTACGTTTGAGGTTAACCGGTAAAGGCTCCGATCAAGAGCACTTGGAGAAGGAACTGGATCATTACACGGAAGAATTAAAAGCACAGATCGCAGAACTTGTATTTGGAGAAGGCAAGCTGCAATTGCAGGAGGCCATAGGGCAATTACTCTTGCAATATGATAAAACCATTGTTACTGCCGAGAGTTGTACTGGTGGATATATTGCTCATATGTTGACCTCTGTTCCTGGTTCTTCTGCTTATTACTTGGGCTCAACGATTGCCTACTCTAATGAAGTAAAAATCAAACAACTCCAGGTCTCTCCCCAAACCCTGGAAACTCAGGGAGCCGTCAGCGAACAGACGGTCAAGGAAATGGTAAAAGGGGCATTACAATTATACGACACTGACCTAGCAGTAGCCATTTCGGGTATTGCTGGTCCTGGTGGCGGAAGCCCAGAAAAGCCCGTTGGTACAGTTTGGATTGCCGTAGGTGACAAAAATATAATCCATACTCAATTAATTAGTGCTGGGAAAAATCGTATAAAAAATATAGAATATTCGGCTGTAAAGGCACTAGACGAAATACGAAAATTCATTTTAAGTCAATATGCCGAATAATCTCTTTTAAAGCCAAAAATCATTGTGAATCAAAGACTTTGGTTTCGTATTCAGCCTTATATTGAGCTTTGGATAAGAGTTGAATTTCTGTATTTTTGTGTGACCTAATCAATATAACTAAGCCTAGACACAAACAACCAAATTATTTAAACCAACAGTATGGCGCAATTTGAATTGATCATGCCCAAAATGGGCGAAAGCATCATGGAGGCTACTATTTTGTCCTGGGCAAAGAAGGAAGGTGACACCGTAGAAATGGATGACACCATAGCAGAGATCGCTACCGATAAAGTGGATTCTGAAGTGCCTTCTCCAGTAAGCGGTACCATTACAAAAATTCTTTTCCAAGTGGATGACACCGTTCCCGTTGGTGAAGTTATTGCGCTGATCAATACGTCAGAAGAGCTTGAGGAGGACCTTCCTCAAAGTGCAGGCTCCACCAGCTCAACGGCTACTGACAATACCCAAAGTCAGGCTTCTCCAACAGTTCCTCAAGCTACAGCAGTCGCTACGGTCGCCAATACCTCCCAAAGCAATGGTACCAGCGGTAGGTTTTATTCTCCGCTAGTAAAAAACATCGCACAAAAAGAAAATATCAGCACACAGGAGCTAGACCAAATTCCAGGCACTGGTGCTAAGGGTCGAGTTACCAAAAAAGATATCCTCGCTTTCATTAGTAATAGAAAAAATCAAGTGCAGCCAGCAAACAAGCTAGCGAAAGGACCTAATCCTGCAGCTAGTCAGGTCACAAGCGCTGCTGCTAGCCTCCCTTCAAGTGGTCAGGTGGAGATTGTTGAAATGGATCGCATGAGAAGGTTAATTGCCGACCATATGGTGATGTCCAAACAAACTTCACCGCACGTCACTTCTTTTATAGAAGTAGATGTCACCAATATTGTGAATTGGAGAAATCGTATAAAAGGGGATTTCCAGAAGAAATACGGGCAAAAAATAACTTTTACACCAATCTTTATTGAGGCTGTAGCTAGGGCTATTCGAGATTTCCCAATGGTCAACATCTCAGTAGATGGTCAAAATATCATTGTAAAGAAGGATATTAATATTGGTATGGCTGCCGCGCTCCCATCGGGCAACTTAATTGTACCAGTAATCAAACAAGCCGACCAACTCAATCTACTTGGCCTCACCAAGCAAGTCAATGACTTCGCGAATAGAGCTCGGCAAAATCAATTAAAACCAAACGAGATACAAGAAGGCACCTTCACGATTACCAATGTAGGCACCTTCGGCAATGTCATGGGTACACCGATCATCAATCAACCACAGGTAGCTATCCTTGCCGTGGGGGCTATCCGAAAGAAGCCTGCTGTAGTGGAAACAGAGTACGGTGATGTGATCGCCATCCGACAATTGATGTTTATGTCGCTATCTTATGATCACCGGGTAGTAGATGGATTCCTTGGTGGATCCTTCTTGAGGAAGATTGGAGATTACCTAGAAGCATTCGATCATCAGCAAACGATCTAGTATATCATCAAGGCCCCACTGCAACAGGAGCCGTCAAGCAATGGGACTCCAACTGCGGAATATCATAGGCAAAAACATTAAAGTCGACATCTCCCTCGATACCTTTGATACGGCCTTTGTTGCCGTATTGCCAAAAATCCCAAACCTTTTCTCCGGCAAGGTTTGGAGTCCTGATATTATAACGAGCTATCCATAGTGGGTAATCATCAAAATAACCCTCTAGGTGGCGATTATAAAACTTTTGATTGGTATAGATAATAGGCTTAATACCTGTCCTGGCCTCCACTGTATATAACCAAGCATACATTTCTTTTAATAACTTCACCCGAGGCACATCATCCATAACTTCTACATCTAGGACCGGAGCTAAATCGCCGGGTTCGAGCTGTACCTGCGTCAAGAAATGATCTGCTTGTTCGAAACCAGAGTAAGCTGGGCGGAAAAAATGATATGCTCCACGGTATAGTCCTACCCTCTTGGAGTTGGGCCAATTCACTTGAAATAAAGTATCCTTGAAGGTCACTCCTTCGCTGGCTTTCATGAATGCAAAATCAATATAAGTGGTAGCGACACTGTCCCATTCGATGTGTCTTTGGTGGTGAGAAACATCTATTCCATGCACTTCATACTTAGGCATAGGCAGCGTAATACGATTGCAACCTAAGGCAGCTAAGAAAAAAATAGTTACTATGGATAAAATATGTTTCATGGATAATTTACAGTCAGGCAGCTTAAAAAAATTCTAAGATTAGGTCCTTAGCTGCTTTATTTCTTTATAGAACGAAGGAAACCTGGAATTATGCACCTTCATTTAGCAGTTTTTCCAAATTATTATATAATACGTTTCAAAACCGTTTTGGTTGTTTTACTTTGGTCAACTAAACTACACTTTAGATAAAGAGTTGATGATCTAGTACACTAGAGTTTATGTAAATCAATTTCGTATGAGCCTAAAAAATCTTTTTGCACAGCTCTGCGGCACATGCTCGCCATAATAGCTATGGCTATTAGGCTCCGCCTGTTTCTTGATCTGTTCAAAAATCTTAATTGATTCTCTATACAAAACTAACTTACATAAACTCTACTGTAAAATAAATTCCTTAGTGACACGAACTAGGTATTCAATTATTCATTCAATTGGACTCTAGCAAAGGATTCGCACATTCGATACAATACATAGCCAATGACGCTACGACAGCAATTTTTACAACACGTCGCACAGACCAGTGAAGCACCTCTATTATTAGAAATAGACCGAGGAGAAGGCGTTTATTTATTTGACCCATCAGGCAAGGCTCATCTCGATTTAATTGCAGGTATATCGGTCAGCAGCCTTGGGCATGCTCACCCGGCGGTAGTCAAGGCCGTACAAGAGCAAAGTGCCCGCTATATGCATACCCTGGTCTACGGAGAGTTTGTAATGAAACCTCAAGTGGAGCTGGCTCGATTACTCACCGACCAGCTTCCCGCCCAACTTAACAGCGTTTATTTTGTAAACTCTGGAAGCGAAGCCACTGAAGGAGCTATGAAGCTGGCCAAAAGAGCAAGCGGAAGAGCAGAGATCATTGCCTGCAAAAAAGCGTACCATGGGTCTACTCAGGGAGCTGCCAGCTTGATGTCGCCTACTGATTTCACCCAAGCATTCCATCCTTTATTACCAGGTATCAAGCATATTGAATTCAACTGCGAATTTTGTTTACAACAGATTACTGAGAAAACGGCAGCCGTAATTGTGGAGACCGTACAAGCAGAATGGGGCGTTCGACCACCGCGCCCTCATTATCTAAAGTCTCTACGGAAAAGGTGCACAGAAGTAGGGGCCTTATTGATTTTAGATGAGATACAAGTAGGCTATGGTAGAACGGGCTCCTTATTTGCATTTGAGCAATTCGACATTGTACCAGATATCTTGCTACTGGCCAAGGCCATGGGTGGAGGAATGCCTATTGGAGCTTTTGTAGCCGACCAATCATTAATGAAAAAACTAAGTCACGATCCAGTTTTAGGTCATATCACTACTTTTGGTGGGCACCCGGTCACCTGCGCTGCTGGGCTAGCCACCTTAAAGACTTTGCTTCAGGAAACCCACATCCAAGAAGTAAAAACCAAAGAAAGCCTGTTTATATCTTTGCTCAAACATCCTAAGATAATAGAACTTAGAAGTGCCGGCCTGCTTATGGCGATCCAGCTAGATAGCTTTGAGGAGGTACTATCAGTAATCAAATACTGTCTTGAGCAGGGCGTAATTGTAGATTGGTTTTTATTTAATGAATGTGCAGTAAGAATTGCCCCACCACTAATCATAGAGGAAAAAGACATTCGCAAAGGATGTCAGGTAATACTGGATGCGCTTGATCGATTATAACTCCTTACGTAGACTGGCTTTTGGTATATTCAATTGATCTCGATACTTCGCTATCGTGCGTCGAGCAACATTATATCCTTTTTCTTTCAGGAGTCCTGTGAGTTTCTGGTCAGAAAGTGGTTTACGTTTATTCTCATTACTAATAATTTCAGCAAGAATATTTTTCACCTCCAAAGTAGACACTTCTTCACCATCGGCGTTTTGTAAAGACTCCGAAAAGAAACTTTTCAAAGAGCGAGTCCCATATTCGGTCTGCACAAACTTAGAGTTCGCTACCCTCGACACCGTCGACACATCCAAGCCGGTTATATCCGCAATATCCTGTAAGATCATGGGGCGAATTCGTCGCTCATCTCCCGTCTGGAAGTAATCGTATTGATACTGCAAAATAGCGTACATACTTTTATAAAGGGTCTCATGGCGCTGCTTAATCGCATCGATAAACCAGCGAGCGGATTCTACCTTTTGTTTGGCAAACTGTAGGGCTTCTTTTTGCTGCTTATTAAGAGAAGATTTGGTTTTGCGCTTATTTTGAGATTGTAACATCTCTCTGAAGTGATCACTAATCCGAAGTTCAGGCGCATTTCGAGCATTGAGTCGCAGTACCAGTTCATCGTCTTTATTCTCTATGATAAAATCAGGAATAATGTATTGATTGATTCTTGAAGCATTCCCTGAGGAATAACCACTAGCTGGCTTAGGGTTCAAGGTCAGGATTACATCCATAGCGGCTTTGAGTCCTTCTTCAGAAATATCTAATTGACGGATCAATTTATCAAAATGCTTCTTTGAGAAAGCATCAAAATAGCGATCTATAATACGGATCGCCACTTTAATAAACTTAGGCTCTACCTCTTCAAACTCATCCCAGTTATCCAATTTTTGCCGCAGCTGTATCAGTAGGCATTCTTGTAGATCGCGGGCTCCGATTCCTGGTGGATCGAAAGTTTGGATCATTTCTAATAGCCCTTCTATTTTTTCTTCGCTAGTAAAAATATTCTGAGAAAACATCAGGTCATCAACGATGGCATCTGGCTCTCTGCGGAGGTACCCATCTTCGTCTATACTCCCTATTATTTGTAAGGCGATCTGGCGATCCTCTTCACTAGCCAAGCGACGCAAACCTAGCTGTTCCTCTAGAAACTCATGCAGGCTAACCTCCAAGGCAATTGGTATCGTTTTATCCTCTTCGTCGGGGTTATAAGAACTCCCCGTGGAGGTATAGGCGGAAGGATCATCCTCCATATACTCGGTAAGGTAATCGTCTAATTCGTAAGTTTCCTCTGGTGCTTCACTTTCAAATTCGTCCAGGCCTGTATCATTGAGGTCACTTTCTGTAGTCTCTTGGTTATTCCCCTCTTCTAAGGCTGGATTCGCTTCTAACTCCTCTTTGATTCTTTGGTCAAGCATAACCGCAGGAATCTGGAGCAACTTCATTAGCTGAATTTGCTGAGGGGCTAAAATAAGACGCTGGCTTTGCTTTTGCGCAATACTCGTTCTCATCAGTTGCGGTTGGTTAATTGCTTATAATCGGTATAAATTAATCTTTTTTCATATATAATAAACGAGTGGCTTTTCTCAAAGGTTGCAGAACCCTACAAAAATCTTGCCGAAAATAAAATTACTTGATTTTTCTATAACTTCACATTAATTAGAGTGTTCTTCTACAAATCTCGTAGACCAACTACTACTGATCACAAAATTCGGAAAATAAGAATATAAGCTCAACTTGCTCAAGATGGACACAAAAGCTAAACTGGCCGCTCTACGTTCCGTAATGGCTCAATTGAAAATTGATGCCTACCTTATACCTAGCAATGACCCACATCAAAGTGAATACGTTGCACCACATTGGCAATCTAGAACTTGGATGAGTGGATTCACTGGTTCCTATGGCGTCTTAATTATCACAATGCACAAGGCAGACCTTTGGACAGACAGTCGCTATTTTATTCAGGCAGAGCAAGAACTGAAGGATAGCGGGATCGCTATGAAAAAGTTAGAAGCAGGAAAACCAGACTATAACCATTGGTTGATCAACAACTTGAAAAATGGCGACACCCTTGGTGTAGATGGACAGCTACTTTCCAAAGATCAATACCAACGACTCCGTAAAAAATTAGCCCCAGCGAATATCCACATTAATTATAAACATGATCTAATCAAGGAGATATGGGCAGATCGCCCCACTTTACCTGATGATCTTATTTATGAACATGCGCATCCTTATCCTGCTCTAAGTCGAATGGAGAAAATAGACCTGGTTCGACAAGAAATGCAAGCTTTAAGAGTCAATGCCTACCCCATCACCAAACTAGACGATATCGCTTGGTTACTCAACCTAAGAGGCCAAGATGTGGACTTTAATCCCGTTTTTATTGCCTATTTTCTACTTTTCGAAAAAGAAGCTTACTTATTTATCCATCCTGAAAAAGTTCCTGCCCTTATTCGAGAAAGTTTAGAAGCGGATTCCATCAAAATTAAAGCTTACCATGATTTTCAAGCATATTTTGGCTTTCTGCAAAAACCCACCAAGGTACTTATTGAACCTACCTTGAGCATCCCTTATTTTAACCAAATTGATGCCTCCTGTTGTATTTACCACCAGGGACTGGTCGAATCTTTGAAAGCAATTAAACACCCCAAAGAGTTGGACTTCATTCGATCTACCATGATCAAAGACGGTGTAGCGCTTACTCGGTTTTATAAATGGTTGGACGAGAAAGAAGACATCACTGAACTCAACGAATATCAACTTTCTGAGCAACTCAATGCATTCAGAGCACAAGACGAATCTTATGTAGGCGAGAGCTTCCCCGCCATCGTGGGCTTCCAATCCAATGCTGCAGTAGTACACTATCGACCACAGCAAGAGCATAGTAAAACGCTAGAAACCCTAGGTATGCTCCTCGTAGATTCAGGTGGTCAATACCAAAGTGGCACCACCGACATCACCAGGACGATAACTATTGGCACACCTACTACCGAACAAAAAGAAACATTCACACAAGTCCTCAAAGGACACATTGAGTTGGCGATGATCCAATTTCCAACGGGAACCACTGCGGGGCAACTTGACTTACTGGCTCGCAAGCACCTTTGGCAGTCTGGCAGAAATTATGGTCATGGTACTGGTCACGGCGTTGGTTATTTCCTCAATGTACACGAGGGGCCAGCAAGCATTTCTCCTGCGGTGAATAGTGCTAGGGGACGACAAATCCTACAAGTTGGTATGATTTTATCCAATGAGCCAGGCTATTATAAACCCGGTGAATACGGGATTCGAACCGAAAATTTGATTTGCGTACAAGCTTCTGCTCATGAGGGCTTTCTAAAAATGGAGACCCTAAGTCTCTTTCCAATTGATCAACGTTTAATAGCAATAGACTTAATGACTAGAGCAGAAATCCAATGGCTGAATAGCTATCATCAGCAGGTATTTAATCGCTTATCGCCACATTTATCCGCCGAGGAGCAAACTTGGCTGCGAGAGAAGTGTTTAGCATTTGAACTTGATTAAGAGCATATTTAAAAATTTATCCTTTGGGCTAAAATTTACCCTTTTGCCCCTAGAATTCGTTAAAAATGCTCGTAAT
>JBELML010000157.1:0-14145 GCA_042095835.1 Saprospiraceae bacterium
CCTAATTTCTTCACAAGTTGACTATTTTTGTGTCAACTTATTCCAGGAGTAGACCCTCCTTCTCAAAGTCTCCCGGTCACTCAGTCTCCTAGTTTTTCCAGTCTCCCAGTCATGATGTCTCAAGGTCCCAAAGTCGCCCAGTCGTGACTTTTTTCCCTCTGCCTTATGAATTATGTCTTTCCTTCCCAAAGTAGTGGGCTTGGTAGATAGAGCGCATTCGCCTCTTTTTAGACTAGTCCTATAAGGTTGAAATATTCTGTAATCATTGGAATAGCCAATTCTTATATGGTAAATCTATAGTTTGTCAGGTTTTTTCATTTCGGCTCCTCTTTTCTACCACTAAATAGTTGATACTAAAGAAGTTTTAATTTATTTAGATTTGATCTAAATAAGCTAAGCCCATCAACTAAATTCTAAATGGATAGGTCTAAAACACAGATAGTCTTCTTATATTTGCTGCGATTTTCGGGAGAAGGCAGCTTTAATAGATGACTCTTTCCAATGAAATCAGCTAAACAATCGAACAAAACTGTAAGTAATTCGAATGAAAAACAGAATAGCGCTCTCACTTCTAACCATCCTACTAGCCACTAATGGATTAATGGCACAAGGTGGCGGGCAATCCAGCAACTGGTTTATGTATTTGTTGCTAGCAATGGTTGTCTTGTTATTTTTCCTGATCTTCGTCAGGGTATCAGATAGTATGTTGGCAATTGAGGCCAAGCGCCTTGGTATCGAAGACGGTAGCAAAGATAGTTTCTCTTTGTTTTCCTCTTTTGGAGATTTATTTCCCACCAAAAGACCCGAGCATCTATCTGCCTCGGCTCCTTTCGTCAAATTAACTAAAGGACATGATATCCTTTTAGAAGGTGCTGCTGAAGGTGCCGTTCAGCCAGCTCAGACGGTCACCACCTATGCGGTTTCCGTCCCTGATTTTATCGGTATCTCTCCTATTCCAAAGGTGACTGTAGAAGTCGGTGATAATGTAAAAGCGGGCGATGTCCTTTTTTATGATAAAAAGAAACCAGAGATACAATACGTTGCACCAGTAAGTGGTGAGGTGATTGAGATTACACGCGGCGAAAAGCGTTCAATCAAACAAATCATTATTCTGGCAGATAAAAAGCAGCAGTTCAAAAGCAATAAAGCTCCGCAACTAAATGATGCCTCTCGAGAGGAGATCGTCAACTACCTTTTAGAGACAGGTGCTTGGACTTTGCTCAGACAAAGACCTTATAATGTCACTCCTGAGCCAAGTGTAGTACCTCGTGATGTATACATCTCTACCTTTGATACCGCACCGCTTGCTCCTAACTCGAACGTAGTTCTCGTAGGCAAGGAAGCTGCTTTTCAAAAGGGATTAGATGTGCTAGCTGCTTTAACTAGCGGTTCGGTCAATCTTGGTATGAATGCAAAAGATGCAACTATTGCCAAAGCCTATACAGATGCTACCGGAGTCAATAAAATCTACTTCGATGGAAAGCACCCTGCTGGTAATGTAGGTGTACAGATTCACAACACCAAACCTATTGCTTCTGGAGAAGTGATCTGGACTTTAGGTGTTCAGGAAGTAGCTACTCTAGGAGAGCTTTTCTTATCTGGAAATTTTGATGCAAGTAGAGTAGTTGCCTTGACGGGCGCTGAATTAAAGGCACCAAAATATGTAAGTACTTATGCGGGAGCACGTTTAGGGGAGCTTCTAAAAGATAATATGGCCAACGATCATTCTAGAATTATTTCTGGAGATGTATTGTCTGGTAGTCAGCGCGATGCCGACAGTTTCTTAGGTTATTTTGATGATCAAGTCACCGTAGTTGAAGAAGGCGATGACTATGAAATGTTCGGATGGTTATTACCATTGAAGCCTAGACCTTCTGTTTCTGGAACTTTCCCGAACAAAATCTTCACAGATTTAGTATTCAAAGCGGATACGAATACCCACGGTGAGCAAAGGGCTTTCGTGATGACTGGTTTGTATGAGAAAATGCTACCAATGGATATCTATCCTCAGCAATTAATGAAATCGATCATGATTAATGATATGGAAGCAATGGAAGGCCTGGGTATCTTTGAATTGGTAGAGGAAGATGTGGCCTTAGCAGAATTTGCTTGTGTATCCAAGCAGCCTTTACAGTCTATCTTGAGAGATGGACTAGATAGAATGCGCGAAGAAGGTTAAGGAAAAAATTAGAAAACAAAGAAATCGACATAAGCGAAAACGATGAAAGAGAATTTGCTCAAGTTTATTCAAGGTTTAGAACCAGACAAGAAAAGTAAGCCATTTCTGCATACACTCTACGATGGATTCTTCACCTTTGCTTTTGCCCCTAATACCGTTACCAAAGGTGGCGTTCACCTAAGAGATGGTATGGATCTCAAGCGCTTGATGGTGCATGTAGTACTAGCTATGCAGCTATGTTACCTATTTGGTACCTATAATATTGGTCACCAGCACTTTGTAGCTTTAGGAGAATATACTTCTTTCTTCCAAGGGTTTCATTTGAAACTTGCACATGGGCTGATCAAATTACTCCCTATTTTTATTTGGGCTCACGTAGTAGGACTCGGTATTGAGTTTTATTATGCGGCTAAAAAAGGACATCCTATCGAGGAAGGTTTCTTGGTATCGGGAGCTTTAATTCCTTTGATTATGCCTCCTGATCTTCCAATTTGGATTTTAATCATTGCAGTAGCCTTTGCTGTAATCATTGGAAAGGAAGCGTTCGGTGGAACAGGCATGAACGTATTTAATATTGCACTATTAGCTCGTGTATTCGTGTTTTTTGCTTATCCGACCACGATCTCAGGTGATGAGGTTTGGGTTTCTGGATTGAGTGAAGTAGCAGCTGGGGCCGCGGCCGATTACAGCTGGTGGCATACGGGGCTATTCAATAGTATATTTGGTGCCTTTGGCTGGGCCCAGTTCGATCCGGCCATGACCGTCGTCGACGGTTACACAGGTGCTACACCTTTAGGCTTAGCAGCTAAAGGAGGTTGGGATGCCGTTACTGCGGAGTACTCTACTACTCAAATGCTGTGGGGTACTATTCCAGGATCGATTGGAGAGACTTCCAAGCCATTCATTATTGCTGGTGCCTTGTTCTTGATTGCTACAGGAGTAGCTAGTTGGAGAATTATGGTCGGTATGCTATTTGGTGGCATTGTGATGGGCTTGCTATTAAATGCTTGGGGCGCTACTGGATTTATGGAAGTGCCTTGGTATTACCAATTATACATGGGTAGCTTCTTCTTTGCAATGGCATTTATGGCTACTGATCCCGTTACGGCTTCTCAGACCAATAAAGGGAAATGGATTTATGGTTTCTTGATTGGTTTCGTAGGGATGATCGTGCGGGTATTGAACCCAGCCTATCCTGAAGGATGGATGTTGGCGATTCTATTCATGAATGTATTTGCGCCACTAATCGACCACTACGTATTAGAAGCCAATATGAAGCGCCGTATGGCGAGAGTAGCTCCTGCGGAGGCTTAATTAAATTTTGAACTTAATTAGCAGCTTGTCTGCTGTTATCATAAACTAAACAATAATGAATCCTAATAGCAACGCTTACATTCTCTTCTTTGTATTCTTACTGACGCTAGTCGTAGCTGTCGTACTAGGATCATTAACAGAAGTGACCAAAGATAAGGCTGCTCAAAATGAGGATATCTTTAATAAAAGGGCCATTCTTTCTTCTATTGAAGATAAATTGGGAGAAGGTATTGAGGTGAAGAAATTGAGCGACGAAGATGTGCTAGATTTATTTAGCCCAGCCAATATGGACCAATTTGTGCTGAATATGAGTGGAGAGGTTGTTCCTGATATAAAAGCAGAGCAAATTAAAATTAGAGACGAAAAGAAAAAGCCAGAAGCAGAGCGTCTCTTGCCTTTATACGTGTACAAAGGTGGTGCTGAACCATTGTATATCCTTTCTGTAGTAGGAAATGGACTTTGGGATGAAATTTGGGGCAACATTGCACTAGAAGCGGATGTGAACACCGTAGCTGGAGCTGCATTCGATCACCAGGGAGAGACACCAGGTCTAGGCGCAGAGATCAAAGACAACCCTAAGTTCAGTGCCAATTTCAAGGGCAAGCAAATTTATAGAGATAGTGACCTAGTCAGTATCACCGTTAGAAAAGGTGGTGCCAAAGATCCTATCTATGAGGTAGATGGTATTTCTGGTGCTACAGTAACCGCTGACGGTGTTTCTGAAATGCTAGAAAGAGGGATCAAATATTATGAGCCTTATCTAGCGCAGATTCGCCAGGGGAAAACCTCTATGCTACTTAAATAATTTAAAGAGTATTAACGCGGATTTAAAACAAGATCAACTAATCATTTTATTCAAATAGAACCATGGCTGAGACAGCAACTAAAGTTCAAGAAAAAGCGCCGATTTTCGGCAAAAAAGAACGCATCTTAATCTCTGACCCACTTTTGGATAACAACCCAATTACCGTACAGGTATTAGGGGTATGTTCAGCACTAGCCGTTACTTCATTGGTCGTACCTTCATTGGTTATGTCTGTTGCAGTAGTGTTTGTATGTGCTTTCTCAAGTTTATTTACCTCTCTATTAAGAAACTATATTCCGAAGTCTGTTCGTATGATCGTACAGTTGGTGATCATCGCTACTTTGGTAACTATCGTAGAGATTTCATTGAAATATTTCAACTTCCCGATCTATAAGAACTTATCAGTATACATTGGTTTGATCATTACCAACTGTATTGTGATGGGACGTTTGGAGGCCTTCGCGATGGCTAATAAACCTTGGAGATCCTTTTTGGATGGCTTGGGTAATGGAATTGGCTACGGTTTCATTTTAGTAGCAGTAGCTTTCTTCAGAGAGTTGTTTGGAAAAGGAAGTCTTTTTGCGGGTAGCCCAATGGAATTGATGATCATTGGTCCATCAGCAGATTATTTCTTAAATACTTCTAGCGGATGGTTGAGTGGTTATTATAATAATAACTTGATGGTATTACCAGCAGCGGCTATGTTCCTGATTGGTATTTTCATCTGGATTCAACGCGCACGTAATCCTAAACTAGTAGACATCAGCTAAACCAATTTCTTAAGCCAATTTTGAAATTGACAAACAATAAACAAAATGGGAGAATTTTTTAATGTATTTATAAAAGCAGCTTTCGTTGAGAACTTGGTTCTAGCCTATTTCCTAGGCATGTGTTCTTACCTAGCTGTATCTAAGACAGTAAAAACCGCCTTCGGTCTTGGTTTGGCTGTAATCTTTGTATTGGGTATCACTATGCCAATCAACTGGTTGATCAATACTTATTTGTTGAAACCAACTGGTTTTCTTGGACAAGATTTGACCTTCTTGCGTTTGATCTTATTCATTGCTGTGATTGCCTCTATGGTTCAATTAGTAGAAATGGTAGTGGAGAAGTTCTCTCCCTCTTTATATAATGCGCTGGGTATCTTTTTACCCTTGATCACTGTGAACTGTGCCATCTTAGGTGGTTCTTTATTTATGGTAGCGCGGGAGTACGATTTTTCAAGTTCTGTGGCCTTTGGTCTCGGTGGTGGCTTCGGTTGGTTCCTAGCCATTATTGCGATTGCCGCTATTCGTGAAAAAATCCGCTACTCAAATGTACCACCAGCTTTGCGAGGATTGGGAATGGCCTTTATCCTTACTGGCTTGATGGGTATTGCCTTTATGAGTTTAATGGGTATCGACCCAGCTGCTTTTGGCAACTAAAATTGACTTTAGTAAACTGTTATAACCCGCAATAAGAAATGATGAGTATATTCTTAGCTTTTAACTTTTTAACCGTTGGTGCTGGGTTCATCGTATTTACCTTGGTGATCGTGGCATTATCTTTTATGTTGATTGCTGCGCGTAGACAACTTGTACCACAAGGGGACGTAAAAATCGTAGTAAACGGTGATGCAGAAAACCCGATTTTGGTTCAACCTGGATCTTCCTTGCTTTCTGCACTTTCTGATAAATCTATTTTTCTACCTTCTGCTTGTGGTGGTGGTGGTACTTGTGCGATGTGCGAATGCCATATCGATGCGGGCGGCGGCGATGTCTTGCCTACCGAAATGAATCACTTGACACGTAGAGAAGTAGCGGAGAAGAAACGCTTGGCTTGTCAGGTGAAAGTACGCCAAGACATGGAAATCCGGGTACCTGAAGAAATCTTTGGTATCAAAAAATGGGAGTGCGAGGTGGTGTCCAACTACAACGTAGCTACCTTTATCAAAGAATTTGTGGTCCGTCTTCCAGAAGGCGAAACCCTTGACTTCGAATCTGGTGGTTATATCCAGATCGATGTACCTAAGGTAGAAGTAGACTTCAAAAACTTCGAGATCACCGCTCACCCTAAAATGGGACAAAAACCAGATGCCTTCCAAAAGGATTGGGATAAGTTCAATATGTGGGAGCTGAAAATGAAGAACGACGAGGAGCAGTTCCGTGCATACTCTATGGCCAACCACCCTGCCGAAGGGAATATCGTGATGTTGAATATCCGAATTGCTACACCTCCATTTGATCGCAAAGCGGGTGGATGGATGAGTGTCAATCCAGGGGTGTGTTCTTCTTATGTGTTTGACCAGACTCCAGGTGATAAAGTGACCATATCTGGTCCTTATGGGGAGTTCTTCATCAAGCCTACTGATAAAGAGATGATCTACATCGGTGGTGGTGCAGGTATGGCGCCTTTGCGCTCGCATATTTTCCACCTATTCCATACCATGAAGACCGACCGTAAAGTATCTTATTGGTACGGTGGTCGCTCATTGAAGGAGTTGTTCTACATCGATGATTTCAGAGATATTGAGAAAGATTTTCCTAACTTCTCTTTCCATATTGGTTTGTCTGATGCTTTGCCTGAAGATAACTGGGAAGGACCTAAAGGTTTTATTCACCAGGTTGTTTTTGATCACTACTTGAAGGATCATCCAGAGCCAGAAGAATGTGAGTACTACCTATGTGGACCACCATTGATGTTGGCTGCCGTTCAGAAAATGTTGGACGAACTAGGTGTGCCAGAAGAAAATATTGCATTTGACGACTTCGGTTCCTAAAATAATCGAATTTCAGATACACTTGAATGGGCAAAGTAATAATGTTAACTTTGCCCATTCTTTTTTTGGACTTTTGTTGTTGTACAGGGTTCAAAATATCATTTCTAAAAAATGCCAGGGCGTCCTGGTGGTCGAGATTACAAAAGTGTAGTCTCATTCTAAAAATAAAATATGGATTCATTTGTAGGGATAGGCTTGGGTGATGGGATACTTAAGGCTATCAAAGAACTAGGTTTTGAAACACCAACACCCATACAGGCCAAGGCTATTCCACATCTTTTGGAATCAAAGCAGCATTTAATTGGCTCCGCACAGACAGGTACTGGAAAAACGGGAGCATTCGGGCTGCCATCCGTCCAATTGGCTGATACTTCCAAAAAGCATACGCAGACGATTATACTTAGTCCTACCCGCGAATTATGCTTACAAATCACTAAAGATCTACAGAATTACGCCAAATACGTTGATGGGCTAACCATCTTGGCCGTTTATGGAGGCTCTAATATTGATGCCCAAATTCGAACACTCAGAAAGGGTGCTCAAATTGTTGTCGCAACTCCAGGGCGTGCAGTAGACCTTATCAAAAGAAAAAAACTACTACTCGGCGAAATCGACCGGCTCATCCTGGACGAAGCAGATGAGATGTTGACCATGGGCTTTAAAGATGATCTAGATTTTATCATTGATCAAGCCCACGAAGAACGTCAAATCATCCTCTTTTCCGCTACGATGTCTAAGAGGATAAAGACCATCACCAAATCTTATATGAGTGATGCCATAGAAATCGCTGCTGCAAAAGTAAATATGGGCGCCTCTACTGTAGAGCACCTATATTATACCGTCAGTGCTAGAGAAAAATACGAAGTATTGAAGCGGGTTGCCGATATGAATCCCGATATCTATGGGATCGTATTTTGCCGTACTCGTCGCGAGACCAAAGAGGTGGCAAATAAACTTATGGGAGATGGCTATAACGCCGATGCGCTACATGGTGATCTCTCGCAGGCTCAACGCGATGAGGTGATGAATCGCTTTCGCGTGCGCCACTTGCAGATGCTGGTAGCAACAGATGTGGCCTCTAGAGGATTGGATGTGGATGATCTGACTCACGTGATCAACTACAACCTACCAGATGATATTGAAGCCTATGTGCACCGTAGTGGCCGAACCGGTAGAGCAGGTAAAAGTGGTATCTCAATAGCCATTGTCAATTCAAGAGAGAAAAAACGTATCCGAGAAATCGAGCGTACCTCAAAAATTACTTTTGCACATACTCCCGTACCAACGGGTAAAGAAATTTGCTCCAGACAGCTCTATTCTTTGATCGACAAGCTGGAAAAAGTAGAGGTAGATGAAAAAGAAATCGAGCCTTTCCTTCCAGAGATTCTTGAAAAACTCAAAGACTTGGATCGGGAGCAAATCATCAAGCATTTTGTCTACTCTGAGTTCAATCGCTTTTTAGATTATTATAAAGATGCTCCAGATCTCAATCGGAAAGGAGAACGTTCCTCAGGAGATCGTTCCTCTGGAAAACGAGAGCGTAAAGGAGGTAATGCCAAGTTTGCTCGTATTTTTGTAAACCTGGGCCAAAAGCAATATATCACTCCTCCAAGATTAATCGGTGTGATCAATGAAGCACTAGATTCTTCTGAGGCAGAGATTGGTAAGATCGATATTATGAAAAATTTCTCTTTCTTTGATATTGATGAGGAGTTTGCGAAGGCAGTCATCAAAGGAGTCAAGAAAGTAAAGTATGATGGCCAAGAGGTGAATATGGAAATTTCTACCAAACCAGCCGCTAGAAGAGATCGCTTCGATCGTAAAGGCCGTAATTTCAAAAAGAAAAAACGGAATACTAAAAGGTACTAGGGAATGGGGCATTAATAAAGTATACAAGATTTACGCAGGTATTTTGCTGTTCAGTGAGGCAAAAAACGCAGGCGATGCAGCGCATCGATGAGGCTTTTTAACGAAACTGGGCGGCAAAAGAACAAGTAAAGATGTTTAATTTATTATTGACTCATTCCTAGATCACATTGATCTGTTTCCTATAAGCCTGAGGTGAGTGCCCTGTCCATCTTTTAAAAGAGCGACTAAAGGTACTCACCTCAGCATAATCCAATAGATAAGCAATCTCGCTTATGCTTAAATGCGCTTGTCGCAGGTAGCTCATAGCAAACTCTTGCTTCAACTCATCCAAAAGCTGCTTAAAAGAATAACCCTCGGATTTTAGCTTGCGCTGAAAAGTACGCAAACTCATATTGAGATGGAAAGCGACCTGCTCAATATTAGGGAACTGCGGCCGTACCATCTGGATGATCGACTGTTTGACTTGTGCTGTAAATGCTGAGGGCGCTTGAATGGCAGCAGACTTCTCCTCCGCATGTTGTACCAATACTCTTAATAATTTGTAATCAGAGGTCACCACCTTACTTTCTACCTGAGCTTTGCTTAGGAGCAAAGCAATCTCTCCTTTTTGAAAAAAGATGGGACACCGAAAGACCCGATTATACTCACTAGTATCACCTGGTGCAGCCCAGGGTAAATAGACAGCCAAGGGCTGGTATTGGTCTCTTGTCAAGGAATGAAATTCCCGTATAGAAAAGGTTAAGATACCTTCTACCGTATGGCGAAAAGCGAGCGCTGATTGTACTGACCAAATCGGATCTGGATTCAGGACCACCTTATAATAGTCGGGCATCTCGTCTAATTGTAGCGGAAGAACACTACAGCCCAAGTTGGCAAACTGACAACACAACTCGAGTGCCTCCTTGACGGTACCAGCACTGTGGGTGATTTGGGCGATTAATCCCAGGGCAGACAGGTTTTGATCTTCTCCCAAGTGTAAACCCAAATAGTCATCTCCTGTCCTTAAACAAGCTAACTCAATGACGCGATTATACGCTTCATTATCTACTTTATAATCTTCTTGCTCCAGGTCGGTAATAGCATGACCGGATGCCTTCACTAGTTCATCGTAGCTAGCACCCTGCTTGGCAGCAAAGTGTGCAATATTTAAAACAAATCGTCCATTAAACGCCATTGGACGAAGGTATCAAATTTGGCAGCAAATGCCAATCGATTGGCAGGAAATGCCAAGCATTGAGCCATTTATTGAGCGAATTTTGTAAGGAACCAATTCCAAAATAGAGATGCAAATAAAAACCGAAATCTTAATTGAAGCACCTGTTGAGCAGGTTTGGGAAACCCTCATAGATTTTGATAACTATCCAAAGTGGAATCCTTTTATCAAAGAAATAAAGGAAGTGAAAGCGCTTGGTCAAACTTTCAAAGTAAAAATTAAAGCACCGAACCAAAAGCCCATGAGCTTTGCACCAAATCTATTAGAAATGGAACCTAATAAGTCCTTTAGGTGGAAAGGCAAATTATTATTCAGAGGACTCTTTGATGGAGAACATTACTTCCAGCTTCTACCAGATGGAAATGGCAAGACCTTGCTCCTTCATGGTGAGCTATTTACTGGTATCCTGGTGAAATTCATTATGAAGCGTATTGCCAAAGATACCATAGCTGGTTTTGATGCGATGAATCAGGCTTTAAAAGAACAGGTCGAATCCCAATTACCACTATTGGATCACTAGTTTCCTACTGATTTGTGGGTACTCTATACATCTGAAAATATAAACCCCATGTATCCAATCACTAGTATGTACAGTTTGGGAAGCTTGTCCTTCCCAACTTTTAATAAGCTGCCCTTGCATAGTTCTAATTTCAAAATGTAGGCTATGGTGATGCCTGGGTAACTCATCGATTTGGATATGAATATCTCCTTGCGAAGGATTAGGAGACAAACGTATACGGGGTAAGGGAACTTGTGCCTGATGTGTATTTGTCAGTAAATTGCAGCCATTGGAACTCAGTAATCCTGATCGCGGCCCCTCCAAGGTGGCCAGCATTCTAGCTTTTTGGCCATTGGTGAAAACTGACATACAAGCGTCATCGGTATAATCCATATAGTTCACAAACAAAACACCTGCGCCACCTGGAGTACAATCATCACGCAATGGATAATTTGGACATCCAAAACTATCTTGGTACTGCCGTGGCGTATCGGATACGAAATCATCTCTTCCACAATTCCTCGATTCGTCTCCCCAAATATGTTCTAAATTGAAGTAGTGTCCCATCTCATGGGTGACGGTGCGTCCTAGATGGTTGGGCCGTGAAAAATTGGCTGTACCACTTGTGCCAAAGTAGCGATGCCCGATGACTAAACCATCGGATTGTGGCGGATAGGCAGTTCCTGGAAAAGAGGCAAAGCCTAAGGTTTCTTCATCTCCAATATCACAAACCCAAATATTGATATATTCCCTAGGGTTCCAAGGGTCTTTTCCTCCTGCGGTACTGCTATACCAAGCTTCGGTCTCACCGATGTTGATAATGTTTGTTCTGGTTCTGGTGATGCCATTGGTAGCCATACCATTGGGGTCTAGGGATGCCAAGCAAAATTCAATTTCAATATCAGCGGCTAAGCTTTTAAAGGGAGTTGGGGTTTGGGGAAAGTTCTGGTTAAGTAGTCTGAAGTCATCGTTCAGTACTTGCATCTGCGATTGAATCTGCTCCTCACTAATATTTTCTACATCAGTTCTCCATAGCACATGAACAACCACGGGTAAGGTGATAACTTCTCTCAGTTCAATGCGGTCTTGCTGCTGCTGAATCCATTGCTGAGTATGGTTTTCGATCTGCCGAACCTCTTGCTGGATACTAGGTTGAGCTTGCATCCTTAGTTGGCGCAGGAAGGTGGCTTTACACTTTTGAGCTGTAGAAGGAAGGACGAGACCAAGGAACAAGACTACCAAGAGGAAAGCACACCTTTTCTTCATCATAATCAAATTAGTTGCTAAAAGTCAAAGGAATTGTGTCAGGTAGTTGTGTAGGACAAGACTTATTCATTGAATGTAGGGCGATTTTCAGACATCGCCAAAAAAATAATGACAAATGTCACCTGTTGGGCGTAGATCATATCACAGATAAAGGTCTGAAATCGCCGCATCTTTGAATTGAGCAACAACGAATAACTAAAAACAATTACCATGAAAAGAATAATCATCTTAGGTAGCAATTTTGCTGGATTTACTGTGGCCATGCAATTACACCGCAAATTGAAAAAGCGGAGCTCCGATTATCGTATCACAGTGGTATCTCCAAGTTCAAACTTTCTTTATGTACCTTCTTTGATTTGGGTACCTTTTGGACGTCGCAAGATGAATGATATCCGATTTGATCTAAGACCTATCTTTGAGCGATCAGGTATTGAATTTATCCAAGCAGCAGCTGAGCGCATTGACCCAGATACCAATACCGTCTACTTGCCAAATGAAGAGGCACTTGACTACGATTATCTAGTGGTCACTACAGGCGTACAAATGAATTTTGATATCCTCAATAATCTTAAACCAGAGGATGGGATGATACAAAATATCGTGATGCCACACTTGGCCTTAAAAACCAAGGAAGCCTTTGAGGAACTTGTGCAAGCCCCTGGTCCTGTAGTGGTTGGTGCCACCCAAGGTGCCAGTTGTATGGGCGCAGCTTACGAGTATTTATTTAATATGGATAAGGAGTTGCGTAAGCGCAAAGTCAGAGATAAAGTGAAGTTGTATTGGATTACACCTGAGCCTTATCTAGGTAATTTTGGTATCGATGGTATGCCTGGTGGTGAAGGAATGCTCAAGATGTTTATGAAACTCTACAATATCGAGTGGATTGTAGATGCTAGCATTGAAAAAATTGAGGCTACCAAGATCGTCTTAAAAGACGGTAGAGAATTGCCTTATAAAATGTCGATGTTGATGCCGCCTTTCGAAGGCGCCCAGGTGATGAAAGATAGCCCAGCTTTGGTCGATAGCAAAGGTTTTGTAGAAGCCGATGGTACTTATCAGCACCATACTTATAAAAATGTATTTGCAGCGGGCTTAGCTGTTCAAGTCAAACCACCGTTTCAGATTACCGGCACGCCTTTTGGAGTACCCAAGACGGGTTATCCAAGTGATGTCTCTGGTAAGATTGTAGCCAAAAACATCCTACGGCTCATCGATGGAAAAGAAGAATTGGTCTCGAAAGAATGGGGCAAGATACCAGCACTTTGTGTGATGGATGCGGGGCATAAAGAAGTCTACTTGATTGCCAATCATCTCTTCAAGCCTCGACAGTTTGCGATTATTTTACCAAATATCTTCAACGATCTAGGCAAAGTGTTGTTAGAAAAGTACTTCTTGTGGAAAAACCGACGTGGATATAGTTGGTTACCATAGGGGCACATTAAACACACTAAAACCGAAAATGGTGCAATGCTTGGCATTGCGCCATTTTTTTAAGAAGTCAATACGGCGAGGATATCTCTATTACCGCTTACTTTTTGACCTATCTCTACTTTTATTTCTGTACCCAAAGGCAGAAAGATATCTACCCGAGACCCAAATTTTATAAAACCTAGCTCCTCTCCTTGTGCTATTTCTGTACCTACCTCGGCATAGTTTTTAATCCTGCGGGCGACCGCTCCCGCGATTTGTCTCACCAAGATAGAAGCATTATCATTTTTTATGACGGTAGTAGAGCGCTCATTTTCAGTAGAGGACTTGGGGTGCCAAGCTACTAGGTACTTTCCTTGATGATATTTATAATACTCCACCTCACCTCCTATGGGATAGCGGTTGACGTGCACATTAAGCGGAGACATAAAAATGGAAACCTGTATACGCCTGTCCTTAAAGTATTCTGTCTCAGAGCATTCTTCAATGACGACTACCTTGCCATCTGCTGGTACATATACTAGGCTAGAATCTATACGAGCTATCTTACGTTCCGGGTTTCTAAAGAATTGTACAATCAATCCAAAAAACAGAACCGCGGCTACCAAGAGTACCCCAAATAGCAAAGCAGGCACCAGAAAATAGAATAAAGCACAAAGCCCTGCTAATAGCAAAAACGATAGGCTAATGGTTCCATATCCTTCTTTATGTATGCGCATATGTCATATTTTTTAGTTTACTGACGAAAGACTCCTAGCCTAGGGCAAACGCACCAAAAAATCACCCTGCAATTTTTTATAATTCCTACTGAAAC
>JBELML010000158.1:0-14018 GCA_042095835.1 Saprospiraceae bacterium
CGCTCAAACAATGCCTAGGCGGCCTCCCGCACTTCACTTATTATCTTTTTTGCACATAATTTCGAGAAACAACCATTTCTTTTTAAGTTTTTATTTTAATGCGTTTGCCCTACAATAAAATCAATCAACTGTTCTTTACCATAAAATTCCTGTATATTTGTGACTGCTCAAATAAGCCTTTTAGCTGTTTATGATTTTGAACAGTGAGGCTGGAATGAAACAACTAGATTAAGTAGATGGAACACATTCGGAATTTTTGTGTAATTGCGCATATCGACCACGGGAAGAGTACCTTGTCTGATCGCCTATTGGAGTATACCAAAACTATTGATGAAAGATCAATGACCAATCAGGCATTGGATGATATGGACTTAGAGAGAGAAAGAGGGATCACCATCAAAAGTCATGCGATACAGCTATACTATAAAAGCCCCAGAGGACAGCAATACACCCTCAACTTAATCGACACTCCAGGACACGTCGATTTTTCCTATGAAGTTTCTCGCTCCATTGCTGCTTGTGAAGGGGCACTCCTTTTGGTGGATGCCAGCCAAGGGATCCAAGCGCAGACCATATCCAATCTCTACCTGGCGATTGAGCATGATCTTGAGATCATTCCAGTACTCAATAAGGTAGACATGGAGTCTGCTATGGTTGATGAAGTATCAGACCAGATCATTGACTTGATTGGTTGTGAAAAAGAAGATATCATTTTAGCCAGCGGTAAAACGGGACTAGGGGTTCCTGATCTTTTAGAGGCTATCGTTGACCGTATTCCCTCACCACAAGGAGACCCTAAAGCGCCACTTCAAGCTTTAATCTTTGACTCGGTCTTCAATCCTTTTCGTGGTGTTATTGCCTATTTCAGGATTTTGAATGGCACCTTGAGGAAAGGGGACGATGTACGATTTTACCACACAGGCAAAGAATATAGTGCCGACGAGATTGGCATCCTACAGTTGAATCAAATTCCTAGAAAAGAGCTGGGTACTGGTGATGTAGGTTACATTATTACGGGCGTCAAAGATTCAAAAGATATTAAGGTAGGAGATACCCTGACGCTTAAAGAAGCTCCGACAGACGACCCCATACACGGCTTTGAGGATGTAAAACCTATGGTTTTTGCAGGAATTTTTCCTATTGACAATGATGACTACGAAGACCTGAGAGATAGTTTAGAAAAACTACAGCTCAACGATGCTTCCTTGGTTTTTGAGCCAGAGACATCAGTGGCATTAGGTTTTGGTTTTCGCTGTGGCTTCCTTGGGATGTTGCATTTAGAGATCATTCAGGAGCGTTTGTCGAGAGAGTATGAGATGGAGGTGATCACGACGATTCCTAACGTATCCTATTTTGCCTATACCAAGAAAGAAGAAAAGATGGAAGTACGGACTCCTACCGACCTTCCTGACCTGACAAAACTAGACCGAGTAGAGGAGCCCTATATCATCGCTCAGATTATCACAAAGCCAGATTACATCGGTACGATCATGACTCTATGTATGGAGAAGCGTGGTATCCTGACGAAACAACATTACCTAACAGAGGATCGGGTGGAGCTCACTTTTGATCTACCGCTTGCGGAGATTGTATTTGATTTTTATGATCGCCTCAAATCTATCAGTCGCGGGTATGCCTCTTTCGATTATGCTCCCAACGAATATAGAGCATCTGATTTGGTAAAAATGGATATCAAGTTAAACGGTGATCCCGTCGATGCCCTTTCTGCTTTGGTGCATAAAGACAAAGCGGCGGCTTTTGGCCGCAAAATCTGCAAAAGGTTAAAAGAATTATTACCACGCCAGCAATTTATGATTGCCATCCAAGCGGCGGTTGGTGCTAAAATTATTGCCCGCGAGACGATTTCTGCCTTGCGAAAAGATGTAACCGCGAAATGCTATGGTGGTGATATCACTCGTAAGCGAAAACTTCTAGAAAAGCAGAAAAAGGGTAAGAAAAAGATGCGTCAAATTGGTAGTGTAGAAGTACCGCAAAAGGCCTTCCTGGATGTACTCAAACTAGAGTAAGAAAACTTAATCGTGAATTTCAGTGAAAGATAAGCCTTTCTTATAGCGCTCAAGTACCATCTGGATAGCAATTTTGGTCTGCTCGGGTAGTTCCTTCATGGTATGCCATTCTAGGTCTTTGAATTTATGTCTTTCCTTAGCGACGATTTCTCCCTTCCATTTATTGGCTCTGAAGAAGAAGGTAACACGGCATTGGTTATTTTTGACTCTATTGAGTACATGTACTAGATCGAGGTCATTGGCTTGCAAGACAACACCAGACTCTTCCCAGCTTTCGCGAATAACAGTCTGAATCGCTCCTTCGCCACGCTCTACCCTACCACCCAATAAAGAATAGGCGCCGCCATTCTTCTTGGTCTGCTTAAGCAGCAAGATCTTGTTATTATTTTCCAAGATCAGTCTAGATTTTAGAACAATTTTCACTTTAAACTCGTATTTCGCAGTACAAATAAGCTGATCTGTAAATAATTCAGCATTAGCTTTTTAATAAATAAGCACACAAAAGTAAAGCCTCCATATTAACTACATGTAAAGAATGAAAAGTAGGCAGGATGATCTTATGTTCGCGTTAAACTCCGCACTTAAATTTTAGCTTGTCTGCAAAATTCCTTATATTTGTCCAATAATTCTTTTGTTGCAGGCAGCGATTTTATGTATCTGTTCGACAAAGAATTTTAATATTCAAATAGGGCAGATCAGCAAAATCTCTTTCGTAAAGGACGCACAGGAGCCAAACAAATACACAAAGCCGAATTTTTTCTCCATAATCCCAATGAGCATTAGTGCCTATTATTTTGTAGCTTCTTCGACCACTTATTTGTCTTAGAAGAAAATTGTAAAGAAAAGAGTCACAATTATGGCAAAGTATTTCGAAAATGTGCTGGAAACCATCGGCAATACTCCACTCATCAAATTACACAATATTGTAGAAGGTATACCTGGCAATGTATTTGCTAAGGTAGAAGCCTACAATCCAGGGCAATCCGCCAAGGATCGCACTGCACTTTATATGATTGAGCAAGCAGAGAAATCTGGCCGCCTAAAACCTGGAGGTACCATCATCGAAGCTACTTCGGGGAATACAGGTTTCAGTATGGCTATGATTGGTGCTTTAAAGGGATACCACTGTATACTATGTGTCACCAGCAAAGCTTCAAAAGAGAAATTAGGTTTACTCAGAGCACTGGGAGCAGATGTGGTCATTTGCCCAGCAGAGGCGGAGCCTGAAGATCCTCGCTCTTACTATTCTCAAGCAGCTAGAATTGCGGAGGAAATACCCAATTCGCTCTACCTCGCACAAAATTATAACTTAGATAATATCGGAGCCCACTATAATAGTACCGGCCCGGAAATTTGGGATCAATCAGAAGGCAAAGTCACCCACTATATCTGCTGTGCAGGTACGGGCGGCACGCTTTCAGGTACAGCCAGATACCTCAAGGAGCAAAACCCTGATGTTCGCATCATTGCAGTTGATGCCTATGGATCTGTTTTGAAACGCTACTGGGAAGCTGGCTACCTTGATAAAAGCGTCATCAAAAAATGGAAGATTGAAGGGCTGGGCAAGACGATTATCCCAAACAATGTAGACTTCAGCGTTATTGATGAGTTTATTAAAATCGGTGATAGAGAAGCCGCTCACGCAACCCGCGCCTTAGCTAAACTAGAAGGGCTATTTGTGGGCTACTCTGCTGGTGCAGCAATGGAAACCTTATTCCATATTGCTGACGAACTCGATGAAAACTCCAATGTCGTTATCCTTTTCCCAGATCATGGTACAAGGTACCTCGGTAAAGTCTTTGATGATGAATGGATGATGGAACAAGGTTTCCTCGACGAAGCATTAGGCGAAGATCAAATAGCTCCAGGAGAAAGTTCGTCTTCTTATAGCTATCGCTACTATGCTGTCAAGCAAAAGTACCAAGCCTATTACCGGACTTACCGTAGAAAATACCGCAAGTATCTACGCCAAACCAGGCAGTATTTCAACCACCTTTCTGATCATTAAAGTGTATTTTGAACGTGGTATCCATAAAAGAAGTCTGACATAATCCTAAGTATTATGCCAGACTTCTTCAATTGTAAGCCCATTAATTATCTCGAATCATGGAAAAGCCCTTCCATATCAATTCGCTCGACCATGTAGCCATTTTAGTAGCGGATTTAGAACGCTCAGCACAGTGGTACGAAAAAGTATTAGGATTGAAAAGATATCAGCTAGAAGCTTGGGGAGAATTTCCTATCTTTATGTTGGCTGGTAAATCGGGCCTTGCGATTTTTCCAGAAAAAGACCTGACCAAAGTGGATAAGGGTTTAAGGATTCACCACTTTGCTTTTAATGTAGATCGCGATCAGTTTGATAAAGCCCGGACACATTATGAGCAGCTGGGCATTCATTACGACTTCCAAGATCATCATTACTTCCATTCCATATACACCCTTGATCCCGATGGCCACAAAGTAGAATTAACTACCCTAGTCGTCCCTGAAGATCAGGTGTACTAGCCCCTAAGAGATACGATAAGCAAACGCATCAAAACGAATGAAAAACCAACATCTTTTTTTTCTAATACTCAGTATTAGCCTATTTGCTTGTGGACCAAGGCAAGATAAGGGGAAATCAGTTGCCCAGATTGACCCCGCTACTCAGCGAGCGATAACAGATTCTATCTATCAGCATTATCTGGAAAAACAGGTTAACGACTTCCCTACCAAAGCCGTCTATGAGCGCTATAAAGTATATCCTGTCGATGCAGCAGCTCTCGATACCTCTTTCTTGATTTATCGAGGTCAACTTCTAGACATCGTCCAACAGAAAGATGTCATACAACTTCTCTCGATGATTGACCCCAATATCAAGGTCGATTTTGGCGGCGGCGGTGGGATAGCCGACTTTGTCAAAATGTGGAAGCTAGAAGATAAAGACCAAACCAGCGATTCTGCGCTTTGGCCTCTCCTGGAAAACATCCTGAGCAATGGCGGTCTTTTTTCGAACGGCGGGCGTACATTTTCGGCTCCTTATACCTACGCCAATTTCCCAAATAACGAAGATGCTTTTAGCAGTGTGGTGGTCAGTGGCGGTGGCGTCAGGATGCGTGCTACGTCTTCCTTGGGTAGTAAAATCATGACCAATCTATCGCACGATGTTGTAGAACTACTCGACCAAGACGGACCAGACCAGACCATTCAAGGCGAGACTTATCCCTGGATCTATGTCAAAACCAAGAAAGGTGAAGATGGTTTTGTATGGGGAAAATTCATCACCAGTCCTCTAGATTTTCGAGCCCTCTTTGATAAAAGCACCACAGGCAACTGGAAACTAAGCGCTTTGGTTGCGGGAGATTAGGTTGGGGGGGGGATGTAATGATGTATTGGTGTAGTGATATAGTGATGTAATGGGGAATGATGTATTGATGTAATGGGGGAATTACATAGCACATAGCAGATAAAAAAGTATCCCGAAATCCACTACGTTCCTTCGGGATTAATTCGACCAAGGCTGCTGAAGCATCGGGGCTCATTATCCTTACTTCTTCCCAACGACGAGTTGCTGTTGTTTGCGGAACTCACTTGGACTTACGCCTACAATTTGCCGAAATTGCTTATTGAAGTGAGAAAGGTTGTTGAACCCGCTTTCATAACTCACAGCCGCGATACTTAGGTGCTGGTCCATGAGCAACCTACGGGCATGAGTAATGCGCATTTCGTTGGTGAATTGGGTGAAAGTTTTGCCGGTTATTTTTTTGAAAAAGCGACAAAAGGCTGGCACAGTCATACTCACCTTCTCTGCAATTTGACTCAGACTGATTTCTTCTTGAAAATGCTGGCCTACATATTGATAAACGGCCTGCATACGATCGAAGTGCTGAGAATTCACCTCTAAGGCAAACTGCTCAACATTAAGCAATTGATACTCTTTTGAAAGGGCTAATTCTTGCAGAATTTTCAGTAAGCCGACGAGGCGATTAAAAGGATCTAAATTGAAAAGTTGGCTCAGCTGCCCTCCTATTTTTCCCTTGGTCTTGCCGTAAAAGGAGAGTCCGACGTGTGATCGCTGCCTCAGCTGTTCGATGGCCTCCATCTCAGGCGTATTAAAGAAGCCCGTCCCAAGGAAGTCTGGCTTCATTTGTAAGACAATTTCTAAATGCGGCTTTTCTATTTTTTCAGAAAATCCAAAGTGAGGCAAATGTGGCCCAAGAAATAGGAGGTCACCATCTTCGAAATAAGAAATGTGATTGGCAATGTGTCGTTTGCCTCTCCCTTTTGAGATATACACAATCTCGTACTCTGGATGGAAGTGCCACTCGGCAGTTGCACAGCGTACGCCCTCAAAGCGTCGAAGCGCATAACTACTCCCAAAGCCAGGATCGATTCTTTCCAGTTTTGCTTTCATAATACTTCAAAGTTAACTAGTATATAGCAAATAATGCAAGGAGTAGTTAAAATAGCATCAGCATTGGCTAATTCTCTTTTTGCTTCTAGACCACAGTAGAAATAATTTTGACTCGCCAGCATACCCACTGTAAATGAAGGACCAAGCGGCACTTTAGGCATGAGTCAATAATAAAATAAACATCTTTACTTGTTCTTTTGCCGCCCAGTTTCGTTAAAAAGCCTCGTAGATGCGCTGCATCGCCTGCGTTTTTTGCCTCACTGAACAGCAAAATACCTGCGTAAATCTTGTATACTTTATTAATGCCCCATCCCTTAGCTACCATTAAAACCAAATAATATGAAAATTGAACATCTTGCCATCTGGGTAAAAGACCTGGAAGCCATGCGTGATTTCTACGAAAAATACTTCGAAGCTCAGGCCGGAGAGCGGTATCATAATCCACAAAAGGGATTCTATTCTTATTTCCTTTCTTTTGCAGAAGGTTGTCGCTTGGAACTGATGACCATGCCTAATATTCCTGACACAAAAAATGACACTTATTTGCAATTTATGGGAATTATTCACTTTGCTTTTACGCTTGGAAGTAAAACTAAAGTAGATCAACTCACCGAAATCCTCCGAAAAGATGGCTACGAGGTCATTGGAGAACCTAGAACAACCGGAGATGGATACTACGAAAGTGTCATTCTCGATCCGGAGAAAAATCGGGTAGAGATTGTGGCATAGCTTCCAAGACAGGTATTGATTATTTCAACGAACATTAGATCCTTGAGTACAAAACAAGCCTTTTACAAACACCCCGAAGCTTGGAGTGTAGGTTTATTATTTTTCTTCCTGAATGTGTGTTTTGGTAGTTGGCTGAGTCGACTACCTGAGGTCCAACGCAGCCTAGCATTATCTGAATCCAGTCTAGGTTTAATTTTATTGGGCATGCCTTTGGGAGCTATGTTGTCTACTACCCTATCAAGGTATCTGCTAGCAAAATTACAGCCCGGCAGATTGGGCTTGCTGAGTATTCTAGCATTTGTTGGAGCGATGGTTGGTCCTCCTTTAGCGCAGACTGGTTGGAGTTTGGGCATGTTTCTTTTTATAGCAGGTTTGGTAGATGGCTTGGTTAATGTTTCCATTAATACATCGGCTTCCTCGGTAGAGTCACACTGGTCCGTCAAGGTGATGTCTTCTTGTCACGGTATGTTTAGTTTGGGTGGATTTGTGGGTGCCTTAATAGGAGGGCTTTCTGCCAATTTTGGCTTGCCTTTGTATATCCAAATGGGTATGATCTTTATACTCGCCTTGCTGGTCTTGGGGAGTAGATTCAAGAGCTTATGGTATCTACCATCCAATGTTTCCCAAGAGCGACAGCCTATGCGTTGGCCCTCCTTACAATTGGTCGCTTTCATGCTGATTGGAATATGCATAATGATTGGAGAAGGTGCTATTTCTGACTGGTCGGCTATTTATTTGAGTAAGTCTCTCCACGCGAACCCCTTTCTAGCGGCGCTTGGCTTTGCTGGTTTTTCGGCAGCGATGGCCGTCGGTCGATTTGGTGGAGATCGCATCAGGGAATTATTTCCACCCCGAAAGATACTGCGAAATGGCACCTTGGTGGCCGTGGCTGGTTTGCTGATTGCAGTAAGCTTCCCCTCCCCTGGAGCAGCCATTTTGGGCTTTACTATGGCCGGTTTGGGCTATGCCACAGGCGTACCTATTTTGTTCTTAGAGGCAGGCAATCTAACCCCACAAAACCCAGGTATTGGCATTGCTGCAGTCGCCAATGCAGGATTGATTGGCTTTTTAGGGGCACCGCCAGCGATTGGATTTATCGCCGAGCATCTAGGCTTACCGACCGCCATGTTTATTGTAGCGATGCTGGCACTTGCAGCAGCGATTGGAAGTCATTTTAGTCTGAGTAAGTAGACTTTGAGTAAAATACCGGTTTCCTCGCCAACATTTTTTAGCGAATGTGGGATGCTACCATCAAAATAAAAGGTGTCTCCTGCTTCGATTATTACATAATCCTCGTCTAGGCCGTATTCAATTTTTCCATTAACTACATAGACAAGCTCCATGCTATCATTTGCCACGGGAGGGCGATAGACCTCTTTTTCAATCCGCACGATGGATACTTGTAAATTACTACTCTGAAAAGAGGTATTTAGTATATTTTCATAGGTAAGTCCCGCTGAATCTTCTCGTACTTCTTCCTCGCCAGTTCCTGCTTTGATTAAAGTATATTTAGCATCTCCTGGATGGCCAACTTCCTCCACCAAATCAGATAAAGGCACAGCAAGTGCAATAGAAATTTTGTGTAAAACGGGTAGGGATGGCAGGGTCCGGAAATTTTCAATTCGAGATAGTAAGCCCGCAGTGATATCACTTTTAGTAGCCACTTCTTGTAGATTCATGCCTCTACTCTTTCGTATCTCGCGAATTTTTTTTCCAACTTTTCCAAGTTCAATGCTTCTCATAAGGATTTTTGGGATAGTGTGTAGTTTAGACACTAAGATAAGAAGCTTATTGGATATTCCTACTCAAGCTCGACCAACGACGCTGCTGCTACTAGATATTACCTAATCTGTAAATTGCCAGCGAATACCAAATCTTAAGCCTGAGGAACTTGGAAATGGATAAAATGCGGTGGGATATATGAGGTTCCAATTATTGGTGTCTGATAAATCTACTGATATATTGCCGTCATTATCGCGAGGTGTACTAGGTGTAAAAAAGGAAGTGTATAAATTTTCTAATTTAATGTATCCCCGAAATTTAGTAATCCTAAAACTCACTTGAAAATCTATCAAAGGCCGTAACGGAATCTCTTGCTCATTTTGTAAATGAAAGGCCCCAGCAGCAGCATGATAAGTATTGCCAAAATAGGCTGTATGATACCTCAAATCTACTCCGATCCGCGTATCCAGAATCTTTCTAAAAAACTTGCCTTGAAAATAAATACTATGCTTAGCAAACAACTCCGGCAAGCGCACAAAATCTTCTGAACTACGCTGAAAAGTAACGACATTATCCAGGTGGAATTTACCCACAGTGAAGTCTTTTTGTACCGACAGTTGCAATATATTTACCGCTGCACTCGCCTGCCTGGCAATAGCCGCCGTATCAAAATAGACCATATCATTGATCAGATGGTAGCTCCCCGTCACCGAAAATCGAGCCTGCGGGATTTGATAAGTCGCTGATAATTTATTTTCTAAAACTTTACTAAAAGCATTATTCCATACTGCCTGTTGTGCAATAAAATGTTGCTTATGGATCAAACTGGGTTCTGATAATTGGCTCGTGAATTCACCACTCAGCACGCCTACCTTCCCTAGCGCCAAACGAAGCTTACCTTCAGCTCTGAAATCACCAATATTATCTAAAATTCCGAGATGACCATAGGCATCCAATTGCAAAAATGGAGTTGGCAAAGCTCTCCAACGCCCCATCAGGAAGAGATTGTTGAAGCTCGTATCAAGAGGCTCTTGGTTGATCGTATGGTATTTATGAATAATGCCCAACTCTAATAGACCTCTTTGGGTTTTTGCTTTATTCGGAGCTGTTTCTTCAGGTTTGTAGGTGAGTAGGGAAAATTGGTTTTCAATCATCTGATGATTGACAAAATAACGGAGTCCGCGATCATCGGTCAAAAAAGGCGTGTAGTAATCTGTGGTTGATGATGGAGATTCCTCAAAGAATTTATATACACTAGATTTATAGGCAAATTTATGGTGCAGCAAGAATTCTTGCTTGTTAAAAATACCTTCCTTGGGGGGATTCAAGGAATCTACGGCTGGTGGATTTGTAGGAAGCGGTGGAGGCGTAGCTAGGCTATCAGATTCCAAGGTATCTAAGCCTGGCCTTGGCCGCAAGGGTCTTCGAAGTTGAGGTCGTTGTAGTGGTGCAGCCGTAGCTACTGGCTTTTTGCGTAAATTGAAGTAGTGTCGATACTGCAAGGTACTCCATCGATAAACGGTCGTAGCCGTTTGGGTTTCTACAGAAGCTGTCGAAGGAAGACCCAGGTCATTTGTACCTCCAATAATAGGCTCAGCGGTCAAGCCGCCATTATCGTCTTGCTCGGCTTTATTACTAGAATAGGTGACATAGGCTCGATAGCGCTCCGTCTTCCCACGGAAGGTAAGGCCCACGCCCAAGGCGGTATTCCGCGTAGACTGGTGCGGAAACTGAATCCGGTCTGCAAGTTGAGCAATCCGCTGATAGTCTAAAGTCAAATTGACACCATTGGCAAAATTGCGACTAAATTTTGCATCGAATTGAATATTGGCCTGATCCCCGCCTTGATCAAAACCAACCAAAGCAAAAGGCCGCTCTAAGCGGTAAAATGGAATGCTATCTGCATGGAGATAATACAAATCGAACTGATGAAAACCAATATCTACGCCTTGGCGCCAAGTGCCCTGGTAGATATAAGGCATCGCCGCTGAACCATTGACGCCCAAGTTTTGGTAATCGAACCTCAGCCGTCTTGCAGGATCTAGTTGGTGAGTAAAATTGGTTAATCCAGTATCTGCGAAGAATTGCTCTTTATAAAAAGTAAACGGCAGATAAGAAAAGAATTTAAACGTATCTAATAAGACATCTCCCTGGATGGAATCTCTTGGATTAGCAAACTGGTCATTTCCAAAATTGCCATTACCACGCGTATCTGTAGGGAATTGTGCCCACAGGGTAGCACTAAAGCAGGTGAGAATCGTACAAAGTAGGAGATACTTTTTCAAATGAAAACTTATAAATTCAATTAGAGCATGTTTAAATTTTGTTTTTGGAGTTAAAATTTGATGATTTTGTCTCTAGAAAAGGCAAAAAGCACAGTAATAGCCTAGCTATTACGAGCATTTTTAACGAATTCTAGGGGCAAAAGGGCAAATTTTAGCCCGAAGTCTGCCTGCCGCTCAGGCAGGGATAACTTTTTAAACATGCTCTTAATACCAGGCAACATTCTATAAACGTTGCCCAGCATTAAAATGTGATTTTACTCCTCAATATTTAATATAGCAGGGTTCATTCCCATGTTGGAGAAACCTCCATCGTGGAAGAGATTCTGCATAGTGACCATCCGCGTTAAATCTGAAAAGAGTGATATACAGTAGTCTGCGCAAGCTAGAGCATCCGCATTACCAAGTGGCGACATCTTGTCGGCATAGTCAAAAAATTCTGAAAAACCTTTGACACCGCTACCTGCAGTAGTGACAGTAGGTGACTGAGAAACGGTATTGACCCGTACATTTTTCTTAGCAAAATGATAGCCAAAACTTCTAGCAAAAGATTCTAAAAGTGCCTTAGATTCTGCCATTTCGCTGTAGTCTGGAAAGGTCCGCTGAGCAGCAATATAACTCAACCCCACAATGGATCCCCAATCTGCCATAGCATCTAATTTCCAAAGAGATTGCATCATCTTGTGGAAAGAGATAGCAGAAACATCAAAGGTCTTGTGCATCCATTCGTGATTCAGATCGGTGTAGTCTTTTTTCTTTCTTACATTGACCGACATCCCAATGGCGTGGCAAACAAAATCTATTTTACCACCCAGGATTTCAACAGATTTGTTGAAAAGATTGTCCAAGTCTTCCATTTTAGTGGCGTCTGCGGCAATCAGCTCCGCATTCAGATCTGCGGCAATTTCTTTAATCGAACCAAATCGCATCGCTACGGGTGCGTTGGTCAGTGTGATTTGCGCTCCCTCTTCAACACAACGCTGTGCGATCTTGGTAGCGATAGATTTATCATCGAGGGCACCGAATACGACTCCTCTTTTTCCTTCTAATAAATTATTTGGCATACGCTAATATTTTTTGGCTACACTAATAGATGAACCGTTCATCTGTATAGGGTAACCAACCTAAGAAAACTATTTCTGTGCTATTAATTCTTTTGCATTGACTAGGGCAGAGTCGCTTGGTGGATCCTGACTCAACATAGTCGCAATAGAATAAACTTTACCTTCTTCGTCTAATACTTTCACCCGAGTCACCGTCCGATCTTTTTTCACCTTCTTATATACAAAGAAATGGCTATCTGCCTTTGAAGCAATTTGTGGTGAATGGGTGATACATACAACCTGATGCTCATCAGAAAGGGTCCGTAGGATATTGCCCATCTTCAAAGCGACATCACCTGATATACCACTATCAATTTCGTCAAAGATAAGCGTCGGCAAAGGAATCGCGCTAGCAACCAAGGACTTGGTGACCAGGGCCAATCTACTCAATTCACCACCAGAAGCCACATCTTTAATCTGCTGCAATTTACTTCCTTTATTCGCAGCAAAAAGGAATTTCACCTCATCCCATCCACTTGGTCCTAAATCTTTGAGTACATTAAACTCAATTTTGAGCTGGGCATGCTCCATTGCCAATAGCGCCAAGCGCCCTTTTACCTTTTGCTCAAAGGTCTTCACTACAGATTTACGCCGCTTGCTCAGTCCTTTGGCTTGTTCGATCAGGATGGCCTCTTGCTCGTCCAGGGTGGTTTTTAATGCCTGAATCTCTGTATCTAGATTATCAAAGTCATCTACCTGTGCTTGTAGGTCATCTCGTAATTGGAGCAGCTCTTCTACGCTATTGAGGTAGTGCTTGCTTTGCAAGCGATAAACCTGGTCGAGTTGGGCTTGAATCTCCTCTATTCGCTGTGGGTCGTATTCAATTTCTTCTGAGATGGACTCCAACTCTTGTCCCATATCCTGTAGATCGATAATATTACCATTCAGGCGATCTGCCAGGTCTCCCATTTGGCGATCTACATTTCTGTATTCGCCAAGGGCTTGGAAAATGGTCTCCAGTTGCTCTATGATCGATGGTTCAGACTCTAGCAAGGTCTTTGATGCACCCAGCAAAGTCTTTTTGATCCCCTCAGCGTTGTTGAGTCGGTTGATTTCCTCCTCGAAGCTGGTTTGATCGATGTTTTCTAGATTGGCATCTACCAATTCTTGGAGTTGAAAGGCTACGAAGGAGGCTTCTTTGGCAGCCGTTCTGTTTTGTTCTTCCAGCTCCGCTAGTTTACGTTTATTGGAGCGGTATTTTTTGTATTCTTTGAAATATTTTTGAAGCCGCGATTTATTCTCCGCTAGGGCATCGAGCATTTTTAGCTGAAAGGACACCTCATTGAGGTCGAGGGTATCGAACTGTTGGTGCAAGTCGATCAACTCAGAGCTGAGGGTTTGCAATGCTTTCAATTTAACGGGCGTATCATTGATAAAAGCCCTGGACTTGCCGGAAGGTGTGATTTCGCGTCGAACTATCAATTCTTCTTCCTGGTCGATATCAAAGCTTTCGTAGAAAGTCTCCAGGCCATATCTTTGGACATCGAACACGCCCTCGATGATACATTTCTCTGCATCGCTGTACAATACTTTGGTATCTGCTCTTTTGCCCATAATCAGGCCAAGGGCACCAAGCAAGATGGATTTACCGGCACCGGTTTCTCCGGTGATAATAGTGAGGCCCTCAGAAAAGTCCATTTCTAATGCCTCGATGATCGCGTAATTTTTGATACTCAATCGCTTAATCATAAAACCGATTTATTAATCCCTTCTACTTGTGGTCAAATAAGTGATCAAACTTCATCAACTATTTTTATACACT
>JBELML010000159.1:0-13852 GCA_042095835.1 Saprospiraceae bacterium
AGCAAAAAAATCTTGCCTCGCCAAACTCGCTCCGCTCAAACAATGCCTAGGCGGCATCCCGCACTTAATTTCGAGAAATAACCATTTCTTTTTAAGTTTTTATTTTAATGGGTTTGCCCTAGAAAATTTAAGAAAACCAAAACGGTAAAAAGGCATTATTAGATACCAAAACGAGCAGCAAAGCTAATGATAAAACCAAATCTCGTTTCAAATGCTACCATTTCAAATCCTCTACTCAAATGACTCGAAGCCGATAATTTCAGACTTTGAACTACTTTTTAAAAACCTGAAATTTAAAATTTTAGAATTTGTAGCAATCCGCTATCTTCGTATTATCCTTTTGCTGAATAACCAAATTGCATCATGGCTACGAAAACAATATCAGCGATAACATACGATCGCTCTGGCTTTGCAGACAAAGAACTGCTTCATTTGTATGAAGCGTTGCTACGACCTCGCTTAATCGAGGAAAAAATGCTAAAACTACTTCGCCAGGGACAAATCAGCAAGTGGTTTTCGGGTATTGGACAAGAAGCGATTTCGGTAGGTGCAGCTGAAGCTTTAGATCAAGACGAACTACTTTTCACCATGCACCGCAACCTGGGTGTTTTTACCTCTAGAAAAGTACCTTTTGAACGATTGTTTGCACAGTGGCAAGGAAAGCGTCTTGGCTTCACCAAAGGTCGGGATCGATCTTTCCATTTTGGTAGCCTTGAGCATGGTATTGTGGGCATGATTTCTCATTTAGGGCCGCAGCTATCATTGGCTGATGGCGTAGCCTTAGCACATCGCTTATCAAATGAACAAAAAGTAGCCCTAGCTTTTACAGGAGATGGTGCAACCAGCGAAGGAGAATTCCACGAAGCCCTCAATGTGGCGGCAGTTTGGCAACTGCCCGTTATTTTTATCATAGAGAATAATGGCTACGGTCTTTCTACACCAAATAATGAACAGTATCGCTGCGAAAAACTAGCAGACCGAGGCATAGGCTATGGCATGCGTGCTATTAGCATTGATGGGAACAATATCTTGGAAGTTTATCAGACCATCAAAACGGTAGCTGCCGAGATTCGCCAGCATCCTGAGCCTGTCATGATTGAGTGTATGACCTTTCGGATGCGCGGTCACGAAGAAGCTTCCGGCACCAAATATGTACCCAAAGACCTAATGGATTTTTGGGCGCAAAAGGATCCTATTCAAAATTTTGAAGACTATCTAAAAGAGGCTGGAATCCTAAGTAGTGATCAAGTAAAATCCTTCCAACAAAAGATCAAAAAAGAAATTGAAGCTGGTCTTAAAATAGCCAATCAAGAAGCGACCCCCGAAGCAATCGTGGAGGAGGAAACACAGGATATTTACCAAGCTCATACCTCCAATACGATAGCGCCTAGTATTGATAAAATGAGCGAGAAGCGCTTCATAGATGCTATCTCGGATGGATTGCAACAAGCCATGGAAAAATTTCCAAAGCTTGTGCTGATGGGCCAAGATATAGCCGACTATGGCGGTGTCTTTAAAATCACTAAAGGTTTTGTGGAGCAGTTTGGCAAAGAGCGGGTACGCAATACGCCATTATGCGAAAGCGCCATTATTGGAGCGGCTTTGGGTCTAAGCCTGAAAGGCTATAAATCGATGGTAGAAATGCAGTTCGCCGATTTTGTCACCTGTGGCTTCAATCAGATTGTCAACAATCTGGCCAAGCTGCATTATCGTTGGGCGCAGAATGCAGATGTGGTTATCCGTATGCCATCTGGAGCAGGCGTAGGTGCAGGGCCCTACCATAGCCAGACCAATGAAGCATGGTTCTTCCATACACCTGGCTTGAAGATTGTATACCCCTCTACTCCTGAGGATGCAAAAGGGCTTTTATTAGCGGCCTTTGAAGATCCAAATCCTGTACTATTTTTCGAACACAAAGCACTATATCGAAGTCTATCTAGTCCAATACCTGACGACTACTATACCCTTCCTATTGGCAAAGCTAAAACTGTGCGTGCTGGGCAAAGCCTTTCTATCATTACCTATGGTATGGGTGTGCATTGGGCATTAAAAACAGCCGAAGAAATGGAAATCGATGCCGACATTCTTGATTTGCGCAGTCTTGCTCCACTAGACTGGGAAGCGATTGAGGCCAGTGTAAAAAAGACTAATAAGGTATTAGTCTTGCACGAAGACGCACTCACCGGAGGTATTGGAGGAGAAATAGCAGCCTATATCAGTGAGCATCTTTTTGAATACCTTGATGCTCCAGTAATCAGGGTAGCCTCACTAGATACACCGATTCCTTTTGCAAAAAGCCTGGAAAAAGTCTATTTACCAGAAGATCGGCTAAAAGAAAGGTTAAAATTCTTACAGACCTATTAATTTTTTTTACTAGGCTATTTTAATACACTTAAGTAGTTGATAATAAATGCCTTGTACACTTTCTTTAAGGAATCTGAAGTTCAGATTTTGCACTCTATCAGCTCCGAAAAGTGTATAAACCTTTTATAATCAAACCTCTAGCAAGATTTCACTATTCGATCCACTTTGACCAAAACCATTTATTTACTATATTTGCATAGAGCAAGAGGACTTTCGATCTTATCTACATGTTTATTATACCATTCTCTTTATTCCATTTTGACAGAATAATCTGGTAACTCCATCTAATGTTTTTACATTTGGGCTTTCAAAATTTCCAAATCAAGAACTATGGACTTGAAGAACTATTTAGCAGTAAGCGGATTATCAGGTATCTACAAGATGGTTTCCAGTAGAAACAATGGCTTAATTATAGAAGATTTGGATAGTGGCAAGAGACGGTTTGTTTCTAGCAGAAAACATCAGTTTACGCCACTCGAATCTATAGCCATTTATACAGATGATGGTGACTCCACCGAATTGAAAAATGTGTTTCAGAGTATGCTCGAGCAATATGAGGATAATCCTCCTGTGAGCCACAATTCCAAAAATCCGGAATTGGTTGAATACTTTAAAGATATCCTTCCTACTTATGACGAAGACCGCGTACATATTGGAGATATCAAAAAAGTGATCAAGTGGTTTAGCTTCATGAACGAGCGACAGCTATTAGTAGCAGCATCTGACGACGCTGATTCCAGCGAAGAAGAGTAAGCTACTAGGCTAGATATAAAAGCTGGGTTTAATAACCGCCCAGTGTATTCAAGTAGTCTTGTGATATGAATTTACAGTACTCGTCGGAAGCTGCACCAGTATCTTTCGACCCTCTCATGATTAAATTAAAGACCTGGAAGGACCTAGAGCCTTATTTCAATGATTTATTGAATAGGTCTCTCCATTCTTTAGAGCAAGTCCAGCAGTGGATACTGGACAAAAGTAAGCTCGACGCCTATCTAAGTGAATCTTTCGCTTGGTGCTATATCAATGTCACTAGAGATAGCAATGACAAAAAAGCAACCGAAGTATACACTAGTTTTGTACAAGAAATTACGCCCAAAGTAGCTTCTCTAGAAAATGAACTCAACCTGAAATTGGTTCAAAATAAATTCTTCGCTCAACTTCCTATTTCCTATTACAAGATTTATAGCCGTAAAATTCGCAACTCCGTCCAGCTCTTCTCCCAAAATAATGTAAGCCTCCAAAAAGAGGTACAACTCCAGTCCAAAGATTTCGGTAGAATACTTTCCCAAATGACAGTCGGTATGGATGGGCAGCAACTCACCTTACAAAAGGCGACCATCCTACTCGAAGAAAAGGACCGCCCTACGCGGAGGCAGGTATACCACAAAATCAATGATCGCATACTTCAAGACACCGAAGAACTAGAAGATCTTTTTGATAGTCTACTCGAAAAAAGACATCAAATTGCCTTGAATGCTGGTTTTGATAACTACCGAGACTATGCCTTTCGTTCTCTGGAGCGATTCGATTATACGCCCGAAGATTGCTATGCTTTCCATGACTCCATCTCCAGTGAAATTCTTCCTTTATTAGATAAAGTATATCAAGCTAGAAAGGAGTCTTTAGAAGTGGATCACCTGCGGCCTTATGATCTCAATATCGATACCAAAGGCAGAGAGGTACTTCGACCTTTTAAGCAAGTCGATGAACTAGTAGAACAGGCCCACAAATGCCTAACCGAAGTGGATCCACTTTTTGGAGAGGTTATCCAAAAAATGCAAAACCTGGGTCATTTAGACCTAGACTCTAGAACCGGCAAACGCCCAGGCGGCTATAATATGCCCTTGCATATTACTGGCATTCCTTTCATTTTCATGAATGCCACTAACTCCCTAAATGATCTGCGGACCTTGATGCACGAAAGCGGCCATGCTGTACATGCTTATCTTACCAAAGATCTGGCTATTGCTGCCAATCGTCAGTTTCCTTCTGAAATTTCAGAACTCGCTGCGATGACAATGGAGCTTTTCACGATGGAGCACTGGGAGACCATCTTTGATCAAGAAGAAGATTTACAACGTGCTAAGCTATTCCAGATGGAGATGATCCTAAAGGTACTCCCTTGGATTGCTACGATTGATAAGTTTCAGCATTGGCTATATAGTCATCCCAAGCATACTAGAGCGGAACGCAAGAAAATGTGGCTACAGATTTTAAAAGAATTTACGCCGACTACTTTAGACTATTCTGGTTTGGAAAACTATTTATCCAATCTATGGCTCAAGCAGCTACACTTATTTGAGGTACCTTTCTACTATATTGAGTATGGTTTTGCCCAGCTCGGCGCTATTGCACTTTGGGCAAAATATTCTGAAGCTCCTCAAAAAACAGTTGCAGATTATCAGCATGCCCTCAGTCTGGGATACACCAAGACCGTTTCTGAAATCTACGAAGCTGCGGGTATCCAATTTGACTTTAGCCAGGGTTATGTAGCTCAATTGGGTCAATTTATCAAAGCTACCATTGACGAGATTGTCTAAACCCTGCTACAGGTTCCACTTCCACACCTATCGATGTAAATACTAGTTTAATTCTAGTACCTAATCTCCTAAAGATCAAGCAAAGATTTCCTGTCCACTTATTTACTAGTATATTTGTGCTTATTTTTAAAAAAAGAGTAGATGTACAAGGGTAAAAAAGTAGTCGTGGTACTACCAGCTTATAATGCGGCGCTCACGCTAGAAAAAACTTACAAAGAAATTCCTTTTGATTTAGTAGATGAAGTAATCCTTTGTGATGATGCTAGTAAAGATGATACCGTAGCCCTAGCCCAACGCATCGGCATCCAACATGTCATCGCTCACGAAAAGAATAAAGGCTACGGCGGCAACCAAAAATCGCTCTATAATAAAGCTTTGGCTATAGGTGCAGATATCGTGATCATGCTCCATCCTGACTACCAGTATACGCCCAAACTGATTCCTTCGATGGTCAATATTATTGGTGAGGATTTATATCCAGTAGTATTGGGCTCCAGGATTTTGGGTAAAGGGGCCTTGAAAGGAGGTATGCCCATGTATAAATATATCGCCAACCGTTTTTTGACTTTTACTCAGAATGTCCTCGTCAGCTACAAACTCTCCGAGTATCATACAGGCTACCGAGCTTTCAGCAAGGAAGTGCTAGAGACGATCAACTTCAATGCCAACGACGATGACTTTGTCTTCGATAATGAGATGCTCTCTCAGATCATCTATGCCGACTTTGATATTGGTGAGGTAACCTGCCCGACCAAGTATTTCGACGAAGCTTCGTCGATCAACCTTCAGCGAAGTATCAAATACGGTCTGGGAGTATTGCGCGTATCCTTGCAACACCGCTTCCATAAATGGGGGATTGGAAAAAATAAAATTTATCAGCGCAATACGCCTTCAAGGGCCAAAAAGGCCAATGCCTAAACGATGCTAGATCAATCCAAGCTGAAAGCTTACCTCGACGAGCAGGTAGCCCGCTTTAACCAACCCGGCTTCATCGAAGATGATCCGATCTCGATCCCGCATCAATTCAGCAAACAGCAAGATATTGAGATCATGGGCTTTTGGTCGGCGATCCTGGCTTGGGGCCAAAGGAAGACCATCATCAATAAGTCTAATGAACTCATTCGCTTAATGGATGGCGCTCCCCATCAGTTTATCACCCAACACCAAGAAAAAGATCGCGAGCATTTTCTAGCTTTCAAGCATCGGACCTTCCAGGCTACAGATACCATCTATTTCCTTGAGTTTCTGCAGCAATACTACCAGCAGCACGACTCTCTGGAACAAGCCTTCGCGCGCCACTTGGCTCCAGGCGATGAGACTATCGAAAAAGCATTGATTGGTTTTCATAATGATTTTTTTGCGCTGCCCTATGCTCCGCAACGCACGCGCAAGCACATTGCTACGCCCGCCCGCAAATCGACCTGCAAGCGCCTGAATATGTTTTTGCGCTGGATGGTCCGCCAAGACGACAAAGGCGTAGACTTCGGTATATGGCAGCAGATCAAACCCAATCAATTGCTCATGCCCCTAGACGTACACGTGGAGCGCATCGCCCGGCGCATCGGCCTACTCAGTCGCAAGCAGCGGGACTGGCGCGCCGTACTCGAACTGACGGAGCAGCTGCGCGCCTTTAATCCAGCAGATCCGGTGGCCTATGATTTTGCTTTGTTTGGCCTTGGTGTAGTAGAGAAGAATGAATTAGGCAGCCTGTAAAATCTCTTGATTAATGGATATGCAAAGTTTTAAGCCTTGGAGTTTCCATGTACCCGCGGGTATTATAAATGGCTTTTCTAAAGCCAGTCGTTGAGCAATACATACAGGAACTTCATAGTCCTCTCCAAACCTAAACACGCCATCTTTGAAATACTTATTAAAGACATTATCCGACATTGACTCCAGTAGAAAATCGATAATTAACGTCCCATATTCATCTTTTGAAATAGTAGCTAAACAATCAAAGGAAGACCTTTCTAAATGAGCTTCCTCATCAGCGGGTTTCATCTTGCAGATACCAAATCTACGACAATTTAAGCTCTTCTGACCAAGTATAATCTCCGCTAAACAGTTTAAAGGTTTGTATATTTGTTTCTTATTTTTTACATTTGAATGATAGTCGATCATATTTATAGTTTTTTATAGTGTGATTTACTTATATGCGTACCTGTGCTTCTGTAAGTTGACCCCATCAATTTGCTCACAACTCTAACCTAATTAAGATTACTCCCAACTCCCAACCTGACTGTTTACAGTAGTAAGATAGCCTATGGTCTATTTTGCTCATTTCTTATCTGTTCAAGTCTATTTGTGCAAGCAAATATACGAGGCAGATACAGTAGAGTTATAGACAAAAGTAAGTTAGGTTTTACCTACCCTTTTTTACTTTTTGAAAAAAAACAATTCCTTAAAAAACTAACTATCAAACCCTTATAAAGATAATCCCCTGAAAAAAATTACGCCGAATTAAGCCCTTTGTAAAAGCAATACTAAGAGTATGTTTAAAAATTTATCCTTCGGGTTAAAATTTAAACATACTCTAATTTATCTACCTCTTTAAAATACTAGAAATGAAAAAATTAAGAACGCTAGTCGATTTACTCACCCCTATGCGCATCAAACAGATTGACATACTGAGTTCTAAGCTGAGTAATAAGACAAAATTGATGCAACTATATGAAGGCATCAGGTCAGGGCTTTTTAAAACAGACCAACAGGCCATTTTTGCTTTATACGGTCCCTCTGCTAAGGGCAACAGTTATTCTAAATTGAAAAACGATTTGGAGAGTCGTTTACTGAATTTGTTGATCGCAGCCGACCTTACCAATAACAAGATGAACAGTAGGCAGAAAGCCTATTTTAAGTACTTCAAAAACTGGGCCGCCGCCAATATTTTGATTCGAATTGGGAATATTGATGATGCCATCAGAATTTTAGAAAAAACCCTTAAGCACTTTGAGAAACACGAATTCGTCTTCTTGGCTTTAGAAACTGCCAAACTATTACGCAATCATTATTTTAGGCATCTTGGCGACTTCAAAAAAGGCACTTATTATGATGAGTTGACCAACTTCTATCTCCAACAATATACCGCAGATGTCAAAATCAGTGGATATTTGGAAAAAATCGTAGCCGAGAAAGTAAAAGCCAAGCATTATAACGCTGATTTCACTGCTACCATCAACGAATACTTTGACAAAGCACAAGCCATTTTACCAAGTGAACTGAATGGAGACCTGTATTATAGGTTTAAAATGATTGAGCTGAATAAACTGATGCACGTTCATGATTATCAACGTACGTCTGTATTATGTGAGGAGGTAGTCAGCTATTTCGAGGCTAATTATAAAGACTACAGAACCTACATTATTATCACACTCAATAAGTGGATTATTTGCTGTATCCAACTTCAAGAGTACCAACAAGCAATAAACCTATCCAAGAAAGCAGAAGCTTATCTGACAGTAGGAGAGTTTAACTGGTTCAAATTTATGGAGTACAGAACCCAACTGGCTTTCTACCAAGAAAACTACAGTATGGCCTATGAAACCTATTCAAAAGTCATCAAGCATCCAAAGCTGGTCGATATGCCAGCTCACATACAGGAGGAATGGAAACTATACGAAGCCTATAGCCAATTTGTAAGGCTAGCAGGTTTTGTGGATGGGCATTCAAGCAATGTTCAGAAATTTAAAGTCCAGAAATTCTTAAATGGTCTATATGTTTTTAATCATGATAAAAAAGGGCTCAATATCACCATCAATATGATCCACATTTGCTTTATGATTATGTACCGGCAGTGGAACCAAATCATTGATAAAACAGAGGCACTAGATAAATACCGCCAACGTCATCTGTCCTCCAAAAAACATGAACGCTCCAATATTTTCACTAAGATGTTGATGACCTTGGTTAAAAATAATTTTGACCCCGACAAAACAAGATCCAAAGTCGCCCCCCTAAAAGAAGCCTTGATCAATGCACCTTTGGATGAATTAAATACCATCCATGAAGTAGAAATCATACCCTACGAAAAACTCTGGAAAATCTTGATGACGGTTTTAAAAAACAAAGCCTGATTGGAGGTATCGGTGCAACTTATCCGTATAGCTAATGTTCTATCCCTATTTACATTACAATACCAACCAATGAGAAAGATTTTCCTTTTATCGCTATTGGCGATGAGTATGCTAGTAGCTTGTAATAATGCTAATACGGAACAAGAGGCCGAAAAAATGGCTGACTTTGCTGATGATCCAGAATTCAAAGATGCACACGAGGAACCTAGAGCCGCTACCGTAGCCGGCAAAGGTGAAACCATCGCCATCCCGACAGCCGATGGTACTGATGCGAGTGCCTACGCACTGATGCCAGCAAGCAAGTCCAACAAATACCTATTGGTGATCCACGAGTGGTGGGGTCTCAATGATAATATCAAAGAAGAAGCCGAGCGTCTCTTTGCTGATTTGGGCGATGTCAATGTGCTGGCACTTGATATGTACGATGGTAAATTTGCAACTACTCCAGACGATGCAGGCAAGCTCATGCAAGCCGTAAAAGAGGACCGCGCAAAAGCCATTGTACAGGCTGCTATTGATATGGCGGGTGCCGATGCGGAGATTGCTACGATTGGCTGGTGCTTCGGTGGAGGCTGGTCTCTCAAATCTTCTATTATGGCTGGTGAGCAAGGCGTAGCTTGTGTGATGTACTACGGTATGCCGGTGCAAAGTGCCGAAGAAATCGCGCCCCTTAAAGCCGATATTCTAGGTATTTTTGCCGAGCAAGATGGTTGGATCACACCTGAGGTCGCTACCAATTTTGAAAACCTAGCCAAAGCGGCTGGCAAGCAGATTAGTATCCACCAGTACAATGCCAAACATGCTTTTGCCAATCCTTCTAATCCAGATTATGTAAAGGATGCAGCTCAAGATGCCAATGCTAAAGCTTTAGCCTTTCTTAAAACCAAGTTTGCATCTTAACTGATCAATAAAATAAAGGAGCCACAAAGGTGTAAAGGCTCTAAGTGCTTTACACCATTTGTAGCTCCTCATTTATTTAGCATTGGAATGCAATATCACCTCTTACCAGGTTTGTAGGCATCTTCTTTATTTTTCAGCACATCGGCACGGTAATAGTGTACATCTCTGAATTGACCTTTACTAAATAGCTTCGCTTGGTCGGTGAAATGCTTGGAATCAGGCTTGCCATGCTGACCACCACTCACGATTGCTCGAGCTTTGAGTTTTTCACCAAATTCGATCACCGCCACAAAGCTATTTCCTCTTCGACCATATCTACGCTTCACACCGCCTGGGCTTTCTGTTCCCCAAGCACCTAGGGCTCCCCAAAGTGAGGAAGTAAAAGCTACTGGTAGACTGGGTTTATCATCATCGTAGCTTTCTTTGATCGTACCCGTCAAACGCTGGAAGCGATTGATCTCTCCCCAGGGTGTTTTCCAAGAGCCAAAGTCATCAGCCAATTGCTGCATGGCTTCTTCTAGCATCTTTACCTTTTCTTCGGCAGTCGTGTGCTTGATCATACCTTCATCCATCATGATCCTATTCTCTCGATCTTCTTGAGTATAACGACTTCTGGCCGTCGACCAGACGCGCTCTCCCCAGAAGACCGCCAAAGCAGTAGGGATGGATTCTTCTCCGAAGGTTTTATCCCAGCTGGCTAGTAGCTGTATAGCTTCTTTTAAATCTGGATTGTTGTTGTTGCCTACTTTATCATAAGCCATCTTCAGCGCAGGAATCAATTGCTCAAAGGCCGCAAGGTAAGGGTCATTAGCCGCTTCTATTAGTTTGTCGAGGTCATAACTTTTTATACGACTGAGCACTTTCACGGCATTCACGCCTCTGAAGTTTTCTCGATCTGGAGCGATATAGCGCGCATAGTCCTCTTCCTTGGGGCTATTAGGTCCAGCGACGGTAAAAGGAGTGGCATTGCAATTTTGAATCCAGCCAATATCCGGGTTTTTTACCTCTATCATTTCCTTGAGCTTATGAAGGCGCTGCCAATCGGTATCAGGGTTACTACCATCAATCAGACTGCTATAATCATATTGTGGATTACGCTTGGGTATAAAGTTGCCATGCCAGTAGGCAATATTGCCGGAGTTGTCGGCGTAGACCGTATTATTAGAAGAGTTGGTCAGGATTTTCATGGTTTTGCGGAAGCTCTTATATCCAGTTGCTTTGGTCCTTAAATAGGACTGCCGTAGGGCATCAATAGGTCTTTCCATCATACGGAAGGTGATCCATTTGTCTCCTTCTTTACGGATCACGGGTCCGTGATGCGTAAAATACATAGTGAAACTGCGTTCCTTCATTTGATTACCAGCCTTATAAGGAATGGTTACCGTTTTTTCTTCGACTGGGCGATACTCATCACCGTAGAGGTAAAAGTATTTATCTCCTTGCTGCAATACCGTCTCTTCGTATTGATCGATTGCATCGGCGTAGGTAGAAGTGTGCATCCAACCACAATTCTCATTAAACCCTTGATAAATAAAAAATTGTCCCCAGGTAACTGCACCATAAGCCTTGAGTCCTTCTTCACTATTCACGTGCTGCTCAGAGCGGAAATAGAAAGAAGTGTGCGGATTGATGAGAAAAAGGGGATTGCCCGTCTTGCTGAGTTTAGGTGCGATAGAAAAACCATTTGACCCCGTAGCTTCCTCCTCTAGTGACCAAGAATTGTCTATAAAAGCAGTGCCCTTATCACCGTAGAAAGCTTCTAGCCCTCTCAACCGTACTCTGGTGATATCTCCACCAATACTCCCTTCACTGAAGGTGAAAGGAAACCAAGGTTCGAAGCGGGTCAACAAGTCGGGTTTCACTTCAGGGTGCGTGTGTAAATAGTAGTTGATTCCATCAGCAAAAGCCTGGCAGAGCGCCTGCATCCATTTCGGAGCGGCAGCGTAATAAGCTTTTGCTTCGGCATCATCCATAAAAAGACGCGCACGTAAATCGTGCCAGATATAGGATTCGCCATACGCTGGTGCCATACGACCAAGGGCATCAATGTAATTGCGTTCGACCCGTTTAAAATCGTCTTCGCATTGTGCGAAAAGCATACCGAAGACGGCATCAGCATCCGTTTTGGCATAAATATGAGGAATGCCCCAATTATCTCTGATGATTTCTACCCCTGCGGCTTTTTTCTCCCAAGAGGCGATTTCTTCAGCAGTGAAAGCTTGATTATTGGTTTGCCCGAATAGGGTACAGCTTAGTAATAAAAAAAGAAAAGTAATCTTCTTCATGCTTTGGTTCTTTAGATTAGGCAAGAAAAATAGGAAGAAATGACTGGGAGGCCAAAACTTATTTTCCAATAGGATGGTCAAAGCTACGCTAGCGGTGATTTTCTTTAAGTAAAACAAAAGAATAAGTCTCGCATTTTGATCGAGCAGCATTTGTGCCAAGATAAGGCGAAAAACCTTCCTGCAGGCCCCGTATTAGTGCAAGCCTGTCCCGGCTTTAGATTGGGAAGATGCCATCAAAATCGAAAAGCTATTTTTTTGGTTTTACTAAGAAAGCGTTAAAAAAGAAAAGGCACAGTGGATTTTCAAATGATTTGGGTCCTACTATCAAATAATCATTGAAAATCCTTTAATTATGAAAAACCTAATTGTCATTATCATCGCCTTTTTTATTTCTAGTACAACTTTTTTAGCTGCACAATGCAATAATACCTTGAAAAATCCTGCTGCTAGCCAGGGACTTGCGGGATGGCAACAACAAGGAACAGTTGACGCAGCTGGGCAAGTTTTTCGTTTGATCAAACCTCGAGCTGGATTAAGTCAGGTTGTAAAAATTCCAAAAGGGAGTAAGGATGCATTTCTAATGGCTTGGACCAAAGCGGGGAGCAAAAATACAGCCTTTCCTTACGTTTATGCAGAGTTCTTAAACCAAAATAGGAATGTACTTGGTCGTATCAATTTAGGCGTCAACCGTATACCAGAATGGAAACAATTTGCGAATGGCGCCAGCATTCCTCGCGCAGCGGTTGCAATTAGAGTTTATATGAATCGTCAAGAAGGCAGTCCAGACCCGAGTGCTATTGCCTTACTGGATAATTTATGCCTATCCTTTGATTGTAAGTGTGAGACACCTAAACCAGAAGAAAAGGAAGATAAGCCTGGTACATCCAAAGATTGTTGTTCGCGTGGTGCGAATCCATCAGACTTCGAGAACTTGCCCCTAAATAATAGCTATCCAGTGGGAGCAAACTTTGCCTCGGAAGGAAGGCAGTTTTCGGTTTATCCTTTTTATGATAACAATAATCAGTTGGTGACAGCTGGTGCCGCAAGAGTCATTCGACCTAATAATGGGTTTTCAGGAAAGGCGATTATTTGTGGAAACACCAATATTGGTTTTGTATTTAAAGGCACTGTCGGTTGTATCCGCTTCAAAGCAGCCAATATGGGCGGCAATATGAATCTAGAAATCAATAGTACAAAACTGAATTTCGGTAAAGCTAGCGACATCAATGGACGAGCAGTAGCAGGTGTGCGTATTTCCGCAAGCGGCGGTTGGAACCAAGCAGGGATGTGGTATTTTGAGGGCCCGATTCGCTCTTTCAAAGTGGGTGGGCAGGAGCTGATTATTGATGAGGTTTGTTTTTAAACCTCCTTATTAGGGGAGACCCATACAGAGTTGGTTCGTAGTAGAACTTGCCTCTAAATATTATTTGCTCCTTTTAGTCATTTCCTTATCTTAATAAGGAAATGACTTTAATAGTCTATTGCTTACGCTTAACTGCTTTCTCATGAAAAGACTTCAATTGATTCTTGGCATGTTACTATTTACTTGCTAGGGGTATGCCCAGCCTTGCTCAAGTCCTACTATCATAGGTTTGGGATCCCACATAGTACCGATCTACCTGAGCTGAATAAAGAATGTACAAATACGAAAAGGAAGTTTGTTCCATAAAAAAGCATCAAAGATTATGTG
>JBELML010000160.1:0-13659 GCA_042095835.1 Saprospiraceae bacterium
GTATCGAATGACAAAAATGAAGATGCTAGAGCGGTTTTGAATTGGAGTTTCAGTGGGAATTATAAAAAATTGCAGGGTAATCTTTTGGTGCATTTGCCCTATAAATTTTCTAGTGGAGTAGGTAGATAGGTCGATTTTCTCATCCTAGTAATAAGAAGTCCTAAATACAAGCGCTGTATTCAATAAATAATAATCTTAAAAGGGCCATTGTGCCTATTAATTTGTCTTTATGCGAACGAATCACCTGATCATTGTACTATCTACTTTATTACTATTCAATACTTGTCAGCAGAATCAACATTCATCATCAATAGTCGAAGCGACCGATCCCGTAAAAGAAGCCTTGACGGCTGACCTTCAAGCCATCTATAATGGTGGTTTGATCAACGGTTTTGCTACTACCATCGTGAGCGAAGAAAAAATTCTCTACGCCAATGGTTTCGGATATGCAGACCTGGCAGCTCAAAAACCTTACTCAAGGAGTACGGTGCAAAACATTGCTTCCATCTCTAAAACATTAATCGGTATTGCGCTAGTTAAAGCTCAAGAAGATGGAAAATTATTGCTCGACGATCCCATCTCTAAATACCTTGATTTTGAGGTGGTCAATCCCAATTATCCAGATCGAGCTATCACGATAAGACAGCTGACTACCCACACTTCTTCGATAACAGATGGCGATATCTATGATGCAAAATCCTATATTCTAGAAGCAGAGGTAGATACCAGCGAAGCGGATATCAAGGTTCGGGATTATTTCAGCCCACCAAGTGATCGCGTAGCAATGGATGTATTCCTCAAAAATTGCCTGGATCAAAAGGGCGCATGGTACACTGGAGAGGTGTATCTAGCAGAAAAAGCACCTGGCGAATATTTTGAATATACCAACATTGGAGCTACCCTGGCTGCCCATGTCTTGGAAAAAGCTACTGGTGAAAAGTATAGTGACTATACGCGCAAGCACATCTTAGAGCCGCTAGGTATGCAGGCATCTGGCTGGTCGTATGATGAAATTGATCCTGCTCAGCATACCATTTTATATGCCGATTCCGTGGCGCGTATACCCGCTTACTCCTTAGTGACTTACCCAGATGGTGGTTTGATCACTTCCATTGATGATTTTGCTAAATATCTACAAGAGCTGATTCGGGGATATGCAGGTAATGGAACACTATTAAGTCCTGAAGCTTATCGCAAGTTTTATGCCACCCAATTAAGTGATGACAACTTTGAGGATAGGGATGCGGAAAGTGTGTACAACGATGAATACGACTTTGGAGTCTTTATTGGCTTTTCTGCAAAAGGCTACATTGGGCATACCGGAGGTGACCCAGGAGTCTCTACCTTTATGTTTTTTGATGAGGCTAAAAAAATCGGTAGAATGATGATGATCAATACCGATATTTATAATGAAAAAGGGTATCAACAGTTTCTTTCCATCTGGAAAAAACTAGAAGAATACCAAGATCAGCTGAAGTAGTCTACTTTTAGGAAAAAGATGCTGAATCGACGTACTCCAATGCAAGCAATAGCAGCTAATAAGCTATATTAATGGAAAAAATTTACCACCATGCGTAATATCCTTCTTTTGTGTTTTTTATTGCTGCCGTTTTTGTCTATCGCTCAGCTCTCAGCTAATGCGCTCATAGATCGCTCTATTCAATACCATGATCCTGGTGGCCATTGGGGAAAGAAAAAGCTACAATGGACTTTTCATGAGGAGCGACCAGATGGATCGATGCGCGTTTCAGAGATGGAGTGGGCACCAAAGAAAGACCATTTTATATTGCTACAAGAGTCTGGTGAAAACCAATTGCACCGAGAGCTTAAATCGGGAGATTGTATTTCAAAACTTAATGGAAGCACTGAGATCTCAGAAGAAGAAGCCAAGAAATATAGACTCAACTGTGAGCGCAATACCATGTATCGCAACTACTACACCTATCTATGGGGGATGCCCATGAAATTAAAAGATCCGGGTACTATAGTGGACCCAGAGGTCAAGGAAAAGAATTTTTTCGGTCAACAACTGCTAGAAGTTAAAGTGACCTATGATCCAGCAGTCGGAGGCGATATATGGTATTTCTATTTTGATCCTACTACTTATGCTTTATCTGGCTATCGTTTCTACCATGACGAGGCCGTGAATGATGGAGAGTACATTTTATTTGAGGGGGAGCTGGAAAAAAATGGTATGAAAATACCTGCAAATCGTAGCTGGTATACGCATAAAGATGCGCGTTTATTGGGTACAGATCGGCTTCAGAAATAGACCATTTGGAAAGGGTATTATTATCACCCCTTTTGCTTGACAAAGCTCACTACTTGAAGTAGGATTTGGGTTTACCTTGACTTCGTGTTGAAAACAAAATAACTAAATGTTTGAACCATGAAGTCACTACTCCCAACACTAATCGGATTACTTTTTTTGCCTACTATTATACTGGGGCAGCAAGAGACAAATAAAGTCGATTTGAAAGTTTATGGCTTTGTACGTATGAATGCTACTTTAGATTTTCAGGAGATGGAGAACAGCGATTTATTCCGTCCGGCTTTGATAAAAATGCCTGGAGAGGCAGACAACTATCCCCACCTATATATGAGTGCAAAGCAGTCGAGGTTTGGTATTAAAATGCAAAGAACAATCGATGGTGCGACTCTAAAGACACGAATTGAGGCTGATTTCCATAATAATGCCAACCAAACGGGCGGACTTGTCCGTCTGCGACACGCCTATCTCCAATATAAGGGCTTCACGGTGGGACAAGCATGGTCTACCTTTTATGACATTCAAGCTCGACCCAAGATTGTAGATTTTGAGGGCGCCAATAGTGCTACTTTGAATCGGGTACCACTCATTCGCTATGATTTACCAATAGCTCAACACACCTTGAGTATTGCATTAGAGCATCCTACTGAGCAGATTACCGTCAATGACCAGATACAACTGAAGAAACAGCTGGCTCCTGATATCGTCGCAGCAATGAAGTGGAAACTAGACGATAAAAAGAGTTTTATCAAGGTAGCCGCTATCGCAAGACAACTGAGATATGAAGTACCCATCGAATCTGAAGAAGCCTTGATGCAGAACGAAACCCTGCTGGTTGGTGGCCTGATGAGTTCTGGTAGAATCAGTGTGAAACAGAAAGACTTTTTCAAGTATCAGTTGATTGGTGGGAAAGGCTTGGCTAGATATATCAGAGGTGTACGTGGCTTAGGCTATGATGCCATCTGTATTCCTGGATGTAATGAACTAGATGCCATCGGCATTTATGGTGGTTTTTTGGCCTATGAGAAACGATGGGCAAAGCAATGGACTTCTACCTTGGTACTAGGCGGTATAAACGTAGAGCAGATGGAAGGTTTTAGTCCCGAGGACATGGATTATTGCTTATACGGCTCTGCTAATCTGTTCTATGAAGTAAATACAGCCTTTCAGCTTGGTTTGGAGTATTTGTACGGAGAACGCAGCAATTGGAATGGAATGACGGGTAATGCTAATCGCTTGCAGATGGTAGCACAGATGCGTTTTAATTAAGTATACAGAACTTGCCATTCCGGAAAGAAATAGGTGGTACGGCCTCCGATCTTAGCCTGGTCAATAGCGCTCCCATTGGGTGCTGTTGCATCGGGCTTTCTCCACTGCCATAACCAGTCATCTGGATAGTCTTTGTAGTAGGCATTTTTGTCAATAGCAAAACGGATTACCTCCTGCATTTTATCAAATATAGCTGCTCTTTTAGCTAAGGGTATGGCCTGGACTACGGAGCCTGGATGGACTTGGGTCTGGTAGCAAACTTCATCGGCGTAGAGATTACCAACACCTGCCAAATGTTTTTGATTCAATAAAAACCCTTTGACACTTCCTTTTTTGCCTTCTGTTAATGACAAGAAATAGGCCTTCTCGATTTCTAAAGCATCAGGGCCTAACTTGATTTCTTTGATGTACTGCTCTCTATCTTCTAAATATAAAATTCTGGCAAACTTACGCGGGCAATCGAAACCAAGTCGGAATCCATTTTCAAAACAAAAAACAAAACGCTCGTGTTTGGGCCTGTCCAATTCGTCTTCGTAGTATTTGAGATCACCTGTCATCCCAAAGTGGAGTAGGACATCGTGCTGATTGTCCATCTTGGCGAAAAGATATTTCCCTCTTCGGTAGGAGCTTACAAAGGTGCGGCCTTGCATCAGATTTTCAAAAGCCTCTCCATTAACATTCCGAATGATCTTTTCGTCATGAACAATAACTTGCTGGATTTTTTGATCCAAAGCACTCTTATCAAAATAGCGCTTGAAAGTATTGACCTCAGGTAGTTCGGGCATCGCCGCTTGTTTACTGATATTTAGAATAGACCGTGTCAATGATTGCCGCCAGTTGACGGTCTTTATCGGTGACGATATTGCCAGCATCGTGCGTAGAAAGGGCTATCTCTACTTTATTATATACATTAGACCACTCTGGATGATGCGCCTGTTGCTCAGCGTGGAAAGCCACTTCGGTCATAAATGCGAAAGCTTGAATAAAATCCTTGAATTCAAAAGAGGCACGTAATTGATTATCGACTTCTTGCCACATGTACTAATGGTATAATGATTCAATGATGTAATGATTCAAGGAGTGAAAAGTTCAAATCCTACCTGGGCCAATGAGTTAATCGAGTTAATGTTTCAAAGGTCTCATTAACATAATACATCGCACATAATATATATCACCTAGCAAAGCATCCCGACATCCACTAGCGTTCCTTCGGGATTAATTCGACCAGATTATATTGCTGCGCACTACAAAGGTCTCATTAACATAGCACCTGACACTTGACACCTGATACTTGACACCTAGCAAAGCATCGGGTCTCATTAACATATCACATCCAGTCTGCCCAATCGCTTTTGGGGCCATCCTTTTTAGAACCATCTACATTATCGAAGCTCCAATTGTAGGTGTCGAGTTCGGTGAGGGTAGCTTTGAGCAAATCGATACAATGGCGGATATCTGATTTGCTAGCCATCTCAATGGTCTGATGTATATGGCGAAGGGGAATGGACACTGCACCAGCAATTACACCATTTTGTGCAAAACGTTGGATATTTCCGGTATCAGTACCTCCCTTGGGAAGAATTTCGAGTTGGTAGGGAATTTCGTGTTTGGTTGCGACTTGCTTCATGAAATTGACCATGCGATAGTCGCAAATAACAGAACCATCCAGTACTTTGATGGCTGCTCCTTTGCCCATGCGGGTGACCATCTCCTGTGGATTGGCGCCAGGTACATCGAAAGCAATGGTAACATCTAGTCCAAAACCAAAGTCTGGATCAATATGGTGTGCAGCAGTAGCAGCGCCTCGTAGCCCCACTTCCTCCTGTACAGAGAATACCGCATAAATATCATAAGGAGGTGTTTCGCCTTGGAGTTCTTTGAGCATCTCAATTAAGATAAAAACAGATACTCGGTTGTCGATGGACTTGCCATTGACACACAGCCCTGTATCTACTAAGTCACCTTTGCGAGTGATCGGATCACCAAGAGAAATATATTTCACAACTTCCTCCTTAGGCATTCCTAGATCAATAAAGTACTCGTTAATAGGCACCGGGCGATTACGCTCCTCGGGGGTCATGATGTGGATCGGTTTGCTACCCATCACACCTAATAGGTCCTTTTTACCGTGTACGATTACCCGTTGGGAAGTTAATGTTTTAGGATCGAAGCCACCTAAAGGTTGAAAACGAATGAAGCCCTCTTCGTCAATATGCGTGGTGATGAAGCCGATCTCATCAAGGTGAGCAGCAACCATTGCCTTTTTAGGGGTCTTGCCTTTTTTGATGGCTATGACATTACCCATAGGGTCAATTTTGATCTCATCGGCTAGGCCTTTTAGTTCTTTTAAAACTCTTGCCCTGATTGGCTGTTCGAAGCCCGAAGTTCCTGGGGTTTCGCATAACTCTTTTAGCAACTGAATATTGAGCTCCATCTTCGTTTATATTTTGTCTCTAGGATTTGAAAATCTGAAATTTCTAATTTGGGGGGCAAAGATCAGGTATTTTTCAGTAAAAAAGTAAATAATCTTTTAAGTCCAGACTAAATAACTTGCTTTTATGTTTAGAAATTGCAGACTTTTGATACATCTGATCGAAATTATATGTCCTTACTGAAGAAATTAGCTGGTGAAACTGCGATTTATGGGCTGAGTAGTATACTTGGGCGGCTGCTCAATTATATTATACTCGCAACAGTATTGACGAGAATTTTCACCAAAGAAGAGTACGGAGTAGTGGGCGTGATGTATGCAAGTTCTGCGATTTTGATGGTCTTGTTTACGTATCGTATGGAGACCGCTTTCTTCCGGTTTGGGAAGGAAAAGCAACAACTCAACAAGACCTTTTCTACTACAAGTATATTATTGGCTGTGACGAGCTTAGTTTTGGTCTTGGTTTTATTTGCCTTTTCCACAACTATTGCGGCTTGGTTGAGTGCTTCGGAGGAGGGCCTCACGGCTACGGCTGCCCAAAAGGCTTATTACTTCCGTATTTTTGCGGTGATTTTAGCAGCAGATGCGCTTTCGGCGATTCCTTTTGCTCGTTTGCGTTTGATCAATCGGCCGATTGTTTTTGCGGTGATTCGTACGATCAATATTGCGGTGAATATTCTTTTCATCGTTTTCTTTCTTTTGATATGCCCTTATTTTCTGGAGCTTGGATGGCCAGTGGAGTGGCTGTATAATCCAGAAGATCGGATCCAGTACGTTTTTATTGCTAATCTTTTGGCGAGTGTCGTGACCTTTGTTTTGTTATCGCCTTCGTATTTTAGGTTGAAGCTGGTGTTTGATTGGACTTTAGCCAAACAGATGCTTCTCTATGCTTGGCCACTGATTATTGCGCAGATGGCAGGCGTTCTAAATTTACAAATGGGGATTCTTTTTATAGAAAAAAATTACGAAGAAGACATGACAGGAATCTACAGTGCTGCGGTAAAGATTCCGATCTTAATGACTTTATTTACCCAAGCATTCAACTACGCAGCAGAGCCTTTCTTTTTTAGAAATGCCGACGCCTCTGAATCAAAAAAAGTTTATGCTCAGGTGGCTCAAGCTTTTGCGGTTGTAGGTGTATTGGTTTTTATGGGGATTGTATTTTATATCGACCTCCTGCAATATATACTCGGAAAAGACTTTCGATCAGGTTTGGGCATTGTCCCTATCTTCCTGATCGCCTATTTTTTCTTAGGCTTATTTTATAATTTTTCGATTTGGTATAAACTGACGGATCGCACTATTATTGGAGGGTATATTGCCTTGATCGGTACGGCTATTTCTTTTATTGTAAATGCCATCTTGGTACCCATTCCATCTATCAATATCTATGGTCCAGCCTGGGCTGCACTATTCTGCTTTGCGTTTATGGCCGGAGCTGCTTATTGGACAGGCCAAAAACAATATAAAATTGACTACCCGATTCGTTCTATTGGACTTTATCTTATGATTGGCTTGTCTGGCTACTTCCTGAGCGAGTGGGGCAAAAGTATCTGGGAAGGCTACCTTTTTCCCACCCTATTTATCAATACGCTAATCCTACTGGCTTGCCTGATTGGGTTTTATTTTGTGGACTCGAATTTTGCGGATAGTATTCTGAAAAGCATCCCTTGGAAAAGAAAATCTAAGTAGAAAGTGTACGCGGTTTTATAAAAATACTTACTCCAAAGGTTATAAAACCAAGTAGTGTCATAATGGTAAATAGAAACATTGCCGGAGTGCTTAACAATTCTGCGGCTTTACTACTTGTCACTGCGATGATGGCTAAAAAATAAAGGTATAAAGTGATGAGCTGTAATTTTTTAGGATAAATGGTCCGGGTACAGATATAAAGGGCAATGCCAAGATAGAGGACCATACCTATTATTGATAAGAATAAAGGTGAGCTATTGCCTGCTAGAGTTGCCATCAATAAGCCAACAACAATGCCTCCAAAAGGAAGTAAAGCATTCGGAAAAAATTGAGCCGCCTTAGAAGGACTCGACTTATTCAATTCCGTCGACCAAAGTACCTTTACCGTATGATATTCATAAAACAAGGATGCCAGTACTAGTGATAAGATCACAGCATTTACATACGGTGTGCCTGTCCAAGATTGTATAATGGTATAGAAAAGAATACCTCCACTAAGCGGCACTAAACAAATCAGGCCAAGGAGACTATATCGCTGCGTCATCACTAGTAAACCAATAAGCACCTGCGAAATAGCTACCAGGTACCCCAGTGAGGCAAAGCCATATTCTGTCATCTCTTTGATCAGGTCTGGAGGGCCAATCAAATGACCGAAATGACCACCTGCCAATTTATTGATACCAGAGCTGAAATAGATATAACCAAGTACAAGGCGGACAAGTAAAAAGAAGAAGTCGGTGTTTTTCATTTGTAATGAAGCAGTTGAGTTGGTCAATTTAATAATGGCTTTAACCCCTATCCAACTTTCTTCTATTAAGAAGACGAATTCTAATACCAATAGAGAGTCAAACTGTCCTAACTTCTTTTGCGTATAGTCCCTGTTTGCTTTCACCTACGGAGAATGTTACTTGATCTTTATCTTTGACGGCTGTCAGCAATGCTTTTTTATTAAAATGAAATTCCTCGCGGGTCTCCAAGTCGCGGATGTAGCCATAACCTTTAGTTGGCAAGTAAAACTGAACGATTCCTTTGCGTATCTGTTGGCTATGTGGACTTATTGAACTAGTTTTGTCGATCATTAAGTAAGTATGTTATAATTCATAAAGAATGAATTTTCCACAGCCTATTTCGGTTCGCGAAATTGCTCAAAAAATAGATGCAGAGATCATTGGAAAAACCACTGCTATGGCACATGGTATCAATGAAATTCATCAGGTGAGGCCAGGCGATATTACGTTCGTAGATGTACAAAAGTACTTCAAAAAGTCGCTTTCCTCCGAAGCTACGATCATCATCCTCAACGAAAGAGTTAAAGCACCAAAAGGAAAAACCCTGCTGCTTTGTGAAAATCCTTTCCAGGCTTATGATAATCTAGTACGGATGTATCGCCCTTTTCAGCCTTTGAAAGTTCCTATCAGTACAGATGCAGAGATTGATCCTTCTAGTCATATCGAACCCTTTGCTGTAATTGGACCGCATGTGAAGATTGGGAAAAATTGCCATATCCAAGCCAATGTCACTATCGCAGAGCATACTATTATTGGCGACAATGTAATCATCCAATCAGGCACGGTAATAGGCACGGAAGCCTTCTATTTTAAACGCACTACAAAAGGCTATACCAAATGGCGCTCTGGAGGTAGAGTCATCATTGAAGATCATGTCGATATCGGCCCAGGATGCACGATCAATAAAGGCGTATCTGGCGATACCATTATTGGTGAAGGGTCTAAGCTGGACTCCCAGGTGCATGTAGGCCATGATGTCGTGATTGGTAAACGCTGTCTACTCGCTGGACAAGTGGGCATTGGAGGAAATACAGTAGTGGGAGATGATGTGATTATGTACGGGCAAGTAGGGGTGGCTCAAAACTTGAAAATTGGGAATGGTGTGCTGATCTCTGCTAAGTCTGGTGTATCCAAAGATTTGGAAGCCGGCAAAGCCTACTTCGGCTATCCTGCTTCGGAGGCGCGTACGAAGTATAAAGAATTGGCTGCTCTACGGCATTTGCCAGAGTTTTTCGCTAAGTTTTATAAGTAACGGAGAAAGAATAAGTATCGCATTTTGATCGAGAAGCTTCCCGACGCAAGATCGGGATAAATTCGTGCCAAGACAAGGCAAAAAACGTAGATGATGCAGGGCATCAGGGAGGCTTTTTAACGCCGTATAGGTAAAAAAGATTCCATCAAAATCGAAAAGTTATTTTTTGATCGTTACTAAATTAAATAAGAAAGGATTAGCGTTTGCTAATCCGTCGAGTAGTGATAATTTTTTCCTGCTTATTCAACATCTGGATCAAGTACATACCTTTGGGCAAATCGCCTATGAAATACTGCTTATCCTTGGCAATTTCGGTATACTGTTTCATTTTACGTCCAACTAGGTTGAAAACGAGTACTTTTTGTACGTTTTCTACTTCAGTAAGACTAAAATAGGAAGTTGCTGGGTTTGGAAACACCTGGATGTAGGTGCTATTCGCCAATGCCTTGGTTTTGGGGGAACCAGCAGTAGACCAGTTACTGCTCTGAGCAGTAGTCATGGTGGCTATTAGCAAGAAAAAAACAACGGGTAAAAAATGCTTCATTCAGTTCTTTTTTGGGATTATATACCGTTTCAATTTTAAATTCCTTTGTCAACTCGTCTCACAATGGTCAAAAGTTAAGGATTTATCACTTAAATGCAATAAATCCTTAATCTGTTTACTAAACTTTAACTTTTTATTACTGCCCTTAGGCAATAAAATTACGCATTCAAGCGATTCTGGAAGTGCTCGACAAAAGCTTCGATTGACATACTTCCAATATCACCCTCTCCTTGGATACGGACCGATACTTGCTCTCCCTCTAATTCCTTATCTCCTACGATCAGCATATAAGGTATACGTTTTAACTCGGTATCACGGATCTTACGGCCAATAGATTCTGTGCGCTCATCGATGAATCCACGGATATCATGCTTCGCTAACTCCTTTTCAACTTTCTTACAGTAATCGATCAATCGATCACTAATCGGAAGTAGGGCGAATTGCTCAGGCATCAACCATAATGGAAACTTTCCACCGGTATGTTCAATCAAAATACTGATGAAGCGCTCCATTGATCCAAATGGTGCTCGGTGGATCATCACTGGTCGGTGGGCCGCATTGTCAGAACCAATATATTCTAGCTCAAAACGATCAGGTAGATTATAATCTACTTGAATGGTACCCAATTGCCATCTACGACCAATGGCATCTTTGATCATGAAGTCGAGCTTGGGCCCATAAAAGGCCGCTTCGCCTAGTTCTTGGGTAGTGCTTAGACCAACTTCTTGGGTAGCCTCGATAATGGCACTTTCTGCTGCATCCCAATTTTCATCGCTACCGATATATTTCTCAGGTTTGCTAGGATCACGCAAGGAGATTTGTGCTGTGAATTCGTTGAATCCCATTTTCTTAAGTACTACAGTAGTCAAATCAAGTACATTGAGGAACTCATCTTTTAGTTGCTCCTGAGTACAGAAAATGTGCGCGTCATCTTGAGTAAACCCTCTAACTCTTGATAAACCGTGGAGCTCGCCCGATTGCTCATAACGATAAACAGTACCAAACTCTGCGATACGCAATGGCAGTTCTTTATAAGATTTTGGGCGATTGGCATAAATCTCGCAGTGATGCGGGCAGTTCATTGGCTTCAATAAGAACTCCTCTCCCTCTCTTGGCGTAGAGATGGGTTGGAAACTATCTTCGCCATACTTGGCATAGTGACCCGAGGTCACATAAAGCTCTTTTTTCCCAATATGCGGAGTTGTCACCATCTTATAGCCACGCTTTTCCTGCTCCTCTCTTAGGAAGTTCATTAAGCGCTCTCGCAGGGCATTTCCTTTTGGTAACCACATAGGTAGGCCAGCACCTACACGCTCAGAGAACATGAATAGCTCCAACTCAGCACCAACTTTACGGTGATCCCGTTTTTTGGCTTCTTCTAGTAGCTCTAAATATTCCTTGAGTTCTTTGGCTTTTGGAAAGCTGACTCCATAAATTCTGGTTAGCATCTTGCGAGACTCATCTCCTCTCCAGTAAGCTCCGGCAACTTTCATCAGCTTGATCGCTTTGATCTTGCCTGTATCCGGAATATGTGGTCCACGGCAGAGGTCTACAAAGTTTCCTTGCTCATAGAAAGTAATTTCTCCGTCTGGCAGGTCAGCGATTAGCTCTAGCTTATACTCGTCTTGCTTTTCCTCAAAATACTGGATGGCCTCAGCTTTGCTTACTTCCTTACGTAGATAAGGGTTTTTATTTCGAGCTAGCTCGATCATTTTCTGTTCGATCTTAGGTAGATCATCTATAGAAAGCTGGATGTCACCCGTATCAATATCGTAGTAAAAACCATTCTCAATTGCTGGGCCGATACCAAATTTAGTACCTGGATACAGCGCCTCTAATGCTTCTGCCAATAGGTGAGCAGAAGAATGCCAGAAGGTCGTTTTACCATCCTCATCTCTCCAGGTCAATAATTGTACGTTGGAATCTGCTAGAATGGGGCGATTGGCATCCCAAACCTCGCCATTGACTTTTGCGGAGAGTACATTACGTGCTAGTCCTGAGCTGATTGACTCTGCCACTTGCATAGAAGTCGTACCACTGTCGTATTGGCGAACACTCCCGTCTGGTAAAGTAATATTAATCATCACGATATTGATTTTAGTGCATTACATAATTTCAATGCACTTAGTTCCTGAGGCCGCAAAATTACTTTATTGTACGGAATAAAGAAAAAACCAAGACTAAAAAGAGGGAATAGCTTTTAACTATAAAAGCTAGAAGTAGGACTACTTTGGAAATGATAGGTTTCAAAACCGCCTAATAGACAGCGGTCTTGAGCACCGATTCGTAGTATTGCTCGTATTGTGGCACAATTTTAGAAATATCGAAATCTTTCGCTCGTGTCAAGGCACCTTTACGGAATTTCTCAAGCACAGCATCATCACTTAAAATATTTAGGGCATTATGTGCCATGCTTTCTACATCGCCAATTTCGCTAAGGAAACCTGTTTTGCCATGAATATTGACCTCTGGCAGGCCGCCGGCATTAGAAGAGATTACGGGTACCTCACAAGCCATAGCTTCTAGTGCTGCTAGGCCAAAGCTTTCATTAGCAGAGGGCAGTACCATGAGGTCAGCAACCGCAAGGAGTTCTTCGACAGCATCTTGCTTTCCTAGAAAGCGAATATGGTCGCATAGACCAATTTCACGACAAAGCTGTTCGGCATTCCTACGCTCTGGACCGTCGCCAATCAATAAAAGCTTAGCGGGGATTTGTTCATTGACTCTGGCAAATACTTTGACGACATCCTCTACTCTTTTTACCTTTCTAAAATTAGAGAGGTGTACCAGAATGCGCTCTCCGTCAGGTGCAATTGCCTTTTTGAAATGATCCTTGTTTTTACGTTTGAAGCGGGTGAAGTCGATAAAGTTGTAGATGACTTCTATTTCACGCTGAATATCAAAGTAGCCGTAGGTTTGCTCTCGCAAGCTATTGGAAACGGCCGTAACACCGTCAGATTTATTAATAGAAAAAGCGACTACAGGAGCAAAGGCTTTATTATTTCCAACCAAAGTAATGTCTGTACCATGCAAAGTCGTGATAGTAGGTACATATTTTCCTTGGGTCAGCAAAATTTTCTTAGCCATATAAGCTACCGCAGCGTGTGGAATAGCGTAGTGTACGTGCAGCAAATCTAATTTTTCATAATTGACGACATCTACCAATTTACTCGCTAGAGCAGTGTCGTATGGAGTATACTCAAAGAGTGGATAATCATTGGTATCTACTTCATGAAAGAAAAGATTCTCTTGGAATTGGCTGAGTCGAGGTGGCCTTTTGTAGGTGATAAAATGAATTTCATGACCTCTTTTAGCTAAACCAAGACCTAGTTCAGTAGCGACTACGCCACTACCACCGTAAGTAGGGTAACATACAATTCCAATTTTCATCATTGATGGATCAATTCGTTAAGT
>JBELML010000161.1:0-12952 GCA_042095835.1 Saprospiraceae bacterium
TGAGAGCAGGAAGTCCAAATCAGATGATTGATAGTTACGAGTTTCAATTCCTTACGGTGCGATTGAGAGTGAAACGCTGCTTAAGCTTGTCCTCCAATTGCTTGTTTCAATTCCTTACGGTGCGATTGAGAGCAGTCAAATTGAATACTGATTGACCTTGTGTAAAATGTTTCAATTCCTTACGGTGCGATTGAGAGCTTGCTAACAGATTACAAGAATCAAAAGCCAGATCAGTTTCAATTCCTTACGGTGCGATTGAGAGCTCGAAAGGACGATCTACACCCGCTTCTTAAGGTCGTTTCAATTCCTTACGGTGCGATTGAGAGGCTGTGACCGCGTTCTTAACCCGAGACGTTGCATCGTTTCAATTCCTTACGGTGCGATTGAGAGCTAGAATCGGTTGGAAGATTCAAAAACAACAGCTTGTTTCAATTCCTTACGGTGCGATTGAGAGGTTACGACACTTCAAGTACAGGAGGTTATAAAATAGTTTCAATTCCTTACGGTGCGATTGAGAGAACGATATGCCGACCTGGACAAATAGAGCTTACGTGTTTCAATTCCTTACGGTGCGATTGAGAGCTGGCCCATCTTCCGAAAACTGCCTAATTTTATCGTTTCAATTCCTTACGGTGCGATTGAGAGCGTCGAAAGTTGGGGTGCTCAAATTAAGCTAGTCAAGTTTCAATTCCTTACGGTGCGATTGAGAGGACCTGCATACCAGCGAGTTGCAGTTTTATAGTAAGTTTCAATTCCTTACGGTGCGATTGAGAGCTTCTTAAGAGGTAACGGCACTAACTTTGTTAGCTCGTTTCAATTCCTTACGGTGCGATTGAGAGTTCTTGCGAACGATGTTCTAGGCGAAAGTATAGGGCGTTTCAATTCCTTACGGTGCGATTGAGAGGTGAGTTAATGGCTGATCTAGGCGTTGATATTCAGTTTCAATTCCTTACGGTGCGATTGAGAGCATAGTAAGATCATCAAGCACATTTGCAACAACGGAGTTTCAATTCCTTACGGTGCGATTGAGAGCTAATTTTGATGGATTAGGATCACTTGAGATCACGTTTCAATTCCTTACGGTGCGATTGAGAGCCTAACTACTCGCCTAATAGAGCTAGAGGCCGACCAGTTTCAATTCCTTACGGTGCGATTGAGAGTGCGATCAAATATATGTATAAATTGCTGCAAATCAAGATTAATTTGATCTTTGTGACTTAGGTTTTTTATATTAAAAGGCGTCGATGTAGAATAAGGTAATCCATAGCAGTAGGTCGACGACCTAATAATGCCTTCAGAATCAGAAAGTTTCCTAAATGTCAAAGAACTTTTGGCTGTCTCCTAACGAATTTATGCTAGATCGACGCTTGTCTGTCTTACAAAAACTGGTCAATATTTGCCTTCTCCAAACCAAGCACTTCTTTTTCCAGCCAGTGCGATTGCTGATTCTTAAAGATAATCAAACTATCCTCGTCTTGCACCATTATCTGTGCTGCCTCGTGTTTTAGCTCTCGAAGTTTGGCCGCAGTCATTTCTCCCTCAAATACTGAGTTTTGTATCCAATTTAAATGTCGTCGACAGAGTTTGAGCATTTTTCCACAGCGCTTTGTTCCAACATCATACACCAAGATTATATACATAAGCATTTTTTTGAATCTAAAAGAGTTTACATTTTTCCTAAACCCTACTACCACCAAGCGTGAAACCCTTCATAATTAGGCTCCATCCCAAGCAGATGCTTTGCCAGTTTATAGCACTCTAATCTAATCAATCGACGATAGCTGACATGTTTCCCCAATTTGCGATGCTCAAAGGTTTGTTGCAAGCGCTCTTCCCATTTTTGTACCATTATTTTCCTTCCTTTATCGCCTAAAAAACAAGCTTGCTCTACAAAATCAAAATGCTCGGGACGTAACTCCCTGCGATTACATAAACTGAATGTCAGTCGATCAACCAATAGTGGTTTGAAGACCTCAGCCATATCTAAAGCTAAACTATATCGTCTTGCCCCAGGCTCGTGAAGGTAGCTCACTGTAGGGTTCAATTGTGAATTGTAAATGGCATCAAGACAAGCTGTATAACACATGGCATTACCAAAACTAATCAAGGCATTGAGTTCGTTCTTAGGTGGACGTTTACGGCGACCTTCCCAAGCATAGCCTTCAATAATTTCTTCAAAGCTTGAATAGTAGACTTGGCGACAGTTTCCTTCAATTCCCATCAGTTGCGGAATATTTTTGGTACTAGAGATAGCTTGTCGGAGCTGGCCGATTTGGTCGATCTGTACATTCAGTTGCTTTCCTCGGGTTTGATAATATTTGAGATTACGTAGCATATTGAAACTTGCCGCTTCTACTAGTGCTCGTGCGATCTTCAAACGGTGTTGCTTTTGGCGATAGGCATCGGTCTGAGCGATGAGCATCTGACCAGCCAATAAATATTCACGAGGTGAAAAAGAACCCGTATAGTGCTGGTAGTAGTCAAAAAAATGCACGGGTATACGCTGTTGACCTAGGAAGTTATAGAGCGCACTATTAGCATCAATACTACCAAAAATATAGAGCGCACTTACCCCAGATACAGGCAGATAGCGAGGTTTGGCGGTTATTTGTTCAGACTTCGCTTCGGATTGAAACATTAGTGTATTGTCCCGACGCGACATTCGACCGGGATTGAATAAGTAGTAAGCTTTTTTCATTGCGAATGCTTTAAATGTAACAAAATTCGTAGAAGGCGCACCGTTTGCAATACGACTTCTTGACGAGTGTGGGGCAATCGGGTTGTTTACTGATGCGCTCAATCTCAGAGAGCCAAGCTTCAATGTCTTTGCGTACACTTGAAGTCAGATAAACTTCTCGCCGCTGGCGCTGTTGTGGATATTCGATTATGCCACGGACATCCGTAATTCCTCGCTTTTCCAAAAGCCACAGATAATATTGTACTTGAGCAATGTGAGCATACTCCAGTTTAGGGCTTTTTTTGACTTCTCTGATGATTCGATTTGCTGGATCATAATGGTCAATCTTGGCGAGGTCTAAATCTAATTCTTTCCATTTTTTGGCGCGGCGGTTGTAGGTAGTTTGACCTAAAACAGTCCCAATTTGTACATTGATATCTTGTTTCTCTAAGCTAATCTGCTTATTGTAAAGCCATAGCTTTCTCAAACATAAATGATAATAGTTGACATGACTAGCAGAAATCCTCATAAGATTTGGTTTCCTGTAGTCCTCTCCAGATTGTCAACATATAAAAAGGAAAGGCCAAATTTTGGATGATAATCTCTGGTGTAATAGCAGTTGATAATATGTTCTCCCTTTAGAATCTTGATCTCTCCTATGCCAATTTTTCTGGTTTCTTGTAATCGACGCAACTCCTTATCAATGAGATATTTTGGGCAATTTACCCCATAATTTAAAATATGCTCTTGGTAACTATTAAAGGTGGCGAAATGAGACTTATATTTAGTCAAGACCAATACCTGTGGAGGCATATGTCTACTTGACCAATGACCTGCTATGCCTTCATCTTCATCTTGAGAAATATCAGGAACAATCAACCAATTATTACGAATCAAGTCATAATATTTTTTCTGATTAACTGCATCCTTTCCTTTAACCTCTAAAACGGTATCATAGAGTTGATTTACATATACCTCAAAGTCTTTTTCAGAAATAGATGTTTGGTGGAAGAATTGTTTTTTTAATTGCTCTCGAGTCAGTTTAGTCACTTCCAGTTCTTCCCATTTCATTTTAGAACGATTAAAAGTGCCATAAGGAGCTGGATATATTGTGCCTTCTTTTTGAGGCTGAATGATATAGCAGGTTCCCTCTTGAGCGTCCTCTAAATCAAAACGTACCAATCTACCAACTCTCTGAGCTAAACGATCCCAAGGGCAATGTTCACTCAGCATAATGGAGCTACTAATATTAACACTCATTTCTCCAATTTGAGTCATGATTGCAATCCCCTCAACAGGGCTTTTAGCATTACCTTCCCAAGCTTTCTTTCCAAGATGTTGGATTAGTTGCTGCTCTATATCTTTTTTATCTGACTCTGTAAATCGACTATGGTAAAGTAAGATTGGTAATTGTTGATTTTCAACAGGATTTTTAATAAGCTTATGCAAAACAAAGTAGTAATTCAATGCTGCTTTGATGGTGTTGGCATATATAATGCCTTGCCGAAGACGAATCATCTGTTTTAAAACATTCAAACCATCCTCTTCGTGTTCTACCCATTTGAGATATTTTTTATTCTTTGCAGTTTTAAATGGAGGGCTGGTGATAGGATTAGAAACATTGTAAAAAATTCGTGCTGAATCTGGAATTGTGGCACTCATTATCAATACAGGCACCTTCAAAGTGCGTAATGAGCGAAGTAGTACTACCAAATTAGCCTGCACAAAAGGATCGTAAAAGTCAGCTTCATCAAAAACAACTGCACTATTAGCTAAAAAAAAGAAGGTACTATGGTGTTGCTCTTTAGTACCAGTAAGCGCAATTAGCAGATGATCAATTGTACAAACGCATACTGGAGTAGCTAAAAATTTCGCCATCCTATGCGCCTCTAAAGCATCTTTTTTATCACTCCTATCTTTCAGGTCGCCATAGCGGTTATACCAAGCACTTGAATGATACAGCCCTGTTTTATCAATTTCTTCTGCTACATTGATGGCTAAAGCATTAGATGTAAACCGAGTAGGCATCGCAATAACCAAACGATCAGCCTTTCGATTTTTGATTTGCTCGTTCGCCCATAGTAAGGAAGCATAGGTTTTTCCACTGCCAGTAGGCGCTCTCAGGATAGAAATTGGCTGGTCAGCTAATTCGATCGCAGCTTGTTGGACTGGGCGCAGTACCCAATCTTTCTCTTGTAACATGAAAGGCTGGAAGGCATAAACAGCCTCTGGTCCTTCGCCTTCTAGACGGCTTGCTCGCGTATCGGCAAGTTGTAATAAAGCTCTGACGGCAGCAAACTTATAGCGATTTAGCAATATATGGTCTAATTCTCCAGTTGAAGATTCCGCATGAGACAATCGATTGAAGGATTTCCAATATTTGTAAAAGGGCCCCTCCAGTTTTAATTCATCTATCTTTCCGTCCTCTCGCCACCGGGTATCTCCAAATCTATGGTTAAGCTTTCCATGATGAGCTGCTATAGCAACTTTTACAACTTCATTCACCTCTACTCCTCTATTTTCAATGCCCAAAAGAGAAGCAAATTCGTGCCTGAGTTTTGCTTTCATTAGATGAACTCCAGGCCTGTTCTTCTGTTTGAGGGTGTCTTCAACGTATGCTCTATAATGGGTAGCATTAGGCTTATCTATAGGCAGTTCTTTTTGAATTCTCCATCGATTATACGCTTGAAAATCAAGCTGACACGCCTTTTGCCACCTTTGATGTTTCTTACCAAAATCATGGAACTCAGCGGCTTGTAGTACGAGCTCCTTAAGATTCAACTGAACCATCTGAAGGTATTTTTCTTCTAGAAAATTACCTTTGGGGAGAATCATTTGCACTTGATCTACCACATGTTGAGTGTGATTGCGCAATGTAATACCTGAGGGTTTTCCTAATATTTTTTTCATTGACCGGGCCTGAATAGATGATGATTATCAAGTGCTTGCTGTGCTTTTTTATATGCTTGTGCAACAGAGTAAATTCCGTTCTCTACGTCTGGTTCTACCGTATCATCACCGATAAATAAGAAGGCTCCTCTATCTTTTAACTCTTGAATAATATTCATTTTTTCAACCTCTAAGGTATCCTCCTTAAAATATCGAATTGCCTTTCTGCTCATTTTTGTATCAAGTACAATTATTACCCTCCTAGGCTCGCCAGAAACTGCATTTCTCGCTTGATTGGCATAGTCTGTCATGGAGGCAGTTCCCTCTAAGAAAAGGTTAATTCTTCTGCGATGTTCATCATTATCTATGTTATGTTTATATTCTGTTTGTACATGATACTCCTTTTCATAAGTATAGTTTTTTGTACAACCAACCGATCCTACATCAAGGTGAAAATTCATAATCATTTCATCCTCCATACTGAATTCATTTGTTGTAAAAGCTTGCTTTTTGTTAGCAGTTTCATCAGCATCCATTTTAAGACGAATCAACAAATCGCGCCCCACATTACTACTCCGCATAGCTACAGCAGGTGTAGCTGTAAGTGGCGCAGTCCTTCTACCTGAGTGGCTCCCTTTATTAGTATCTAAATAACCCCCTAAATCACTTCTAATATCTTTAGTTATATCTGTTGAAGGAGCATCTCCATTGGATACATAGGTAGTACCTCTATTTTCATCATACTCATTGAGACGGTTGATCGCACTAAATAAAACGTGTCGTTGCATCTGACCAGAGATATATACCTTTCCGTCTGGTCTTCTTTTTATTGAAGAAGCGTTGCCTAGAAGTTTCTCTCCTCGGTTGGCCGCATGGTCACTCATCGGTGCTACCATACTGACCAGGATAGACTTAATTATCATAATCTGATATTTTTGTTGAGTTAAAATTTTATAAATTATTCGCCATCATCAAGAAATGGATCCTCTTCTGTTGATGCTTTCTGAGTGGTTCTTAGACGCATGAATGCTCGAATAAGGTCTTTGGCTTCATCCCGGTGTATATTGTTGCTTACTACTTCCAAAAGGAAAGGTTTTGCCTCGGCATCAATATCTCGCATAGAAAATCGCCCAATTTGAGTATTGAGTCGAGCTATGAGCTCTGTCCCTGTTTTTGCACTTCCAATAATACTTTCTAATTGGAGCAGGATGCGGTGTTTGTAATCATTTAGCGTCATTTGGGTCATGCCTCTTTTTTGGTCACTATTGTATTCCTCTTTGGCAGCTATGTAAGCCGCTAAATTTAGATTTCTCCCATAGGCGACCACAGCATGGAGGATAGCCTCATTTAACTTGGAGTTTTGCATAGTAAAGTATAGTTTGAAAAGGTTGAAAAATTCAATTGGATAGATGGCGTAGAAGGCCAAAAAATCTTGCCAGCTTGCTGGGTTAAAAAAGCGTAAAAAGCGTTTAAATGCTTCTTGAAATAGATTCCATTTTGGACTGCTAAATTTCTTTTGATTGTCTACACCAATAAGCTCTACTCTTGAAAGTTGTTTTACAATTTGATGCAAATCAGCACTTAAGGCGAGTTCTACTAGATGGTGTCCGACTGACTCCTGTTTAATCGCATCGTATGAAATAATATACACAGGTTGTTTTACCAAAGAATTCAGAACAGCACTTCCTTGCGCATAAAAATTTTGATGTTCATGAATCCATTTACCAAGAGCTGCTAAAACTGTGACCGCACCTATTTCTGTATGACGAAATCGATTTGGATAATTTCCTTGAAATATTGGTGGTCTTGGAAATTTCTTTTTGGTACTAGACTCAGCTAAATAGGCAGAAGCGCCAGACTCTCTGAGTACGATATACTTAAAAAGCTGTATGAATTCCACCATAGGATATTGACCCGTTAGCTTATCAAAAAGGGGGAGATCAGGTATTAAACCTGTATTGGCTAGTTTCCCTGGAGCTACCTCAGTGTAAGCAGCAGGTTTAAGATGGCTTATTGTGGTAATACATGTGAAGGCAGCCTCTAATATATCAATTTTAGGATTTGTCATCGTTTTTTTACCTGCATTACGCTTGGAAATCATGGGAGCAAATGATCGTTTTAATTCAACCGTTTTTTCTACAAATCCACCATTCAATAATTTGATGAGCTTCTCTGTTTCTTTTATCAAGTCTCCAATATTTTGGCTAGTCAAAACATGAGGTCCAGTGAAGTAACCATCTGGGGCTTTACCTCGGTTTTTTAAATCTTCTCTCGCCAAGTAGAAATAATGGATAGTATTATTTAAAGTGTTTTCTCTAGGTCCAAGAACTAGCGTATATAAACCTTGTTGTAAAGTTTTATTGGCTAATTCCCACAGTGCCTCCTTTTGATGAATTTTAGTTTTAAACTCTGGAAATTCAACTAGACCATTGGCCATGCCAAATCTTACGACAGGATGCATATTATTGATTGCTATCATAAATTCATGAGTTTTGCTTCTACCCAACCGTCATTCGTGCCTAAATACAAGGGAGCCTTTGGCATAGAAAGCGCCTGCTGTAGTAATGGGAATAGAGCCTTCGTACAGCTTAAATGAATAATATATGGCACGTCTGGAATAATATAACCACGTTTTTTGGGGCTGCCATAATACATTGGAAAATGAGGCTTTAAGCTCGTTGTTTTTACCTTTCCTTCGGTCAATACTTTCAATTCCTCCAGTGAATAGGTTTTAAATCCTGTAGTATCTCCAAAGCTAATTGGGGGCTCTATTTTCTTACCATCTTCCTTAGTGTCATTAATCCCGTTTTTAGATAAGTAAATGAGATCATCTAATCTAAAATCATAATTTTTACTCCCTCCAATAAAGTTTTTACCTTCTGTACGATTACTCATAGACCAAAGGTCATCATAGGTACTATAATCTTCAGGAGTATCAATAGACTCGAAGTCAAGGTGGTATTGGAGTAAGCTCTTAAATCCACTTTGCGAAGAATCAAACTTTGAACTCAGCCAAGATTCTGAATTTTGAAAATCTGTTTTTTTATTATCTTTCTTGGCCTGTTTAGCAATACCTTTTAGGATGATACTTCTGATATTGTCTCGCTTTGCATCATCGAAAAAATGCCAACCCAGTGCATTTTCAAATAGTCCAAAGAGCATTTCTTTCGTGGGGTATAGTTCCGTTCTAAAATAGTACCCTGGCTGACTGGGCACCATCGAAAGTGGAGCCAAAGCTCTAATTGTTAATACTCCTCTAGTATCAAGTTCAGGTGGTTCTCTAAAAAAATCTAGATTAATCTGTTCCACATTTTTAGTTTTATATGAGTGCTCCAAAACCAATTCCAGTACTATTCCCAGCTCCCACCTCCCAGAGAAACTGGATTGCTTCAGGAGAGCCTTCAGCTATAATTGGACAAATAGAACCCAAAATTTTTATACCGTTATATTTAACCAGTTTCCTCTTAGGCTTTGTGTAATTTTTATCAAATTGAATTTGAATATTCTCATTCCACCCAATACACTGCATTTTGGTTTGGATTGTCTGGGTGAGCAAATCACCTGATTCGTCGTCGTCAAAGAAATAATATTTTTGATTATCCTTACTTTCAAGGCTTCGTTTAATCAGTACAGGGCTCTGTACTTCAAATCGGTGGCGCGTAGAGAAAGTTGGTGTCCTTTGAATCGTAATTTTATCGATTTCCATCCCCCATGCTACTTGGTGGCCTTTAGTCATTCCTTTAATTAAATCTGTCAAAATCTCATCTTTTGGAGATGAAAGGAAAAAAGTAGAGCCCTCTGGAAAATCTAACCCTCCTCTTCGGCTTACTCCCTTACTCAACCAGGAAAGGGAATAGAGTGAAACATCATCATGAAGTTCGTTAGGCCCTAACCATCGATGTAAGGCCCCAACTAAACTACGCTGGTAGTTATAAGGGACTATCTTAGTGTTTGATGTCAAATGTATATATATGCGCATGATGAATTTGATTTTAGTTTTAGAGATTCCGTATTTAAGTCTTGATCACAAATCTACAACCTCACCTACCCCAAAAAATGGTAGGGGTACCCCAGAAAGTGAAATTTTTATTGGTTTTTATCTACAATTGCCTGCGCTTGTTGGCATACCAGCACCTTTAATCGCTCAGGACTCATGACCTCTAGATGGCTAGCATGCCCCATGATAAAATGGATGAGTCCCAAAAAATTGGCATTTACTTTTGCTTCAAAGTCATATAAGCCAGGATCGGCGGCAGGGTGTACGTAAGACTTGGCCAGTGGAAATTGTTCTATTAATAGATTATAGGCGAATAGATTGAGCCGTAAGTGTACATATTCCTGGTCATTATTGGCAATACGGAAGATGTCGGTACTTTTGATATAGTGGCGGTGGGTATATTGCCAAGTATCCTCTTTTAACTTTACGCGCTCTATTCTACTCAGCCGAAAGTGCATGGAGTCTTTACGGCTGTGGTCGAAAGCTTGTAAAGTGTCCAGCTCCGGATCAATATGGAAAGGTTCGACCAATCGATCTTTCACAGCATTACTGCTATTACTACGGTAGTTTTTTAGAAAGACTTGTCGCTGCTCCCGTTTGGCTTGTTCTAAGTTGTCGATTTTTTCTAGAGCTGGTCTTCGGAGCGCTCTTAGGCCTAATTTTTGAAAATCATAGAGACTTTCAAGTTTGCGTTTTAGATAGAGGGCACGTTTGCTGCTTCCAATCGAACGGTCAATGATCCTACTCAGCTCGGCTCGTTCTTCCTCTGTGAGTGGCTGCAAGAACTGTAACTCCTTAAAGCTACGATCTGGTAAAATCTTGCATGTCCAGTTTGGAGGTTCTTGTTTAAAGTCTAACTCAGGAATATTTTTTAGGATTTTTATGTCTCCATCTATATTCCTTTTAGATACTTCAAAATGCTCGGCAAGTTCACGTCTAGTAAATCGCCCTGGATTCGCCACAATCCGCAGTAACAAACGAACAATTCTAGTACGAGGTTTATCATCTTTCATCTAGACTGGTAGTTTTGTAATGATGGGGCGGTATTTTTTTAAATATAGTGTATAAATCAAAAAAAGCCCAATTTTGATCCATCAAAATTGGGCTTTTGTAGTATTAAAAGAATGCTTCTGTTAATCCAATATCACCTGCACGCCCAGCTGTACATTCATCGGCCTAAATACAGCACTTTGGAAGAGTGCTCCCTCCGTATTCGGTGTTGCGAAGGTGTTGCTGCTTTGATAGTTGAATCCGGCTTCAAGCGCTAGGAATTCTTGGACTTGATAGGTCAGACTACTCGTCAAAGCAATTTGTATTGGACGCAGCAGCGCTGAGGCATCTTCGTGCACGTCGACTTGATTATAATGGCAACTGAGGCCCAAATTGGTCTCCTGATGGATACTTCTAGTAGTGTGATGATGCAAACGCGAAGATAGGGGCCCTGCAAAATAAGACCTGCACCAAGCCTCAATTTTTGGCCTAGAATACGGTATTGCAACTCTAAGGGAATTTGCCAGCGTACCATTTCTAGTACCGGATTTTCGTAGCGGGTGCCGCTATTGGCAGCCCTGCCTCGGATGATATCGGTGCATACCGCCTGGTAACCTCCAAATGAGGGATGCACAGGAGCATCATGGTATAGGGTAGCTATCCAGGTGAGATGCTAATCTGCACCTACGTATTGCTCTTGCCATTCCAAAGATTGGTAGGAGAGCCCCAATCCTGTACGCAAATGCCAACGATCTGCCAACTCGTATGCCGCATAAGCACGTACACTGAAGCCAGGTTTAGAACGATAACTTTGTTGAAACCTTGAGCGACTTTGGTAGAAAGTCCTTTCTTGGACAGTTGGAGAGATTAAATGAATGCTGTAGAAAGTATGCTCCGAGAACCTCATTTGCTGCTGTGACAAAGCAACTTGTGCTGCGGCACCTAAGGGAAATTGTACTTTTTGAGCGGATAATGGGAAAAAGAAGAAAACAAAAGCTACGCTAAGCATACAAGGAAAGGGTGCTTTTTCAGCTAATCGAGCTAGAAAAACGCTAGGGAATACCCGTTTTTTCATACTTATCCGAATGCGGCTCCAACCAATGGCTTGAAAGTATTTGTTGAAGCGGTTTTAGTTAAAAGTAGTGGCTTTTTTGCCTTTGTCTGAATATACGAATAATGGTATGAAATCAAAAATCATGACCGCTTTTATAGCTTTCTTTTCAAAATACTTTGAAAGATCCTACACTTTTGAGCGATTCGCTTACACTTATATGTTGCTTGCTAGCACTTGTAGCTTTGGCTGAGACAATTGCTGGAAGGTTTGTAGTTTTAAATTATTGACTAGGCCCAGTTAAGTAACGGACAAAGAATAAGTATCGCATTTTGATCGAGAAGATTCCCGACGCAAGGCCGGGATAAATTTGAACCAAGACAAGGCAAAAAACGTAGGTAATGCAGGGCATTAACGAGGCTTTTTAACGCCGTATTGGATCAAGCCTGTCCCGGCTTTAGGTCGGGAAGATTCCATCAAAATCGAAAAATTATTTTTTGACTGTTACTAAACAAGATTTAGTAAACAGAGAACGGTTTTTAAAGCCTTTTGCCTTTTGAATAAGTGCAAAGGGCTTTTTTGCTTGACAAGCATCTGCAATAGTCGTACTATTGCGGCAAGTAAAGTATTTCATTTATGACCCACTCAACCGGACTTACTCCTCTTGATCTTTTTATCGCCGATCGCCTAAAAGAATTTGATCAAATTCCTAAAGAGCGCAGACCACTCTTACTCCGCTTAAGGGCATATATCCAGAAGAAATTAGCTAGCAATACACCCATTGCCTTGAACTATATTTGTACCCATAATTCACGAAGGAGCCATATTAGTCAGATCTGGTCTGCTACTGCGGCACATTATTATGGAGTACCTCAAATTAGCCATTTCTCTGGTGGTACCGAAGCAACCGCTTTTAATCCACGTGCGGTAGCTGCTATGCAGCGCGCTGGCTTTAAAATTGAAAACCCCGGAGGAAACAACCCCCATTATTTGGTACATTTTGGTGCTGAGGTAGAACCACTGGAGTGTTTCTCCAAGACCTTTGATGATCCTTTTAATCCCAAGACCCACTTTGCAGCAATCATGACTTGCTCCGATGCGGATAAGAATTGTCCCTTTGTACCGGGTACTGAAATGCGTCTACCACTCACCTACGAAGACCCTAAAGTAGCAGATGATACTCCCCAAGAGCAGTCGAAATATGATGAGCGGGTAGCGCAAATTGGTAGAGAAATCCTTTTTGCTTACGCCCAAATTCATACCTAAGAGGAGAGTTAGGAATGAGTCAATAATAAATTAAACATCTTTACTTGTTCTTTTGCCGCCTAGTTTCGTTAAAAAGCCTCGT
>JBELML010000162.1:0-12875 GCA_042095835.1 Saprospiraceae bacterium
TTCCTACTAGGGGTAAACCTTCTCTTTCAACATCTAGATTACAGAAGAGCAATCCATAAAACAGGTTACAAGAGTTCTTAAATCTCCTTTTCTAGAAACCGTTTGTTTCTAGTATATCCTCTTTTGCCTTTGCCAAACGTATTCACCAAAGACAAAACAAATACCATGCGATTCCAACTATTAAGCTGCTTACTTTTCTTGGTTTTCAACACGGATGCCCAAACTTCTTTAGCAGCCATCAACCTCAACTATGGCGAGTTCCAGGTCGGCTATCAGCACTATACCCTAACAGACAGCACCCGTTTATATCAGGTACACACAGCCTTTAACAAGCAACAAAACTATCGCCCTATTCCTGTCAGTATTTGGTACCCAGCAGAAGTCGACCAGAAAGATGCTAAGCCGCTCACTGTACTCAATTATTTGGAGGTTTTAAAAGAAGAAGAAGAGTGGAAGCATCTTCCAAATTACTTCCTTTTAGATTGGTTTTCTTACCTCTGGAATACGCCTGATAACAATGCACATCTACCCGAAACAGCGCAGGCTTATGCTGATGCAAAAATGATAAAAGGACCGTTTCCTGTGATTATTTATGCACCAAGTCAACAGGCGACTAGCATCGAAAATTTTGCCTTATGCGAGTATCTGGCGAGTCATGGATTTATTGTATTAGCCAGTCCTTCGCGTGGCGTTGACTCCAAATGGATGGTAGGAAATGCCGTTAAAAACGTGGAAGCTCAATCTAGAGATATTGCTTGTCTACTCAAAGAAATCACCAAATACGAGGCTATTGACAGCAAGAAAGTAGCTTTGATGGCGTACAGCTTTGGAGGATTAGCAGCGGCTAATACCATCATGAAAAATATGCCAATCCAAGCATTCGTAAGTTTGGATGGAACAGAGCGATATAACTATCAAGCCCTGGAGAAATCGCCTTTCTTCGACCTGGACCTCTTTGATATCCCTTATGCGCATTTTGCCCAGAAAGACATCCCCGAAGAAGTCCTGGTAGCCGAGAATATTCCTGCTGAGTTGAATGATCAATTCCAGTTGTACGACACGCTCCAATATAGCCGAGCTTATAGCTATAAGTTTCATGACTTGACACATAGCTACTTCAGTGTTTTTAGTGTTTTATTTGCGAATCGTGACCAACGTCAGGATAAGAGTGATGACAAAATCATGGCTTCCTATCGTTTGCTAGCCGAACACACTTTACAGTTTTTACAAGCACATTTAGAAGACAATCCGCAAGCCCAAGTTTTTATTAAAAATAGTCCTGCAGCAAATGGATATGCTACTTCGTTATTGACTAAGAAATCCAAAAGGCCAATAGAAAAGACATTCGATTATAAAGATTTCAATGACCTAGCTCTCCAGCAAAACTATCAAGATTTGATTCCGCTCTACCAAGCCATCAAGCAAAAACACCCCAATCTAAACCTCCAAGAAGGCATGCTCAATACAATGGGTTTGCGGATGTCTTTTAATCCTCAAACCAAGGAACAAGGCTATAAGGTCTTTCTACTTGCTCTGCATATCTACCCAGGATCGGCTAATCTTTATGATAGTCTAGCCGAGGCTTATTTTTTACATAAAGAAAATGCAAAGGCTAAAGCAGCCTTTAAAAAGTCCTTGGACTTGAATCCACAAAACCAGAATGCCATTAACCGTTTGAAAGAGCTGGAGGAATAGACTATTCAATACACTTTGAAGTCAATTAAGTCGAGCATCTGGCATATAGCATATCAAAAACCCTGGAAGCTACAGCAGCTTCCAGGGTTTTCGATAATTAATCTAGTTTTTTAAATAGTTGATTCCTACTTCTATATTGTGATACGGCTAAAGAGACAATTTCCCCTTTGGCGTTTCTTTGAAAATCAACCCTTGGGGCGTAGGTCGTTTCACTTAAAAAACCATCTTGCCATACTTGCTCTAATGAAGCCTGCCCATTTCTAAGGTTAGATAGATGGAGCTGCCCATCTTTCGATACGACTTGGTAACTCGTGTTGAGCTCCCTACTGTAGTAATGGCCTTCATAAATAGAGAGGTCTATCGCTGTCTTTGAGGGTATTGAGGCCCTACGCTTACAAAGCGATTTATGGTAGGTGACACTTTCTGCCTGGCCTGATCTATCCATGTTGAAATAGATATAGGAACTATAAGCTTCTACCCAAAATTTGGTGGTTGAAATCGCTTGCATCGGGAATCGATCTTCGTCCGTTGCTTGTACATATAGCTGTCCTTTTTCTTCTGTAATATCCAGATAAGACATATATTTTTCTAGGTGATAAATTCCTGTATAAGGCGAGAGATCGAGGTCAAGATTGCTGGTTTTTTCAGAAGGCGGTGCTTCGTAGTAAAACCAAGTTTCTCCTTTATTTTCTTTATTCTTTTGCAGCTCGTCTTCGAGGTAAAGATTAGTCACTGCGTTGGCGAAACCTGTTGCCCAATTCTCATAATTCATGAATACTGCTACCGAAAAATGTTGATCAGGGAAATAGGCCATGTAAGTATTAAAGGAGGCCCAGTTTCCAGAATGACTCACTTGCTTTAGTCCTTTATAAGTATCAACGTCTACGCCGTAGGCGTAGGTAGATGGTTCATTCTTGAGTGGCCAAGTGGACTGCATTTTAGTGACCATTTCTTTGGCGCCCTCACTATCGAGGTATTGGAGCCACAAGGCAAAATCATCTATGGTAGTCTGCAAGGAACTAGACCCTAAAGCGGTCAAGCCATTGGTACTACGTATCAATTCATCGGTTTCTTTGTACTTCTTGTCACTTTCTTTGTAGTAGCTTTTTACACCATTCGGAATCGACTCGTTGTATTGGTCTTTGAAGAAAGTATTCTTCATCCCTAAGGGCTGGAAAATTTTTTCCTTTGTCCATTCTCGAAACGGCTGCTGGGTGATGCGCTGGATGACCTCCACCATCACATTATATCCTGTATTGGAATACATATACCTGGTGCCAGGTACAAAATTGAGTGCTTCTTGCTGGTACGCCATCGCTAAAATCTGCTCGAAAGTCAGTACATCATCAAATTGAACTCCTGCAAGCAACATCGTCGATGGCCAATCTCTCAATCCGCTCTGATGGTGTAAAAGATGACCAATGGTAATCGTATGTCCAAAGTCTGGAAACTCTGGAATATAGGTGCGCACATCATCTTTTAAACTAAGCTTGCCTTCTTTTTCTAATAAGGCTACGGCGTAGCCTGCAAACTGTTTTGAGACAGATGCAATATCGAATACAGATTGATTAGATAAGGGGATCTTATTTTCATAGTCTGCTAGCCCATAAGTATTTTTATGCACGACTTTCCCATCTTTAAGGACCACGACCGCAGCACCAGGCTTATCGTCAGCGATATATTTGTTAAAAAACTGATCGACACTTTCCGATAGTTTGTCATAGTCTTGGGCCTGTATTAGCCCGGTAGAAAGCAGAAATAATACGAGGGTAATGGTTTTTTGATACATGCTTTTTAAATTTTTAGATCACTTCAATTACGCTCAATTTGAGGAATAAGGAGCTGGAAATGAAAAAAACAAAGGTCTGGCTTGTCTCAATGCTTCCGATGGGACTAGATTCTTTCCCTTTTGATGTAGTTGAGTGGAGTGATGCCGGTTTCACTTTTAAAGACGCGGTAAAAGCTACTCTTCGAACTAAAGCCACACATTTCCCCAATACCAGTGACAGTATATTTTTCTAGATCACTGGTTAATAGACGTGCTTTGGCTTCTTCGATCCGGTAAGCATTGACCAAGTCATAAAAGGTAACTTGCAGGTGATGGTTGATCATCGTGGATAAGGTCTTATCTGAGGTGCCCATCTTTTCTGCCAAATCCCTAAGCGACAGATTCGGAGTGAGATAAAGTTTGTCCTCCTCCATTAATTGCTTGAGTTGTAGAGCTAGTGCAGCAAAATCATGGGGTGCTGGTTTTTTAGTCTTTGACTTTAATAGGAATTCAGGAATAAAATGACTCATTTGCTGGATACCATAGTAAGCCAGATACACCAAAGATGTGATCAACAATAGTACTACAATATAGCCATCCCAATCAACATTGTAATTGCCCACAAACTCCGCTAAAGAGAATAAAAAATCAATGATAATTACGCCAAAAAAAGTATAAACAAACTTAAAAAGCCACCTAAATTGCACCTCCGATAATTCCGATAAAACGTGCACTAACTTTCCCTTTACCTGATGCAATAGTTGGATCGATAAAATAAAATAGATGACACCGTAGATATCCTTAGATAAAGTCAATATTATCATATCAATACGCTCTACATAGGGAAATACAAGCGAATCCGTTATATAATTGAGGTGTGCTGGAGCGGTATAAAGCAAAGCAAAGGCGATGCTTGGGAGCAGATGGAACCTATTTGTCCAAAAGAAATGCTCTTGCTTAAAAAATAATGACTTGAGGTAAAGAAAAATCAACACTGGAACAAACATGGTGGCCAGATTCAAAAAGGGATAGCTTATGATATAAAGCCAAACAATCCCGTGTAAATCTGCATAGAAGGTCAAAATGAGAAAGAGTAAAAAGACCCAAAAAGTAATCAAAAGTCGCTGAGAAAGGCCAGCTTTCTTGTTTTTATAAAGCCCGAAAATGATAAAGGCGCATAAAGCAAAACCAACGCTTAATACAATACTAATTAGGTGACTCATGTAGAAGAATTGTTGTTCTGAGTAGCTACCTAAAGACCCCGAAAACCAATGGAGGTTGCAATCTTATAGAAAGGTCAATGCAAGTATTTTTGAAATGACAAGGTCGAAGGAATCCCGAACTTTAGATTTTTCCAAAGTTCGGGATAAGTCCAATTTACTGTACCACCCGCAGTACCCCGCGCATCACCTGAGCATGGCCAGGAAAAGTACAAACGTACTCGTAGGTCCCTGGTTGATCTGGTGCATAAAGGTAGATCGTCTCTGTAGAGCCTGGCTGTACTAGACCCGTATGGTATAATACCTGATCTGAGTCTGGGACGTAATCCATTCTTTCGCCTTTCAAGCCAAGTTGCAAAGCAGCAGTACCGACCGCATCAGCAGCTTTTGGTTTTACGATAACCAGATTATGGATCATATCATCTTTATTGATAAAAGTCCATTTGATTCGGCTACCTGCTTTAACGAGCATATCGGTGCGGTCGTATTTCAAGCCAGGCTTGGTGCCAAGCGTAATCGACACATCTACCTTATCCCAAGCTGTGGGGCGCTTGTTGACCCGCTTGCCAACCAATTTCACTTTAGAAGTAGCCTTGCTTGTAGTTGGTGTGGCTTCTTCACCTGCCTTAGCATCTGGTGATTCTAGTACTGCACTAGCTTCGGCCACAGATGCTCCGCTATGATGTTCGTGCATAGATGAAGTCGAAGGCTTTGGCCGAGCCGGTAAATTTAGTCGATCTCCTTCTGGCGTATTATTCAAAGTATAGTAGCCAAAGTCATGCAATAAAGGTACCTCATCTACATAGCTTCGCACACCGGCGGCCTTAATCTCGTAGATATACTTTTCCCGCATTTTCTCCTCCAAAACAATACGCGCCTTCTTTCCATCTCTACTCACTTGTACACCACGAATCCACTCCGCGCGATCATTCACGATAGGGCTACCGTAGACAGGATGATATTTATAGATAAAACTCGTCACTTCATAATTGGCTGGATTACTGGCCGTGGCTTTGTCTACGGGCTGGGTGAATTCGATTTCAAACCCGTCTGGCTGCGCTTTGATGGTCTTCATTTCGAAAGGCATTTTGCCGGTCCAAACGAGTCGCTGAAGTCCCTGATTTTTATTACCCAAAGATCCCCAACCGCGGTTGGTTTGTCCTAAAAACATAGAGCCATCTTTACCCCAACAAATCCGCAGAACACCTGATTGAAAATTTTCCCGAAAAGGAAAAACCACTCCTTGGTATTCTCCTTTTACCTTCTCCATGTCTACCCGCATCAATTTGGATTGTCCTTGATCCCCGATGAATATCTGACCTGCGAATGGGCCAAAATTACCGTCCGTATCATCTTTGATCATTTCTGCCAAGGAGATACCCAAAATACCGTGAGGCAACCATACTGCTGGCAACTTTACTGCATCTACTTTCTCAGCAACCTCAAAAAGTGGTAAAGGCCTTTCATCCTCTATATTCTCAGGCTTAATCGCCTGTCCAGGCGGAGAAAAGCGTGGATCAGCTACTGCATAGATATCTTTATCGCTGATTTTAACGGGACTCTCGGGGCGGTCTGCCCAACGCAAACCCGCAGGGTGGCCTGTAAAGTCTCCTTTTTCAACATGGATGATACCACCTGAACCCATCCAATCGCCTTGGTTGTCTGCATAGAAAAATTCGCCGTCGATCATTCCAATACCTGCCGGAGACCGCATACCCGTTGCCCAAGGCTCCATCTCTCCATCTGGTGTAATCTTGAGTGTCCATCCACGCCAAGGGACTCTACTTTCTCCACGCCACCACTCTCGATCACCAAAGGCGACATTGGCCGTCACAAAGAAATTGCCATCTGGATCTACTTTAGGACCAAAAGAATATTCATGGTAGTGCCCAGAAATGGGTAGGACATAAATGGCTTCGTACTCATCAGCATAGCCATCGCCATTATTATCTTTCAGGCGAGTCAGCTCACCGCGTTGGGCGCATACGAGATCTCCATCGACATAGGCCAAGCCCAAAATTTCGTGTAGTCCACTGGCATAAAGTCGATAGCGTGGATTCGTCCCATTCTCCATATAGGGATTATCAATGATGTAGACATCGCCTCGGCGTGTGCTGACGGCCAAGCTCCCATTAGGCAAGGCACATACCCCGCCCGCTTCGATGAGAATATCCTCAGGAACGGGTAGTGTGATAATTTTATAGTAATCATCTTCACTAGGTAAGATGGCTGATCCTTGTGCTAATAGCAATTGGCTACCCAAGGTCAGTAAGCATAATAGGATTGTATTTTTATATAAAGATTGCATATTAATACTAGTTTAAAACCGCAAAAAATATAACCTTCGATTTGGCCCTGTCTTTTTGGAGCTAAGTGCTACATTTTAAACGTGATCAAAAAAGACAGGGGCTCTTAAAATCGAAAGTGTATTTTTTGCTTACTACCAAATAATACGATAGCTGATCGTCTTTCCATCCTCGACGGCCACAATTAATGCTTGACGCCCATCTCCTAGGTCTTCAACTTTCGTCTTGGCAGAAGTCTGTATATAGTAGCGATCATCGATGATGTACAGTTCCTCTTTAATCTTACCTAGCGATGCTCCGGAAGCCAAACAGAATACCAAATCGCCTTTCGCTTGACCCGAGAATGCTAATTGCCGCTCGATGGATTTCCGATCACTAGTCGGCGTGATCTGATCTACTACGTCGAGGCCATAAGCCTGATAATGAAAAGTAGGCCGGTTATCATCGTCTACTTTGTAGGATCGATAGCGGTATTGGCCATCGGCAAATTGACCAGATAGGGAACCATCACTTTGGCGTTGCGTCAACTGGATATCAGGTGTCAGAGGCTCGACTACACCAATTGCTCTGGAGACACCATTGCCACGATTGTACCACATGGGCGTCATATTGAGAAAATCACCGCGCCATACTTGCACAATGCTTGCTTGCTTGAGATCGTAAGTATAATGCAAGCCCGTAGGATCACCTACATTGATAGCGTTGGTGATCTTTTTGGACTGCTCCATCTGTGGCATTTTGAAGTCTACAAAACTCCGTAAGAGTCTAGCTTGATTACCCGAACGCTCAAAGATCGGATCAGTCGGATTACTCCGTAAAGCCGAACTTTCGTAGTGTAAATTGACCGGACGGAAATTGCCCCCCTCTACACTGAAGCCCAACTGCGCTTGTCGCCAAACTTCTACTTTATCGTAGACCAAGCGGAAAGGTACACTTCCCTTGGTCAAAGAAGCAAGGTGTCTTTCAGTGCGGCTATACATATCATTAATGATCATCTCGCCATTGATCCAAAGACTCGCATTACCCTGACAAGCCAAAATAAAGAGATAATTCCCCGACTGCGGAATTTCAAATATACCTTCATAGATGATGGCAAAATCGTTGCTCGTCTGAGCTACATTCCAAGTAATCAGTTGGTCCGTACCTTTTGATTCACCTTTGACCGAAGACCAGTCTTTAGTTTCTTGAATATTTTCACGAACGACTTGGTAAGTCAAATCCTTCAATTGGACTGGTGTGCCATCAAAGCTGCGGTATTTAAAATTGCGGAAGGCAACTGGCCCGTGGTCGCCTTGGAAGACGAGTGGTCCCATAGCTGCTTCATCACCACCGCCTACGTAGGGACCGCGGGTGGGTCCAGTCAATTCTACATTTTGGTGAATGACTACGCCGTTCAGCTCTACAAAGATGATGCGTGCATTTTTAGTTTTCTTGCCTTGAGCATCGAAGCGTGGTGCTTGAAACGAGATCCGCAGCCGCTGCCAGAGACCGGGAGCTTTAGCGGCGTTGGTCGAAGGGGCAGTGCCTTCAAAACCTTCTTGACCTTTGGGCTGAGTATCGTCCCAACGCTGATAGATGCCTCCGAGGTCCGCAAAATTTGGACGCCTTTTGCCCCAACTGTCGCGTAGTTGGATTTCGTAGCGTCCTTGTAAATAGACGCCGGAGTTACTACCTACGGGCATCATCACTTCGAAGTCGAGATCGATATCGCCATGCTCGAATTGAGTGAAAATTTGGGCTTTATGATTATCATCAGGTAGATTAGCCAAAATGCCACTCCCTTTTTTAGTATTGAGGGTTTGGTCTTTGTCCATTGGTGCACTCACCGCCCCTACAATTTGCCAATTGCTTTGAGTCGTTTGGAAGGGAGAAAGGTCTGCAAAGCTCAGCTCCGACATGGGGAACTGTTCTTGGGCTTGCGCACCATTTCCAAGAAAGAGTACCAAAAGCCCTAAATATTTTTTCAGTTTCATACGTTTGTTAGATTTTATGAATTTAATCGGACATGGTAGAAAATTGTTCTCTAATTACCGATTAAGAAGCAAAATAAGGTTTAGTATCGTATTTTGTTCCAAGCTATCTTACACAAGACCTATACCTCCACTATGAAACATTGTCTATTCTTAATACTTACAGTCCTCCTCTCTACTTGTTCTACCGTCCAATCTCCAAGTACCTATGATTACGGCACTGCAAATGAGGATGCACGACTTTATTTCCTCAAAGGCTGGGAGGAAATCATGGACAATGGTCGCTGGACCGAATCTGAGCTGGCTTTCCGCAAAGCTGTCGAATTAGATCCAGATTGGTTATTGGGTAAAAGTATGGTAGGTCGGATTACCAGAGACCTGAATGAACGACAGCAAATCCTCCAAACACTAGAAGCTCAAAAAGAGAAAGCCGATGCTGATGAGCGTCTACTTTTAGATGTCAATATCCTGAGCTTACAAGCGGCTAACAATCAGGATTTGGGTATAAAAAATGCCAAATCCTTTAATGAACAACGCTTTCAATTGGCCCAGAAAAATTTTGGACAATTTGCGCGTAAGTACCCTGCAGATGCCTACTTCAAAGCAGAGTATATCGAGTTTTTACGCTATGCTCAAGGTGCTCAACAAGCTTTAGATACGTTAAACCAATTGGCTACTAAGCAGCAAAAACAACTTGGATTTTATACCAGCTACGCCGCCACTCTAGAGCTAGAGCTTGGCAACATAGAAAAGGCGGAAGCACTTTGTAATACCCTTGAGAAAAATTTAAATGATCCTAGCTATACCAGTCCTTTAATGTGCAAAGCAGGCATACTCCAAGCCAAAGGAGCCTTAAAAGATGCTAAAAAACTAGTCACTCAAGTAGTAGAAATAGATAGTAATCACCTCATTGCAGTAGGAATGCTAAACCGGATCAATGCACAAATTGCGGAGCAAGAAACGCCATACCAAACGGTGCAAGGCGCCATTCCTTCGTCAAAATTGGGCTTTACATTGACCCACGAACATATCATGTCCAACTATGGAAAAGATATCAGCGAAGCCGATACCTATGATCGTACCGCCCTGGTTCGTCAGGTCATTCCCTACTTAAGAAAGCTCAAATCACTGGGCATTGAGACCATCGTGGATTGTACCACCGAGTATTTTGGTAGGAGGGTCGATTTATTGAAAACGATTTCCGATTCTTCTGGTGTACAAATCATTACTAATACAGGCATCTATGGCGCTGCCGATGACCGCTATATTCCGGCTTTTGCCTACGATGCTACTGTCGAAGCACTCGCTCAAATGTGGACCCAAGAGTTTGAAAATGGTATAAAAGATACAGGCATCAAACCTGGTTTTATCAAGCTAGCTTTTGATGATGGAAAAAGCCCATCGGCAATAGACACCAAACTCTTCGAAGCGGGACTTCGCACCCATTTGCAAACCGGTCTGACCATTGCTGTACACACTGGTGCGAACCTAGAGGCGGTAGAGCTACAAATGGAATTAATGAAGCAGTACGGTGTTCATCCAAGTGCCTGGATCTGGACTCATGCTAATAAGCTAAATGATGATAGTTTGCTACTTGAATACGCGGAAAAAGGGGCCTGGATTTCGCTAGACGGGGTCAAGGAGGAGAATATCGAAACCTATATCCGAAGGCTTCAACTTTTCCAAAAAAGGAACTTACTCCGCCAAGTACTCATTGCTCACGATGGGAACGGATTTCCGAATGGCGGAGCTATCCGTTCTTTTGATGCGATACCTCGATTACTAGTTCCAGCGCTCTTGGAAAATGGTTTTTCCGAAACGGATATTCAGCAAATTTTTGTAGAAAACCCGAAGAGGGTATTTTTGGTTAAGGTGCGAAAAAATTAGAATATAAAAGGAAAGGCACCTGTGCCTGGAAGACTCTTTGTATATTAAAAGTGTCTATTTACTAAGAATAACAACTATGCAGCAATTACCCATTACAGAAAAAGAGATCTCCAGTTGGACAAGTGCTCCTATATTTTCACCTATCCTCTGCGCTGCGCTTGATTTTTTTGAAATAGATACGTCTGCTTTCATCGAGCATTTTAAAGATAGCTTCCAAGCCATGCCTTATGACTTTTATGACGTTAAGAGAAAGCAATGGGAGCTACTCCCTGCCGAAGTTCAAGAAGGTCACTTTGATGCTTTTAAAGATTACTACCTTGACAATGAAGCATCGATGGTATCATTTTTCGAGCAGCTGCAACTTGGCGAGGGATTAAAGCAGCAACTGATCAACATCCAAGCCTGGCGAAGGCGATCTGTTTGCACCTTTGAACTCACCATGGAAAATCCGATCACCATCAAGCGGATTTATCCTGAAGGTTTCGAGCAAGCCTTGGGCAAAACGGATATTAGATCCTTACCACGGATTTTTGCAGAAATGAATTCGGCCTTAGTGGAGCATGACCTATTCTATAGTTTTCTCAAAGCAGCGGCCCAATACGCCCAGCAAATCACACCCCATGTTGCGATTAAAAAACTGCAAATGACCGCTCATTTTATGAGTGTAAAAGCACAGCAAGGCATTCCAGGGAATAATGCTCCAGAAGGTGCGCACGAAGATGGGGCCGATTTTATCGTATCCGCTTTAGTGATCAATCGATCAAACATTCAAGGAGGTAAAAGTCAGGTGTTTGAGAAAATGCCAGATGGAGCGCTGGTCAATATATTTGAGCGGGAACTACAAGCTGGTGAGTTTCTTTTCCAAGCCGATACGGGTGAAGAAAAACACTACGGCAACGACCTCTGGCATTATGTGACACCCTTCTACGTTGAGGGACCACATGAAGAAGCTTGGCGCGATATCATAGGCTTAGATCTTTCTATTACTCAACCCAAAATTTAGCTTCATCAAGGTTGGTTCCGTATTTAAATTTCACCCTCAACTGTATAGGTTTTCCTCTTTCTACACGAGTAGGATTTTCTAATTTACAAACGGTAGGCGGCATCAAACTATCTGTACCTGTGAAATTACACCCTAGCGCAACTTGTACAAAGGAATGCATATAAACACAATTGGCCAATCCGGTAAGTGAGGGAACGACTTCAACAGTTTTTTCTACAATTTCTTCTTCAATATGGTAAAGATCTATATGATTTAGCTCCTGCTGCAAAGATAATTGTTCGGGTAGATGCCTTGTGAAGTTAATAGGATAGTGCTTGTGGGCAGCATCAAAATCGGCATGACTCAATTGGATGATATTGGTAATAAACTCAGGTAGCAGTTTTCCACCCGGTTTGAGGTATTGGCGTAGATTTTTGAATATTTGCACCTGGTATTCGTTGGCACAATAAATGCTCATTAACTCTCCGACAATGTAATCGACGGGTTCTGGCAAGACGACGTTCATTGCGTCACCATAGATCACTTCAACTTTATCCGTCCAGCCATTTTTGGAGAGTTCTGCTTGAATAAAGTCTTTTAAATGTGGATTATACTCAATGAGGTAAGCCTTTTTCACAAAGGGCAGGAAGTGTTTAGTCAGCGCAAGCGTTCCAACTCCGGCTTCACATACCACTTTATCTGTAAAGTCATAATATTGGAATGCATTGGTAAAAGCATTCACTCGAGTCCGATCCGTCTCCATGACCTTATAGTAAATGTCTGGAAAACCATAATGCTCTTCATTAAAGGTTTGCGCTTCTAATATTTCATATTTGAGGCTATCGTAGCGATCCACTAGTTCAGAAAAAAACTCGTATGCCATGTCGACTATTGATTATTTTGACACTAAAGATAGGAAACAAGCCTACAATTTTGAACAGCTGTAGGGCAAACGCACCAAAAAAATTACACTACAATTTTTTATAAATTCAACTGAAACTCCAATTCAAAACCGCTCTGGCATCTTTCCCGAATTTACTTCGGGAT
>JBELML010000163.1:0-12837 GCA_042095835.1 Saprospiraceae bacterium
TAAGTACTTACTTATTCATAATCAGTATTGCTTTATCAACAATCTGCCAGTTATTCCCTACTTTTTTGAGGGTCCCTTTTTCTAAGGTGATCTCACTAGCTTCTGATAATCGGCCTATGCCGTCTATTTCGATGGCTGGCAAAATATAATTATCAGGAATGTTGAAAGCGTGTTGTCGGGTAGCGGCGTCTTCTACAAGATAGTAAAAGGCGCGTTCTTCGTCAACTATTTCAATGCGGTAGATATGCTGCCGTGCAATGAAATGCTCAGATAATTGCCTGCCAAAGAAAAATCCGTTCTTAGGAGCGACAGAAAATAGCGTAATAAACTCCTCCTCCTTTTGGGTATTAGCTTGATGCTCCTCTAAGTTGGGGTTTTCTTCTTGAGGCGTGTTTGGGTTTGGAGCAGGCTCCTGGGCCTCTTGTTCATCATCTTCTTCAAGCGACTCTCCTAATAGCACTCGCTGCAACTGCTGAAACTGCTCCAACATGGCTTGCTGTTGAGCTAGCAGTTGCTCTTGCTGCTTGATTAATTCCTGCAAGATGGGTTTGAGCTTCTGTTGATTATTGGTTTCTTCCATCAAATGATGTAATGGTATTATGAATCAATCTATCCATCTAGTCTACATAGTAAATTGCTGTATGCTAGGTTGTACATCGAATACCGCTAGGTCTTCTCCGCAATCACCTGTGACAAATGGTACATGGAAGCGATCAAAGGATAGAAAAATAGGGTTTCCTCTACATTTTTATCTTGATCACTGAGGTCTAAGCGTTGGATCAGACCTCGCTCCATACTATCTTCGATATCGCGTTTCAACTCTCGGCGATATACCGTCAGATTGGAAGGCGCCACCCCGAAGTTATCCTCAAAATCAAAGTCACTATGCAGGTCTAAAATCATATCAATGAACTTGCTGGTTTCTTGGATGGCAGAGGATTTGATCAGGTCGGTCACTTCCTGGTATTTCAAAGAAGAACGATCGTAGTAGTTAGGACTATGATTAATGATGGTATTGTCACTGTCTCCTAATAATACTATTCGATCATAGTCATCAGATAATTTATTGTCGATCAGCTTGCGGATACCACCTTTACAAGTTGCTTCTTTTGGCTTTTCGCCTTGTACCATCGTCAGGCCTTCGGCGTGGTATTCTGCCTTGTAGACTTTCTCAAAAATCATCCTACTCAACTTCTCTACGCTTTTGAGTTTAGAAGACGCATCCAGGAGCTTAACAATTTTTGATCCATTTCCACTCAAGCAGATATTACGCGGCATCTCACAGCCGAGCTTGTGCATCATCTTGGCAATGTGATAAATGATGGCTCCATAAAATATGATGAATATGATATTGAATTCCTCGTGCGAAGCGACTTCATCAGAAAATGGAAAAGACAAATTCTTGTCTTCCAAATCTTTGTTATTCTCTAATGAGAAGAAGAAGGCCATAAGGTCTGCCGAAGAAGACCGGCCTGGCGCACTAAGTTGTTCAAAAACATTTTTCAGGGAGTTGAGCTCGTGCTGATTGTGCTGCAAGAAAGTCTGCACCCGCGGTTTAAAGGTCTTTATAAAACCATTATCAGCGGAGATGTCGTTTCTATATCCGTCGCCAAAAACGGCATTTCCTGCAAATTTAATGGAAGTGAGAAATTTGGGTTGGTCTTTCTCAAACATCACAATATCCGTAGTGCCACCACCAATATCAATATTGATGACAGGGTAGCGCTGTGATTTTACCAAACTAGGCGGATGGTTGTAGAAAGGAACCTCCGATTCGGAGAAGTCGATGGGCTCGCCTTCGGCATGGATATATTTCTTAAATAAGCGATTCCAGATTCTTCTGAACTGATTGACTTGATTGGTACTCATACTCGAAGGGTAGAACCAAACGATACGTGTACGTTGTAGGCTGCCACCACCAAGTAATACTTTGTTGCGGATCATGATCAGTAAGGTCTCAATGAAACCATTGACTCGATTACTATTTACGGTACCTTCGTCTCCTCTAAACCGTGACCATTTGAGGTTGGTTTTGATGATCTCTGATTGTAGGGTTTCCAATTTCTCATAATGAAAAGGAATGGTCAAATCTCCAAGCGGGAAGGTAGATTGGTAGTGGTTGAGGTTATCTATTTCAGAAATAGCTGTGCGCATCGGGAAGCGGTATCGACTTTCTCCTCCAATATGGTAGGGGACCAATTCGCGCATCAGCAGACTTTCTAGCTGAGGATCATTCAAGCCCCAGAAGTCATCGAATAAAGTGATTAGTTGGCGATCCTTTTCGGTAATATCAAAAGGTATAGGGTTATTGCCATCTACGGAGTATTCGATATGCGAATTGGTGGTGCCAAAGTCAATAGCAAAGGTGAATTGCTTGCTCCCTTCATAATTCTGCTGGAATTTGGGAATAACTAAGCCAGCCGCCCCATTCGGTTGGGCCACTTCTATGACATCATAGGCTTTGTCGAGCACATAGTATTTACTCGTAGCATTATGGCCATGATTTTTGCTTTCATCACTGCGTGTAGTAGTGAACTTAGGGTCGATTAGGTGATGGCCCTTATTAGAAATCTTGAGGAAGTTGAGTTTGTAGACACTTTCTTTATTATTAGAGTATAAGACATCAGCATCTACAAAACCTACTCTTTGCTCAACCTTGTCGAGCGCGCTATAAAAAGGCATCATCCCCAAACTAAGTTTACACTTCTGGATAGCTCCTTCATTGGCGAGTTCATCGACTTGGCCATTTTCTTTATAAAAGCGCTCAAAGCGTATATACTCGCCCTGGACGGTAATGGGTATTAAAAGCTCCACCTTGACACCACCTGAGCCATTTTCTATTTTAATCGTCGGTCGGCCATCCTTCGTGGTACCCATCAGGTCTTTGACATCGAAATAGTCAAAAAACGCATTTTTGATAGGCAATAGATACATATTATCGGGTGGCTCTTGCGTCATGCGGTCTCCCATAAAGAAACCTTTGGGGTTGCCATCAAAGAACTGCTGATCTATTGCATAAGGCACCTCGATTAGATAAGGCTCTAAGAAATCGCTGACGGTGAGATAAGGATACTGCACATCTTGGCCGGGAACAAAACGTTGGTCAAGCGGATCATCATCTTTAAAAGGTACTTTGATATCGGATTGCCATTTACCACCAAAATAATTGAGGGCGCGGCTATAGCCATTTTGGAGCACCACAGGTTTTTTGCCACTGTATTTAGTAGAGTCGATCATGAAATCACCGATAGTCCGTTGGTCGATGACCAGCTGCTTTTTAAAGTGATCCAAGCCGGGGAAAATTTCCACGCTTTGAGTATTGTCCCAGGCTTTATGCTCTTGGCGGAATATGTCGGCATTGAAGCCAGCATTTTCCTGGATGCCCTTGATCTCTGCGTAAAGCTCTGGTCTCTTTTCGTTGAGGACTTTGAGGTTGACTACTAGGTATTTCCAGAAGATCAACATCTCGGTAGTTAATTGTGGATAGGCCGCAAATAAACCATAAAGGTATCTTTGAAAAGAACGGTCACGTTGGTAGAGCGGCGTATATTTTCGGTCGAAAAGTACATCGTTGCCTTGGATGATTTGGGCAAAGCTCAGGTCGTTTCCACTAGAAAAGAATAGGGTAGAAGGGGAGGTTCCGCCAACGATCTGATGATTGAGGGTGATAAAATAGAGGTTCTCCATTTTATCAAAATTGGATAATTTCCCATCCTGATTGATGTATAGTGCCAGGGTTTCTCCTAGGAGTTTATGTTGTGGATTATTGCTATCTAAAAGCGTTTGGAGGTCACGCGTTTTATTCCATCTAGTAATATTCAAGTTGTACTTGGCAGAAAAAAAGTCGTATTTGAAGAAGAGTTCAGCTACATCCAGGCTATCAGAGACGAGCTTGTGATAAATGGTGTCGCCATCAATTTCCGAAAGGTTTTCGGTACTCTTATCGGCAATAATTCGAAAAGCAGTCTCAAAGAGATGAATCCGGGCGAATGGCGATGGAATCGAGGTGATTTCATTGCGGTCATTAGCTCCTGCGGGGTCTTTGATTTTCGAGATATCGTTAGGGCCGTAGGGGTTATTGATCTTATGCCAATCGTCAGATGGTTCGGAGCCACCATCGTATAATCTAAGTACTTTATATTGATTTTTGACTTCGCTCATGGCTGGACTTATTTTTTGATGCGTTCGTTGAAAATGGTTTGGGTGGCTTGGTAGAAAAGGGACATGAATTTCTCATTGACGGGTCGCTCGCCTACTTCGGTGGCGGCAGCATTGAGGTACCCATTGAAATCATCGAGGTCCCAATCCTCTTTTTTGAAGAGTCCGCGGCGTTTTTTCTTTTGTTGTACGCCTTCGACTAGGGTGTGCAGTAGCTCCCCATTGACCTCTAGGTTGTAAGGGTTGAAGCCCCGTTCGTTTTTCTCCATTTCAGCGAGCCACTCTTCAAAGCGTTGGTTGAATTGTTTGAGGTCTTGGCCGAAGAATTCATTGGAAAGAAAGGCATTTTCGAAGCCTTTGGTCCAAGGTTGATTCGTAGGGAAAGAAGAAAGGTTCCTACTCATATAGTAATGCGCATAAGCATATTGGGTCATGGGTTGGAAAATCCTTTCCGAAGTTTTACGACCCAGTTGATTGAAGGTGACGTCTTTGACATCACCATTGAGGCCATACTCTTTGTACACGGGAAATTGAGCTTCGGCATTGGAGGTACTCAATTTTTCGTCTTTGGTATCCATAAAGTCTACAATCGCCATTGCAGAAAGGAATTCAACCAAGTGGGCGAAATTCTTTTGATCTTGTTCGCCTTCATTATAATTATAATCTAGTGTCTCGGTATCGCCTATGTAATAAAGGGCATTGAGGGAGTTGTTGCCTGTGATATTTTTGTGATAATATTCTAGAGCAGCTTTGGTTTTGGAAATAAAGGTGCTGGCATTGACTTTAGAATCAAAGTCAGATTTGACACTAAAGTAAGGTTTCACCGAAATGGCACCGATACGCGCATTACGGATACGCTCAGGATTTTTGAGGCCAATACGTGGAGAACGCAAGTTTTTGACTAGTAGCGGAAAACCTGCTGCGCCAGTACCTCCAAAAATTGAGCTCACGATAAAGACGCGGTCATTCTCATTGAAGCGGGAGGCAAAAAACTTAAAGTCATCGGACTCGCTAAAACGATTGAGCACGATACTACCCATGTGAGGATTGCCCTTGAACCCGACTTTGAGTTCTGCGTTGAGGTTCTCTTCTGTAAATAGGGAACTCAGTAGGGCTTTATTACCACCTTGGATTTGGTCATAGGCCAAGAATTCTCTGAATCGGCCCTCTTTGGTACCATCAATCCCGAAACGAAAACCTTGGGCGGTCGTTTTTAGGGAGCCATCATCAGAGACGGCATCAAGGCTACTCAAAGTTTGGAATTCGGTTTTGAAAAAATCATTTTTATCAAAACCCATTTCCAGGCGGATATCTCTGTATTTATTGAGAATCTCAATAGTACGAGTAACATCTCCATTCGAACTATCGGGGTCGATAATAATCGGGATAACCTTACTTGCTTTGATATCTACTCCGGTGGCTGCCAGAAAGGTTAGTGCTTTCAGAACTCGAGAGCCGGTACCACCGATACAGAATAAAAATAATTTTGGATAATTGTAGTTTGACATCTTGCGCGTATAATGAAAATGTGATGTTTAATAGTTTATCTCCTGGTCCTAAAAGGGGTGTCCTTCAAGTTGGTGCTCCAATGTTTCCCCAAGAGGGAGAATAAAAAGAAGGAAATCATGGTGAAAAATAATACGGTTATTCCAAATTGAAGGTAATCTCCAAACATATAATCCAGATCGAGGTATTCGAACTTGTTGTAGGTGTGGATAAGTGCAAAGGTAGAGACACCTAATCCCAGGAGGATCATTAGAATAATCCAGAATCTTGGTTTTACATAACGAGGGGAATTGAGTACATAATAGAAAAGGGCGAAGGCGGCCAAGGCCGAGACAATCATTACTAAGCCTACGGTAGCATAGATATTGTTTTCGTAAAGGGCATCTGCTGGGACCGACATATTCAATCCCCATAATTCGAAGAGGTCTGCAAAAAAGGAATTCATTCGTGTATGTGTTTTGTTGGCAAAAACAATGCGTCAATGATTAAATGCGTCAATGTCAGGTTGCCTAATTTTTGGTTTAAAGTTAGCGTTCTAGCTTAAGGATGAAACTAAGATACAAATCTGCTTGATTTCCTCGTGGTTTAAAGTCCTCGGTCACTCCTTCGATTAGATCCTGAAAGCCAAAAGTTTTATCAAGGTTGGCCTCTACATCTCGATCGTCGGTGGTAGAAGCCGCCGCTACCCAAGCAGGTAGTTGCTTCAGAAGATTGATAGACAATTCTTGTTTGCCAGGACTCATTTCGGTGGTTTCGATGATGAGGTAGTGGGTGGCGCTGCCTTTGTATCCACGGTCATTGGTACTGACGGTACGGTTGCTTATTTTTTTAACTTCAACTACTGAGAACTTGTCCTCCATATCGGAGAGGAGTTGATAATTGTCGGGGTTGAGGATATAATCTTCTTCAACTGGGAGGGCACTAGCATCGAAGGCTACCGAAAACTGGAAGACTTTATCACCTCGCCCACTATATTCGATATCTTTAATGGCTTTGATGGCTTGATTACCACCGCGATTTACAAGATTGAAGCGCCCTTTAGCATCGGTAGATTTAAGGATGGAGAAATAGGGTGTACGGCGATCTTCAGTAGAGTAGATGACTAGAGACTCTGCAAAATTTTTGAGTCGATTGACTTCATACTTTTCTACAAAGCTTTTAATGTCTTGTTCTGGGGCAATGACCCAGACGTAGTAGGGGCGCTGATTATCGAGTGCTACCCGTTGATTGTCAAAGGTGAAGTAGTTGCCTTTGAAATCGGATTCAAACTTCATGATCAGAAAAGCGAGTCCTTTTTCTTTAAGTCGATTGTTGTGGATAATATTGGTGATCCCATACTTTTGATCTGTGAGTTCGGAGCGTACATTCTTGTGGTCGCTGATGGAGAAGATGAAATCAGATAACAGGATCACTGCTTTGTCATCTTCGGATTGTTGTTCGATCACGAGTTGTAGGACATCGGCCAGATTGCTAGATCTGGTATTGCCGAGGCTCCTTAGACTACTGGGATTGAGGTAGTCCATAAAATCATCGAATTGTTCTTTGATGGGATGGATTTTATCATTCACAAAAGCCATATTGATTTCCTCATCGTAGCGATTAATTTTGGTCATGAGGCCAAGGACTACATCATCGAAGGCGGTATTATCGCCCATATAGCCGTACATGCTACCAGAGTTTTCGATATAGAAATTGAATGCCAATGCTTGAGATGGGCTTTGACTGCCTTCGAAGCAGGCAATTTCAATGGGGTAAGAAATTTTAGCTCTACGGCCTTGTGACATTTCTTCGGCTAAAGCATTGATATGATTGGAAAGCGCTTCGGTAGAGGAGAATTTCTCTTGAAGCTCGGGACTTTGACTGAGGACTTGTTGGAGTTGGCTACACTCATCGGCATTGATTCCTTGGTCATCTTCGAGTAGGCTGCGTATTTGCTGGTTGAAAGGACCTAGAGCGCGATCGTTTCCTCCGCAAGCAAATATAACCAAGGCTAAAAGGAACAGCAGTGTACTGTTTTTTAGGAACATCATAGACATTGAATAGTATTTGGATGAAATAGATAATTTGGACAACACGATGCATTAACGTTTCCAAGTATACAAAAAATGTATAATGGCCGACCTTTTTTTTCGACAAATCTTATTTTATGGGGCATTGGTGCTTGTGTTTGGGAGACCGTGTGACTTGGAGACTGGGGGATCGAGGGACGGGGAGACTGTGTGACTTTGGGACTTGGAGACTGTGGGACTGATGTCTACCTACACTACCCGTGTACGCTGAAGCTTACGCTTGTGCCATAGCTTCAGCGTAGGACTCGGTAGATGAATATTAGGGGAATTATATAATGAGGAAATGTCTACTTGTGGGGATGTGTTGCTATAAAGAAATATGATGTGATGGGGAAATAAAAAAGCCTTGAATGGAATCCAAGGCTTTTTATTATTGATGTGGTGCGAACTAGCAGAAAGTATCTAAAGCCATTTTTAGGTTAGTGGCGATGATATCTGCTGAGCGCCCTTCAATGTGATGTCTTTCGAGCATGTGTACCAGTTTGCCATCTTTAAAAAGGGCAATGGCTGGTGAAGACGGAGGATAGGGCAACAGAAACTCTCTGGCCTTATCGGTAGCGGCAAAGTCAACACCGGCAAAAACGGTAACTGCTCTACTAGGTTTCTTTTCAGATTCGTGAAGTGCTAGTTTGGCGCCTGGACGAGCATTGGCTGCTGCACAGCCACAAACAGAGTTGACAACTAGTAGGGTAGTGCCTTCTGCTTGATCTAATACAGCGCTCACTTCCTCTGGTGATGACAGTCCTTCGAAACCGAAGCTGGTCAAATCTTGCGCCATTGGTGCTGTTAAATGTGGAGGATACATATTTTTGATTTTAATTTTTTGTAAAGATAGCTACAAATTCACTCATAGATACGTCTGAAGCGTAAAATAGTTTGAATGGAACGAATAGTATTGTGTAAAAAATGTCTGTTGTGGTGCAAAGCCAGTATGTGTACTTAGCGTATGTTTAAATTTAACACTTTGGGCTACCTAGGCCAAATATTATCCTGCACCGTGTTGCTTATCAGTCACTTAGCTAAGGCTAGCCTCCTTTTTCGCGCCTTGTTCAGCAAAATATTTGACAGTAGTCGCCTCAAAAGCCAATTTTAAACATACTCCTATCTATTTTAATCGTTTAAATGGAAATCCCTATTTTGGTGGGAGAAGTAAAATAGGTCCTAATTCTCAATCAAACATTATGAAATGAGCATGATCTTATTTAATCATAAAATCACCAAACGGTGATGATTAAAAAAGATTATGCGAAAGCGAAGCGGTTGCAGAGGTTTAAAATTTCTGCAAAAATTTAGCTTTCAAGTATTTGCAAAAATTTTAAACTGATGAAAAGAATACTTATCCTGACTTGTGTGGCTCTATTGGGAGGCTTGCCAATGGGTGCACAAGATTATGTTTTTCAAACTTTTAAAGATACGCGGGTAATCAATACGCACTCTACGGAGACGCTAAAGCAGCGGCGATTGGATATACGGATTGGACACCGCTTTGGAGATATTGCGGGTGATCGTGGAGGCTTTTCCACATTTTATGGACTAGAGAACGCTTCTGATGTCCTTTTCGCTGGAGAGTATGGGATAACGGACGATCTGATGATCGGTATATCGCGAGCAAAGGGTGGAGGTACGCTACCTGATGGGATACGAGGTTTGGATCAGTTGGTCAGTTTTATGGGGAAGTATCGGCTGATAAAGCAGGGGAAAGATGGTGGTAGTCCGCTGTCTTTGGCAGTATATGGTTTGGCTTCGATGTCGGCTGCAGAAAAGGTAGAAGGTGTTGATTTATTGCAAAGTTTTGAGAAGTTTGCCTATCGGCTGGCTTATCATGGGCAGGTGATTGTGGCGCGGAAATTTTCTTCGAAGTTTTCGTTGCAGGCCTCGGGCGGATTGACCTACCGGAATTTGGTGCCTTTTGGTGATGATAATGCGGTGATCTCAATTGGTACAGCGGGTCGGATTCAATTATCAAAGGTCTATGGATTGATCTTTGATGCTACCTTCCCATTTTCGGAGTTTAGGGCTGATACTGATGGATTCTATCCAGCGATTGGCTTTGGTTTGGAGATTGATACAGGAGGGCATGTCTTCCAGATTAATGTCACAAATACGACGCAGATCATGGAGACGGATTATATCCCTTATTCGACCTCTAATTGGGGTGATGGGCAGTATCGTTTAGGGTTTACCATTTCAAGACAATTCAATTTGTAAAAGCATGAGAAAAGTAATTTATCCAAGTTTGTTCTTAGGTGTATTTTGGCTGTTTTTATGGGCCAATCCTTTTGGTCATGAAGAGGTTTTTGAGGAGATGCCTTTGGCGGAATTATTGACCGAATTGGGAGCCGAGGCCCAGGCTCATCAGGTGAATACTGCGATTGAAGGGGTGTCGGTAGAGCGAGGCAGGGCTTTGTTTTTGGAAGGCGTAAGTGCGAAGCCCAAGGGTGGGAAAACGAGAAAGCAGAGTAGGAATTTTGTTTGTACAAGTTGTCATAATATCCAAAAAGAAGACCCGGACTTGAAGGTTTCTGATCCACAGGCTCGCTTAGCATTTGCGGCGGAGCAGGGACTGCCTTTTTTGCAAGGGACGGCATTATACGGCGTAGTGAATCGGGATCAATTTTATAATGGGTACTATAAAGAGAAATACGGGGACTTGGTAGATGCGGCGCGTAATGATTTGAGGAAAGCCATACAACTGTGTGCGGTGGAGTGCGCGCAGGGTAGGCCTTTGGTGGATTGGGAATTAGAATCTGTATTGGCTTATTTATGGACTTTAGGTTTAAAAGTAGGAGATTTAAACCTGAGTGAGGTCGAGCAGCAGCAAGTCATAGCAGCTACAAAAGGGCAAGGGGACCAAGCTGCTGCGGTGAAACTATTGAAGTCAAAATATCTAGTTGCTTCTCCTGCGACCTTTGTAAAGCCACCGGAGGATCGCAAGGAGGGCTACGAAGGTATTGAAGGTAATGCGGAAAATGGCAAGCTGGTGTACGAGTTGAGTTGTTTGCATTGCCATGAGAATGGTCGTTATGCGTTTTTTGTATTGGACGATAGCAAAGAAAGCTTCAAGTATTTGAAAAAGCATATTGGTAGGTATAGTCATGCCTCCTTATACCAGGTAGCTCGCTATGGTACGAGTCCGCTTAATGGCAAGCGTACGTACATGCCGAATTATATGGAGGAGAAGTTATCGAACCAACAATTGGAGGATTTGCGGGAGTATATTGAGTGGCGTGGTGAATAAATTGTTTTGAATTTTAATTTTTGAAATAAATTGTTTATATTTGTTGTAGCACCCTACAAGATTTTTGTAGACAATGAAAACATCAAATACAATCAGAGTTGAAAGAATCTGGAAGGATTCTCAATATCGTATTGCAGTTTATAGCAAGTATGATGAGGATTTGATTAAGTCATTTTACGCTATCAGAGGCCGACGATGGTCTAATAGTAAGAAATGCTGGCATTTTCCTGATAATGACCATTCAAAGAAAGCATTAGGTGTGCTTTTTCCATTCATGGAGTGTTTCAAAGCGGACCCAGTCCTATCCTGCACCAGTTCTCTTGACGAAGTAACTGATAAAGCAGTCATCAAAAATAACGATACTGATCCTGTCAAGAGGGGTCAAAATAATCGCGCAGGGAATGGAGCCATTCGATATTCTTATGGAGGAGGAAAGATTTTGGTCAAGCTATCTTATAATCGAGCGGATGTTGAGTTTTTGAAGAGGTTGAAAGGAACGTATTGGAATAGAAGTGATCAACATTGGGTTGTACGAGCTACTGATTCACACATAGCTATGCTAGAGGATCGGTTTGGAGAAATAAGTGAGGAAATCAAGTCCCAAATAAAGCGTGTTCACCAACATATACCATCAAGTAATCCCAATCATGCTGCTTTAAGTCTATATGAGAAAGATCCTAAATTTTTGAAGGTTGCTTTTCCTTTAAAATCTGCAACGATTAATTTAGTGAAGTCTATCTCAGGCCGAAGGTACTCAAAAAATGCACGTGCATGGTTGATTCCTAATGACAGTAAGATTATTCGAATGATCATCGATGGGTTTTCAGAAATTGGAATTACGACCAAGTATAAAGGTGAGATTGTAAGTAAGCAAGGAAAGGAACGAACATGGGATAGGCGTCAACAACACCTTATTCAACATAACGAAAAGTCTGTGGAAGATATATTACGACATTATACTGATTTGATGATAGGGATGCGGTATAGTTGGAGTAGTGTAAAAACTTATGTTAGATGTTTTAAACGATATGTGGAAATAATTGGTGTTGAAAAAGTAAAGAAAATGGAGCGATCCGAAATACAGGATTACTTTAATGATTTATCCAAAGAAGATGTAGCCTTATCAACTTTAAATCAGCATATTAACGCAGTAAAGTTTTATTACGAAAAAATTCTAAGGTGGGCAAGAGCAAAATATGAGGTTCAAAGACCAAGGAAATCAAGCTCTTTACCGAAAGTATTATCTCAGGGAGAGATGCGAAGAATATTTGAGCAATTAGATAATTTAAAGCATCGAACGATGGTCTATTTGACCTATAGTGGTGGGTTGAGATTGAGTGAGGTATGTAATTTAGAGTTGTCAGATATTGACTTTGATCGGATGCAAATCCACATTAGGGATAGTAAGCATAATAATGATCGTTATGTGCCATTAAGTGAGGTAATTGCTCAATTGCTAAAGCAATACATTGAACAATTTAAAATTACCTACTGGCTTTTTGAAGGTCAATTCAAAGGGGAGCCCTATTCTCCAAGAAGTTTACAAAGTGTATTTAAAAGAGCGAAGGAAAAGGCTGGAATCCGAAAGAAGGCTACTTTTCATTCATTAAGGCACAGCTATGCTACTCATCTATTGGAACAGGGTACAGATGTGCGGCTGATACAAGAATTGCTAGGTCATTCAGATATACATACTACACTTAAGTACACCCATGTGACACAAGAGAGTTTGCGCCGTATAAAAAGTCCTTTAGATCGATTGTTTGATGAAAAAGTCAGCAAAAACGATTAAATTATGCGTGTATATCTAAGTTAGGTGGCATTAAGTAAAATATTTAGCTAAAGGAACTAAATTCACTAAAAATC
>JBELML010000164.1:0-12573 GCA_042095835.1 Saprospiraceae bacterium
GCAGCAATACAATCTGGTCGAATTAATCCCGGCGTAGCGTAGCGGATGTCGGGATACTTTGCTATTTGCCAAGTGCCAGGTGTCAAGTTAATGAGACCCGATGCTTCAGCAGCGTTGGTCGAATTAATCCCGGCTGAGTGCAACGAACGTCGGGATGCTTGCTATGTGTCAAGTGCTATGTGCTATGTGCTATGTAAATAAAAAATTAGCACAAGGTCTCCAGTCACACAGTCACACAGTCACACAGTCCCCAACCACGCCCACCATGTCTCAATTTAACCAGCTGTTCATTTTTATACAACAAAGTGTCCATTTTTATACATAAAAACTATACACTTTAACACTAAAACTATCATAAATCACTGATAAACAACCTTGTAGCAGTTTTGGCACAGCAATTGCCTTTAAATGGACAAATAACAATAAAACTGCCGCATTTATGGGAATGGATAGAAAAATAGAAAAAAAGAAATGGCCAATTTGGAAAATAGGACTTATCGTCGTGCTTCTAGGTGGTGCCGGACTCCTAATGTCTGCCATATACCGCAGTAGCTCGGTCTCTCGCTTAAATGTAGAACAAGATCGAATCTTGACAGATACTATCCACTCTGGAGTATTCAAAGAGTTCATTACTATTTTTGGTAGAGTCGAGCCTCTAAAAACTGTTTTTATTGATGCCGTAGAAAGTGGTAAAGTCGAAGAAATCTTCACCGAAGATGGAAGTATGATTACAAAAGGTACTCCGATCATGCGTCTATCCAACACCGACTTGCAACTAAACGTATTGAATCAGGAAGCAAGCATTATTGACCAAATCAATACGATCAGAAATCAGACGATCTTAATGGAGCAACAAAGTCTGAACTTCAAAGAGATCGCCTTGGATATCGAATATCAAATTGACTTATTGGCGAAACGTACCGAAAGGAATAAAATACTGCACGCGGACGGTGCTATCCCTTTAGTGGAGTACCAAGAAACTCAAGACGAATACGAACATTTACTACGTCGTAGGAAATTATTGGGCCAAACCATTGCCAAAGATTCTCTTTATACTGTAATGCAGCAAAAGCAAATGGAGACCTCCCTAGATCTAATGAAAAGGAACCTCAATTTTGCTAAAAATAGCCTCGATAACCTCACCATCAAGTCTCCTATTAATGGGCAATTGTCTTCTATGTCTTCTGAAATTGGGGAGTTGATCAATCGTGGAGATCGTATTGCTCAAATTGATGTTCTAGATAATTTTAAAATCCGGGCAAGTATTGATGAGTTTTATATCTCTAGAATCTTTCCTCAACAAGAAGGAACCTTTGTGATGGATGGAGAGACCTTTACCCTGAGAATTAAAAAGATTTATCCTGAGGTCAGTAATGGCTCTTTCGAGGTGGACCTTGTTTTTACTGGCGAGCGGCCTGAGAATATCAAAAGAGGTCAGACTATTTCCTTGAAACTATCGCTAAGTGATGAGACCCAAGCCCGACTCTTGGCAAAAGGTGGATTCTTCCAAAGTACAGGTGGCAATTGGGTCTACGTAATCGATGGCAACTCCGGCGTCGCCCGCAGAAAAGATATTAGAATCGGAAGGCAAAATCCCAACTTCTACGAAGTGCTTCAAGGACTTGAAGATGGTGATGTCATTATCGTTTCGAGCTACGAAAACTATGGTGATAAAGATGAGCTGGTGCTGAAGTAGACGCAGGTGAATGGAAATTTCAATTATTACAACAATAGAACATTACAATACAAAACAACCATGATTCAAACTAAAGGACTAACCAAAGTATACCGTGCCGATGAGGTAGAGACTACAGCTTTAAATAGTGTAGATATTTCTATCACTCCTGGAGAATTTGTCTCCATCATGGGGCCATCTGGATGCGGTAAGTCAACGCTGCTCAACATTTTAGGTCTCATTGATAGCCCTAGTGGTGGCGAATACCATTTCCTGGATCACGAAGTGGCCAAATACTCTGAGCGTCAGCGTTCAAAATTAAGAAAAGAGAACATTGGTTTTATTTTCCAAAGCTTTAATCTGATTGATGAGTTAACGGTTTTTGAAAATGTAGAACTTCCTTTGATCTATACCAAAGTACCCGCCCGCGAGCGCAAAAAGCGTGTTGAGGAATCACTAGATCAAATGAATATGATGCACCGCCAAAAACACTTCCCTCAGCAGTTATCTGGTGGTCAACAACAAAGGGTAGCCGTAGCTCGTGCAATCATCAACAATCCTAAGCTAATCCTTGCGGATGAGCCTACTGGTAACTTAGATAGCTCCAACGGTAATGATGTAATGAAAACGCTGGTGCATCTAAACGAAAGCGGCACAACGATCATCATGGTGACCCACTCGCAGTATTGTGCAGAATTTGGTGACCGGATCATCCGCTTATTAGATGGGCAGGTTGTTACTGAAAACATGGTGAGTAAGCAGATGTTTTAGCGTTCTCCGAAAGAACCATCCGATATAAAATCACAGCTTTGGCAGCTATCCTGATCGCCTAAGACAGGTTAGTACACTGTAAAATAAATTCCTTAGCGTTTTGAAGCCATCTTATGACCAATATCTTCGTTGTGTACTCGTCCCGATATAAATCGGGACTGCGCCACGCCTTGATCTTGGCCAAAATCTTGACTTCAAAAACATCAACTAACTTAATTTACAATGTACTAGCCTATTCGTCAAAGCTTCTAAAGACTTAAGTCTATAGCAATGAAGGTCTGGTATTTGTTTTCGATTAGAAATCGATACGAATACAGACTCTTCTATTCCTCTGTTTGTTTTGCACATTGAAAGGCATGATCGGTTCCATTCACTTGGGCCGGTCCGCTTTTGTGCTTTCCTTCAATCTACTTTTCCTCAAAAAATGGTACCACATGTGGCGCAATTACCTTAAAATAAGTCTCCGTAATCTGCTTAGAAATAAGCTACATACTTTCATTCTGATCTTTGGATTGAGTATAAGCATGACGGCTTGTCTATTGATCTTAGAGTATGTAAGTCATGAGTTGGGCTATGATCAATTCCACCAAAAGTCAGATGATATTTATAGGGTCGTTAACGATAGGTACCAAGAAGGGGAGCGCGTTCAATTGGGCACTATCACCTATCCTACTATTGGAAAAAACATGCAGCAGGATTTCCCAGAGATCATTAATCACACTAGACTATCCTATGGCGGTAGCCAAATAATAAGACGCGGTGACCAGGCATTCCGCGTGGATCGGGGCCTATACACAGATAATCAGTTTTTACAATTATTTGATTTTGAATTATTGGCTGGATCTCGAACTGACCTCTTTAAAGAACCTAATGAAGTTGTCCTCACCGAATCGACCGCTCAAAACATTTTCCAGGGTGTAGAAGGAGATTGGGATGCCATCATTGGCGAAGAAGTGCGCCTGAATAGACTGGCCGTTGCAGTTACGGTCGCAGGTGTTATTGCTGACTTCCCTAGCAATTCTCTTTTGTATGGAGACCTTTTAATTTCCTATCCTACCCTAGTCAGTAACTTCGGTGAGTTTTATGAAGACTCCTACACTTTCTCCGATTTTTATCATTATGTTGAATTAAAACCTGGTACTGATGTAGCGGCATTAGAGCTTAAGTTTGCCGGATTTAGTGATCAATATTTCCGAGGGGAGGAAGTATCCGGGGCCGAAGAGAAGTTTTACCTTCAACCGCTACAAGAAGCTCATTTATATTCCAAAAATTTAGAATATGAAATAGGCAAAACGAATGATGGCACCACCGTTTGGGCGCTGCTATTGATTGCGTTTTTCATTTTGGTCATTGCCTGGATCAACTATATTAATTTATCTTCAGTCAGAGCAATTGAGCGCTCCAAAGAGGTAGGTGTAAGGGCTGTAATGGGTGCCAAAGGAAGGCAACTCATTGGTCAATTTATGGCGGAAGCTAGTGTAATCAACGGTATCAGTTTCCTATTGGCTATTGGTATACTTTGGCAAATCCAACCTTTATATAATACTTGGTTTGATTTTGAGCTCTCTTTTAGAGATTTGTTTGGCACCGCTACTACTCAAGTTTATTTATGGTTGGGCATTTTTGTTTTATTTGGAAGTGGCATCTTACTATCGGGTTTTTATCCAGCTTGGCTACTCTCTCAGCAACAAATCCCGCTGGTTTTAAAGGGGGAATTTCAGCAAAGTGCCAATAGTAGAAATATGAGAAAAGGTTTGGTGGTCTTTCAATTTGCCGTTTCTATTGTGCTCATTTCCGGCACTTGGATGGTCTACCAACAAGTATCTCTAATGAATGAAAAAGATCTAGGCATTCTAACGGATCAAATCATTACCATTGGAGGACCTGAGTTGACGCCTTTTGACAGTGCATTTATCCCAAAAATGCAGACGCTCAAGGATGAACTTGCTGCCCATCCAGGTATAGAGTCTTCGACTTTATCAAGCCGAGTACCTAGCCAAGGAATGGGTCGAATGTTTAATGTCAGAAGATTTGGTCAACCTGCCGCAGAAAGCAAAACTTCTAATTTCATCAATATCGATTGGAATTTTTCGAACACCTACCAACTACCGCTTCTAGCAGGAAAGAATTTTGAAATCGGTGATCACAACCTTAACGGAAACCTCGTCAATAAATTAGTATTGAATGCGTCTGCCATAACAATGCTAGGTTTTGAGGATATGGAAGGAGCCATTGGTCAACAAATCACCATAGGTGAAAGGAATTGGACCATCAAAGGTATAGTAGCAGATCACCATCAGACCTCATTGCGTTTTGAAAAAGAAGCCATCATCTACTTCCCTTTTTACCAAACGAATGGCCTTATTTCTATCCGTACCGCTAATAGTGATATCAAAAGCAGTCTTGCGCATGCAGAGCAGGTATTCCAAACCTTATTCCCTGGGAATGTCTTCGAATATCAGTTTTTGGATGAGCGCGTCCAAACTGCTTATATTCAGGATGTTCAATTTGGTCGTTTACTGACTTTTTTCACCATTTTAGCTTTAGCTATTGCCAGTTTGGGCTTATTTGGTTTGGCCTCCTACACCACTCACTTGCGCATTAAAGAGATCAGTATCAGAAAAGTCTTAGGCGCCAATTTGAGTGACCTCATGCTACTCCTTTCCAAGGATTTCATACGGTTAATCATCATTGCCATTATCATTGGCACGCCTATAGCCTGGTACTTTGGTAACTTATGGCTAGAAAATTTCGTGTACCATATTAATATGCCTTGGTGGACCTTCTTACTTAGTGGTTTGGCTGCTATTGCTGTGGCTTTGGCTATTACGGGTTCGCAAGCTATCAAAGCAGGGGTGCATAATCCGGTAGATGCTTTGCGGAGATAGTTTGGGGACTTTGGGAAGAGGAGACTTTGTGACTTGGGGAGGGAGTGACTTGGGGACTTGGGGACTTGGTGAGGGGGAGACCTTGTGAGCGGAGACTGGGGGACTTCGTGACTTGGTGAGAGGGAGACATTGGGAGCGAAGACTTTGTGACTTGGAGACTTAGTGAGGGGGAGACTTTTAGAATGCTTAGAAATTTATGTTACACGGTATTAAATACAAAGTGAAGATGAATTACTTTAGATTGGCTATACGGGCAATATAACGCAAGAATTTCATCGCACTCATAGGCCTATCTTTTATCATTGCCATTCCGATTGTGTGGCTTGCACTGCAACAATGGTTGGAAGGATTTGCCTATCGAGTTACGATTGCTCCAGGTATATTTCTCCTGGGTGCAATAATATTATTGCTAATCGCTACATTTACGATCAGCATACAAGCTATAAAAGCTGCTGTGCGAATCCTATCCAACACATCAACAGATAAAAACTTAAATACGCTATATATGATCCAGCTCAATAACATCGAGAAGTACTATAAAAAAGGATTACAAAAAACTTGGATACTAAGAGATATCAGCTTGACTATTAAAGAAGGGGAGTTTGTGACCATCATGGGGCCAAGTGGGGCAGGAAAAACGACGCTACTCAACATCTTGGGTATGCTAGACGCTCCCTCAAAAGGAGGGTATCAGCTATTCGACGAAGAAGTTTTCAAATTGAATGAACGCCGCCGGAATGATTTGCATAAGCAATACATGGGTTTTGTATTCCAGGCTTATCATCTGATCGATGATCTCACCGTTTACGAAAATATAGAAACGCCCCTACTCTACCGTGGTATCAAAGGAAAAGAAAGGAAAAGTATGGTAGCTGAAATTTTAGATCGCTTCCAGATGGTAGCCAAAAAAGATCTTTTCCCTGAGCAATTGAGTGGAGGACAGCAGCAGCTCGTAGGTGTAGCCAGAGCCATCATTCATAAACCTAGAGTCCTTTTAGCTGATGAGCCAACCGGTAATTTACACTCTAAGCAGGGAGAATCTATCATGAATCTTTTCAAGGAACTCAATGAGGAAGGGATGACGATCATACAAGTTACCCACTCTGAAAAGAACGCCCAATATGGTCATCGTATCATCGAACTAGAAGATGGCTTTATCAAAGAAGATATAGCGGTTGGGTAGTTTGAAGATAATTAAGCCTTCTTGATCAACACTAAAAAGCGGTTATTCCCAATCCTATGGAATAACCGCTTTTTGTTTTATCGTATAGAATGTGTGATAAATTGGTCTATTCCGCTACTAATAGATAAACGATGCTTTTTATATGCCAAGACAAGATGCATTTGTGGAATTAATAAAGGCTCATGAGCCGATCATTCTAAAAATCGTGAAATTCTATACCGATTCCTTAGAAGATGAAGCAGACTTGAAGCAAGAGATCATCTACCAGCTTTGGAGGTCCATGGATTCTTTTAAAGGTCATGCACAAGTGAGCTCTTGGATATACCGCGTGGCGCTCAATACGGCTTTAGTCAACTTAAAAAAACGGAAAAAACAGATCGCAGCACAATCTATTGAGCAAGATATCCCATCTATTGTCGATGAAAACAATAAGGAGGAAGAAGAAAAGGTCCAACAATTATATGCCTCTATCAAGCAGCTACCCGCATTAGATAGAGCCATCATTCTACTCTATTTGGAAGAGAAATCTCATGCAGAAATTGCAGAAATCATTGGCCTTTCTCCTACAAATATTGGCACCAGAATTGGTCGAATCAAAAAAAAATTACAATCACTGTTTAAACTCCAAAAACAATGGAATTAGCAGAATTAAAGCATACTTGGATTCATCTTAAGTCAAGCATAGAAGAGCAAAAATCTTTAAATCAAGAACAGATTATGGAAATTGTACAAAGCAGATACAAACGTAAATTAGGTAGTATCATTCGGTACGAGTCTTATGGTGTAATTGTTATTTTGATCGGATTGGTCTTTACAATTTGGAATATTCCACTTTATGATACCTTAGCTTTGCAAATCTGTGCAGCCCTTAGTATTGGCCTCATGATTCTTTTACCAACCTTATCTTTTACCACTATTTTCAGAATGCGGGATCTCAATATGGCGAATCAAAATACCCAGGATACCATCCGAGAATTTGCCAAACGCAGGGCGCAATTTCTGATAGCCCAACAGTGGGGACTCTGGCTTTCGGCAGTATTTATGTTCACGCTGATACCCGTAGCTACAAAGATTTTTAAAGGGAAAGATATCCTGAGTGAAGGCAGTAATACCCTACCCTGGATTATGGTGGCTGGCCTGGTATTTTTATTCTTTTTTGGTAGATGGGGACTGCAATGCTACCGACGTATTAGTGCGGATGCGGGCAACTTACTCCAGGAGTTGGAGGAATAAGCATACAAGGAATGGAGTCATCTCGGCAGTGCCGAGATGACTCAAAAACCCATTGAAATCAGGGTCTGATATTCGTAATTAAGGCAGGTATTTTCTTATCTATAAAAACCTTGTTGTAAGCAGCAATATCCTCTTTGATGAGTACATCCATCGCTTTTTGCTGTTTTTTCCAATCTGCCTCTAATTCTACTAAACGATCCTTTACACCCTTTGTAACAACTGGATCAAAACCATCTACGACTCCTTTCAAGGTGAAGAAATCAGCATTGAGTTTACTCGGCCAATTGATTACATCTTGGGTATTCTTCTGGCGACGTTCGACCAGCTCTCCTTCCCAGCCATTTAGTTTTTCAAGTAAGGCTACACCAGCTTCGTACAGGTCTTTATGCTCTTCATGATCTTTTAGTAAGTCATTATAAGCGACAATCTGTTTTTTGACGACTCCCATATCATTGATAGAGCGGTGAATATCTTCGATATTTTTTTCAATCCGGAGTAGCATTTTTTCCTGCTCTGCCCAGGCTCCAGGGTCCACTTCCTGACGAGGGTCCGCTACAATTTCGATCTCCACAGCTGAAGTTGATTCCCCCATTGTGATTTTTGCAGTATAGGTACCCGGTGCAACGGTATGTCCTCGATAGCTACCGTATAAAAATGCGCCTTCTACGCCAGATAAAGTTTCGGTAGCAAAATCCCAAGCAAAGCGATTCAGGCCTGCTTTTGCCGGAATTGTTCTTGGTGCCGAGGGGCCACCCATCCAAGTTTTGAAATCCTCATCTTTCTTACTTGAATACGATCGAATCACCTTTCCATCGGCATTCATTATCTCCAATTGCAAGGGCATGGAATCTGTAGCCGCTTCTTTGACATAATAATCCAAGATCACTCCACTGGCGGGGTTCTGTCCTCTTTGTACACCACGGCCTCTACCACCTCCAAAACGAACCGTTGTTTTGGGCTCCATCAAGTGCACCATTGGCTCCTCTTCCATAATTTTAGGGGCATCCTGTAAAGCACTCAAATCATCTAAAATCCAGAATGCACGTCCTTGTGTAGCAGCCACCAAATCGTTGTCTTGAATTTTCATATCCGTCACGGGTACGATGGGCAAGTTCAACTGCAAACGATCCCAATCTGCACCTCCATTAAAGGATATATAAAACCCACGTTCTGCACCACCGTAGAGAATACCTGGCACTTTTTGGTCTTCTCGAATTACTCGAAGAAAATCATCCTTTTCGATACCTTTATTGATAGCAGTCCAAGTTTTTCCGTAGTCGGTTGTCTTATAAGCCATGGCTCTGAAGTCATTGAACTTATAGCGATTGGCGCTAATGTAGGCCGTACCTTTCTCATGTGGAGAAACCTCGATGGAGTGAATGCTGGATTCCTCAAGATTGGGTGGCGTAATATTCTCCCAATTTTGGCCGCCATCTTTTGTAACATGGACCAAACCACAATCACTACCGGTATAGATTACGCCCGCTTCTAGGGAAGATTCTAGGAGGTAGTAAATCGTATTATAGTTTTCACCACCGGCTCCTTCGTTGGTAAAAGGGCCACCACCTTTACCCTGCTTAGTCGTATCATCTCGAGTCAAATCAGGACTGATGACATCCCAGGAAATACCTCCATCTTGGGTTTTAAATACTACATTACCTGCGTGATAAATCGTATTCGGATCATGAGGAGAAGCCACGATAGGTGCATTCCAGTTAAATCGATATTTGAGATCTTTGGGATCACGAGCAAAATTCAAAGCCGGATACTCTCGGATGTCTTTGCTTTGCTTGGTTCGGGTATCCAGTTTGCCGATGATACCTTGGTAACAACCACCATAAAGAATAATTGGATTGTCTGGATCAAAAGCGATGTAAGCACTTTCACAACCTGGGCCACTAAACCAATCTTTATCAGAAATACCACTGCTACCAGTACGGCTTGCAATGACTACGGAGGAGTTATCCTGCTGCCCTCCATATACATTATAAGGGAACATATTATCGGTATTGACGCGATAAAACTGTGCAGTCGGTTGATTATATAAAGTGGACCAAGATCGACCTGTATTAAAGGTAACTTCCGCACCTCCATCATCTCCCAATACCATATTGCTATTGTTAGCCGGATTAATCCAGAGGTCGTGGGTATCGCCATGGCCTACATTCACTCGGCTGAAGGTTTTACCACCATCGATAGAGCGGGTCATAGGAGCATTGAGCACGTATACTACATCGGCATTAATTGGATCAGCAAAAACCTCCATATAGTACCAAGAACGAGAGGTTATCTTTTGATCATTAGAAAGGTGTGTCCAAGAAGACCCTCCATTATCAGAGCGATAAAGTCCTGCTTCTTTTTTCTCAGACTCCACGATAGCGTAGACGCGCTTACTATCTGCTCTGGAAACGGACACCCCAATTTTTCCCATCATATCTGGCAGGCCATTCCCTATTTTTCGCCAATTCTCCCCACCGTCAGTAGATTTATAAATCGCAGAACCTTCACCGCCACTTCTCACGGTCCAGGGCAGACGACGATGATCCCAGGTAGCAGCATACAATACTCTTGGATTGTTAAAATCAATACTTAGACCTGAGGCACCGGTATCTTCATTGACATAAAGGACTTTCCTCCAAGTCGTACCGCCATCGGTAGATTTGTAAATCCCTCTTTGAGTGGAAGGCCCATGCACAGCTCCTTGAGCTGCTACGTAGACGATATCGGAATTTTGAGGATGGATGACTACATCGGAAATATGGCGGGTGCTATCGAGTCCCATGTGCTGCCAAGTTTGCCCGGCATCTACCGACTTGTAGATTCCATCACCGAAGGTCGTCATTACTCCTCTGACAGCATGCTCGCCCATACCTACATAGATGACATTGGGATCAGATTCGGAGACGGCAATATCGCCGACGGAACCTGTTTTAAAATGGCCATCGGAGATGTTTCTCCAACTTTGGCCAGCATTCTCTGTTTTCCACAGGCCACCGCCAGTGTACCCCGCATAATAGGTGTTTTCATCATCAATAACACCACTCACGGCATTGGATCGGCCACCCCGATGTGGGCCTATATTCCGCCATTTAAGTGCCTTAAATTTTTTGGCTTGAAATGTGGGAGCTGCTTGCTCCACGGCTGGCATTTCTTTTTGTTTTTTCTTTTTGTTTTTGCGTTGACCGAAAACCGGTACAACCAACAAAAGGCATAATAAGCCTACTAATCCGCTCTTGAATTTCTGCATGGTTTTAAATTTTATCAATTCCTGCAAAAATTAGGGATAATCGCTCAATAAAAAAAGGTATTGCAGCTCAAGTTGAATTGCTAAAGATGAATGTTCTGAAAATGAAGATGAACGGTGGCACCGAAGCGCGAGTATAATGCGGAAAATCTTATTTTTGGTCTTGCCCTTTGGTGGCGGTATCATCCTTCTCCATTTTTGCTTCAGAGAAGATTAATTTTTTGAGGCAGATTTCGTGGTTGTTGCTCAGCCTGCCAGTAGCTGCAGTGACGCCCCAAAAAACAGTAGGATTTCCTTGGAATACTTCATTGATGATATCCTTTTGAAAACTAACCTGTAGATCCCCATCTAGGTAGACCTCCAAATTTTGATCCTCGGGGTACCAAAATATTTTCAGGCGATGACGGCCACCATCTTCAACATTCCCTAATAGGACAGGATCAATTTGTCCAGAAAAATAATGATTGATATATCCATTGGTCATCACCGCAAGATGGTCTTCCGCTGGATCATCAAGATGGTAATTCATATAGGTATCAAACTCTATGCCCAGAGATGGCCGAAGGCCAGCAAAGCCCATACCTTCTCCCCAGAAACCGGTATTTTGTATTTGTGGATAGAAAACGAAAACGATTCCATCTGCTCCATCATCATCTTTCTCCCCAAGCATCAGACAAATTTCCATTTCAAATGGATAATTGAGGTCAATAGGTCTTTTGTACCAAGCAGAACCAGAAGTATATTGAAAATCAGGAACCAGACGGATACACTGGTCACTGATTTTGGTAGCTGATCCACTTAATCTAAAATCAGAGATATCGATTTGTGCATAGGTGAAAGTGGTACAATACAGAAAGCATAAGGTAACAACTGCTCTAAATAGGCCCCGCATAAAATTTTATATAAGAAACAAATCTCAGCTATAATGGTTCTTATTTTCCACAATCAAAACTTATTCCATTTGAATAAGGCGTTTTGTCCAAACTTTTTGATCCGACTTCAAGGTGACATAATATACGCCCGGCACTTGTCCTGACAAGTCCAGTCTTCTACTCTTGTCCACTTGAAGAGAAGCCACAAGCTGTCCTAATTCATTGCGAATCAGTAGTACATCACCCGTTTCAAAATCACCTACTATCGTGTATTGTCCGGTACCAGGATTGGGGAATAGGGCCCAATCTCTTAGCTGGCTACCGCTTCTGGTCACCGAGCGAATCTCACTATATTCTAATGCGCCATCAATATCTTGTTGTTGAAGTCGATAAAAGCTCGTCCCATCTAAGGGATTAGGATCAAAGTCTTGGTAGTATTGCTGTTCGTTGGTGGTGCCAGCACCATCGAGCCAGGCGATAGACGCCCAATTGATGCCATCGGCACTACGCTGTACAAAAAATCCTAGGTTGTTTTGTTCGGAGGCAGTGGTCCAATCGAGTTGGACCTGCTGTGGCAGGTTCGTAGCTTCAAAAGAAAGAAGGTCTACGGGGAGGTCGTCGTTGATGACTTCGACAAGTTTAGTGTTTGAACTTAAAGTACCGCAAACGATCCCATTAGTAATAGCATTCTGAAGAGTGCTCAATGT
>JBELML010000165.1:0-12408 GCA_042095835.1 Saprospiraceae bacterium
CAATGCCTAGGCGGCCTCCCGCACTTCACTTATGACCTTTTTTGCACTTAATTTCGAGATATAAGCATTTCTTTTTAAGTTTTTATTTTAATGTGTTTGCCCTAGCCTATTGTTAAGCACAAGGGAATAAGTGGAGCTTTTAGCTTTTGTCTTTTACAGATAAAAACCCTTTTAAAACCTTAATACTTTCCTCATTATGGAAATAACTCAAATGGTCACAAGCGACGACTTTGACCTCTACCGCAGGATCAGGCAAAGTCTCCATACTATCCACTTTGACGGCTAAGTCATTATCATCTACATCAAAGACCAGATAATCCATAAAGAGGTACATCCCCTTATGCTGCAATCCTTTTTTGGCCTTTTGCCAAAAGGGATCATCGGGATCAATTGGGGCTTCGATCAAGTTGGTATTTCCAGCTACTAGTTTGTAATCGATTGTACTGGTATCGAAGGTGCTAAGCTTGTTCAAATGCTTAATGAACTCAGAACTTGGCGACATCTGATTAAGCGTATGAAATACCTGTCTACCAAGAAATGAAAATACGGGAATAAAAGGCTGCAAAGAGGGAAGGCCATTCATGCCCAAACCAAGCAGGCCCGTAATTTTTTTCCTAAAATCAGCAGTTTCGCTGCCCCCGTTAGGTGTCCCTGCTTGTATCAATTGAGCGACTAGCTTTTCGCCACCCAACTGCTCAATCATCACTCTACTAACCAGACCTCCCATCGAATGGGCAAGAATTGTGATTTGCTTTTTCTTGATACCAGTATCCTTTAGACAAGCAAGCAGATGGGCGGCAGTTTCCTCAATCGGTGTGTTGAGATTCTCATAATTATAGGTCAGGATAGCACCAAAATGCTCCTTTGCCCGCAGCTTTTCAAAGGCGGCCTCCACCTGAGCATCGGTATTTCCGATGATACCGTGAATGAGTAGGAGTACCTGATCTTTTTTAGCTTTTTTTAGCTGCTTTTGGAGCTCCTTTTTTATAGCTTGTTGCGCTTGGGTATCCTTTTTGGGGCCACCAAAATAATCGATTGTAGTGATCTTATCTTTTTGATACTGCTGAATTAAACTCAGCGATCGATATTGATGCTCCCCAGTAAGTCTACTCCAAATCAGTTTATTAAAGAAGAGTTTGATAGATTTTTTAACGCTCCGCTGGTTGATGTCTAGGTCATCTTCGGAGTCATTGCCGATGACAATATCGGTGGCCTTTGGGAGCGTTTCTATGACCACTGCTCCTTTCTCATTGGTATATCCGATTGGGAAATAAATATCCGCTTCAGGATCGTAGCCAAAGGGAACGATGGATTCATCATTTTGTAAAAAATCACCAGGTTCAACCATCAAGGGCTTGTCAGGTTGAATAATATTTGGATCATTTACCTTGGTGAGCTCCAGGATACTGATTTGTTGTCCTGGATCGCTAGCAGGAGATCTGGAAAATATGCCTTCACCGGCTTCTATTCCATTAAATAAATGAGCTGGCGGAAGGATGGTTTTAGGATTATAAGTAGATCGACTGTTCTCCAAATCTTTCTGCACTCTTTTAGCTCGCGATGCATTGGTTGCAGAAACCTCAGCTTGAAAAGTTGTGGGGCCATTTACAGACATAGTTATGCTAGCAAGACGGCTAACTTCACTGTAAGGTCTATATTTCCTGAAAGTCCGCGAAATATTCGTTGACTTTCCATCTTTTAAGTGTACGCTATCCAAAGGTAAACTTAAGGTAATCGGAACCTTGATTGTAAACCAATCGTCTTCCTTTTCAGAAACTGGGAAAAAGCCTCCTGGGTCCCTAAAACCCATCAAATTAAGTGGCTCTTGAATGAAGTTTTTCGTAGAGAAAGGTTGTTTAGAAATAATGGCTAATAGGTAGTTTTTAGTTTCAGTCAAACCAAATTCATGGTAGAAATAATTGAAGGAAACAGGCATAAAAGGATACAGTAATTTATTTCCTGCATCATTATAAGTGAGCTCATAGGACGCTCCAGGAGCTAATTCAATACTCCCGTCGCTGATCTGAAAAACGCCATAAGCACTACTGAGGTATAGCATACTCACCCAATAGCCCTGAAAATCTGATTTATTATTTAGCTTAAGACCAAGACCTGGATGCAGGTATCGGTTTCCTTTTTTCTTAAATGGAAGAAAAACTTCATCTGGATCTTTTAGACGCTCTTGGGGTACTAATTCTTTGAGTATATCATAAGCATTAACTTGCCCGGGGCGAATTTTTGCGTTATAATCGATACCTACTATAGGCGTACATTCTACTTCAATATCCGATCTAGGAATAAGCGTTGCTGGGTTGTTTAATTGTAAGGTATTTTCCCATTTGGCAATATGATTCGCATCAATAAGGCTATTAACGACTCTTTCCGTTTTGGTGAAAATGGGGACATCTCCATCTGGTACCATGAGGTAGAAATGTCGTTTTTGACCATGCTCGACACAGTCAATGATATACTTCGGGCGTTCGCCGGGTTTGACTTTATGGATGTAATAAAAATCTTTGGCCGTTTTAAATTTATCATCTAAGGTTGCACCTTCCTGAGGGCTCAGTCGCTCACTATATCCTACGCCCACACTAGGGAAAGGCATGCGATGGATCACCGCACTTAATTGCTTTTGCTGATCTGCCTCCGTAAATGCACTAGCATCTAGCAAGCACTCCTGTCCTTTTACCTCCAGGACCTCCACCAGCCGTTCAGAGCCATCCGTCAATTTAATCAAGGACTGATCTGCTCCGTTTGAAGGCAATAGACCATTGATGGCCCCTGCATTCAAAAACCATTCCTCAAAGTTGCCCAACTTTCTAAAGCCCAGCTCAAAAGTATGGACTGGCTCTTTGAAGCTATTGCGTAAAAAGTACAGGTCCTCGTCGGCAGAATCGTAGCGGTACAATACTGGAATTTGCTTGCTCGCTAATCCCCTCACTTCCAATTCTACGCGCCGCATCAATTGTCCATAACTGATCTCCGTACCAGATTGGGATAGTGTTTTTAGCAGACTATGCGTAAAGACACCGTGCTGTCGCCGGCCTGGAAAACGCGGATCAATGGTACTATCTAGGTTACGCTCATTGGCCACCTCTGCATCTCTACATGCTGATAGGCTGATATAAGAAAGCCCTTTCATGCCATCTTTAGCAATCCGATCTTTTCCTGTAAAAGGATGGTAGAGGGAGTTTCCTGCTGGATTAAAACCAAGGATGCTATTCAGGTCTTTGATACCGGCACCGGGATCCTCCATACGCTGCTTGGTCTCATCATCAGAGCGGGTGATAGAGCCAGAATGACAACTATCAAAAACGGAGAGGAAATGGATTCCTTTTTGCTGATCGGTTTTCGTTTTTCCTTCCAGTGTTTGAGCGATGAGAAAGGCCAATTCTTTATCCAATAAATCACGCTGCCCCTCATTGCGGCTATCTGCACAAACGAGGGTCTGTAGGTTGCCATCAGGAGCTATTTCAGAAAAGATAGGCGGTGCATCCACAAATGAACCATGACCACAGTAGTAGAAAAAACAATAATCGCCTAGCTTAGGGTCTGCGGCTTGGAAGTGGCTAAAGGCATCGACGATAGCTGCACGGGTAGGCTCCTCAAAATGAATGCCTTTTTGTTCGATTAAATCTACTTCATCGCGGTGGGGGAGTAGCAGGTAGCGGGGCTCCCAATTAATTTGTTGTGGGGTGCCATCTACTGCGGCTTGAGTACAAAGATTTTGGAAATAATCGCTTGCTGCGAGAACGTCGTTAATACAGCCGTCCAATTGTCGACAATTGGTGTAAGCATTGATGCCTACAAATACGGCGTAAAAGGTGGGTTTGCTCATGACTTGGATTAGGTTAATTATTTGGGCAAGGTACCAAAATGCGCAGGAAAAATACACTTTAGTTTTACTATACCAAATAAGATATTTAAATTGTCGCCTTTCTAATGAGCCAAGTAGGCTAGCTTTCAATGTAGACAAACAAAAACATGGGTACATTTACAACACTTGATACGATTATTTTTATTGCCTATGCGATCCTGATCATTTCGATCGGACTATGGGTAAGCCGCACGAAAAAAGGCGAAACGAAAACAGCGGAGGACTATTTCCTCGCTGGAAAATCGCTGCCTTGGTGGGCAATTGGGGCTTCACTAATTGCGGCCAATATTTCTGCCGAGCAATTTATTGGAATGTCAGGCTCCGGCTTTGCGATTGGCCTTGCGATTGCCTCTTACGAATGGATGGCAGCTCTGACTTTACTTATTGTTGGTAAATTCTTTTTACCGATTTTCATCGAAAAGAAATTATATACCATCCCTGAATTCGTAGAAAAACGATTCAGTACCAACCTGAAGACCATCCTGGCCATATTCTGGATAGGTCTGTATGTTTTTGTCAATCTGACTTCGGTGCTTTATCTAGGTGGAAAAGCATTGGATACCATCATTGGTACCGGCGATGGGTCTATCGTTTTATACAGTATCATTGGTTTGGCGCTTTTTGCGGCTTCCTATTCTTTATGGGGAGGATTGGCTTCTGTAGCTTGGACAGACGTGATTCAGGTCGCCTTATTGATTGTTGGTGGGCTGATTACGACCTATTTGGCCCTACAAGCCGTCACACCGGAAGGGGGCATCTGGAATGGATTTGCCTATTTGTATGAAGTCGTACCGGAGAAGTTTTCGATGATTCTTTCTCAGGGAGAAATCATAACGCCCAATGGTCGAGATGCCTGGTTTGATCTTCCAGGATTGGCCGTTTTGATTGGTGGTATGTGGGTAGCCAATCTATATTACTGGGGTTTTAACCAATATATCATCCAGCGGACTTTGGCGGCGAAGAGTTTGAAGGAATCTCAGAAAGGGATTGCCTTTGCGGCCTTTTTGAAATTGATCATACCCTTGATTGTAGTGATTCCGGGCATCATTGCTTATGTGATGAATCTGGATGATGGAGAGTTAGTCAAAGCTTCTCTCGACCCCGCATTCCTGAATGACGAAGGAGGTGTCGTGAATGATAATGCTGCCCCTTGGTTGATCAGTGAATTCGTACCTGTAGGTTTGAAAGGATTAGTGGTAGCTGCTCTAGCCGCGGCGATTGTGTCCTCCTTGGCTTCGATGCTGAATTCTACCTCTACGATCTTCACTATGGATATTTACAGACCATTCATCAATCCAAAGGCATCTGAAACTCAAACGGTAAATGTAGGTCGTATAACGGCTGCAGTTGCGTTGGTTATCGCGGTGATTATTGCACCATCTCTAGGGAATTTAGGGCAGGTCTTTCAGTACATCCAAGAGTATACAGGTATTGTGAGTCCAGGTATTTTGGCGGTCTTCCTAATGGGTTTATTCTATAAGAAAGCGACCAATAATGCTGCCATCTGGGGTGTGGTTGCCTCTATTCCGATTGCGATGTACTTCAAGATCGGACCGAATGGTTGGCTGAATTCTCCTTTATTTGTGGATATACCTTTCATGCATCAGATGTTCATTACCTGTTTGGCAAGTATAGGTATCATCATCTTGCTCTCTTATCTAGAAAACAAAGGTGCAGAAGACGAAAAAGGAATACCGATCACCAGAAGCACTTTCGCCACTGATCCGGTGTTTAATATTAGTGCGGTTGTGGTTTGTGTGATCTTAGCGGCCTTGTATGCTTTTTTCTGGTAGTAGAAATCGACAGCATAAGATATAATCATTTCTAAATAGGAGTCCTCCCAAATTTTTCGGGAGGACTCCTTCATTTTCTCCTCTTTCATGTAATGTGATCAAGATTTGTGCTGCTAGGGACATCTTTTGTGCAGATGTTTATAAAACAAAAGAATAGCGCGCCGGAAGGCCTGTCATACGTCAAACACACATAGCGTACCTCAGGCATGCCGACATCCTATTGGCTCATTGCTCTTCCTAAATACCGACCAGACAGGAGGCTTTCTTGAATGGTATTCCTATCTCTAATATGAAGAATTATTTTACTCAGTTAAAATTTTATTTGTAATTTAATGTTGCTTTTTCCCATGTGTCAAGTGTCAGGTGCCGGGTGTCAAGTGTCAGGTGTCAAGTGCCAGGTGCCAGGTCCTATATATTATGTCTCATGTGTTATGTCCTATGTGTCAGGTGCCATGTGTCAGGTGCCAAGTGTCAAGTCCTATGTCTCATGTCTCATGTGTAAGGGTCCAAGTGTCAAGTCCTATGTCTCATGTATTATGTCTCATGTGTCAGGTGCCAAGTGTCATGTATTATATCTCATGTGTCAGGTCTCCCTGTCCAGAGTCCGTCCCTTGGTCTCGCGGTCTCCAAGTCGCAGAGTCTCGCGGTCCCCTGTCTCCCGGTCCCCAAGTCGCAAGTCTTCCAGTCCCTAGGTCTCCCAGTCTCCCCGTCTTCCGGTCTCTCGGTCCCCCAGTCTATCCGTCTCCCGGTCTCCCTGTCTCCCAGTCCCCCGGTCTCCCTGTCCCAAAGTCCCCCGGTCCCCAAGTCGCAGAGTCTCCCCGTCTCCCCGGCCCCCAGTCCCCACTAAAATAGTGGTTGTTTGTCCTTGCAACTCTGCTAGTGGTCTTTAGTCGAGATCATATATTGATGATTTATTTATATTTTGCTTGACTTCTTGGGAATTGGGAGGGCTTGACGACTTTACGAATTCCGCTGAATAAGTACGTTTTCCGTTAAGGATCCAAAATTTATACAATGAATCGCCAATATTTTTTCACGCTTGCGCTACTTTTTATTTCTTTTTTCACACAGGCCCAAGACGCTAGTACCTTGGAAGGTTTGCGTTTTCGCAATATCGGCCCGGCCAATATGAGTGGTCGGATCGTAGATTTGGCTGTGGTAGAGTCGAACCCTTATACTTTTTATGTGGCGTCTGCTACTGGTGGCGTCTGGAAAACCACCAATAATGGGGTGACCTTCAAGCCCGTATTCGAAAAAGAAACTGCCCATTCTGTAGGAGCTATTGCAGTACATCAGAAATACCCGCAGCATCTTTGGGTAGGCACTGGCGAGCGTGCCAATCGACAAAGTTCCTCTTGGGGCGATGGTATTTATAAATCAAAGGATGGTGGAAAAACCTGGAAGAATATGGGTTTACCCGAGTCGCATCATATTGGTCGTGTAGTATTACATCCTACCGATACCAATATCATTTATGTAGCAGCGATGGGCCACCTTTGGGGACCAAATTTAGAAAGAGGACTTTACCGATCGAAAAATGGTGGAGAATCCTGGGAGTTGTTTCTAAAAATCGATAAGAACACCGGTGTAGTAGATATTGCTATGGATCCCTCAGACCCTAATATCCTCTATGCCTCCAGTTACCAAAGAAGGCGTAGACCTTATGGCTTTGATGGAGGAGGCCCTGGTAGTAAGTTGTTTAAATCTGTAAATGCTGGAGATTCCTGGAAAGAGCTGACCGAAGGTTTGCCAGAAGGAGAAAAGGGACGGATCGGTATTTCCATTTATCGGAATGACCCCAATATCGTTTATGCCTGTGTGGAGCAAGGTTTTCAATACAATGCTTCTACGGCTTATAATAAACGTAAAGCAGGAATCTACCGATCAGAAGATAAAGGCGAAACCTGGACTTTTATGAGCGATTGGAACCCTCGCCCCATGTATGCCAGTCAGATTTTGGTAGATCCTAGCGATGATCAGCGCATTTATATGATGAATGCCTACTCCTACTCCGATGATGGAGGAAAAAACTTTACCGTTCCGAGGCAATCCTTACATGGCGATGATCGTATACTTTGGGTGAATCCCAAAGACTCTAGACATGTGATCAAAGGAGATGACGGTGGAGTGGGGATTTCCTACGATAGAGGGATTACCTGGTTGTTTGTCAAATCCTTGCCGCTTTCCCAATTTTATCGGGTAAGTGTAGATATGCAGCAGCCCTATCATATCATGGGCGGGCTACAAGACAATGGTAGCTGGATTGGGCCGAGCGAAACCTACTTCAGCGATGGTATCCTCAACGAAGATTGGCGAAGAACTGGCGGGGGAGATGGCTTTCTCAATCTCATCCATCCAGAAGATCCGGATATCCTTTACACCGAATCTCAATACCTAGGCTTGTCAAAACTCAACCTTAAGACGGGCCAACGGCAATCGATCAGACCTGGTGATCCCCAAGGTAGAATTGGACCCCGCAGGAATTGGGATGCTTGGGGCCCAGGCGTACCCGAACCGGCCTTAGGCAATGCGATGGCCCCAGCCAACTGGGATGGCCCTTTTTGCATCTCCCCACACGATCCGAATACCATCTATGCTGGTACCAATCAACTCTGGAAAAGTACCGATAATGGCAATTCCTGGACAGCCATGGGCGACCATACGACCCAAGTCAATCGTAGAGACTTGAAGATTATGGGCCGAATAGCCGACACCAGTACAGCTTCTCTAGATGATGGTATCCCTTATTATCCAACCCTTACGGCTATTGCCGAATCTCCGCTTCAGCTAGGCCTGATTTATCTAGGTACCGATGATGGTCAGGTAAAAGTGTCGCGAGATGGAGGTCAAAATTGGATCAACCTCAGATCGCGAATGAAAGACTTGCCACCATCTACCTGGATTAATACGATTGAAGTCTCCACCCACGATGCAGGTACCGCATACGTCGCTATCAATAACTATAGGAATGACGATTTTAGAAATTATCTCTACAAGACAAGCGATGCAGGGCAGACATGGCAATCGATTACTGGAGACCTACCAGCCAATCGAGTAGTACGCACCATGCGCGAGGACCCTAAGAATCCCAACTTGCTTTATTTAGGTACGGAGTTGGGCTTTTTTGTCTCCTTCAATGGTGGGACCAATTGGGTAGAGATGAAAAATAACATGCCTACCTTGCCCTATAATGATCTGGTGGTACATCCTAGAGACAATGATCTTGTCTTAGCCTCCCATGGTCGGGGGGTATGGATTTTGGACAACCTCAATGCACTACAAGAATTTAAAGTAGACCAGTCGGTACAGTTGTTTAGTGTACCAACGGCACAAATGATTCGCTATACCCGTAAAGGTAGCCACGTAGGAGACATGATGTTCAGAGGGGAGAACCCGAAATCTGGTGCCATGATTGACTATTATTTAAAAACGCCCGTAGCCAAGAAAGCAATCACCTTGAAGATTAAAACGCTAGACGGCACCTTGGTCCGAAAGCTTCGTGCTGATACCTCGGCTGGCATCCATCGAGTCTACTGGAACTTCAGCTATCCGAGTGTAAGTGGTGCGGTGCAGCAAGCAAGTGAGGATAATAGCCGCCGCCGTTGGAGTGGAGGACTGAGTGGTAGAATGGCCGATCCGGGGCGCTACCTAGCAGAGTTGGAGGTGAATGGTCAGGTATATCAGCAGACCTTTTTAATCGAAGATGATCCGCGCCTGGATATCGACATTGCTGTACGCAAATCTTGGAGCCAGCAATTGGACCAGATTACGGAGCTTTATAAGGAGATCAAAACCGAGGCCAACCAACTACGCCCGATGTTATGGAAGATTGATCAATTTGAAGAAGAAAAGAAGAAGATCAATAAAGATGCAGCCACCGAGGTCAAAGAACTCAACCGCATGGCTGATGAGCTTTTGAGTAGAACTCGATCTTTAGGTCGCCAAGTCAGTGGCTGGATGGGACCTATGACTCAAGATCAGGCTTCCCAAATGCACTATTATCAAGAGATGCTAGCGCAGGTCAGCTCCCGTAGAAAGGCACTATTAGAAACGGCCATCCCCAAGTGGAATAAAAAGTTGGATAAGGAGGATCGTTTTTTGGTGGATGAGTGATGAGAAGAGTTGTTGATAAGCACAAAAGGAAAAATAATAGAGGTCATTGATAGGTACACATTCCTAGTTTTGGTTGAACCAGAACAATTGATCAATGCAACTATATCAAAAACTATGAGCGCCTACAAAGGGAAAGAGCTAAAAGAGGGTGATATTGTTGTATTTAGAATATTTGTATTTATGAATTTCAAGGTCTTATATTTTTACTTAATTCTCTGTTTTATCTTTTCTTGTGGTAAAGATTCAGAAAATTACTTGTTTGAAGAAGTAATGATGAATTGTCTAGAATCTAAAGCAACTATAGATTCCAACAATGTCATTGTATGGTGGAATAAACTTGAGGAAAAGTTGATAAATGAAGGATTACTTAGAGACAGATCTGGAGAAGCTTATTTATCCATGTTTAAGACTTTGTCAGATACTAGCAGTACTAAGTATAATGAAAAGATGCTTGGTTTAAAAAAAGTAATGAATTTAACAGATACGATAGGCGGAAAAAAAATTTGGTGCGTTCCTTTTAATTATGGATTTGGGGGTGAGGAGTCAAATAACTTTATGAAGAGTGATAGTAGATGGAAGGAGCTTCAAAAGAAAACCTTTTATACAGAGAATAGCGTTTGGAATCCAATAGCCATTATATCTAATATTACCAATAACTTCACGATTGATGATTTTAATCAGCCTTATATAAGATTAACAACAGTTTATAGAATACATTTCATCTATTGGCTAAATTTTTGGAAATTAGACCCATTCCATATAGAAAATTTAGATGAGGGCGAAAGAGGACAAAATGCATTAAATATTTACCTGAATAATGAGGGAAAAATATTTATTGAAGGCAAATTATCCAGTTTGAGAGAGTTAAAAAAAAATCTCTCGGTCTTTTCTATTAAACCAATGCGATTCACTAGTTATATACCTTCCTGGTCTAGGTCCACAGTATCAAAAGAAGGGATTCTTTGTTATAAAACAAGATAGTCATGTAGATCCTGGATTATATAGATCTCTTTACAAATTACTTTTGGAGAACTATCGCATTATTTGGGATCAGCATGCTCAAAAAGAATTTGGAAAACGATACGAAGAACTGAATTCTAAGAATCAACTTGAAATAAGAAAAGTCTTTCTTCCTAAAATATTAGAAGAATAATTTTTCAAAATTAGATTTTGATATGTCACAAAGAAAAGCCTATATATTCTGGTATATGGATTTGGTATTTAATGGATTGGCTAATTGCTTCATCTGATCTTGATAAAATAGAAGAAAGTAAAAAAATACTTTATGAACTATCGAAGAAGTAGGCGTAAACTTGACTTGTCTGAAGGAAAGAAAAGGGATAAATCAAAGAAGCTGTTATTCTGGATATTCTTTATACTTTTAGTAGTAATTATGTTGCCATATTACAGATTCTATTCAAAATTCCCCTCGGGGGGTAGTATTCTTGAGGAAAGGGTAAAACTTATGGAAATTATAACTAAAGTTAGCTGCAATGAATACTTCCAAAATACTTATACCGGGATTGTAAGTGAACTACACAAGAGTAGAGAAATCGACAAAACTCCAAATAGGATAACATTAGATGATGGAATGTACATTTCTCCTTATTTTATATGGGATCAACTCAATAAATTAAGAGTAAATGACTCCATTTACAAAGCTCCTAACTCTTTTAGTTTGGATGTTTATCGAGGAATAAATTATGAGGTATATTTCAGACTGGAAAAGATGGAATCTCATTTTTGTTATTGAGGGAGTACCAACTAACATGATTTTATCGGGGACTTAATATCCCCAGTTCAGCGCAGGCTTCGCCTGCGTTGGAGTTGCACGCAAGAATCTGTCTTGCGAACAAAATAAAAGAGATAGATCGAAAGACTGCTAAATGAAAGAAAAGTCAAATGAGTTAGTTGTTCACATCCCGAATTTACTTCGGTATTGCAAACACCAGGTCGCCCGCCATGTCGGATGAAACAGGTACAGACTACATCAAACGATATTGATCGAAGTAAAGTTATTAGATGCGATGTTTAAATTGAGATAAGTGACGATTCGCAAAAGGAGTTTTGCAATCACACCGACGCAGGCTTCAGCCTACGCCGAACGGGGGTGATTTCATCGTACCATTCAAGATGAGTTTTATTCCATCGTTTTTCGTAAAAAGCTCTTTAGTTCTATCGAACAATTGCAAAAAGAACTGGATACTTGGATCAATTGGTATAACACCGAAAGGACACATTCTGGAAAGTATTGCTATGGAGAAACCCCATGGAACACTTTTATGCAATCAAACATCTAGCTTTGGAAAAACAAGTAGATGAGTTACCTTGGCGGGTGGCAGAAGCTCGTTCGCTAGACAAGACCCTCTTAAGCAACCAAAGCGAGGGTTTGGCTAGGGAACGAGATGCTCAGGGAGAGCAAATTCAAGCTCAATCTAACAGACAATAATTTAGCTTTTCTAACCATTGACTGTCAGATCAAGTCTCGACTATTACAGTTAAGTAATTTATTACACAGTATTGAATCAGCTGAGTAGATAGCCCTTAGATTGTATATCTTACAAAAACATAGGCCTTTTGAGTTGTTCGTGAAGTGTGTTTACTCCGCGAAGATACTCAAAAGGC
>JBELML010000166.1:0-5539 GCA_042095835.1 Saprospiraceae bacterium
TGCAATTTTTTATAAATTCAACTGAAACTCCAATTCAAAACCGCTCTAGCATCTTCATTTTTGTCATTCGATACAAAAACGAAGCAAAAAAATCTTGCCTAGCCAAACTCGTTCCACTCGAACAGTGCCTAGGCGGCATCCCGCACTTCGCTTATGACTTTTTCACACTTGATTTTTAGTAATAACCATTTCTTTTTAAGCTTTTATTTTAATGCGTTTGCTGTATTTATTTGACTACCTAAAAGGAGTGGTGCAGGCTAAACTGCAACTGCCCTTTTGTCCAGTTATCGGTTGTTTGAATCATGTAGCCTAGTTGGGTACGAAGATTATCTTTCAAGCTATGCCCGATTGCAGCATAAAAACGGTTGCGGTCAAAGAGTTCAACTTCTCGTTCGCCAATTTCTCTTTGGCCATTGATAAATAGCTCATTATAAAAGGCAAGGTACCAAGCACCTTTGCTGAAGTCGGCTTGGTTAAGCGGGATATTTAAGAATAGATTGTAGCGGAAACGTGTTCGAAAATCCTGGTCCTCGACAAAGCGTTGTTCAAAACGAAAGCGATGCGTCAGGTGTATTTTATTACTAATTCGATGAGGAAGCAAGGCTTCTTGATAAATACGGCTTTCATTGACCGTAGCATCACTATCGCCATAGGCGCCCGTGGTGATGTTGGCATAGCCAAAGGTAAGCTTGGCATTCGTACCTTCCGGAGTATACGTCAGTCCGCCACGTAAAAGTAGCTGCTCTAAATCACCGATTACATCCCAATTTCTAAACTGTACATCGCCTTGCAAGCCCCAAGGACCTTGTCCATCATTAAAAGAGGTGGTCCAAAAATACATATACCACGCCCCTAGTTCGTCTTCATCGACTTGAGCTTTTAAAGTTTGGACTTGAAAGAGGCACAATAAGAGGCCGGAAAGGATCATTTTTTGCATGGTATCCGAATTAATTAAAACTGATCTCCAAAATAAGACATTTTTTAAGCTTAATGCCCATAAAATTTTGTTCTCAAGTCAGCTAATAAGGCATTAATCTTTAGTTTGTCCGGCGCCTTCGGTAAACTGCTATTCTCGTAAGCCTCCTCTACCCTTTTCATCATCTTCTCAGCTTTAGTGATGAGATCATCATAGGCCCATTCTCCCCTTCTGATACTTAATAGCTCTGACCGATTGGAGCGCGCCACTTCGATCTTTCCCTCGCTCAAAATTTCATAGGCCATATCCAATAAACGAAAGGTATGCATCATGTTTTTTGAGTCATAGTTTTTGCCATGCTCTAGATTATTTTGGTACCTAGATTCATTTCGTTTAGCCACCCAATCCCAATATTCTCTATAATCTTTACAATAAGACTGGTAGCCATCTTTATTAAAATGTAGGTAACCTACGGCCTCCATACCTTTTGGAATACTAGTCAAGGCCACCATATTGGCTGCTGGCTTTTTCATGATCCCTTTGAACCCCAGCTTGGCCTCTTTATCATAGAACATGGCGTAGACATCTTTAAAATGCGGCACACTAGCTAAGCCAATTTGCTTCTGATCAAATTGCTTTTTGGACAACCATTTTTCAAGAGGAACCGAGCCATGGCCTTGGAGTACGTAGCAGAAGGCAAGGATAGTCTTTCGCTCTTTTTCAAGCGGATTGACGATCTTTTTATTCAGTCCTCTAGCTTTCCGAATTTGGGTAAAAGCATATCCGCCAAAGGTATTTTTGCATTTCTTAGAAAGAAACAACTCTGGGTCAATGGTCTTTATCAATGGATGCTGGTACAAAATTTTATCCTCAGGCGTGGCTAGCAACTCTAGCATATTGGGATTATTCTTATACAAGAGCTCAAAATACCTACCCAATTCATAATAGACCGTATCATTGCGATCATCTGATACCTGTGGCAGATAGTCCATACTGTATAAGGTCGCCTGGGGCAAAAGGAATACACCTCGAATATCGGTATCAGAGCCCTCCACATCCGTACCATAGGCTTTGCTCCCTGAAATACATTCGTAAATAATCCATCCTTTCGCCTTTAACTCTTCTACAGTCATGTCTATTCAAAATGCTTTTTAATCCCTGCAATAATTTTAAGTCGATCTAATAAAACCAATAACACAAAAGCAGCTCCCAAGGTAAAAAATAAGGCAACAACCAGCATCAAGTAATATTGAATGGTCCACTCCAAAGTTTGGGTCACATGATCCATAAAGCTAGCTTTGACAACATCTTTCCCTTCGGTTAGGGTGAGGTTGACCGTACAGAATTCATTTTCTGAATCATAAACGCCTAATTGCACCCCTAAGCATTGTAGTTGTTGATCGATCTCAAGAATACGATTTTCTAATTCAATATATTCCTCAATCTTACCGCTTCTATTTTTAAGCGACGATAAAGAGGCTCTGGTATTTCTTAAGGTCGCCAAACGTGAATTGAGTTCCCTGTACTCATTGGTTTTATCCTTAACCGAAACATTTAGGCTGGTTACTTGATAATTGTCTTGAATGTATTGGACAAAGGCGTTGAATTTTTCAGGCGGCACACCTATTTGAAGGAACAGTCTACGGTCTAGATCAACCCCTGATTTTCTTTGCAATTGAATAATGGCATCACTTTGATTGATAAAAACATTGATCGATTTTTCCTCCTCCTCAAAATGGCTAGTTTTACAGCTGACATTGGCTGTTTTTTCATATTTCTGATCTAGGTTGGCATCGGGATTTGCTTGAGGTTTTTGCCCTTTTTTCAGATATCGATAGGAAGCAATATTTGTCCTGCTAGAAGATACATCCGAAAAAGTATTTAGCGTATGTTCTAGAAAGGTTTCCCCTTGTCCACTTTTGGTCAAATAGGAATAGCCTAATCTCCCAAAAAACATGACAAAAAACAGGGAGCATAATAATAAAAAGGTCTTTTTTAATCGCTTACGGAATTCCATAGGTGGTGTGGTTTAGATATGAAATAAGAATACAACTTATCCACCCATCGACATATTGCTAGGGCAAACGCATTAAAATAAAAACTGAAAAAGAAATGCTTATTACTCGAAATTAAGTGCGAAAAAGGTCATAGGTGAAGTGCGGGAGGCCGCCTAGGCATTGTCTGAGTTGAGCGAGTTTGGCTAGGCAAGATTTTTTTGCTTCGTTTTTGTATCGAATGACAAAAATGAAGATGCTAGAGCGGTTTTGAATTGAAGTTTTAGTTGAATTTATAAAAAATTACAGTGTAATTTTTTTGGTGCGTTTGCCCTAACATATTGCTAGTATAGCGAGAAATTGAATACCAATAACAGGGGTTTTGGGGTGCCTGTTGATGATGTTATTGATGGCTTTGCTTAGTAGTGAAAATGATCATTATAAAAAAACCTTTACAGTAGAGTTTATGTAAATCAATTTCGTATGAGCCTAAAAAATCTTTTTGCACAGCTCTGCGGCACATGCTCGCCATAATAGCTATGGCTATTAGGCTCCGCCTGTTTCTTGATCTGTTCAAAAATCTTAATTGATTCTCTATACAAAACTAACTTACATAAACTCTAGTGATCTGCTGGATTAGGTAGGTAGTCCTTTGATATAATAACCCAGGGTTTTATCATTCTGTTTCTTAGCAGGAGCCATCTCCCAAGTATAGCCTTCGATCTGCTCAGGCAGCAAATGGTTTTGTATATCCTTGAAGGTGTACATTCTAGGTAAAGAGGCTTGCCCATCCCAAGCATAAAAGATGGGAATCACAGGAATCAACCAAGTAAAGAGCAGGTCTTTCCAGCTGAGCGGCTTGACAAAGGGAACAAAGAAAATAGCCATTATAGCTACGATTGGCAGGGAAATGGGTAGCAATAAAGCCCATACCACTGTAGGAATTTTATTCTCCGCCATTTCGTAGATGAGTATAGCCTGGCGATTTTCCTGTGCGCTTGCCAAGATTTGTTTGGCGATTTGCGGAGGCATATGATGAAAGCTATTCACCATCGTTTTTAGGCCTGCTGGTGTCTTATGTAGATCAGTAGCGTCTACGGGTTTTGGATGATATTGCAGACGATCATTGGCACTCTGGTTAAAGTCCTCAACGAATGCCATATTAGGATGCAAGTCCGTAAGCAGTAACTTTAAGTCTAGATCAGGGAGCTGCGTATTCAGGTGGTTCATGGTCATAGGCATCGCACCACCCGATCCAGAACCTAAATCAACAACCTGATCGAATGGATAAGCGATGTGCATTTGCAAAAGCAGGTTGCTTAGTACTTCCTTGGTACCTAGTAATCGATGTAAGACCACTATAATCTTGGTCATGGTAGAGCGCCATATACTCGGAAACCAGGAAAAGTCTTCAAATTCGAAAAGTTGTACTCTCTTCATTTTTTAAGATTTCCACAAATCAGTCGTTAGTAAGAATTGGACAAAATCTTCTGCCCATAATTGATAGGTTAAGCCAGAGGGATGTACGCCGTCGCTAAAAAATAGTTCTACGTCCATAGGTACTTGATGCCGTTCTGCCCAATCTACTAAACTCAATTTACGGTTTGAGTAATAAATATTTGCTTTAGGTTCAAATAAAGGTACTAAAGCATCGCCATACATTTCTACTAAATTCCCCAAGGTAAATTGGATTAGTGGTGTAAACGCCGGAAAGGATCGGATGGGTGGCATATTTAGAAAAGCCATAGGCGTATTTGGAAAACGCCCTTCTATATCTTCAACTAGCTTTTTAATTTCTCGGATGAATTGCTGAGGTGCCCGCAATTTAAAAGCATCATTAGCTCCAGTACCTACCACAATTAAATCCGCCTTTTGCTGGGCAATTTTCGGTAGAATATCTTGGCGTAATTCTCGGGCGGTCATTCCACTGATGGCAAAAACTTTCCACTCAATAGCAGCAAAGTATTTGGTAGCCATCCTAGCTGCGAAATGGCCAGCAAAGCCTTGAATATGCTGCTGCACACCTACGCCAGCCATAGTGCTTTCACCAATAATGATGATCTTTTTGGTGATTTTTGCTTCTACATGGGAAGCCTTACCCTGCGGTTTACTAGCATTAGGAAGGTCAGGAATATTCTTTTGAATCTGTACGCCCTGCCAATACATCATTGGAAAAAGTGGAGAAAGCAAAGTGGCGCCTAAATAATACTTGAGTTGTTCCATTGATTAATCCTAAAATTAAATCGCCCAAACCATTTGGTTACACAATATCAATCTAAACTTTATCTATAATCATCTCGTGCCGGCTGAAAAACGTCCATCACTACACAAGCCGTAATGGCCCTTGCGGAGTGAGGCGTATTACTTGGAATCAGGATCATATCTCCGGGTTTACAGGACTGGGTTTCGCCAGCTACGGTCATTTCTAATTCTCCCCTTATAATGGTAGTCACCTGCTCGTGCTCGTGATGATGCTCCGGTAAAACTGCTCCTTCTTCAATTTTAATATGACCAATCGTCATCCGATCAGTATGTAGCAAATGGGCATTAAAGCCTGGAAGCAATTCTTTGTGTAGTAGTTGTTCTATTTTTAGGAATGGCATGTTTGTGTGTGTTGATGTGTTGATGT